>CAZHYQ010000001.1:0-362115 GCA_964536805.1 uncultured Longilinea sp.
CCTTTCGGCACATGATCCTAAGTCATGCCTGTCTGCCAATTCCAGCAATTCCCCGAACCTGTGAGATTATAAGCGCAAGGGAAAACCAAGTCAACATCGTTTATAATCGCTCCATATTTGTACAGCCATTATGGAGGATTTCATTGAGCCGAGTCTTCAATCCTGACAGCGCAGGTAAGGAACGGAACCAATTGAGCCGGTCGGTGGTACTGGCGCTGCGCGAATTAATGCGCCAAAACGAACCAAATGAAGTCGCGCACGATCTGGCCGCGTATATCTCACTGGCATTATTGGAAATCAATCAAACCGTTGAAACATCCGTGGTCGCCTGGGAAAAGCGGGGTTACTGGGTAAAAGCCGACCGTTTTCGCCTTGATTGGGAATGGTCAGACCGTTTAGGGCAATCGATGCATAAGGCGATCCTAGCGGAAGATTGGGCAACGGTCGCCATGCTGTCAGCACAAATTGGTCAAAAGCTGGTGAAAGTAACTTTGCCTGCCCGCAACCGCCTGGGGACTCCCTGGGTGGGGGCGTGGGTGAAATTGCAGCGCGAATCATAAAAAAGAGGTGCGGATTTGATGCCGCACCTCTTTTTACAAATTTCCGAACAATTTACTTCTTCTTCAGAATGATGCGGGCATCGACTACTTTGATGCCCTTGCCCTCTTCGTAGACAAGAACGGGGTTGGCGTCCGACTCGCTGATTTCATCGGCCAGGTCTACGATCATGGATGAATAGCGGCAGATGGTATCGGCCATCGCCTGGCGGTCGCGCGGCTTTTCGCCGCGGACACCCGCCAGAATGGGTGCGCCGCGAATTTCACCGAGCATGCGCAACGCCTGTCCATTGGAGACTGGCGCAACCCGGAAGGTTACGTCCTTGAGGACTTCGACAAAAATGCCGCCCAGGCCAAACATCATGGTCGGGCCAAAAGTGGCGTCATTGACGGATCCAAGGATGATCTCAGTACCCCAGGGTGCCATTTCCTGAATGGCGATGCCGTGGATGTTGGCATCGGCATTGTAAGCCTTTGCATTGGCAAGGATCGTCTTGAATGCTTCGCGGACAGATGCTTCGTCCTTAATGTTGACCTTTACGCCGCCGGCATCCGATTTGTGCAGGATTTCGGGCGAAACGATTTTCATCACGACCGGGAAACCAATCTTTTTCGCCAGGCTGACAGCTTCGTCTTCAGTCTTCGCCAGGAAGGTGGCGGTGGTGGGCAGGCCGTAGGCCGTAAAGACCTGCTTGGCTTCGATTTCAGTCAGAGCACCGCGGCCGTCAACGCGAGCCCGGCGAATCACTTCCAAAGCTGAAGCGCGATCGACCTGAAAATCGCAGGCCATGGTTTCATTGATCATGGCCTTCATGCGGGCATAGTCGCGCAGAGCGGCCATGGCATTCACTGCCACATCGGGAGCCCCGTAAGCGGGAATGCCGTTTTCAATCAACCACTGCATGGCTTTCTCCGATCGCTCGCCACCGACGAAGGAAACCGTAATCGGATTTTGCTTTGCACCGGCTTCATCGTGTGCTTGTTTGATGCCCTTGGCAATTTCCATCGGATCAGTCATGGCAGTTTCGCAATACAGAACCACCAGGCCATCTGTCCATGGATGCGCCAGAGAGAATCGAATGCAATCGGCATACCACTCGAGGCCTGCCATGCCGGTCAGGTCCACCGGGTTTTTTGCCGATCCGAAATCGGGCATGTGTTTTTTGAGCTCGGCCTGAACATCGGCCGGAACAAATTTCAACGGGATGCCGTATTTTTCGGCTGCATCGGTTGCAAGGACGCCGACACCGCCGCCATTGGTGATGATGACCAGGTTGTCACCCTTCATGGGCGGCTGTAACGAAAGCGCCTGTGTGCGGTCGAACAGGTTATTGAGGTCAGAGGCTTGAATCACGCCGCATTGTTGGAACGCGGCACCGTAAACTTTTGCCGCACCAGCCAACGATCCCGTATGAGATGCCGCGGCTGCTGCACCATGCGCCGAAACGCCGGCTTTTAATGCCACGATGGGTTTGGAGGAATTCCGGCTGGCTTCCATGAATTCACGGCCGTCTTTGAACCCTTCGATGTACAGGGACACGCAGGTGGTGTTGGGATCGTCGTCCAGGACATTGATGATGTCCGCGAAGTTGACATCCGACATATTACCGATTGAGAACATTTTGTCGAAACCAACACGGCGGGTAAAGCTGGCGGCATCCAGGGCGATCAGCAAAGCGCCAGATTGCGAAATCAATGCCGATTTACCAGGCAGCGGCAGGAAAGGAGCAAAAGAGGCATTCAGCTTATCGGAATTCGACATGGTGCCTACGATGTTCGGTCCCAAAATGCGGACGCCGTATTGTTTGGCAATGCCGACCACCTGATCTTCCAATTCGCGATTGCCAACCTCGCTAAATCCAGAGGCGATAATGATTAATCCCTTGATGCCTTTTTTGCCGCATTCTTCGGTCACGCCGGGGACAAATTTGGCCGGAACCGTGATGACTGCAGCATCGATAGGACCTTCGACATTTAACACGCTCGGGTAAGCTTTCAATCCAAGAATTTCGGCGGCTGATGTGTTGATCGGGTAAATGGTACCCTCATAACCTGACTTGATCAGGTTATCCATAACGGTAAAGCCGATTTTGCCCGGTGTTGCGGAAGCGCCAATTACGGCAATCGTTTTTGGGCGAAGAAGGGCGCGTAAAGCAGTTTGGTCCATATCGTATTCTCCTTAATTGAGGGTTTGATCATTGATTAATGGCTGAAAAAGGTAAGTATACCTTGCTCGCCGTTATTTTTAGTTCCACTGGCCTTGATTGATCAGGATCTCTTTGAGGACACAAAAACCCTCCCAAAGAAAACCATCTGTGGGAGGGGACTGGCCCTATAATTGGGGGTCTGGCGTGCTTGATAACCCAAAGGAAATCCGCATTCAATCCACATTCTGCCGTAGGAATGTTCACTCACATCGATCATGTTGCACATCAATTTTAAACACTTCTGCCAAAACAAAAGTCCTCAATTCTCTGGTATTTTCGTCCTAAATTTTGGTAAACGGCGTCAAAACGTGACGAATAATGGGTTTACTGATCGGTAAAACGGATGATCAGTCATAAACCGACGGATTTGCGCAATACGGCAAGCGTTCTCCCTTTACACCGGCGATCAGGTTTTCGGCAGCAATCATCGCCATGCGCAATCTGGTTTGTTTGCTGGCGCTGGCAATGTGGGGGAGAATGATGACATTTTCCATACTGAGGAGAGGGTTGTCAGACGGAATCGGTTCCGGCTCAAACACGTCCAACCCAGCGGCAGAAATGTGACCGTTCTGTAATGCATCGATGAGTGCATTGGCATCCACCAGACCGCCGCGGGCCGCATTGATTAGAATGGCGCCTGGTTTCATTTTCTCAAATTCGGTCTTGCCGATCATGTGATAATTTTCGGGCGACAAAAAACTGTGCACAGAAACAAAATCGGCTTCGGTCAATAATTCATTCATGTCAACATAGGTGGCGCCAAGCTCTTTTTCAGCTTCAGGAATTCGCTTGAGATCGGAATAGAGGATGCGCATATTGAAACCTTTTGCCCGCCTGGCAACGGCCTGGCCGATGCGGCCAAAACCGATGATTCCCAATGTGGCGCCGAATACGTCTGTGCCGGTTAGAACGTGCGGTCCCCATGGTTGCCAGATGCCTTGCCTGACCTGGCGGTCGGCTTCCGTAATTCGACGGGCAGTGGCCATGATTAACGCCCAGGTCATGTCCGCCGTCGTTTCCGTCAGCACCCCAGGGGTGTTGCCGACAGGTAATTTATTTGCGGTGGCAGTTTTGATGTCGATATTATCAAAACCTACAGCCATCTGGCTGATGACCTTCAGTTTTCCACGTCCTGCGAGAATTACTTCTGCATCGATCGGATCCGTCAGAAGGGTAAGCAGGCCGTCAACCTTGGCGGCTTGCTCCAGTAGAAGACCCTTTGGCGGTGGAGAGTTGATTGGCCAGACCTCGGTGTCGGCCGCGGCACGAATTCTTTCCAGGGCAGGTTCGTGAATCATTCGGGTTACGAATACTCTTGGTTTATTCATCATGCACCTTGTTTCCTTCCTTGAGCGCCTTAAGCATGATCTGTTGTACCCGATCGATCATCCCCGCCGGTTCCACCGGCAATCCTTCCATGATTTGAGCGTTGGCAAAAACCTGGTCAATAATCAAAGCGGAAATCGGGTTTTCTTCGGCAAGCTCCGCTAATGCTTGAATGATCGGATGGTTTAAATTGATTTCAACGACTGGTTTCGGGGTTTCCAGATCCTTTTGAAGCAGCCGATAGACCCTTTGGATTTCTGCGCTTGGTCCGTCTTTTGGTTGGGTTAGCCGGATCGGGGATTCAACCAACCGGTTGCTGATGCGGGCTTCGCTAATTTTGTCACCCAGGGTTGTGCGAAACCGGTTTAGAATAGCATCCGATTGCGGCGTTGTGGCAGGTGTCTTTGGTTCATTCGTAACGTCTGCATTGCCTTTGGAAGCCGGTAAGTCGGATGTGGCAGCATTTGCCAGTTTGTGGGATTTATATTCTGCCAGGTTCAGCAAAACAAAGGAATCGATTGGATCCGTAAGAAACAGTACATCGATTCCGCGCTGCCGGAATGCTTCCAGGTGAGGGCTTCGGACGGCGGCTGTTTCGTTGTCGCTTAACAGGTAGTAAATTACATCCTGGTCCGGTACATTCTCGAGGTATTGGTCAAAACTAATCCATTCCTGTGCATGTTTCATGGAGTGAAACCGGAGCAATGGTAAGATGGGTTCTGAATTTTCGGCCGGGTTGGCAATTCCTTCCTTCAGGTACCGGCCATAATTAATCCAAAACTTCGTGTAGGCATCCTGCTTGTCCTTTGAAAGGGTTTCAAAGTGGTCGAGCAGTTTCGATGTAAGCAGTTTTTTCAATTGCTCCATCGTTCGGGTCGATTGAATCGTTTCCCTGGAGACATTCAAGGGAAGATCCTCTGAATCAACGACGCCAGCCATAAAGCGTAAATATTCGGGCAGGAGGTCTTTGCAATACTCCTGAATCATGACCTTGCGGGAATATAAATGCAATCCGTCCGATTTCCGTGTTGACAGAATTCCAGGCTCGGCAGACGCCGGAACAAACAGCAAAGCGTAGACTTGAACCGGGGCATCAACGTTGAGGTGAAGCCAGGTTAGGGGCGGCTCGAATTCGAGCGTCAACTGGCGGTAATACTCAAGGTATTGTTCTTCCTGAACCTGACGCGGCTGCTGACGCCAGAGAGCCGTCAGTTGGTTGGCTTGTTCCAGTTTTTCGCCCACATAAATTGGGAAAGGCACAAAATCGGAATGGCGTTTAATCACTGCTTTGATGCGATCTATCTGGCAGTATTCCACAAATTCGTCTTTAAGGCGTAGAGTAACTTCACTTCCGCGTTCATCCTTTTCGCTTTGGCTGACCGTGAAGGTGTCGGAGCCGGTTGAAAACCATACCGCAGCCTTTTCATCGGGTTTATAGGAGCGCGATATTACCTGGATCCACTCGGCGACCATGAATGCAGAATAGAAACCTACCCCAAACTGACCGATGATATCCTCCAACTTTGCCGTTTCAGACTTGGCAGCTTCCAAAAACGCACGCGCGCCCGAGTGTGCAATGGTGCCAAGATTCTCGCTTAATTCAGCCGCGTTCATACCAATTCCGGTATCTCGAATGGTAAGGGTTTTTGTGTCTGGGTCGGCGGTAATCCAGATGCCTAATTCCAGTTCCGGATTTTGGATGTCGCGGCTGGTAAGCATTTCATAATTTAAGCGCGTAAGCGCATCGGATGCGTTTGAAATTAACTCTCGTAAAAAGACTTCGCGGTCGGTGTAAAGCGAGTGAATGAGGATCTCAAGAAGTTGGCGGGTTTCCGCTTTAGATGGAATTGGGGTTTGGGTTTCGGAATTTTTTTGGTTCATTTTCGTCACCTGGAAAGTTTTTTTATGATCTTCGATCTGCAATTACAAAACTACAAGAATCGAATACACCAGCCGCAATGAGAAACACGGCTGGTGTATTTTACCCTCATTCAGCATTTAGTTTGCGAAAATACTGGTTTCCTGCCGGACTTGCAGGTAAGGCACTTTCAATGTTCCAAGGACAGGCAGCAATGAATTTGAAATTTCAGCGTCATAAATTGAGGTAAAACTCTCGTGGGTGACATCGAGATACTTCTGCAGATTGCTGTTCTGGGTAATGCGGATTTTGCCGTTGATTCGTGAAGATCCGATCATAACGGATACCGGAAGCATGATGCGGTTTGGCTCAGTGACATCATAATCCACAGGATCGGTGGCGGGTGGGATGAGGTGGTAGGCTCTGACCTCGCTCGTCGGAACGACCATCTCGTGAAAAGCAACCGGCTGAATGCTTCCGGTAGTGGTTGTCAATACCATTTTGGCATTGAAGAGTACGAGCTTGCTTGGTGCTACATTGGTGCGCAGCCAGGTACTCACACGAATGACTTGCTTGACAACAACCTCACCCCAAATGATCGCGTAGGCTGTATAAAGCATGACGGCTGCCACTTTTTCATCGTCTGCGACGCTGTAAAGCGGTGATGATGCCGGTTCTGTCATATGTCCTCCCTGGAGTAGAGAAATCTAACGTTGCGTGGTTTTTATTTGACGGTATAGCGTTGACGAATGGCTGGAATCAAGTATTCGTTAAAAGACCGGGTTTGATCGAAATCGGGTGCCCAGTTCCAATCTTTTCGGGCAGCCGAATCGTCCACATCGCCTGGCCAGGTATCGACGATTCTTTGACGGTTCAGATGCGGCTTGAAGGAAACATCCGCCTTGGGAAATGCCTTCAGGATGATATCGTAAAATTCCTGGGCAGTTGGACTAAAGCTGGTGACATTATAGACGCGTTGCGTAATCGCTTCGGCAGGTGCAGCTTCCAACTGAAGCATGGATTTGATCGCATCCGGCATAACCATGAATGGCAGACGGGTATCAGGTCTCACAAAGCAATCATAGTGCAGGTTTTGTGCCGCGTGATGGAGCATTTCAGGACCATAATCACTGGTTCCGCCGGTTGGGATGGTTACAGCGCTCACAAGTCCCGGGAAGCGGATGCACCGAAAATCAATGGTATTCGCGCTGCGGTCTGCCGCCAGCTGGCGGTAGTAGGAGGAATAATAGCGGCCAAGATGTTCGCAATACAACTTATTGCATCCGTACATCGTGGTCGGCTGCAGAAAATCACTCTCCTTCACCTTACCTGCTGACTCTTTTGTTTGTAGATCGGGTATGCCGTAAACGGCGATTGAGCTGGGGTAAATGAATTTCACCGTCCGGCCCTGCCAGGCTGCCTGTTCCACGGCAAGGCGCAGCAGATTCAAGGTACCTTCCACATTGATTTTATGCGCCGTTTCAGGATTATATTCGGCCTTCGTTGAGAGGATGGAGGCGAGGTGGTAAATGGTTCGGATTTCGAATTCAACCACCAGCCGGCCAAGTATCATCGTATCCAGAATATCGCCTAAAATGAAACGTTCGCAGTACTTTTTTAATGACTCATCCAAAGGGCTAACATCTAGGGCCACGATACTGACATTTCCTTGTTCGCCCAGGTGGGTGATCAAACCGTGTCCAATTTCGCCATTTGCGCCTGTGATGAGAACGACTTCTTTACGCATCGATTCCTCTTTTAGAAATTAAGAATAGTTGAATTACCGCTCCCGAGTGAAAATCATCAAGCAGCGATGTTTATTTTACCGGAAGTGCTGGTTTCCGCCACTGAGATTTGTTATCAAAAAGGCTAATCATCATCCAAAGCCTGTTGAAAATTATGGCAGCATAAATAAGTCCTACTCGCGCATACGAGTAGGACTTTATTTACCTAATCAGGGAGTCCGCTAAGCTGTTTTGGGAGTTTGACGGCGGAACCAGGTTCGCCATTCTTTATTCTCCCAGATCACCAGCAGCGGTGCCGCGATGAAGATGGAGGAATAGGTACCGCTAAACAAACCGACCAGCAGAATGACGGCAAATTCGCGCAGCGTAATTCCGCCAAAGAGGGCAAGCGCCAGCAGCATGAATTCCACCGTCATCAACTGGGTGTTAATGGAGCGCTGCAGGGTCTGCACGATGGAGTGATTGGCCAATTTTTCGAAAGGTAATTTGCGCAGGAAGGCGCTGTTTTCGCGGATGCGGTCAAACACCACGATTTTATCCTGGGTGGAGAAACCGATAACCGTTAACAGCGCCGTCAGGTACAACGAATCGACCTGCCAGCCGAATAACTGGCCGCCAATGGCTGTCAGGCTGATGACCACCAGAATATCGTGGATCATGGCTATAATGGCGCAAATCCCATAGCGGAAAGCATGCGGTACCCCGCGGAAGGCCAGCGTGATGTAAATAATGACGGCCAGAGCAGCTACAGCCACTGCCAACGAGGCGCGTTGTGCAACCGCCGCCGCAATGGATGGGCCAACACTCTCAAACCGTGTAATGGCAAGGTTGGGCTCATTGAATTGCGTCTTAATGTTTTCCACAATGGTGCTACGCGTGGTGTCGTCCATGAAGGGCGAACGGATAATTAGCGAATCTTCCGGTTGCCCCTGAACGAGCGAGGTGCGCTGGACGTAGACTTCGTTTATTCCGTTGGCTTCATATAGGCGAACGATGTCTTCAGTCGATGGGAGCGTCGTACTGGAAAATTGAACTTCCAGCAACGAACCACCTTTAAAGTCCACTGCCAAAGGCAAACCATGGATTGCCAGGACAATCAAGCCCGGAACTATGATTAGCAGCGAGAGCAGAAAAAAGTAATAGCGTTTTCCGAGAATGTCGAGCATATCCGGTTCCTTTTTAGAGTCCAAACAGACTGGGGCGTTTTTCCGGGTCTTTGATCCAGGACATGACCACCCCGAGGAAGGTGCGGGTAACAAAAATGGCGGTGAAGACTGAAATAATCACGCCTAAGGCCAACGTCAACGCAAAACCCTTAACGATGCTGGCACCGAAAGTCGAGCCGAACCAGAAGAGAATAGCGCTGGTGATGAGTGCTGCAATGTTGGAGTCTCGGATGGAGGGCCATGCCCGTTTCCATCCCAGTTCAATGGCTTGAGCAACCGTCCGACCCGAGCGTAATTCTTCCTTCATGCGTTCGAAACTAAGGATATTGGCATCCAGTGCCGAGCCTGTGCTTAACATAAAGCCGGCAATACCCGAAAGCGACAGCGTGATGGGTATGGATCGGAAAATAGCAAATGCAATAACCGCGTAGGTCAAAATTGCCAGATCCGCAACCAAACCTGGAACCCGGTAATAGATCGCCATGAAGAGCATGACAATAGCGAAGCCGATGACATAGGCGATGAGACTCTTGTTGAGCGAGTCGACGCCAAGCGTCGGGCCGATCAAACGGGTTTGAACAACTTCCAAGGGGATGGGCAAAGAGCCGTACCGCATTTGGACCGCCAGATTATTGGCTTCCTCACGAGTGAATTTGCCCGTGATCACTCCCTGGCCGTCCGGAATTGCATTTTGGATGCTGGGTGCAGAGATGACTTTTTTGTCCAGGACGATCCCAAGGACCTTGCCAACGTTGGCACTGGTGTAATCGCTAAATATTTTTTTACCGGCATCCGATAACACAAAAGAAATCTCGTAATAGGCTGAATTGGGCACCGGTACAACGCCAACCTCTTTAAGGTCGCGGCCGTTCATTACGGTATGCCAGACCTTTTCAGTAATGCCAGGTTCAGCGGTGGGCGTAACATCGGTGGATGGGGTAGCCTGAGCCTCAGGAGTAGGTTGTACTGTGGCTGCAGCGCCTTCATCCGTGATGACAGTCTTACCCATTAAAGCATTCTGATCCGCTGTGCCGAAGTCCACAAACTCAAGCAAACCCACCTGGCGGATGGTATCGATGACAGCCTTTGGATCCGTAACCCCCGGGAATTCGCCGACGATGCTGTTATCGCCTGCTACCTGGAAGTTTACTTCGCTGACACCCAATGCGTTTGCGCGGTTTTCCAGGATGGATTTGGCATCCTCCAACTCCTGACGGGTAACCGTGACGCCTTCAGCAACCTTGGCGTTGAGGATTACTTGTAAACCACCGCGCAAATCCAACCCCAAAACCGTTTTGGGTTGAAAGCCGCCGATGCCGGTAGTTGTGAAACATGCCCACAATGAAACGGCGAGGAGCACAAAAATTACGATGATGTAAACATAACGTCGACTCATTCGAGAGAGGCCTCCGATTCATGCAAATGCCAGCCCTGGCTGGCGCAATGTACGATTATACTCTCGTTGGATTAAGCTGAGTAGGGATAAACAATTTCCGTCTACATCTTTTGCTCTGAATTTGACAGCCAGATGCTGCGATACAAAATAATTTGTTGGATGACAGCGTCTGGGGAGAGCCCGTCTGTAAAAATATAAAGATTCGCATGACGTCTGGCATGGGCAAGGCGACGATGCTGTTCGAGGTATTCCGCTTCGGTCCAATTTAATCTTCGCCGGGCAATTGTCTCTGAATAAGATGCATCCAAGAAGATCAGGATTTCCGGCCGGGTTAAGCGTTGCCACATATCGGCAACATAAGAGTGTTCCTGTGCAATCGGTTTCGCCCGGATGCCAGTTGCGCGGAGAAGTGCCGTGATTGTACTTTTTCCGGAGGCGCACACACCGACCAGTCCTATGAGCGGATCGGGGGCATCAGTATTCATTGAAATTTGTGTTTCAAATCGCGCCAGTCGGCGCGGAATTTACGGGTTAAAAATGGATTTCTCGCCGGGCTCATTGATTGAAGGGCGACGTTATGGGAACGGGTAAACGCACCGACATGCGGCGGATCTGTTCTTCAGCATTTGATATTACCCGCAGTACCACCACGCTCATATCGTCATTTGGGCGGCCGTGATCCAGCCGGATTGCCTGGCCCAAGAGCATATCCGCTATTTCTTGCGCAAGCGGTTCTTGTTCTTCCAGCGTAGCCTCCAACATGGTACATACATCGAGGTGTACGCCGTATTGATCGCCCGAATTCCAGACACCGTCGGTGTAAAGAACCACGGTTAATCCAATCTCAAGCGGTATTTCAATAATCGCAGGCCGGATGTTTCGGGATGTGCCAATGGAAGCACTTTCTCCGGCCAAACATTCAATTTTTTCATCGCGGGCGATAAAAATTGGAGTCGGGTTGTTTCGTGAGATGACAAGCGTACCGGTTTGAAGATCGGCTGAAAGGATGTTTAATGTGGCCGTAATGCGGCCGCCGCGCTCTGTAAACAGGTAGTCTGAAGCCGCCCTGGCGGCAGCGCCGTCTCGCACTCCTTCGGCCAGAAGGGCAATCACTTTCCGAACAACCATTGTGGAAATAATCTTTGCGGCTTTACCGGAAGTCTGTCCATCTGCCAGAACGACGGATACCCCGCCATTCGGCCGTTCCACTACTTCCAGCGTATCGCCACTTTCTGCCATGGCGTATTTGTTGGTTTTTGCGACGGCAATCTGAATTTCCATGGAAAGAATTTTATCTCAAATTCTCTGAATTAGAAAGCTGCCTTTTTAACATTTTAATAGTAGCCAGTTCGTCATTTCCAAATGGAATGATATCGACGCTGGGTGAAAGGCCTGCATTTGCCATTGCTGTAAATAAGGTGTCGATTACCTGTTGATTTATGGGTTGTGAAATCGTCCATCGAAAAAGTGAGCGCATCAGCCCCTCTTGTAAGGATGAGCCTGTCATGTGGACGGAAAGAAGCATAACGAAAACGCCTCCTGGTTTTAAGATCCGGTTTATTTCTCTTGCGGTGGCCTCCGAAAAAATGTATGGGGCTGGAAAGGTAGAAAAAATGGTTGAAAAGCATTGCGATGCAAATGGAATTCCTTCGGAACTCGCCCTTGAAATTTTTGGATCAAGACCTATTTTTCGCAGCCGTTTACTTGTGAGCAAGCACATTTGCCGGCTGATATCGATGCCGTACACATTCGGGTCAATTTGCTTCAACGCTTCCAGTAAGTGACCCGGGCCAAATCCAATTTCTAGAACCGGGGCTGCCAAGGTTGGCGGAAGGATTGCCAAAATCCATTTCTGCCACCTTCCAAGCGAAACGGACGCTGCAACCAGGTCGTACGCCCAGGCAAAAGTTGTATAAAGCCAGCGGACGAGGATGGAATAGCAACGGGCTATTTGTTCTGTTAACCAGGTTTTGAGAGTTGAATTTAGCCTTGACATACGGTTGCGCTGCGTATATAATTCGACGGCTTATTCAATAGCTAAGTTTTGCCGGCTGGCAATCAGATACAGGAGTTTGGCATGGTTCCTCTTCCAAAACGGAAATTATCCAAGGGTCGTCGCGATCGCCGCAGGTCACATGATGCACTGCAGGCAATTAACCTGGTTCAATGCAGCCAATGCGGTGAAATGCGATTGCCGCACACGGTTTGCCCGAATTGCGGTCACTATCAGGGCCGCGAAGTGATCAGTGTCGAAAAAGAAAAGAAAACCAAGTAATTTTAATTGATTTTTACAGGTAACGGGCTGCAAACGCAGCCCGTTTTCTGTTAAGTGATTCTTGCGAAAGCGCGCGTTCCTTGCCAGGGCTGGCAATCCCAAAGATATCCTGCTTTGTGATTAGGGTCAGGCGCAGCTCTGGGTTTAATAAAATTGATGAACCTGGTGGAAATTAATCTTCAGCAGGTTTTGGCCGTTCAAAGAAGGGCTGGAAGCGGGTAATGAGGCGGCCGGGGAGGCTGCCGCGAATGGTAACTCCGCTGCGGGTATCCTCGCTGCTCTCAATCCGACCTTGTTCGTGAAACAGCGAAATGAGTTGTCCTTCCTGGAAGGGCAAATAGACCGTCACATCCACAAAAGTTTCAAACAATTCGCGTTCAATGGAACTTAGCAGGTTGGATATTGAAATGCCTTTCAATGCCGATACTGCAATGGCATCCTCATACTCTGCGGCGATCCGTTCAATGTCATCTTTGTTGGAAATTCGGTCAATTTTGTTTAATGCAGTGATGACGGGAATATTCCCTGCGTCGATAGCCGCGAGCGTTTCCTTGACCGCCTGCCACTGGCTGTGGGCATTCGGATGGGTGATGTCGACCACGTGAATCAGCAGATCGGCTTCCGCTATTTCTTCCAGGGTGGCGCGAAAAGCAGCAATCAATTGGGTGGGCAGTTTTTGAATAAACCCGACCGTGTCCGTCATCAGCACCCAATGACCGCCCGGTAATTCAACCCGCCGGGTGGTTGGGTCAAGGGTGGCAAAGAGCTGGTCCGCCACATAAACGTCCGCGTTGGATAAATGGTTCAGAAGGGTTGATTTCCCTGAATTCGTGTAGCCAACCAATGCAATAATCGGAATTTGGGTTCGGCGGCGCTGGTCACGATGGCGGCCGCGGTGGGCACGCACATTATCCAATTCCTTTTTGAGCGAAGTGATCCGGCGGTGAATCTCGCGCCGGTCGACCTCCAGTTGGGTTTCGCCGGGTCCGCGCAATCCAACGCCGCCCACGCTGCCAGTCCGTCCGGCTCCTCCGCCGGCCTGGCGGGCCAGATGGGTCCAGGCGCGCGTCAGCCTTGGCAAGCGGTATTCATACTGTGCGAGTTCAACCTGGAGGATGCCTTCGCGGGTATTGGCATGTTGCGAAAAGATGTCCAGGATTACGGCTGTGCGGTCCAGAACGCGAACGTTATCACCTAATTTCTCCTCCAGCTCGCGCTGGTGGGTTGGAGAAAGTTCGGTGTCAAAAACAACCACATTTGACAATGTTTCTTCAACCAAAAGCCGGATCTCTTCGACTTTTCCAGATCCTATGTAGGTATTCGGATGCGGAGAATCCAGGCGCTGTTTAGTCTCGCCAACGACCTCGAGTCCGGCTGTTTCACATAGAAGCGATAATTCGCTAAGAGAATCTTCCAGCGCAAGTAGCGCCGGTTGACTTTTGACTTCCACGCCAACCAGGAATGCCCGTTCGATTGGCGCAGCGGTTGGTTCAGGAATTCTTTTTTTCATGCAGCTCCTGTTTTATTTCTGAATCCAACTGACCAGCCTTTCCATAGCCTTTTGAATGCGATCCGTGGCTGTTCCCAGGGAAATGCGGATGTATCCTTCGCCAAACTTGCCGTAAACAATTCCCGGCGTCATGCTGACGCCTGTTTCTTCCAACAAACGGTCGCAGAAATTGATCGAATCCGAATAACCTGCCGGCAAATGCGCCCACACGTAAATTGCGGCTGGCGGAATATCGACCTGGAAACCTGCCTGCTTGAGGCCCGAAACGACGATATCGCGGCGCTGTTGGTAAATCCGATTTCGTTCATCCAGCCAGGTTTGATCCCCTGTCAGGGCGGCGATGCCAGCATCCATGATGGGTTGAAAGTGTGAAGTATCGACCTGGCTTTTATAGGTATGCAGGTAATTGATCACCTGTGCATTCCCAACAGCCATACCTAAACGCCAACCGGCCATATTGTATGCTTTGGAAAGGGAGTTAAATTCAATGGCTACATCCTTGGCGCCGGGTACTTGCAGGATGCTGGGTGCCCGGTAACCATCGAAGCACACATCGACATAAGGCGCATCATGGGCAATCAGAATATGATTCTTTCGACCAAACGAGATCGCCTTTTCAAGGAAGGCAAATGGGGCGATTGCCCCGGTTGGGTTGTTGGGGTAATTCAACCAGATGAATTTCGCACGTTGCAGAATTTCAGGCGGGATGGTATCAAGATCCGGCAGAAATCCGTTTTCTTTTAGCAGCGGCGTGTAATATATTTCGGCGCCGGCGATTATGCCAGAGGCGCTGTAAACAGGATAGCCTGGATCCGGGACAATGACTACATCGCTTGGATTGAGCAATACCTGGGAAAGGTTGAATAAACCCTCTTTTGACCCAATCAAAGTAAGTGTTTCGGTTTTTGCTTCCAGTTTTACGCCAAAGCGGTTTTGATAATAGGCCGCGATGGCTTCGCGAAAGGCTGGGGTGCCGCCATTCGGCGCATAACCGTGCGTATCGCTTCGCCGGGCGGATTTTTCAAGCGCGTCGACAATGAATTTGGCGGGGGGTAAGTCCGGCGAGCCCATGTCGATACGGATGACATCGACATTCTTTGCCTTTAAGCTGTTTATTTTTTGGGATAACGCAGCAAAAAAATAGGGTTTGAAAGAGGCTATGCGGTCGGCAGGGTGGAAGATGGGTTCTGAAGAAGTCATAATTTGTTGATTTCTCTCTTTTCGGTTTTGATTTGTTTCCGGTGGTAATTCTTGTGCTCTCCATACTTGCCCCGGTCAGGCCCGGATAATTCCGGGTATTCCGTCCGTGGGTGATGAGTAACCTGACTCAAAGTAGTTATTTTTAAAGTGTACGCTATGAAAACGATTTTGCCAACCGTCTAGGGGGCAATTAGCCATGCCAGCAATGTCTTTCCGACGATTTCCAGGCTTGCTGCCGAGACCTTGTCGACTGTATCCTGGCTGGTGTGCCAGTAAGGATAATCAAAATCGATCAAGTCCACTGCCGGGATGCCTTTTTGAATAAAGGGAATATGATCATCCAACATGCGGAATTTGGCTTTCTGAATGAATTGGTTTTGGTAACCAAGGCCAGCTGCCGTTTGCCAGATTTGCGTGGTTAACTTTGGGTCCGAATTTTGTTCCTGATAAATGTTCAGGTCAGAATCACCAATCATATCCAGGAGTACCATTGCATCAGGTTGACCGCTCAACTGCTCGACAAAAGCGCGCGAGCCGAAAATCCAGTCCCATCCATCCAAATTACCCTGGTCTTCGCTATCAAAAAACACCAGCCAGACTTGTTTGGCTTTATCCATTTTATCTGGGAGGACACGCGCCATTTCCAGTAACACTGCCACCCCCGATGCTCCGTCATTTGCCCCCGGCACGGGTAACGAGCTTAGAACTGGATCCTTATCCTGATCCGCAGCCAGGCGCGAATCGTAATGCGCTCCCAAAATAATCCAGGGAGCTCCGCTGCCTTTCTTGGCAATTACATTGCGAACAGGCTGTCCCTGGTATTCCAATTCTTGTACTTCAGTGTTCCAACCCGCTTTCTTCAATTCAGCCACCAACCATGAAACGGTTTGATCATGCGAGCTGGATCCTGGCGTGCGAGGTCCAAACGCCATTTGAGTCAGAACGTCCTGATATGCACGCTGTCCGTCAAACTGGGCTACCTTTTTCCTGTATGAGAAATAAAGAATAGAGGCCAGGGCAAGAATGACCAGCACCACTAAAGCCGGGCGTAGATAGCGATTTTGCTTCATGAGTTTCACCTCGAGGTTTGTTTTTGAACTCGCGCGATGAATGGATTGAGGGCATTCAATGCTCGCTCTGTAAATTGGAGGGCGCGTTCGCGTCTGCCAGCTTTGGGAAATTGAACAGGCGGCATAATACCGAAATTCGCTTTCATGGGTTGAAAATTCGCCAGATTGGCATGGCTAATGTAGTGGCAGAGGGCGCCAAGCATGGTTGTCTCAGGTAACGTGATGGGCGGTCTACCATTCAATACTTCAACCGCATTTACTCCTGCCAACCAGCCGGTTGCGATATTGCCCATATATCCTTCTACGCCGGTGATCTGGCCGGCGAAAAACAAATCGGGATAATCCCGCGATTGCAGGGTGGGTAAGAGCAGGCGCGGCGAGGCGATATATGTGTTGCGATGCATTTGACCGTAACGGGCAAATTCGGCCTTCTCCAGGCCGGGAACCAGTCGAAAAACTCGGCGCTGCTCGGAAAATGTGAGATTTGTCTGACAGCCCACCAGGTTATACAGGCTGCCAGCCAGGTCATCCTGACGCAGTTGGAGCACAGCATGAACCCTGCTAGCCGGTTTGCGAACGTTGCGTAACCCTATTGGACGCATGGGACCGAAGGATAGCGTATCCCCGCCGCGTTCGGCCAAAACTTCAATCGGCAGGCAACCTTCGAAGAATCCCTGTCCACCTGCGCGAATTCCTTCCCGGATATCAGTTTCGAAATCGCGCAAGCGAATCCGATCAGCAATGAGCAATTGTTCGACGAAAACGGAATACTGTTCTGAAGTCATCGGACAATTAATATAATCTCCTGCGCCTTCCCGGTCGTTTTGATAACGCGAACCGCGAAAAGCAACTTCCATGTTGATTGAATCTGCAAACACAATGGGTGCAATGGCATCAAAAAAGAAGAGATGCTCCTGTCCTGTCAGTTGTTGAATGCTGGCGGCCATTTTTGGTGAAGTTAATGGCCCGGAAGCAATAATGGCAGGCTGGTTGGGAATGAAGGCATATTCTTCGCGAATCACCTTTATTTTCGGATGATTGCTAATTGCGTTGGTGACGAGTGCGGCAAAACCCTCACGGTCAACGGCCAAGGCCCCTCCCGCCGGCAGCGCGGATTGTTCGGCACAATTCACAAGAAACGAACCCAACCGCCGCAATTCTTCCAACAATAATCCCGATGGGCGGTCCAAAAGGGTGGAGCCCAAAGAATTGGAACACACCAATTCGGCGAGTTGGGAAGTGTTGTGGGCGCCTGTGGTTAATCGCGGGCGCATTTCATAAAGCGTCACGGCCAAATCACGGGAAGCAGCCTGCCACGCGGCCTCGCAACCTGCCAGACCGCCACCGACGACAATGAGATCACTCGTAATGGTTTCCATGATGTTGTAAACAATTCTACCATTTTGCCAGGAAAAACCGCTGGCATAGAACTTGCACCTTACGAGGTTACCAGCTATACTTATCCGATAAGGGGATTGATATGTTCCAAGTTCAGTTTCACACCACGCGACCTGCAACAACGGCTCATCTTGCGCAAACAATGGCGCTGTTGACGCTGACTGGCGAAGAATTGCACCAGCAGATCGAATCTGAACTGGCAGCAAACCCGGCGCTGGAATTGGTGGAAGAACGGCGCTGCCCGGTTTGCCATCGGCCTATCGAAAGCGGTGGTATTTGCCCAATCTGCAGCCGGCCATCGGTTAATTCGAATGAAGAGCCAGTGGTATTTGTTTCCCCCCGGGATGATTTTTATTCCCACTCGGATCGAAGTCCGGAAGATTATCCCGAGGAACCGATATCCCAAATGACGGATGATCTGCCGACGTATGTATTAAAGCAGATTGCGGCAGATCTTGAACCGGCACAGAGGGCTATTGCTGCCTTCTTATTAACGCATCTTGATGAAGATGGCTTCATGACAACGACCACCCTGGATATTGCCCGTTATCTGCATGTCAGCTTGCCACAAGTTGAAGCAGTAAGAGCGATCATTCAACGGGCCGATCCGATCGGTGTTGGCTCGAAAGACCCGAAGGAGGCTTTGCTTGTCCAGTTGGATAATTTAAGGGAACAGGGAAACGTCCCTGAATTAGCCTGCCGGATTGTTTCAGAGGGGATGGATTTACTCAGCCGCCATCAGTTTGGCGAACTCGCCAGATTGCTGGGGGCATGCCAAGCGAAGATTCAGCAGGCCGCTCATTTCATCAGCGAAAACTTGAATCCTTTTCCAGCCCGGTCTCATTGGGGCGACATGCGCTCGCCTTCCGCTTCAACCGAACAGGTATACCATCACCCCGATATCATTATCAGCCATCTGAATGGCGATGAAAAAAACGCACTTGTGGTTGAAATTATCATGCCGCTGGCCGGGATGCTGCGCGTCAATCCAATGTTTAAGCAAGCCCTGGCGCAAACCGACGTGAACACCCGGGATAACATGCGCAGCGATTTGGACCGGGCTTCTCTGTTTGTCAAGTGTTTGCAGCAGCGCAATCACACCATGCAGCGAATGATGTACCGGCTGGTCATGCTGCAAAAAGACTATATTCTTCAAGGTGAAAAGCACCTCAAACCTTTTACCAGGGCGCGGTTATCTGAAGAATTGGAAGTCCATGAATCGACCATTTCACGGGCGGTTTCCGGAAAGAGCGTTCAACTTCCCAACCGCCGGATCATTCCGCTTTCTTCCTTTTTCGATCGAAGTTTAAACGTCCGCACTGTCTTGCGCGATTTCATCGATCAGGAAACCAAGCCGCTTAGTGATTCTGACCTGGCTGAATTGTTGTCGGAACGCGGCTTTATCGTCGCCCGCCGAACTGTGGCAAAATACCGCGCCATGGAAGGCATTTTGCCCGCGCATCTTCGCCATGCCAACTGAACGTCTCCCATGACACCGATATCCCCATTAAATTCACGCAAACAACAGTGGCCCGGGAAATTATTGGATGTTGAAGCACAAAACCTGTTTTGGGGGTTGTTGAACCACCATGACGACCCCACATTAGTGATTGATCTGCGCTCCCGCACCATAATTGCGGCCAACAGCGCTTTCATGAAAATTTCCGCTTTTCCCCTGATGGATGTATCTGGAAGGTCAGTGGACGCGATTTTCCCAGAGGGCGGGATCGATAAGATTCAAGCGGGTTCTCCGACCGAAATAACCATCATGCGCAGCAGCCGGCCGCCCATGACGGTGATGGCGCGGATTCAGAATGTTGAGGGCAGTGAACAACTGGCAATTTTGGAGTTGCAAACGCCTGAGGATTACTACCAGTCCGACCCTCGCAGCCAGGGCGTGTGGCTTCGAGCCGTTACGGAAATTGCCTCACTGAATGAAATGGATAATTTCGAGGAGGCGGTTAACTGGACTATTGGCACCTTACGGACATTGCTTGGTGCTGAAGCTGTGTGTGTTTACCACGCGGAAAGCAGCCTTCCCGAGTTGCTCAAAATTGCGACCACGGAGGACGAGGTTTTCTTGCCGGAACGAATTCCTTCATCCGATCTCATTCGTTTGGGTGAAGTTCAACTTTGGGTTCCTGGAAAACGAGTTCAAACCGAATTGCACGTCGCCGCCCGAATGCAAAACCTGGCCTATCTTGGTACATGTCCGTTGGGCAACGCCAGAGCCCAGGTTGGATTACTAGTTGTTAGCGATCGGGTAAGACAGCCTTTGCAAAGTTTGACTCAGGCCATCAAGCTTTTTGCCGCCTATTTAACCTCTGCCCATAATTATTTCCTCCTGGTGGAAGAGTTAAAACAAAAAGCCTATAGCCTTGAAAAGGAACTCTCGGTTCAAAGTTCGATTGTCGAATCGGTTCAAGACGGGATCATCGTTGTAACCCCGGAATTGTTGGTTGCCGATATCAACCCGGCTGCAGAATGGCTTTTGGGATATGGTGACTGGGAAGTCAAGAATCAACCCGTGGAAAGCGTCCTGATAGGTTCGGAGCGGATCATTCCAGCATTGCAAAATGCCTGTCAGGGACAACCGACTCATAATATCAGCGGTATTTCCCTGCATCGACGTAACGGGCAGGTTTTTCCAGCCCAGGTTCAAATATTGCCAGTCATGCGGGAAGAGCGCCCTCTGGCAATCGCAATTATTATCTCTGACGTAAGTGAACATGAAGAAATTCGTGCGCATAGTCAGCAATTGGAGCAACGTGCATTGTTGGGGGAATTCACCGCTATTTTTGCGCATGAAGTTCGCAATCCGATCAACAATATTTCAACTGGAATTCAGTTGGTCACCAGCCGGATGGCAAGCGATGATCCAAATTTGGAGGTCATCAGCCGGATGGAAAACGACTGTCAGCGGCTGAACCACCTGATGGAATCGGTCTTGTCATTTTCCAGGACGATTGAACCAAAAATTGAATTGATGGATGTCGGCGGTCTGTTGCAACGAATTCTCGAACGCTGGCGTCCGCGCATGAGCCGGGTAAATGTCAAGGCCTTTTATCAATGCGACCTTCCCCAGGCAATGGTCAATGGTGACACGCGTATGTTGGAGCAGGTCTTCACAAATTTGATTAGCAATGCGGTGGACGTATTGGCAACAAGAGGTGAAGGTACCATTGCAGTAAAGGTCTCGCAGGGGGCTGCCGTCGGAAACCGTCCGCAAATTGAAGTCACTGTTTCAGATGACGGCCCAGGAATTCCAGAACGGGTGCGCGAGCATATATTTGAGCCCTTTGTCACCACAAAGGCGCAGGGTACCGGGTTAGGTCTGGCCATTACCAAAAGAATTGTCACCGCACACCGCGGCAGCATCACTGTAAATACATTCCCAGGTGGTACAATGTTTTTTGTAAATTTGCCTGCCAACGAGGATGTCTGATCATGGGGATGACCATTCTGATCATAGATGATGAGGACAATGCCCGTGAGAATATTGGGCAATTCTTAACCGCAAAAGGGTACGAGGTGAAGGGTGCTGCCACCCTGGCTGAGGGCAGAGCCAGCCTTCAACGCGGCGATGCCGATGTCGTTCTGTTGGATGTCCAGCTGCCCGATGGGTATGGGCCAAACCTGTTATACGAAACCGCAGCCATGCCTTTGCGTCCGCCCATTATTTTGATTACTGCTTACGGCGATATTGACATGGCGGTCGACGCAATGAAAAACGGCGCCCATGATTTTCTCAGCAAGCCAATTCAACTAAACCAGCTTGAAAAATCGATTGAGCGTGCGGGCGAGGTTGTCGCCTTACGGCGCGAAATTGAGCATATCCGCCAATCTCAGCAGCAAAAGGGCAAGTTTATCGTTGGAAAAAGCCCAGCCATGCATCAGGCATTGGACCACGCCCAAAAGGCAGCCGAAAAATCGGTTTCTGTTTTGATCACCGGGGAAACTGGAAGCGGCAAGGAAGTATTAGCCAATTTTATCCATGCCAACGGCCCGCGCTCCAGCAAACCCTTCATTGCTATCAATTGTGCGGCCATCCAAAACACCATGCTTGAAGCCGAATTATTTGGTTTTGAGGCCGGGGCATTTACCGGGGCTGATAAAAGAAAATTAGGCCTGATGGAAGTGGCTGATCAGGGCGTCCTTTTTTTGGATGAAATTTCTTCAATGCCACTGGATACACAAGCCAAATTGCTGCGGGTCCTTGAAGAACGTGCCTTCCGGCGCGTTGGTGGAACCAGCTTGATAAAAATTGATGTTCAAATCATCGCGGCGTCCAATCGGCCGTTGCCCGCGATGATGAAGGATGGGCTCTTTCGTGAGGATCTTTATTATCGGTTAAAAGTGGTGGATGTTCATGTACCGCCACTACGGGAACGCAAAGGTGACATTCCCGAATTGGTTGGTTTTTTTATCCGCCATTATAATGGCCGGCAAGGCAGCAATGTGACCAACATTTCACCGCGCGCCCTGGCAGCTCTTTCAGCCTATGATTGGCCTGGAAATATTCGGGAATTAAGCAACGCAATTGAACGGGCCATGCTGTTTTGCGACGGCGAAACAATCGAGCTATCAGACTTACCTTCGGATGTAGCCAAAGCCGAACCAAAAGCCTGATCCCAATCCCCTGGCATACAACTTGCATCCTCGTCCTCAGAGATTCTACTCAAGGAGGCGGGGATGTTTTTTTCAATGACCTTTAATGATTTTGTTTTGACCATGGCTGGTTGCCTTTTGGCATTAGGCATCATTGTCATGGCGATCGGCATATATGTCCTGGTTTCCCGGGTAATTGGAAAGGAAATCAAGGCAATTGCAACTCAGACTGCCAAACTGGCTCAAAAAGGAATCTCTGATCAAGTTTCCGGCCTGGTTGGGAACGCTTCTTCTCTCATTGATGCATTAAACCAGTTGGTCAAAACATCTGCTGGCATTGGCGCTTTCTTAATAATTGTGGGCTTATGCCTGATGGCAGCTGCCTACGGTCTGGTTTACCAACTTCACTAAGATGAATTAAATGTATCGCTTTTAGGAGCACAAATGCAAACAAATTCCCTCATATCCGCGCTCCAGAAATTCTGCAACCCAAGTTTAATTCCTCAGACCCTGACAGCCTTTCGGCAAGACGCTCTTGTATGGAGCGCTTTGTCTCAAATGGATCTGGAGGGTTTCGTTCATGCGCAATCAAATTTAAGCGACGCAGATCTCTGGTCTCCGGCAAGCCTGGCTTTGTTTGCAATTGGTGCGGATGTTTCAGTAGACAATCTACGCCGTGAACCCTTGGCGGTGTTGGATGGAAATTTGCAGAGGCGGGCTCTGGCTGTGTTCGAGGAGACCTTGCGCACGGGCCGTGATCCAATTGATCTTCGGGAAGCGGGGTTACTAGCACTGGCTTTACGCGAACGCCGCCGGAAAACGCGCTCCTGGGCTGGAATAAACAATGACCTGACCCTTAAAGGCGAGTTGTCATCCGACCGAATTGAACAAGTGTGGAAATGTGCGCTTTCGTGTCTTTATAAAATCATTTCAGATGGTGATGAACTTCTAGCGGCGTTATTAACCGACAACCCCAAGAAAGGGATGGGTTGGTGCATTCATATTTTGCTTGGCAACCCCGCAGAAGAAAATGATCAGGCGAAGGCAATAACTGATTTGATTACCAATTTGCCATTGGACCAACAAACAGTGTGGCTGGAAAAGATCAATTCGATGGGCCGTTACGAGTTGGTTGAAAAAATGGCAAGGATCCTTTTGGCGGCCAATCAGGTAGCCCTGGATGAATTGAGAAAGCCATTTGCTCCCTCGCAGTTCGAAACAAAGAAGGTTCTCGAGCAAGCAGCCAAAATGCAGCAGGCTGCGGTCATTTACCGTTTTGCTGGTGCGTCACTTCAGTCAGCAAGTGCACTCGATAAGGCACAGCATCTATTCGCTTATTGTCTTGCTGAAGCACAGATTCAGAGCGCAGATCTGGAAAATTCTGAAAAGAAATCCGATATTGCCGCAACCAAAGTCGAAAAAGCCTTGGCGGCCTGTAAGGATACCAAGTTGGTCGAGTACGGGGCTGAAGTACTTCAGGAAACCGGGTTGGTGGATGTTCAATTACCTTCAACCGATTCTGAACCGGGCTTTGTTTCGTCTTTGTATCTGGCAAAACAAATGGCAGCCAGGGGAAACATCGATTTAGCCTGCCAGACTGCCAGCCGCGCCGTTGAGGAGTCATTCTCAAAACTCAGCATGGCATTCAATCAGCGTCATCATCAGGTCGGGAATCCGGTTCAGGTTCTCCAAACCCTTATTGCCCTTAATTTGATCAAAGAAGCAAAACGTTGCGGCGAAGTTTTTCTGCAAGACCGGCCGAATGACATTGGATTGTTGCGTGTCAATTCTCAAATAGCGGCAAAAGACGGAGATGATGACCGTTCCATTGGTTATGCTGAGATGGTGGTCTCGTTACAGCCGTTAAATATGGATTTTCGCCGAGAGTTTGCGCATTTACTTGAAAATCAAAGGCTTTGGACACGGGCTTTGCCACAACGCCGTTTCATTTTTGACAATGAAGAGAATCCGAAAGAGGAAGATCAGGTTGGATTAGCCAATTGCGCCATTCAAGCTGATGAGCCAAATCTTGCTGCTAACATCAGCGACTTGTTGCTTGCCTCACAACCTGATCACGGCATTGCTCATACTCTAAAAGGGCAGGCGCTGGTAAAGTTGGGCCGTTTGGACGAGGCGATGGACCACCTGAGCCGGGCAACGCTTCTCAGTGCAGATTCTGCTCGACCGTGGGTTGCATTGGCGGAAGCCCAAAAATTAAAGGGCGATTCACAACGCTCATTGGAAACTTTGCGGGCTGCAGTCTTGGCAGTACCCGAATCTTCGGAAGTCCATTTTCAATTAGCCCGTACATTGTTGGATCAAGGATTATTAACGGATGCCTTGCCCAATCTCCGGCAGGCTGCCCGGCTTTCTCCTGAAGACATCTCAGTAACCATTGAATTGGCAAATACATTGCGGCAACTTGGCCATCAGAGCGAAGCTGTCCGGATCTTATCGGAGGCTCGGAAACGCTGGCCGAAAGATCCGCAACTGGCATTTCTCGAAGCAGTCACATTCAATGATTTGGGGAACCGGGTAAAGGCGATCGAATCTCTGGATGTAGCCGTCAAAGCAGAAAAACCTCAAATCGATTGGCTTCGCTTATATATCCAGTTGCAGGTTCAGGATCCGGATTTACTCTACTCAGCCATGCCCGCCGATTTTGATCCAATTCTGCTGCAAAAGTTAACTCTGGCCCTGCAAAAGATTCTTGCGATCGAACCGACTGACTTCTCCGCGCGCATGTGGATGGCGGATATCTTACGGTTGCGCGGACAGAATCGGCAAGCCTGTGATGCCTACCAGTTATTGTTGGATGAATGCGGCGATAAGGATCCTGCATTGCACACGCGGGTTCAAGCTGGTTTTGGCGCGGCAGCCCTGGCTGCAAATGAATTGGATACAGCCCTGGCTTGCTTGCAGGAAGTTCTGCAAGCCAACCCTGAGGACCTTGGTGCAATGCATTTATTGGCGGAGACGTATTTCAAGCTCAATTTGACCCGCGAAACCTGCCATGCCGCCGAACAAGCACTGCAATTGGAACCGGATCAGGTGAATAATATCATCTGGTATGCCGGACTGATGGAACGGATCGGTAAGCTGGATGAAGCTCAACATGCTTTAGCTACCGCAGCGCAATTATCGCCTGAACGAGGGGATTTATGGCTTAAACAGGCTCAATTTGCCCTGTCCTCAGGACAACTGGAGAAAGCTCAAAAGCTGCTGGTTGAATTGGAACAGGTACCAAACGTCACCGAAAATGAACTGATCCAAGCTGCCCGGATCCATATTCAACTCAAGAGTTATCCACAAGCGCTTTCTTGCCTAAAGAAAGTAGAATCTTTGGCTGAAGTGCCCGCTCCTGGATTATTGTGCGACCTGGCGTTCCTAAGCCAGCAAACAGGCGATTTCCAAAGCGCGATGAGTTACGCAGAACAAGCGGTTCAAACAGATGAACAGAATATTCGCTTACACGTCCTTCAAGCTGATTTGTTGGTAAAACAAGGGCGCGAACAGGCTGCACTGGCATGCCTTGAAAAAGCCACCCGCTTGATGGAAAACAAGCCTCTTGCTGAAAAGCAGGCCGCGCAAAGCAACCTGAGCCTGTTTGTTGCTGATGATGGGAATTTTAATCCCGCCGCAGTGTATGCCCGCTCGGCGATACTCCTGAAGCAGCTGGATGATATTCCTTCGGCGCTAAGTTTTGCAGAAAAAGCATTGGATTCTCAACCCTATGACCCATCAATCCGATTATTGATGACCAATTTGGCTTACTCCCAGTTGCAATTCGATCATGTGTTGGAATTGACGTCGATGGTTGACCGGAAGGCGACTGAATCCTTGCTTAATGAAGATGCTGAAGCGTGCTGGCAGATTCTTCAGGCGATTCGTTCGGAATTGCTGTTGGATGGCGGGAACGAGGTAGAGGTCTCCTCTGCGGTCAATGCAGCTCAGGAGCATGGCGAATTGCAGCATCGGTTGAAAGCAATTCAAATCCGTTTATTGGCCCGTAATGGCGAATATGAATCTGCCAGAAAACTGTTCACCTCTGAACAATCTAAGGATAACAATCCGGCGTCGGTGGTATTGAATGAAAATGCTCCCTTTCAATCCTTGTACCAGCTTGACCTGAAAGAATATGCCTCCATATGGATGGCTCAGGCTGCGCAGGATTTGTTTCTTTGGGATTTTGCTGACCGGTATTTTGAAAAAGCACGCCTGGATTATGGGCATGAAGCCATCAGCCACTACCAGTACGCCAAGGGATTGGTAACGCGCGCGAAAGCATTCCGGTTATGCGAAGCCGTTCACGCAACCGCTCACAGCCCCAGAGCAAAGGCAAAACTTGGAGAGCTGTTTGAAAATGCTTTACTCAGTGCAAGCCAATACAGCGGTTCTCCAAGCATTTCAGAATTACGTCAGATTGGTAAGTTGGTCCTTCAATCGAAGGATGAACAATACCAACGCATCATAACGGAAGGCCGGTCACCGGTTGACCGTTCGGCGCTGGTCATCGCACTAGCCAAGAATGGTAATTTGCCAGCACTGATCCAGGCCGCTGGACAGGAAAAAGAACAACCCGATGTTTTCGCACAGGCTGCTGTAGCGTTCATGGATACTGACCTGGAAAAAGCCATGGTATTTGCCCAACAAGCTGTTGAAGTTGAACCCCGCCAGCCGATCTATCATGCCTTGCGGGCCATAATTCTTTCAAAACTCAATCAACCTGCTGAAGTGATGGAAGCCTGGCAATCCGCCCTGCAGTTTTGGCCGGACGAACCTTCCTGGAGGGCTGATTTAGCAAAATTGAGTATGACTTTGGGCGATACGACCGCTGCAGTGCAACATTGGGATGCTGCCTTCACCTTGCAGCCTGATAAGGCTGAATATGCCTTCAATTTAGGGAAAGTCTATTTGGAAAAGCGCAATTTTGGCAAGGCAATTGATGTGCTTGAGACAGCCAGCCGGCTGGATGTTAAGAACCCTCAATCCTGGCTTGCTCTTGGTGAAGCTCATTTGCGCGGAAATCACCTTGAGCGTGCCCTGCAGTGCTCTCAAAGGGCAGCAGCGATCGAGCCTGGTTCACTGCAGGCAATGTTACTGCAAGGCGAAATTCTCATTCAAATGGGCAATTTGACTGCTGCTCAGGAAATCAGCGACAAGGCTCTCACACAAGATAATTCCAACCCCGATGTCGTGGTTTTCAATGTCCATTTGCTCGAAAAACGCGGCAAACAGATTGAAGCGCTGGCAGTCCTTGAGCAGGCGTCTAAAATGCTGCCGGATGAATTATCCATCCAATTGGAACGGGCCATGCTGATCCGGCAAATCTACGGGTCGCCAGCTGCCTTGCCAGTTGTCAAAGAAATTGTTCAGAAATTCGGCAACCAAGCCAGGATCCTGGCATTCCAGGCTACCGTCCAATATGAATGCAATGATGCAACCGGTGCCGAAAAATCGGCCCAGCAAGCATTGCGGCAGGAACCTGGCCAGGCGAATTTACATCTGCTGATGGGCAAAATCAAGGCTGACGGCGGTCAATTGGATCAGGCGGTTTACCACCTAAGCGAGGCAGTCCAACTCAACCCAGCCGATGTTGAAGGATACCTCGATCTTGGAAAGGCGTATCTGGACCGGCGTGAACAGGAAAAAGCAATTCTCACTTTGCAACAGGCTATCCAGGCTGCGCCTCGAGATACACGTGCATACGTGCTGGCGGCGTCTGCGCTTCGCGAAGCCAAAGACTATTCATCGGCAGAAGCAATGTTGCGCAAAGCAGCCGAACTGGCGCCAAATGATTTGAATATTCGCCGGCAACTTGGTGCGGTAATTGCATTGAATCTTGTACAACACTCTCAGGAGGCCCAGGCATGGCATTAAGAGATCAAAATCCCATTTATCCTTCTTTACTGACACGTTCTGAACTGGTGCGCCTTCTGAAAGCAGCTCTGGAAGTCAATGCTGACAAGTTCGCCCGGCAGGCGGCTGTTACCTGGTTGGCTGCCTACCCTGGCGACCTGGAGGTCAGCCGGTTGTTTGCACTGGCCTTGAATAAGGATGGAAAAGCCGAACAGGCCAGAGCCGTACTGGAAAAAGTAATCAAAATTGATCCGGAAGACCAGGAATCTTACCGGATTCTTGCCGAGGTGAAAAGCAGCGCGGCCGATGAAACCATTATGGCATGGTGGGGAGCGAACTTTGCCCTGGGTGGCGATATCCCTCTCAATGCGAATGTCAAAATACCTGAATGGAGCGAGCTTGCACGCGCAAGTTTATTAAAGCTGCAACAAAAACAGTATCAGGAAGCAGAAGAGTTGATTCACCAATCATTGGTGGTTGATTCCGGGCTTGCCCTGATTGATTTGTTGCATTTGAAAATCAACTGCGTGGAGCAGGATACGATGGCTGTTCGCCAATTAGCTGGAATGTACCATGATCGTTGGCCGGATTGCCTGGCATTTCAATATGTCAATGCAGAAAAACTGATGGAAAGCGGAGAAGAGGCGGCGGCTGTCTCATTACTCCATGAGTGCGTCACCCGGGACGCAACCGGACAGGTCGCCCGGCACTGGTTGGGAGATTTTGACGCTTACCGTCCCTTGTGGCCGGATGAATTGACGATGCGTTTTGACCTTCCGATACCCTCCGAGGTTGCCTCCAGGTTGGGAATGAACCATTTGCCAATGAGAACGCAAATGACTTTCCCAGTGGGACAGTCTACAGCAACAGTGAATCCAGATGCACCCGCAAATGCGGCCTTCCTTACGGACGTATCGACATCGGTGGAAAAAAAGGCGTTGGATGCGGACGAAATCAAAGATCTGCACAATATCAAAGCCGAATTTGAAAAATTAGCCAAACGTCTCAAGAAACCCGCCATCGGGCAATCGGACGGCCGCTTTCCTGTTTATGTTGTCCTCTCTTCCCGCCAGGGAATGGTTAACCAGTATGGCGAGCAATCGGCCCAGGTGTTGGCGAGCGAGATGAACCACCTGGCGGAGGTGATCCGCCGACGGCCAGGTTGGGGCGCGATTGCTTATTTGCCGGATGATCCGGTGTGCACAGCCAAATATGGGACAGCTGCGCTGGATACCAACGACCCATGGAAAATGAAACTTGCTTTGGCCGACCTGGACAGGGCGCTGGCGCCCCGCGGAGAACGAATCGGTGCATTGTTGATCGTTGGCGGCGAACAAATCGTGCCATTCCATAAATTGCCCAACCCCACGGAAGATCAGGATGGTGAAGTCTTATCGGATAATCCATATGCATCCACAGATGCAAATTACTTTGTGGCTGAATGGTTGGTAGGGCGCCTCCCGGGCGAAGCGGGATCAGATGCTGGATTGCTTTTGCAGCAAATGCGGCAATGTTTACAATTTCATGAAAGGCGGATTGTCGCGACAAAAGGTTGGAAGAAAACAATTTTTTACCGTGCGTGGCAATCGTGGCGTAACCAAAGATCCTTTGGAAAGAAAAATGGCGGATTTGGTTATTCGGCAGCGGCATGGAGGCGGTCGTCCGTGGCCGTTTTCCGGCCGGTTGCACCGCCAAAAGATGTACGGGTCTCCCCGCCGGAAATTACAGGCAGCATCAACCCAAAGAAATTCACATCGGCACGTTTAAATTACTATAACCTGCATGGGTTGATAGACACGGCGGAATGGTACGGTCAGCGCGACCTCAGCGATGTGGGCAGCGGACCCGATTACCCAGTGGCATTGACAGCTGATGACCTGAAACGAAACGGTCGTGCGCCAAGCGTGGTGTTCAGCGAAGCTTGTTACGGTGGACATGTGGCTGGAAAGAGCGAAGCCCAATCGATTGCGTTGCGTTTTCTCTCGATTGGCGTACTCGGAATGGTTGGATCGACCAGCATCGCTTATGGTTCAGTCAGCGCTCCATTGGTTGGGGCGGATCTCCTTGGACAACTGTTTTGGAAGTCATTAAAAGAGGGCTACACCGCCGGTGAAGCGCTCTTGTTGGCGAAAATCAACCTGATTCGAGAAATGAACCGCCGCCAGGGCTATTTGGACGGCGAGGATCAAAAAACGCTGTTGTCCTTCGTCCTGTACGGCGATCCTCTGGCATCTGCCGACCTCGTGGCAACCCAATCGAAACAGTCGCCACGGATGAAATTCAACCTTCCGATCCGGACTGTGACAGACCAAACGATGTCGGTTGAGACCCTTAGTGCCATTCAACCGGAATGGATTTCCTCCGCGAAGAAATCAGTGGAGGCTTACCTACCCGGGCTGGAAAACTCGCAGGTTCAGGTCAGTCTGCAAAAACCGGGCATCGAATCCGTTCAGGACAATGTTGAAAAAACAAATAAGGGCCGAAAAAAGAATTTGCAAACCCCGGACCATTACGTCGTAACAATAACGAAGACAGTCCCGATTGCACGCCGCCAGCACACGCATTACGCCAGGGTGACACTCGATGCCCATGGCAAAGTGGTGAAATTGGCAGTTTCGCGCTGATATTTTCCTGAACTGTCAGGTTCTTTGCCCCCTTTCTGAATGAAAGGGGGCATCTGCTTAATTCCGAACTTGTTGATTCATCCGATTTCATCGCTTATAATTAATTTTTGTGCATCGAAACAAATAAGTAGATGGGCGAACCATCGAAAAACGAGGGAGCGCTGTAAATGAAAAAAAATTTGACTGGTGCGGAAATCAGGCAAGCATTCATTAATTTTTTTATCGAACAAGGCCATACCTTTGTTCCATCTTCATCCCTGGTTCCCGGCGGAGATCAGACTTTGCTTTTTACGAATGCCGGAATGGTTCAATTTAAAGATGTATTCTTGGGAACGGATCACCGGCCATATTCGCGGGCGACAAATTCGCAAAAATGCATGCGCGTGGCTGGCAAACATAATGATCTGGATGATGTTGGCAGGGATGTTACCCACCATACCTTTTTTGAGATGCTTGGCAACTGGTCATTTGGCGATTATTACAAAAAAGAAGCCATCTCCTGGGCTTGGCAGTTATTGACGGATGAATTCGGTTTGGATAAGGACAGGCTATGGGCAACTTGTTTCAAGGATGATAAGGGCGATATTCCTACCGATGAAGAGGCGGCAGAGAATTGGCGCAAACAGCCGGGAATCAATCCCGACCATATTCTCTATTTTGGCCGAAAAGATAATTTTTGGGAAATGGCTGAAACGGGTCCTTGCGGACCATGCAGTGAAATTAGCATTGACCGGGGCATTGATTACTGCGATAAACAGGGCCTTCCCGGACATGTCTGCCGTGTAAACGGAGATTGCGCCCGTTTTGTTGAATTGTGGAATCTGGTCTTTATTCAGTACAACCGGTTATCGCCCTCACAACTCGAACCCCTGCCAGCCAGGCATGTTGATACGGGGATGGGACTGGACCGGATTGTATCCGTAATCCAGGGAGTGGCATCCAATTACAGTACAGACCTCTTCATGCCTTTGATGGATACCGTTCGCAGAATCGCCGGGCAGACCGAAGAGGAACGCGTGGCCAACATCATCCCATATCGCGTGATCGCCGATCATTGCCGCGCGGCGACATTCTTGATCGCTGACGGTGTGGTACCTGGGAATACTGGCCGTAATTATGTATGCCGCATGATTATCCGGCGCGCAGCGCGTTTTGGCGGCAAGTTGGGATTAATTGAACCCTTCCTGGCAAAGGTGGCCGAGACCGTAATTGATAATTACGGTGAGGCCTATCCCGAATTGCGCCGAAATCGTGCCACAATTCTCGCAAACCTGACACGCGAGGAGCAACGCTTCCAACGGACCGTGGATGCAGGGATGAGCCACCTGGATGATTTATTAGCTGAAATGACTGAAAAAGGGCTGACAGTCATGGACGGACAAAAAGCGTTCGACCTTTACGCAACTCATGGCTTGCCGCTGGAATTATCGCGGGATGTAGCCCGGGAAAAAGGCATGGATGTGGATGATAAAGGTTTCCGCGCTGCAATGGATGCGCACCGCCTGGCTTCCGGTGCTGGAAAGGCTTTTGGCTCAATGGGCGGTGAGGATGTGGATGTATACCGGACTGTTTTTGAGAACCTGGTTGGGCAAGGTCAAATCCCTGCAAAAGGCGTCGAGTACGATCCTTATAACGGGCTTGAGGTTGAAACACCAGTGTTGGCACTTTTCCACGACGGTGAAAATGTGGATGCAGTTCAAATCGGCGAAAAAGTCGAAGTCCTCCTGGCAAAAACGAGCTTCTATGTTGAAGCTGGCGGACAGGTGTCTGATGCCGGAACCGTTGTCTCTGTGGAGGAGCCACGCTGGGAAATTCGCGTTGACGATATGCGCAAGCCAGCGGCAGGTGTAATCGTGCATGTTGGTGAAGTCGTGAAAGGAATTCCGCGCGCAGGAGATGCCGCCATAGCCCGGGTGGATGAATCCCGGCGCAAGGCAATCATGCGCAACCATTCTGCCACGCACTTGCTCCACGCAGAATTGCATGCTGTTTTAGGCGATCATGCCAGGCAGGCTGGTTCTTTGGTCGCGCCGGACCGGCTGCGCTTTGATTTTACCCATCCCGAACCTGTTTCCGCCGAACAACTGGAACGGATCGAGAGTCTGGTTAATCGTGCCATTCTGGAGAATTACCATCTGACGACCGTGGTAAAACCTTTGCAACAAGCGATCGCGGAAGGCGCCATGGCACTTTTTGGAGAGAAATACGGCGAAACGGTGCGGACGATTTCGATTGGCGACCAGGATGTTTTTTCATATGAGTTGTGCGGCGGTACGCATGTTCATGAGACGGGAGATATTGGCATTTTCTTGATCACCAGCGAGGGCAGTGCCGCGGCAGGGGTAAGGCGGATCGAAGCAGTTACAGGTCAATCTGCATATGATTTGGTTCAACGACGTTTCCAGGCACTCAAAGAGGTGGCAGCCACGCTAACCTCCGCGGTTGAGGAGGTGCCAGAAAAAACCCAAACGCTGGTGAATGAGCTTGATAAATCGCGGAAGCAGGTGGGAAAACTGCGCCAGGAATTGGTTGCTTTGGAATTTGAAAGGAAACTTGCTTCGGTACCGTTGATCAATGGCGTTCCCGTCCTGTCTGCGGTGCTGGCAAACGCAGATGCGGATTCTTTACGCCAGATGTGCGATCGTTTTCGTGACCGATATCCATCCGGTGTAATTGTCCTGGGTTCTGCAGTCGAGGACCATCCTGTATTGATTGCCGCTGTGACGGAGGACCTGGTCAAGCGCGGGGTACACGCTGGCGAGTTGGCCAAGGTTGCTGCCCAGGTAATTGGAGGGAGCGGGGGCGGACGGCCCACACTGGCTCAAGCCGGTGGAAAAGATGCCTCGAAATTAACTGAGGCAATCGACCAGGTGCTGCCCTTTGTCAAGGCAAAACTAGGGTAAATATTTCGTGTAGTCATTAAATAATACCCTCCAGAATGAACTGGAGGGTATTATTTTTATTATTTGGAACTAATCCAGGTTTTCCAGGAATTGAATCAATAACCGAACGCCGAAACCGGTTCCGCCTTTGGGGCAATAGGGCAAGTCTTTAGGACTGTCGGCCATGCCAGCAATATCGAGGTGAGCCCAGGCATTACCCTCGCTAATAAATTGCTTCAGGAACATACCGCCAAGAATCGCGTGGCCTTCCCGGCCTCCGCTGTTCTTAATGTCAGCGTCGTCACCTTTGATCAATTTGAAGTATTCGTCATCCAGAGGGAGGCGCCAGAGCTTTTCGCTGGTCTGCTCGCCAGCATTGAAGAGCTGCTGGGCAAGCCGATCATCATTGCTCATCAAACCTGCGCGATTTCGTCCTAATGCAACCACAACGCCGCCAGTCAGTGTGGCAAGGTCGATGATCGCGCGAGGCTGGTATTTCTGTTGAGCATAGGTGAGCGAATCAGCCAGAACCAGACGGCCCTCCGCATCCGTTGAAATAATTTCGATTGTTTTTCCGGAAAGTGAACGGATGATGTCATCCGGCCGGTATGCTTCACCGGAAATCATGTTTTCTGCTGCACCAATGATGCCGATGACAGGCGTTTCCAGTTTTAATTCAGCCACGGCACGCAGCGTGGCGATGACTGTTAATCCGCCGCATTTATCGTACTTCATGGTCTGAATATTGGTAGTGTCCTTGATGGAATACCCGCCCGTATCAAAGGTCAGCGCTTTACCGACCAGCACCACCGGTTTGGTGCCGGCTGGCGGGTTATTGCCTGGATACTCGAGGATGATCAGGCGCGAAGGGGTTGCACTGGCTTTGCCGACTGCCACAATTGCGCCAGCGCCCATTGCATCCAACTGCTTTTCATCCAAAACAGTGAAACCCAGATTGTACTGTTTTGCGATTGCACTGGCACGCTCAGTCAGCGTGAGCGGATTGATAATGTTTGCAGGTTCATGAGCCCAATCCCGCGAAAGATTTACAGCCGCACAAATCTTTTGACTGCGTTGGACAATCTTTTCCAATGGGCCAATTTGTTCACTATGAAGAATCAATTTGCAGATTGCAGACTCTTCATCCTTCTCTTTATACCGGTCGAAGCGGAATGAACCCAATAAAAGACCTTCAATAACCGCGGGAAGATCCTCGGCAATGCCCAGAATGTTCAGGCTGGCAACATCCAGATGGATTTGTTGGATATGATTCTCCCGGATCCACTTGGCCAATCCGCCGCCCGCCTGGCGGAATGCATCGGGAGAAAGCTTGGTGGCTTTTCCCAATGAAACAAGCACCATTGTGGCGTCAGCCAGGAATGCATCCCCTGCCTGCGCGCCTGGGTCACCGAAGGCTGGTTTCTCGAGAGCAGGTTTAAAAACAACACGAAAGTCTTTTGGAGCGAGTGGTTCGGAGGTGATTTCAAGTTTAATTGTGACGGTTGGATCGACAAAAGGGGTGTCCAAGTTTGCCTCCAGGGCGGTGAGCAGTGTCAGGGACTACGTCCCTGCAATTTCCCATAGAATAATTTCTGGCGGGCAGAGGAAACGCACACGCGGCGCACCCGCGCCTTCCATGCCAATGCCGCGCGTTATATAAAGCACCAGGTCGCGCAACTGGTAGCGGCCGGATTGAAAACGCCGTCCATACAAAGATCCAGTGATCAAAGCGCCAAATAACGGGATGCGAACCTGGCCGCCATGCGTATGGCCAGAAAGTTGGAGGTCTATGCCGAGATCGGCAGTTTGCGGTGCCAGATCAGGACTATGGTAAAGCAGGATCGTGAATTCCTCTGGTTGTTGCGGGATTATTTTTTGAAGACGTGGAAAATCTTCAAACGGTTTATGGGAACAAGACAGGCCGGCAAAGTTAATAATATCATTACCGATCTGGATTTTAATTCTTTCCCCCTGCATCCAGCGAATGGGCAATCCTTCTAAAAGCGCTGGTATATCTTCTTCCAAATCGACCGCCGGGCTGCCAGTGACCGCGTAGACTCCCAAAGGAGCTTTCCACTCCTGAATGACTTTACGCACATCCTGCTTTGCTTCGCCATCCTTCAGGTAGGAGAGGTTGAGGAAATCACCTGAAAAGAGAATGATGTCAGGATTAAGGGATCTGATCAATTCATTAAGCTGGATCTCGCGTTGCGTAATTCGTTCTATATGTAAATCGCCGAGATGGAGAACGCGAAACCGGGTTTCAGGCTTTAATTTATTTGTGGATAGGAATTGACGGGTCACCCGAATTGTATGCGGCTCGATCCAAAAACCGTAAATCACCAATCCGGTTCCCAGGATTTGAAGGGGAAAACTGATTGATCCGGGAAGCAAAGATATCAGGCTGCGTGCAAATGCCAGAAGAACAATCGTGGGTTTTGCCGGGCCATATGATTTTCCAAATCGCGGAAGAAGGTCCAATAAAAGCCAATCAGAAAGAAAAAACCCCCATAGTGCCAATGCAAATTGCCAGTTCAAGCGGGAAATGAAAAATGCGACAGCCAATAATAGGAAACCGAAAAGAAGGGACGGAATGCGCTGAATTTCCTCAAACCGGTGAAGGATTACATCAAGTTCGTTATTGGCGGTACCAGGGAAGTTCTGATTTTTCGAGAAATCCTGTATCTTAATTTCAATATTATTCATTGTAATTATTGTAACTCATGATAAAGCAGGGTATACCTTATTCCGATTCTTTTTGTCAATTTTGATTTGCGAGACGAAAAATGCCAATCGGTGAGACCAATTGGCATTTACTCGCTTCTCCAATAAATAAGCGGTTTAGATTAACTCAATCACGTTGCTGAACACTTTGCCGATTGCTGGACCGAGCAGTGCCAGAATAACAATCACGACAATAGCCACCATAACAAGGATTAAAGCATATTCGACCAGGCCCTGACCTTTTTCAGCGATATAGAAATGCATTCAACTCACCCCCTTTCTTTCATGATTCGCCTTCAAATAGATTATGGATCAATGTAAACAAAAGTCAATATATTTTCGGCGACCTTTCAAAATTGAGAACCGCCAGATCGTGGCGGTTCTCAATTACAAAAACGATGGGTGGTGCTTAGATTTTATCAGGCAACCAGCAGCACAACACGAGTTCCTTGGCTGCCCGAACCTCGTCAAGCCGTCCAACAGGCGCATTGTGGGGTGCATCGTGCAACAATTCCGGCGTGGTTTTTGCTTCGTTTGCAATCTTGATGAGCACATCGGCAAACCGGTCAAGTGTTTGTTTGTTCTCTGTTTCGGTTGGCTCGATCATCAATGCCTCATGCACGATCAACGGGAAGTAGTTGGTCGGCGGATGGAAATCGTAATCCATCAGGCGTTTGGCGATATCCAGAGCATGAACATCAGGCGCGTCAGCAAGATGCCCTTCCATGACGAATTCGTGCATGCAAATTCGATCGAAAGGCACATGGTAAGTATTCCGCAGACGTGCTAGAAGGTAATTTGCGTTTAATACCGCGCAGTTGGCAATATCGCGCAATCCTTCTGGGCCGTGCATGCTGATGTAGGTATAGGCTCTGACCATCATGCCAAATTGGCCATGGAATGATTTCATCCGGCCGATTGTCTTTTCGGGCGTATGGAAGCCGTACAACGGAGGAATTTCTTCGTCACCAGCTTCGATGATGGTTACAACCGGGGTCGGCAAGAATTCCACTAAATGCTTGGCAACGCCGACCGGTCCAGAACCTGGACCGCCGCCGCCATGCGGAGTCGAGAAGGTTTTGTGCAGGTTGAAGTGCATGATATCAAAGCCAATGTCGCCTGGCCGGACGATGCCCAATAGTGCATTCAGATTGGCTCCGTCGCCGTAAACCAGCCCGCCAGCCTGGTGAACCAGCCTGACAACTTCCTCGACATTTTGGTCGAACAAACCCAATGTATTCGGGTTGGTCAACATCAACCCCGCAATTGTGTCATCCAGGATTGCTTTCAAGCCATCGAGATCTACATTGCCGTGGGGATCGGTGGCGATTCCAACGACCTCGAAACCGCTCATTGCTGAAGTGGCAGGGTTGGTGCCATGGGCAGAGTCAGGAATGATGATTTTGGTGCGTTTGGTATCGCCGCGGGATTGGTGGTAGGCGCGGATAATCAAAACACCCGTGTATTCGCCTTGAGCGCCGGCGGAGGGTTGCAATGTCACCGCGGCCATGCCGCAGATTTCTGCAAGCCAAAGTTGCAATTCATACATCATTGCCAGATTGCCCTGAACGGTCTCTACTGGCTGTAAAGGATGCGAGAAGGCAAAGCCAGCCAGGCGGGCAACATCCTCGTTGATCTTGGGGTTGTATTTCATCGTGCACGAGCCCAAGGGGTAGAGGGTTGCGTCAATCGAATAGTTGAGGTGTGACAGATTGGTGAAATGGCGGATGATATCCAGCTCGGCTACTTCGGGCATGGGCAGATTGTCGCGGGTCAAACCGGCCGGTAGCGGCGTTTCGGGCACATCGCAAGCCGGGTAACGAAAACCGATGCGGCCTGGAGAGGAAATATCATAAATCGTAGGCTCAGTCATGATTCACCTCCGCCAAAACTTCACATAGTGCATCGATATCGTCCTTGCTGATCATTTCGGTAACGGCGACAAGCATGTGGCCTTTCAATGCCGGATAGTCTTTGCCCAAATCGTAACCACCTAGAATACCGTGATCGAGCAGATGGAGATTGATGTCCTCAACAGGTTTGGGGCATTTGACGATGAATTCGTGGAAATAAGGCGTTGCTGCCTTGACCTCGTATCCCGGAATTTTAGCGATTTGTTGGGCTGCATAATGGGCCTTTTGATAACAAAGATTTGCAACCTGGCGTAAACCGTTCTTTCCGACAAAACTCATGTAAACGGTGGCTGCAAGCGCCATCAGACCCTGGTTGGTGCAGATATTCGAAGTCGCTTTTTCGCGGCGGATGTGTTGTTCGCGTGCTGTAAGAGTCAGCACATAACCGCGCCGGCCTTTTGCGTCTATGGATTCGCCAACCAGCCGGCCGGCGATTTTGCGCACATATTCTTTCTTGGTCGCAAATATGCCAAGGTACGGGCCGCCGTAGGAAAGTGGAATCCCTAATGACTGGCCTTCTCCAACAACAATATCCGCTCCCATGGCGCCAGGCGTTTTAAGTACGCCCAAAGCGATGGGATTAACAGCGACAGCAACCAGTGCGCCAACCTCGTGGGCCTTTTCGATCAACGCCGTGAAATCAAAAACACGGCCAAAGAAGTCAGGGTACTGGACCACCAATAATGCCGTGTTGTCATTGAGCAGCGATGCAAGGTCATCCGGTTTCCCCAGCGGTTCCGAATCGCACCCAAGCAATTCATGCTCATAACCGCTCATATAAGTCTTTACGACATCGCGGTATTGTGGATTGAGACTTGGCGACAAAATGAAACGCGAGCGTTTTCCGCGGAAATGCGAATACGCCATTACAGCCGCTTCGGCAGTCGCCGTGGCGCCATCATAATGGGATGCATTACTGACATCCATTCCAGTCAGGTTGGCGATCAGGCTCTGGTACTCAAAAATCGCCTGCAACGTGCCCTGGGATACTTCCGGTTGATATGGCGTATAGGCTGTCAAAAACTCGCCCCGGCGGATGATGGCATCCACGGCGGCAGGCGTGTAATGGTAATAGGCACCGGCGCCAAGGAAGCAAGCCATGTCATGGGCGGTTTCATTGGCACCAGCCAACTCCTCCATTTGCATGAGGGCTTCCATTTCGGTATATGCGGGAGGTAAATCAAGCGCGGGAAAGCGGTGCGCAACAGGAACATCCGCAAAAAGGTCGTCCAATTTGCGAACGCCAATTACGCGCAGCATTTCCTCGCGGTCGGCATCGGTATGTGGGGTAAACATATGTTTTTTATTTACTCCTTTGTGTGTTTCTCGTAACCCGCGGCATCCATCAGGCTGTCCAACTCTGCCGGGTTTTCCATTTCAATTTTGATCATCCAGGCTTTCCCATAGGGATCGGTATTGACCAATTCGGGCGTCTGGGGAAGATCTTCATTGACGGCAACAACCTTGCCGGACACAGGTAGATTAACATCTGCAGCGGCTTTTACCGATTCAACGGTCGCAAAGGTAGTTTTCTTCGTGACTTTGTCGCCAACGCTCACGGTTACCTCTACGAAAACAACATCAGAGAGTTGTTCCTGAGCATGATCCGTGACACCGATCGTGGCGATGTTTCCATCGACTTTTACCCACTCGTCTGTACTGGTATATTTCAAATTACTGGGGATATTCATTTTTTCCTCCGACTGGATAGGGTGGATTGGAAAAGGCACGCACCCAGATAGTGCGCGCCTTCTGTAAATGACCTGAGAGATTCGCCCAATGGGTTTGCCCCTTCGGTGTCTTCCGACTTTCCAGAAAAGTTATGTAAACAGGGTCCTTTTTACCTGAGAGATTCGCGTTTGGAATGGCTTGCCAAACGTTTGCCCCTTCGGCGCCAGTACTTGACTGGTCTCTTCTCTGTTCACTTTATTCAATTGATGAACGTGGTTCTGGAATGGGCGGTTCCATGAAAAATCACAGAACCATTGACTTACGAATCCTTGTAGCTAAAAAATTATACCAGAATTCACTTGCCCTGGTTGCTATACATTTTACCCAGATTAAGGCACAACTGGATAATTAGCTGCCACCCAACTTTGGAACCCGCCTAGGAGAGGCGTCACATGGGTATAACCTGCGTCCAATAAAAGCCGCGCTGCACGAGCGCTGGATTGTTCTGCTGGTCAGGTGCAATAGGGAATAATCCAGGCCTGCAAATCCATTTTTGGAATTTGAGATTCGAGTTGGTCTAGAGGAAGATTGATTGCACCGGCAACGTGGCTTTGTGAGAAATTGTCCACGGACCGCACATCGATAAAAACAGCCGACTTATTTTGGAAGGCACTATATGCGTCACTAAGACTGGCCCGGGCGATCTCAGGATAAGGGATTTCCGTGGTAACGGTGGGTTGAATTGCATCACTCTGTGCTGGATTGGATTGGGCCATAAACAATTGCCAGATCAGGACAATAATGATTAAAACAATCCCTGCTGCGATGAGGATCAATGGAATTGCATTATTTGTATCGTTACTCTTTTTGCTTCCTGCCATGCAATAACCTCAATTATGAGTTGACTTATAGAAATGGTAAGGGATGATCATAAGAATTGCGTGAAAATTTCTAAGATAATGTTGCAATTTCCAAATCCCGGATAAGCTCCGACAAAAGGTTGGATCCGATGATGATGGCATATCCCTTCCTCCCAGAACCCAACGAAATATCCGGATATGCAAATACGCTGGGGTCCGCGATTATTCGCATTGGACGGGCTAAGCCAAATGGGGTGACTGCTCCAATTTCGTAACCTGTTTGATCCAGAACTTCTTGAGGGGTTGCCAGTGAAATGCGGCGTTCTCCAAGATAAGACCGCAGAGCTTTCCATGATATTTGCCGCTCGCCTGCCATTAATACCATGATAAATTGTTCATTTGATTGCCGGAATAAAATGCTGCGGATGATTTGGTCAGGTTCCTGGCCGCGTTCTTCCGCGGCTTGTTGTAATGAAGTAATTTTAGTGAGATGTTGAAAGATCTGAAAAGGAATATGGACATCTTTCAACACTTGTATGGCTGGCGTCTCAATAGATTCAATTAAAGGCATGCAGCGATCTTACCACAACGGCAGTTGTCGGGCAGGTTCTTTCCCATTGATCAAGATGTAAGGCGCAGCTTTGTCGAGGGGGATTCCAATCCTTTTCAAATCCGAGAAATCCCGCAGGCTGCCCTGCTGGTTTGCGGCAAGGAGTTTCGCTGCTGCTTTGGGGCCAATGCCAGGGATTCTCAGGAGTTGCGCCTGGTCTGCCTTATTGATCTCAAGGGGTTGGTTACTAAAGTTTTGCTCCGCCCAGGCTTTTTTGGGGTCTAGACTCAGCGGCAAAAAACCGTCAGCTTCAAATTGTAAATCTTCCACCGTGTAGCCATAATCGCGCAATAAAAAAGCAGATTGGTACAAACGAAATTGGCGCATTGGGTTTTCAGGTTGTTGGTTTTCAAGAGGCGTGCCGGAGACCGGGTTAAAAGCTGAAAAATAGGTTCGTGCCAGGCGTAATTTGTGAAAGAGAAATTCGGACGTCGAGAGCAATTCAACGTCGGTTTCGCCTGCAGCGCCGACGACAAACTGGGTGGTTATTGACGGCCAGCGGCCATTCCAGCCGAGCTTTTGAGGAGTTGACTGTCGAATTTCTTCTGCCCATTGCAGTGGGGTGAATAATTCCTTCCAATAATCCTTGTGAGGCGCCAATTTACCAAGCCGGAGTTCATTTGGTGCCTCAAGGTTGATTGAAATACGGTCAGCAAGTTGCATGGTCCGTTCAACCTGGCTTCTTTCAGAACCGGGCATGAGTTTAAGGTGCAGGTAACCACGATAGCCCAGTTTCTGCCGTAAAATTTCGGCCGTGGCGATTAGCCGATCCTGAGTTTTCATCCCCCCGCCGGCGATGCCTGAGCTGAGAAAAAGGCCCTCCGCCAGGCCTGCTTGACGCATGTTTAGGAAGGCTTTGCCTAATTCATCCGGTTGTATGGTTTCACGCCGGAAATCCCGTCCCGCACGAAAGGGGCAGTATAGGCAATCTCGCTCGCAGGCGGAAGTAAGAAGAGTCTTTAGAAGTTTTACTCGTTTACCGCCAGCTGCCGCCGAGTACACAATGCCCGGCGGTTCTTTTTGGGGAATTTCACAGGCATGCGTTACAGCAAGCGGTGCCTCCCCATCGGATTCGAGTGCCATATGCTCTGTCAGGCAGTCGAGTTTAAATTGCATTTCCATTTTATAATTATAGAACAAATGTGTTATTAATTCAAGCAGAAAAATGCCCGGTCTTACCCGGGCAATCATGATGGATATTTATTCTTCCATTGGTTCTTTCGGCACATCCTGTGTACCGTCAACGCGTTCAACCAGGATGGTGAGGTTGACTGCCAGCGCAGCAATGGCGCCGATCGCGGCCCAAACGGGCAATAATAAAACCCCGACTACGCCGATGGTCAATGGAATTTCAATGAGCGTTTGCCCTTGTTCATTTTTAATCACAATGCGGCGAATATTGCCTTGATGGAGCAATTCTCTAATTTTGGCTACCACGGCATCGCCGTTCACTTTGTACTCTTCGTGACGAACATTATCGCTACTCATGCTGATCTCCTTGCCGATCCTCGGTTGTTGTCTGAATTATTGTAAATAAACAGGTATGCACGGTTTCAACCTGAGTTTATCTTACTGCAATGGCGGTATCGTCCAACCGAAGAATGGATAGTTTCAATCCTGTACCGCGGAACGGGTTTTGTTTTGGGAGCTCCGGTGAGAAGATTTGACCAGCAATGGATGGAATGTCAGGTTAATTTGTGGTGACGATTGTTTTTAGCGTTTCCTGGTCAAAGTTCAGCAAACCGGCAGCTGGCAGACGTTCGAGCAGGATGCGCAAATTTGGCGATTCTGTAAATACAATTTTGAAGATCCTGGCAGCTGCTTCGAATTGTCCCAAATCCAAAAGTGTAACTGCCTGCCAAAAAGGCAATTCGGCAATCTCTGGCGCTAATTCGGCTGCTTTTTGATAGGCTTCTAAAGCGGAGACGGTGTTTCCAGAAGCTAGGAAATCATCTCCACTATTCATCGATTGGTATGCCTGATGCAATCGCAGAAGCCGCCGCAACTCAATCAGCGGGTTCAAATGATCTTCAACCCGAAGGTCGATAAGACGGTTTGACCATGACCGTCCGGTATCTTCTGGCGCAACGATCAGGATTGCTGCAGATTGCATGCCGCGAATATCACCGCCAGCAGCCTGGCCAGCATCAAGAGAGGATAACAACCGTTCGGCAAACGACCCGGGGGAATTTCGGTAGGCTTCTGCCATGGCAGGCCAAACGCTAGGATTTAGCATCATGTTAGCCTGAACCGAGAAACTTTCGCCAATTTCGTGACCAGCGCATTGAATGCAGCGCTGGCCGGTGTGAACCGCCACATTGCCATTGCAATCCACCATGGCTACTTGCCGTACATCTTTCCCGCTATCCGCGGCTAAAAGACCGGTTAGTGCTTCGTTTGCCGTTTTTCCAATTCGCATCATCCCAAGCCCAAGCGGTCCATAACTGGGTTCAACCATCGATTGGGTTGCCACGATACCCACGCCACCTTCGCCCCAGGGCACAAGACTCCCCACAGAGAACCAATGGGACTGGACAGCAGCACCCAGCTCGCCGGTAGATGGATCGCGCGCAACGATCGAAAAAGTGTGTGCGAAAGGAAAACGGTTTTGCATGAATCTCCTCGACTATTCCAATAACTGGCTGCCGTGGCTAGCTTTCTTCCGTCGCTTTTGATGATACATGCGCATATCGGCAAGCATCATGGCCTGGTTAAGACCCCGAGTTGGCGTGGTTGTGGCACCGCCAATGGAAAAACTGATTTGTTCACTCTCTGGAAGCCTGGCATTTGCCTGTTCCAGATTATGCCTTAGCCTGATGATGGCTTGATTCAATTGAACTTCATCGGTTTCCTGCAACAAAATGGCAAATTCATCGCCGCCAATTCTGGCAATCGAATCTTTTGTCCGGAATGATTCCTTTAATATCTTTGCGACTTTCCGAAGCAATTGATCGCCAGCTTTATGACCTTCTTGATCGTTGACCACTTTCAACCCATCCACATCAACGACGATTATGCTGGCTGTTGGAGAGGTTGCCGGATCGAAATTCTCAACCGCTTCATCAAAAAATGCCCGGTTGAAAAGGCTGGTCATGGTATCGTGCGTACTTTGATAGCGCAATTTTTCTTCCAACTGCTTGCGCTCTGTTATATCCCGAAAAATCGCAACGGTACCATTATATTTTCCTTCCATGGAGTACCGCGGGGTTGCCGTGACCAATACTTCGCGGCGAAAATTATCCAGGGTTTGAATGGTTAGTTCGTAAGATGAAGATACTCCTTGTCGCCGTAAATTGGATTGATCCTGGAATCTTTCCAATTGATTATCTGGGATAAAGGCAGTTATCGGATTTCCAATGATGTTTTCTGGCGTCCCTCCCAGGAGGGTACTGCCCGCGGCATTGATAAAATCGATTTTCGTTTCCGAATCAATCATCACCACACCTTCACCCTGATACTCAACCAGGAAACGATAACGCTGTTCGCTATTTCGCAAAGCCTGTTCAATCTCAAAATGATGGGTGATGTCATTAAAATAACAAATCAATTGTGTTCCAAAAGGTTGCGGCATTTCAATTATTTGACTGCGTAATTCTACCGGTATCGGAAAGCCATCTTTGGTTAATAAATTACATTCCAGTCGCCGTTCGCTCTGGCCCGACGAAATCAGCTCGAATAGGTCGCGGGTGACTTGATCACGGTCAGAAGGGGAGATTATTTGGGCAATTGAAATGGAAGTTAACTCCTCGGAATTTCTATATCCTAGAGACGATAATGCCCTTGAATTAACCGATCTGATCAGTCCGTCTGAACCTGTTGTAACCATTCCATAAGGCATATTGGCATACAAAGTGTCTAAATAGGCATATTGCGATCGAATTGTTGGTATCTCGAAAAACCGGTCTCGCAGGTAGGCGTTGATTCTCGTGAGTATATCTGCTGGCTGGTCGCCATTCGATTGCAAGGGAATTTGGTAAACGGGATTTGCAACGACCATTTGATTAATATTTAGGCTGGCATGTGCCGGCAGGATTTGCAATATATCATTTGGCTCAATCAATGTCTGATTATAGGAACAGACAAGGAGCATTTCGGGCTTTTGTTTGGACAGGTCCAACAGCCAGTTTGCGACCTGTTCAATGCTGTTTTGAGAAGCCAAGATCCATGTGAAATCAAGCCAGATTCGAATGGAATGGAACCCCTGAGATTGGGCAGTGATTTGTTGATTGTTGATCCAATTATTTATTTTGTTTGGAATGAATTGGTCTGATTGAATCCAAATAGATGGCGGTGATACAAATTCCAACTGGCCGTCCGAAACCATATGATCTAACCAAGTTTGCGGCAAGAGTGCTGATGGAATCGTTTCTTGTTGTTGAGCATGGGGTAATTGGCAAATGATTTTTTGCTTGTTATCAAAACCAGAGCGGATAAAGCCGCTCAGGACATCGATAATCTCGGATGGCGTGTTGTAAAAGTAACCTCTTGGGGATTTTTCATGGATTGGATTCAAAATGTCAACCGGTAAAGCCATTAAACCACTCCTATAGGTCAGCCGTCCCGCGTAAAGAAGAAATGACGCGATAATGGAAATCTGTTATTTATGTGATCTATTATAATGACAATTTGAAAAATATAATTAATTATATCCTCACTCACTTTTCCGATTTCATGCAGGCGATTCTTTTTTCCCGCCGTGACCGATTGTACATCAGAAAGAGCCCCCAAAGTAAAACTCAAACCTGTTGCATTTTTTCAAGATTCATCAACGGCTGGTTGGTCGACTTCTTCACTAAGAAACGCCGGCGGTAGGAAGAAATCAAAAGAACGATCACAAATTGGTACAGGGTGGTGATCACAGCTGAGAATTGATCAAGATAAAAAACGATCAGGTTAAGCCCGGTTAAACCGATGATCAATCCGACTTGAGCCCAGAATAGGCCGCGCTGTTCTTTGCCCAGGAAAATCAGGACAAGTGCAGCCAGACTGAATATACTTACCGCGGATTGCAAAGCAATGCGAAATAGGAACCAGTTGATGTTGTACTGGGCGGAATATTCGCCCAATGATAAATAGAGCGGTACTGGTAAACGGAAGTCGGGCACAAACCGGTAAATGAGCAAGGATATGACTTCAATCATGGCTGTCAGGCTTAATATCCCAAGCATCACCACTAATGCAACCCGGGTAAATTTCTGTGTAAACAGCTTTTCTAGGAATTTCAGGATTTTATCCTTGATTCTGGTAAACAGGCCAGGTGTTACATCAATCACGGGAGTAGTATCGCTTTGTACATAGGTCAGCAGTTCATCAGCGAGATGAGCTAACACAGGATCCTGTTTTTGCTGGGCAACCGAACTCAGGTCAGTTAGTAAAGATTTCTTTTCATCCGCATCCAGATCATTATCCAAAATCTCCGCCATTAAATGGAATGAATGGTACATGCGGATTCTTGGGGTAAGGTTTTTGTTCTTACGGACCTGAAAAAAAACCAAAACTGTTAATAAAAAGAAGCCGTAAATGATCGGAGCTGCAGGTGGGTAAAAATAATCGTTCGATTGGGTAATAAATTTTCCGACCTCGTCGATAAAAAGCCCAACCCCCACGCCGCTCAATACAGCTCCCAGGGTAAACGCCCATTGGTTAAGGAAGATTAACGGCAGCAACGCCGCAATGAAAAGGAGTAAACCGCCCCATAGAACATGTGCAATGTGTAATTGGCCGTTTCCAAGCTGGGGATAGCCGGTCAGGTCAAGAAATAGCCGGGTTATAATAACGGTCGAGGCAAAACTGACCAGAGATAGCAAGAGTAATTGTTCAGAATCTGGCCGGCGGACTCCGCTCTTAATCCGGTTTTGCCTCGAATTCATGATCGAAACTCCTTATTCTGATTCTTCATAGTATAGCAGGAACACCTATTTGAATAAAATATTGTCATCCAGCAATCCAGACGCCAAAAATATCGCCTTTTTTATCTCCCCGCATGGATTTGGTCATGCCGCACGTGCCTGCGCTGTTATTCAGGCTGCACAAGCTGTTCTGCCAGATTTGCATTTCCATTTGTTCACAACCGTACCTGAATGGTTTTTCCAGAACTCCTTGCCGTCCAATTGGTTTTATCATTCCACCTTAAGCGATATTGGCCTGGTTCAAAAAACCGCCTTCCACGAGGATGTGGATGCGACCCTTGCAGAACTGAAACGATTTCTGCCGTTTTCCGAGATAACCGCGAGGAAATTAGCAAACGATCTTCAGGCATTGGCTTGCAAGTTTGTCATCTGCGATATCTCGCCGCTTGGATTGGCAGTAGCTGCCAGAGCCAACTTGCCTTCTGTGTTAATTGAAAATTTTACCTGGGATTGGATCTATGCCGGTTATCCTGACCGAAAGGACGATTTTCAACCGGTAATCGAGTATTTGGCTGATGTTTTCAAGTTGGCCACCTACCATATTAAGACCCAACCTTTTTGTGTGGCTGGTGCAGCTGATCTTATCACCCAGCCTGTGAGCAGGAAACCACGCTTGAATCGGGCATCAATTCGGGAACTCCTTCACATATCTCATACGCAAAAAGCCATCCTGGTCAGCCTGGGCGGCATTCCAGAACGCTTGGACGCCACAGATCTTAGGGCGGCAAATTCTGATACGATTTTTATCGTTCCCGGCGGCTCAGAATCAGAAGAATGGGCAGGTAATTTGCTGCTGCTTCCTCACCATCATCCCTATTTCCACCCTGACCTGGTGGCGGCATGCGATGCCGTGGCTGGAAAAGTCGGCTATAGCACAATTAGCGAAGTATATTGGGCTGGGATTCCATTTGCATATATCTCAAGGCCGGCATTTCGCGAATCATCGCCGCTCGTCGATTACATAAAGAAAAATATTCCCGGATTTGAGTTGACGCAGGTTGAATTTGAGAGCAATGGTTGGCATCAGCAGCTGGATCAACTCCCCAATTTGCCAAACATAAAACGCACCGGTGAGAACGGCGCCGATCAGATCATCAGTTTTCTTGCCAGTGTCGGTTTGTTTTAGGACTTCTTGGGGATTAATTCGTCTTTACCCAGTCTTTTATCCGCGGTTGAAATAAAACCGGATTGAATTCCTGGAAGGTGTATTTCACAAGGTTATTTTGCAGGTAAGGATCATTTGCAAAAAAGGCCTGCAAGGATTCAATATCTTCACTGCGAACCACCAGGTATGCACCAGTCCTTGGCACTTTGGGTCCGGAAATGAGCAGGACTTCCTGATCGTATCCAGTTTGGAGAAAAGCCCGGTGAAGGCTGACGATTGGGTCCAGTTGATCGGTTGGTACGAGGTATTGAATTTCTGCCAGGTAATATTTCACAAGCAGCTCCTAATAATAAATATCGATTAAATGCTTGGACGAGTCTTGAAGACAAGGTCCCATACAGGAGATGTGACGCCAAAGCGTTTATCGGGACTCTTATAGTGATGTTGCATATGGTAGCGCTTGATATATTTCCAATATCCCGACCGCATGGCGAAGTGATGGGTAGCGTAATGGGTCATATCATAGGCAAGATAGCCGAGAATGAAACCTGAAAACGTGGGAGAAACCCAATGCGGTAATCCAAGAGCCTTGGCAAAAACCAGAATAAATAACCCATAGAAGAGTCCTGCCATGGGGATGCTTACGATAGGCGGCATGACAAGCCGGGTTTTACATTGAGGCTGGGCATGATGGATGCCGTGAAATAGAAAAACAATTCTTTCCTGCAATGCGCCTTTGGGCTGATAGTGGAACACAAAACGGTGTAACGTGTATTCCGCAAAGGTCCATAGAAATAGACCCAGGATGAAACCAGCAGGTATGTATGCAAAGGATTTTCCGACAGGCTGGTTGAGAATGGCACTGATCAGAAAGTATAAAGATACGGGAAGCCAAATAACGAGCACGGTAATCGGACTGATATGCGTGAAGAATTCCAGGAAATCCGATTTGAAAAGCCTGATGGGCACATCGCTGTGATTGATTGGTAAATGAGATGTGGCTGCCATATACGGGACTCCATGCATAAGAATAAATTGGGTTATGTTGACGGGTAATGTCCAGTATATCACAGCCGTAAAGACAGCAAACCCCTGGAGTTTGCGATTCTAGTTTTAAGTTTGCGCGGGTTTGAATTGCGAATCTCAGGAAAGGTTGCCGTTGTTCACCCTGAGTCACTGGTTATTGAACAGGTACAGATCCAGATTGCCCTAACATCACCCGGGCAAACTCACCTTGAATCCGGGTCAAAAAGTTGAGCAGGTGCAATCCGGCAGGAGCTAAGAGTAGTCCGATGATGGTTACCAGCAGCGCTTCAGTTAGGGAATTGACGACCGTGAATCCAAGGTCATAGGTAGCCCAGGGATACATAAAAGGTGCAGCAATCATAACCAACACTAGTGCAAAGATGCTGATGACCAATACGAAATTGATGATGCCTAATGGGAATTTACAGAGAAGGAAAAGCAAACCTTTCCATGTAACTGGATTGACAAGCATATTCCAGGCGCGCTGCAAGAATGTATCGGACTTACTGGCCTCGTTTGCCATGGGTGGAATCTTGATGTGTAGAAGCGAAATTGCCAGTGAGCGTTCAAATGCGGCCATCTGCCAGGAGACCGCAAAAACCGCTGCGAGGATAGCTACGCCCACCAGGAGAAACACCAATGGCAATCCCAGGCTCACTCCGGTAATCAGGAAAATGAAATAGAGTACACCTAACGGAAAACTGAGTAACAGGTAAACGAGATTTAGATAGGTTTGCGGTCGAATTTCCACCTCGAAATACCTTCTTATCCATGGATTAAAATCGTTCATTAGGACACCTCATTTGTTCTGTAATGTATACGTCAAAACGGGGTGGAGGTTTCGAAAAACTACCGCAACTTCTTTATGACTAATCCGTATACTATTTCGTAAATGCATAAATAAAAGGAGAATTACCATGTCAGAAAATAAACGGCTTTACCGGTCTCGAAATCAACGTATGATTGGCGGTATCTGCGGTGGATTGGGAGAATTTTTGGATGTAGACCCGACCATCATCCGGTTGGTGGTTGTCGGATTGACGATTCCCTTCCCGGCCACATTCCTGGCCTATTTCATTATGCTCCTGGTGGTTCCAGAGCAACCGCTCGATTTGCCGCCCTCTAATCCTGAACAGCCTCAGCAATAGATACGGTTCATAAAAAACGCCTCCGTTATGGAGGCGTTTTATTTTATAAATCTCGTTGGGCCAGATGCCAGGATCTCAATAAGCCATTTTCCCGGTCGATCGACAATCCAGCAACCCATTCATGATTGATGGGCCGTTTGGCTTCCCATTTGTGGGTGTCCATAAAAGTATCTTCGACAGGCCGGAATGTCAATCCCGCGCCGAGTGCTTTCCGGCCGGATGCCCGCAGCATACCTGCGGAGGTCGTGTCGGAATCCGGCAGCCATAAGGGCAAATCGATCCATGGATCCACATGTTTTTTTAACAGAAATTCATCATCGACCCAGGTTAAGGTGGAATAGCGATTTAACATTTTACGACCGTCATCCAGCAATTGTTTCATTGTCAAGGGCGCTGCGGGACCGACTGCGTTATAAATTCCCGGAACCTGGCCTTCGACCATTCGAATAAGCCATTCTGCCAAATCGCGAACATCGATGAATTGAATTTCCCGGTCCGGTCTGCCAGGTGCCAGAATTTCTCCGCCACGTGCAATGCGGTGAGGCCAATACGTAAAACGGTCGGTTGGGTCGAACGGTCCAACGATCAAACCAGGTCGAACGATTAATGCCCGGTCTGTCATGGCTTCGATCACCTCGCGTTCGCATAATGCTTTCAACGGACCGTAAGAATCGCCAGTTACATCTTCCGTGGTTTCGTCCGCCATTTTCGCGAGGGGGGCGTTTTCCTCTATTCCAATTTGCGAAACATCGGCATAAGCCGATAAGGAAGAAATGAAGGTATAGTGATCAGTCTGGCGGGAAAAAAGTTTTACCGATTTCCGAACAACACGGGGAACGTAACCGCTCGTATCGAGAACGGCATCCCAGTGCCTCCCTTCCAGTTCTGCCAAGTCGCTATCCCGATTGCCAAATAACCTTTCGATTCCTGGAAATAAATTCGGGTTGGTATGGCCGCGGTTAAATAACGTGATTTCATGCTCCCGTTCGAGGGCTGCTTCGACGAGAGCTCTTCCCAAAAATACTGTGCCGCCAAGAATTAGGATCCGCATTCTGTCATCCTCTCCGAATTTCCCCCAATCGAGCAACTGCAGCCCATCGATGTCATTGGTGTGAAGTAATTATATGATGTTTTTAAAAAAAAGAGATAAGGTGAACCGCCGTTTCGTTTTGATGAAACGGCGGTTTAATGAATCAAGCCTGGATTTCTTCGACAGTAACCGTTTCCATCACATCACCCTGGCGGATGGCATTGACTACATCCATGCCATTGGTCACTTTTCCAAAAACTGTGTGTTTGCCATTCAAGTGCGCCTGGGGTGAGTGGGTGATGAAGAACTGGCTGCCATTGGTATTTGGACCTGCATTTGCCATGGAAATGGCACCGGTTTCATGTTTGAGAGGATTATTCTTGAGTTCATCTTCAAAACGGTAGCCTGGTCCGCCCATGCCGGTGCCGGTAGGATCGCCACCCTGGATGACGAAATTGGAAATGACGCGATGGAAACTGACTCCATCATAAAAACCTTCCCTGACCAGGAAAACAAAATTATTCACCGTTTTTGGAGCGTATTTGGGATACAGTTCCAGCGTGATCGTTCCGCGGCTGGTTTTCATTGAAACCCGGTAATTCTTGCTCGAATCAATCACCATTTCCGGCGGCGTCTTCCATTGTTTTGATGACATGGATTCCTTTTCCTTTCAACCTTGGCGAATAAAATGCGGCATTTCAAAGGGAATGACTAACGAAAGTTCAACCAGACCGGCAAATTGGCCATCTTGAAACCAGGGAGTCTGGTAAATGAGCTTTTTAGCGCCTTTTTTTTCAATGGTGTAAACATTGGCCTGTTGATTCATCAACAGGTCAAGCAGTTTACTTCTGGCTGGTTCCGGATGGCAATCGAGTAAACTTGTACCGATTAAGGCGGAGCCCCCATCCGAGGAAAAACTTTCGATTGAGCGCTGGTTCATGTAGATTATGGTTCCGTTCGGGTCGCACACGGTGATCGAACCCGGGAAACCTTCAATCCAATCGGGTAAATCCATGAATGCTCCTTGAAGATAGAATGACATTATTATAGCGGTTAATGATCCGGAAAGAAAAGAAACCCTGGTTTATGAAATTTGAAACCCCCAAATATAGAAAATCTGCCTCAGACCCGCGCGGTATAATGATCGGGAGGAAACCAGTTGAAAAAGATTTTATTATCAGGATTTGAGCCATTTGGGGGAAGCAGCATCAATCCTTCCCAGCAGGTTGCGCTTGCCTTGGGTTCCCAGATTATTAACAAATGCTTGATTGTTGCCGAAATACTACCCGTTGATAAATCGCGTGCGCTTCTAGCCCTGCAAGCGGCCATCGAAAACCATCAGCCTGCAGCGGTAGTCCTTCTGGGAGAAGCCGCTCACCGGGCAGCAATATCTATCGAACGCGTCGCGATCAACTTGATGGATTATCGAATCCCGGATAACAATGGCAACCAGGTTATCGATCAACCAGTGATTAAAGGCGGGCCGGATGCTTATCTATCGACGCTGCCAGTGCGGGATATTTTTGATAAAATTCGCGCAGCAGGCATACCCGTTGAATTGTCATTAAGTGCCGGTGCTTTTCTATGCAACCAGGTTTTTTATTTTGGCAGACACTATGTATCCTGCTTGGAAAAAACCATACCGCTCGGTTTTGTTCATCTGCCCTCTCTGCCTGAACAGGCTGCATTAAATTCGTCTCCTTATCCAACCATGAGTCTGGAGATGGATATTCACGCCGTTCGGTTGGCAGTAGAGGTTGTAACCGCGATTCTGTGAGGCGATAATGTTCGTTTTCCTTTCGAAACTTCTGCCATTATTCGTGTATCCATTGGGATTGACATGTGTGCTGCTGGTTTTTGCGCTGATATTCAGCAGATACAGGCGATTGCGGAATGCAATGGTGATTGCCAGCCTGGTCGTCTTATATCTGGCATCCAATCGATGGGTGGCATATGGACTGGCGCAATCATTGGAATGGCAATATTTGCCACCTGATAAACTGCCAAACGTCCAGGCAATTGTTGTCCTGGGTGGTGGAACAGAATCGCAACAATTTCCCCGCCCCACGGTCGAGATCAATGCGGCGGGCGATCGAATACTCTACGCCGCCCAACTATATCGGAAAGGTATTGCTCCGGTTCTCTTATTAAGCGGCGGCAGCATTGATTGGCAGGACGGCGACGGTGGTACTCCGGCGGACGATATGGCAGCCATCCTGAAGGAAATTGGCATTCCCGAATCATCGCTCTGGTTGCAAAACCGTTCGCAAAATACGCATGATGATGCCATTTTCAGCGCAGAAATGCTGAAACAAGCAGAAATCACCAAGATTGTTCTGGTTACCTCTGCGGCTCATATGCCTAGGTCTGTGGCATTGTTCAAACATCAAGGTTTGGAAGTCATTCCTGCGCCGGTCGATTACACAGTCACCAGGCAAGGCTGGCAAACATTGGCCAACGGCGGATGGCAGGCCAAACTTATTTCTTTATTGCCAAACGCCAGCAGTATGGGATTGACTACCAACGTGATCAAAGAGTATTTGGGTATTTTTATTTACCATCTGCAGGGATGGTTGTGAACTAAAAACCTGATTGGTAAAGACTGGCATTTAATTCATCCAGTTCATATTCAGTTAGAAATCCGTCCGAGGCAGAAGCGACGCCAATTTTGTAAGAGGCAAAAACAACTGCTTTCCGCAGGGCTTCATATGGAGTTAATCCAATATTTAAACAATGCACAAAACTGGCGAATAATGCGTCTCCAGCGCCGATGGTGTTTCGAACCGGCCGGATGTGAACGGCTGGAATCCGCTCGATGGCGTGGTCTTTTCGAATACCCAACATCGCTCCGTTGCCACCAAGACCAATCACCACAATTTCCGCAGGGTAATGATCCCAAATAGCCCGGATAAATTGTTCTGGCGTACCTGGCAACTTTTCATCGCTCAGAAAAAGGATGTCAGCCGCCTTCATGAAATCCTGGTTATATTCATCTTCAACATTGGATACTGTATGGACATCCGTGGCGATCAATTTCCCAGCGTTCTTTGCGGGCTGCAGCAATTGGCGCGAAAAATTGATATTACAAAGAATGCAAATGCCCGAATCGGCTAATGCCTGGGCAAACAACTCCTGAGGGAATGAAAGACCCTGGACGTTTTTTAAATCTGTATGTACTTGGCGGCGCCCCGTGGCGTCATAGATGATTACTGATTGAGCTGTTTGGTCTGTTTTTGATATTACATATTTCCATGGGATATTCTCTTCGATCAATTTTATTTTTATCAATTGCGCAGCATCATCTTTGCCAATGATCGAAAGGAGCCGGATACGTTCCCCCAGCACGGTCAGGGCTTTGGCAATGTTGTACCCAACCCCGGCGACTGTCGATGAAACGCCAAAGAACGGATACGTAACCGGGAAATACTCGAGCGGGAATTCAGTAATTCGTAATGTTGTCTCGATATTGATCAGGCCGGAGATTAGGATGGCATTTTTCATGGTTTCATTCAATGAGGAGGATTATTGACTTGATGCCAGTCGGGTTGCCAGCATCGTATTGCGCTGACGAACCCGGTGGTTCTTAACAGCCAAAGCAATGGCATCGCGGCTGCCAACCAGGATCACCAATTTCTTTGCCCGCGTCACTGCCGTGTAAAGAAGATTGCGTTGCAACATCATGTAATGCTGCGTCAAAATCGGAATGACTACAACAGGAAATTCGGATCCTTGTGATTTATGAATGCTGATTGCGTAAGCGTGTTGCAATTCATCCAATTGTGTTTCGTCGTAATCGACCAATCGGCCTTCAAAATTAACACTTAGTATGGGACCATCCAGTGTAATTTTTTGAAGCTGGCCGATATCGCCATTGAAGACAAGCCGGTCGTAATCGTTGCGGATTTGCATCACCCGATCGCCTTCGCGGAAAATGGATCCGCCATGCCGCAATTCCTTTTTACTATCGGCAGCAGGGTTGAGTGCGGTTTGCAGCCGTTGGTTAAGTGCAATAACGCCGGCTTCGCCCCGGTGCATTGGCGTCAACACCTGGATATCGGATTCAGGTGAAAAGCCGAATTTGTTCGTAATGCGTTCGGAAACCAGATTCACCACCCAATCAGCGGCTTTGCCAGGATCGTTCTCGGCAAACAGGAAAAAATCGCTGGCTGTTTTTGGAAATTCGGGAGGTTCTCCCAGGTTAATTCGGTGTGCATTCAGGATGATGTAACTATCCTCGGCCTGCCGGTATATGGTGGTCAGGCGGGCGACAGGAATAACGCCGGAGTTAATACAATCACGCAGCACATTCCCTGGCCCGACCGAGGGAAGTTGGTCGACATCTCCGATCAGTACAAGATGCGTGCCTTCGGCGATTGCATCCACGAGGTGCGACATGAGAGAAATATCGACCATCGACGTTTCGTCGATGAGCAAAATGTCTGCTTCCAGGGGATTTTGTGCATTATGGGCAAAATGATTGGCTGTTTTTGGGGCAAATTCCAACAGGCGGTGAATGGTCTGTGCTTCGATCTGAGTTGTTTCACTCAGCCGTTTGGCTGCCCGGCCGGTAGGTGCGGCTAACAGAACGGTCTTCTTGGTTGCCATAACGAGACCTATGATTGTTCTGGCAATGGTACTCTTGCCGGTGCCAGGACCGCCTGTGATAATGCTGACCTTTTCCTGGATGGCCATGCGAACAGCATCTTTTTGTTGTTGCGACAATGGCACTGAGGATAATTGGTCCATTGTTTGGTAAAGGGAGGTCCAATTTGCTTCAGCGAGGAAGGCCAATCGGTCCTTTGTCGAGAAACGCAGATGGTGTAGTTGGTCTGAAACCTGGATTTCCGCCTGAAAGAGCGATCGCAGGTAAATCGCATCGCCGTCAAGGATTAATTCATGTCGATCAAGGAGTGGCTGAATTTGGCTTTCACAGATAGCCGCATCCAGCCCCAACAAACGGGCAGCTTCGTCGGATAATTGTTTCCGGTGAGCAAAACAATGACCCTCGTTTGCAAGCGAATCCATGGCATGGATAAAACCAGCGTGGATACGAAGGGCTGAATCATTGGGTACTCCGGTTTGCCGGGCAATTTGGTCTGCAGTTTTAAACCCGATTCCGTAGATATCCGCAATCATTTGATAGGGGTTGGAACGGACGATGCGAATCGCTTCATTGCCGTATGCTTTGAAAATTTTTCCTGCCAGGCTGGCGCTGACCCCCTGGGATTGGAGGAAAAACATAATTGCCTTGATCTGCCTTTGTTCTTCCCAACCTGCAATAATCTGAGCAGCACGCTTTTTCCCAATTCCCGGTAGCTCGCGCAGCCGGTCAGGGGTTTCATCCAGAACCTTTAGTGTGTCCAGACCGAAATGTTCTACGATCTGGGCAGCTGTAGAAATTCCAACCCCGCGGATCAGGCCGCCTCCCAGATAGCGCCGTATGCCGTCCAGCGAAGTAGGTGCTTCAATGGTGTAGTAGTGAATTTCGAATTGGCGGCCATATTGCGGGTGAATTGTCCAGAGGCCATGGAGGGTGACCGATTCGCCAATATTGACCCCGAGCAAATTGCCAACCACTGTCATTTCAGTCCCTTGGCCAGATGGTTGCAGGCGGGCGATGGTATAGCCAGTTTCACCATTTTGAAAGGTGATTCTCTCCAATATGCCGGAGAGAGTTTCTTCGGGCAACTTTGTTTGTTGAGGAGTGGGGTTGGTCACGCGAAAATTATACTAGATGACCATTCCCAGTACGTGATAAAAGTCATTCGGAAGGTAAGTTATAATTAGGAGGTTTCCAGCAATACTAAATACAAATAATTTTGAGGTGAATTATGAGTAGCACAGTGTATTTTGGCTCTGCAAAACAGGCGCGTCTGGTGGCGGAGGAGACTCTACCCGCAAAACTTGATTTGATCCTCGATCAGCTTCATTTGCGGGACAGGGTGAAAGGCGAGGCTGTTGCGCTGAAACTCCATGTGGGCAACAACATTGGCTATTCGGTAATCCACCCTGTTTTTATCCGGAAAGTGGTGAAAGCCATCAAGGACGGCGGCGGGAAGCCTTTTGTTGTCGATCTTGAATGGGATACCATGAATGCATACGAACGTGGATATACCCCGGAAGTATTGGGTTGCCCGATCTATCCGGCGGCCGGCCCAAATGAGCGTCATTATTATGCCCATGAACGCCCGTTTAAGAATATCACCACCTGGAAATTAGCCGGAATGATCGAAGAAGCGTCTTTCCTGGTAAATTTTGCCCATGCCAAAGGGCATCCATCCTGCGCTTATGGCGGCGCATTTAAAAACCTGGCGTTGGGTTGCATGATCGGTGAAACACGTGGGCAGATGCACGATGCCTGCCATTTTGACCGATACTGGTTTTCTGAGCGATGCCCGGATTCTTCCGTTCGAGCTGCAATTGTGGCAGCCTGTCCGCATGACGGGATCGTTATTGACAAATACAATCCTGAAGAACTTCATATGCATTTCGAACAATGCAATCAGTGCGGCCGCTGTTTGCAGGTTGCCCCGCCTGGAAGCTTAAAAATTGACGCAGTGAATTGGAATGCTTTTCAAGAAGCCATGGCCATCAGCACCCAGATTTCGTTATCAACCTTCGCGCCGGAAAAAATGATGCACTTGGTTTTGGCAACGCACATGACGCCAGTGTGCGATTGTTTTGGCTTTACCAGCATGCCCATTCTTCCGGATGCCGGGATATTCGGTTCGAATGACATCGTTGCGCTTGATCAGGCGGTGCTGGATTGCATCGCCAAAACGTCATTGATTGAAGATAACGTGCCGACTTCCATGGAAATCCATACTCGCCAGGGCCATCCGCTGCAATGGTTGCATGGTCCCTTGAAGGATCCGTATAAAGTGGTCCAATACGGTGAAGAATTGGGATTGGGTATCCGAGAATATGATCTGGCGGATGTTTTGCCAGTTGAGGATATTAGGCCGGCGCCCATAGGGTATGTGAACCTTCGCAGCAATTAGGAAACTTGCGAGCTCGACCTTGCAAGGCGCGAAGGTCGAGTTTTCCAAGGTTTAATTGCGCATAGCTATCAATATCGCTGTAAATGAATACTATAGAATCCGTTAATTGCAGGGAGAGACACCATGAACGCCCGTTTGGAAGAATTTCAATCCTATCGTACGCGGATGAATGGACGAATTGCTGAGATCGATCACCAGGGGATCAAGCGCTTCTTCAATCTGGATGCAAAGGCATACAAAGATGGACCGTTGGATGGAAAAACCAAGGAACTGTTGGGTTTGGTTGCATCCATGGTGCTGCGCTGCAATGATTGCATCGATTATCACATCCTGCAATGTGTGGATGCCGGTTGGAAGAATGAAGAATTATATGATGCCTTCAATGTTGCCGTTGTAATCGGTGGCAGTATTGTTATTCCCCATCTACGCCACGCAGTTGAGACCCTGGACTTGGTTCGGGCTGAGGACGATGTAGAAAAACCTCTCCTTGAATCCGATTAATGGATGTAGAACTTATCTGTTGTTAGTCATTTTTGGCGGTGTTGTTTAAAAACTGGTCGCCCTAGCGCTGTCCAATCTTGTGGTGGTTTACCGCGGAAGAATTCCATCCAGGAGAGCCCCGACCAAGTCTGAATTGGTGGAGGTAAGCAAAGCTCCCAGGGTGTTGCTGGAAATTTGATATGGCGCCAGATAGCGTTTGAGGTGTTTGCGAAAAAGCTTAAGGCCGCGATCAGGGCCATAATATGCAATACTCGTTGAAAGATGGTCGCGGATTGTTTTCCGTACCAGATCGGCAGGAACTTGATCGCGTTCCATCCTTGCAAAGATCCAGGGATTGCCGATGGCAGCCCGTCCAATCATCACGCCGTCGCAACCCGTTTGGGATTTCATCCGCTCGATATCCGCCACGGTTTTTACATCTCCGTTCCCCAGGACTGGAATGCCGACAGTCTTTTTGATTTCGCCAATCGCTTCCCAATCCACGTCCCCGCTGTAGCCTTGTTCCTTTGTGCGGGCGTGAACGGCGATCAATGCACCGCCATTTCCTTCAATGATCTTCGCTATTTCAAGATAATTTCGACTGCCAGAATCCCAACCTAAACGAATTTTTCCTGTAATGGGAATATCCAATTCATGTGTGAGGGTTGCAAATATTCTCGCAATTTTTTCTGGCGACCGCAATAATGCCGCCCCAGCTCCGCGCCCTGAGACGCAGCGTGCTGAGCAGCCCATATTGATATCGATGATATCGGGCTTCCGTTCCATCAATCGGTGGGCAGCCTGTAAAAGGCGTTCAGGTTTATCGTCGAATATTTGAAAAACAACCGGGCGTTCCTGCTCCTGAAAGAAAAGATGCTCATCAAGGTACGGGTGTCCATTCAAAATATCGATCGCATTGATAAACTCGGTGTAGCTCAGAGCAGACCCCAATGATCGTGTCAAGGCTCGAAACGGTGCGTCTGAAACACCATCCATGGGAGAAAGCACCAGATCGCCAAACACTGCTAAACCCCGGATCAGAAAGGCGGGTTGCACCATTTCAATTGTTTCGGTCATTTCCATTGGCCAATCGTACCATAAAGATCCAAAATCCTAAAATACCCCGTCATTATCGCCAAACTGTCTCTCTTACACTTGGTGGAATTACCTCCCAGATTTTTGTTGCGTAATTCTCGATAAAGTAACGGTCATGGGCAACCGTTAATATTGTGCCTTCGAAGGTTGACAGCGCCTCTTCGAACCTGGCCCGCGAAGGAATATCGAGGTGATTCAAGGGTTCATCCAGCAAAAGAAAGTTATAGTCCTGGGCTACCAGACAGGCTAATGAAAGGCGGGATCGCTCACCATAAGACAAACTGCCCGCCGGGATAAATACATCATCGCCTTTGAGCAGAAATTTCGAAAGAAAAGAGCGGATTTCTGTTTGATTCCAATGGGTCTTTTCTTCCAGAATCTCCAGCGAGTTATGCTGCGGGTTTAATTCCTCCTGTTCTTGAGCCATATATCCAATGCGCACATTGCTGCCCAATCGAACCTGGCCGCTGATTGGTTCAAGCTTCCCGGTAATTACGCGGAGCAGCGTGGTTTTTCCGGATCCGTTCGGACCAACCAGCGCGACACGGTCGCCAAAATGAACGTGCAAGGTCAGATCTGACAGTAATTCGTTTTCCGGATATCCGATACTGGCTTCTTCAATGGCAAGCACGTGGCGGCCGCTGGAGGTGGGATTCTCAAACTCGATCTTCATCTGCCAGTCACGCCCGGGTTTCTCCACCCGATCTACCGTCAACATTTTTTCAATGCGGGCTTCGATGCTTTTGGCCCTGCGGGTTGTTTCCAGGCTACGGTTGGCAAAGAACCCTTTGGCAAATTTATCCCCAGAATCGGCTTTGCCGCCTTTGCGAAATTTGGCCAGGTTGCGAACATGTTCCGCTGAATGCTTAAGGTGTGAAATTTCGCTTTGTTGGTCTGTATATTCCTGCCATTGGCGGTCGCTTTCGGATGTTTTTTGTTCCAAATATGCAGTGTAATTGCCCGGATAGGCTTTGAGATGGTGGCTCTTTTGATCGATTTCGAGGATCCCGTGGGCGACCTTATCCAAAAAGGTGCGATCATGCGAAACAACTAAAACCCCGCCCGTGAAGCGGTTTATCCAATCCTCCAGCCAGGCCAGCATGTCCAAATCAAGGTGGTTGGTTGGTTCATCTAAAAGCAACAACCTCGGCCGTGAAAGCAGAACGCCGGTTAAAGCCAGACGTGTTTTTTGTCCGCCGCTGAGGGCTGCAACCGGTAAACTCATTGGTAGTTCTGCCAATCCAAGCGCTGCCAGCATCGGTTTACCCTTTCCGGCATTCTGTGATGCAAGGGTTAGCTCGGCGAGGGTCTGATCATACAACTCATTTAACTGCCGATTAGCCGGATCTACCGATAACAATGCGGCAGTTTCTGCCACTTTTGATTCCAGCTCTGCCAAATTGCCTTCCATGCGGAGAAGAAAGCTCTCAAGCGTGTCATCTGCCCGGAATTTCAATCCCTGTGACAGATATCCAACGCGCAGGTCGGAAGGCGAAAAAGAAAAAGTGCCCTGGTCGGGCTTCTCTTCAGCCGCAAGAATTCGCAGCAAGGTGGATTTGCCGCAGCCATTCGGACCGATCAATCCCCAACACTCACCTGCATTGATGCTAAAGGTGATGTCATCCAGTATTTTTTCGATCCCGTAAGATTTGTGTAGGTGGTGAATTGAAAGCATAAGCATCCCTGATCATGGAAAACAAAAACCGAGGGCTACAGCCCCCGGCCGAATCAACATTAGGCTAGCTGTTTCCCAACAAAAATCGATTAAAGGATGCTATCTGTCATTTACTTTCCTATCCCTAAATACCTGCCCAAATATTATCACAAGATTGGTTTGGAGAGAAGAGATTCCCAAGGTCTTCATTCTGCCAAATGTACAGGAAAAATTCTTCCGGGTTTTCCAAAAAAAATAAAACTGATATACTTTGTCGATCCATGCGCATCATGATTGCAGATTCTCACCTTGAAGTGCGTGCAGCAATGCGGTTGTTGCTGGAAGAGGATTCAGCGACCTGGATTGTGGCCGCAGAAGCATCCAGCGCAATCGAATTGATCAATAAAGCACGTTCTGCCAATCCACGGGTGATCCTGGTTGATTGGGATCTGCCTGGGCTGCGGTTTGGTCCTGGAAATCTGGATTTTCAACGGACTGATAAAATTTTTGTGGCACTGAAAGCCATTGCGCCCAAAGCTAAGGTTCTTGTTCTGAGTACGCTGCCTGAGACAAAAGCCGCAGTCATTCAAGCCGGGGCGGATGCCTTTTTGTGTAAAAGCGAATCTCCTCAACAATTGTTAGGCGTAATAAAACAATTTGAGCAAGGGTTGGCGTCTGATCAACCACCGTCCTGGACCACCTTGCCAAATATTCCCATCGAGCCCAGTCAATAATCTCGCTCAACTTAAGTCCAAGAGTATTGTGACAAGAGGGTGACGATCCTCCATTGTCATTTATGTGTAATATGAGTAATATACTCGTATTACACATTTTCCGAGGGTCAATGACAGATTATCTGGCGGTATTTATTACGGGTCTGACGACTGGCGGCCTTAGTTGTCTGGCAGTCCAAGGCGGTTTATTAACGTCATCGATTGCCCGTCAGGTGGAAAAAAGCGTCGAGCAGTCGGTTGCACTCAAGGCAAACCGAAAAAACCGGCGTGAATCGCCGCTACAAACCGATCGTATTCAAAGTGGACGATCCGCCGTTGCTATTCTGGTTTTCCTAATCGCCAAGGTGGCTGCTTACACATTATTGGGGCTGATGTTGGGCTGGTTAGGATCAACCTTTCAACTGACGCCGGTGATGCGCGGGTGGTTCCAGCTTGCGATCGGCTTGTTCATGCTTGGAAACGCTCTGCGCATGTTCAATGTCCATCCAATTTTTCGGTTTTTTTCTTTTGAACCGCCTTCTGTTATTACGCGTTACATCCGCCGCAAGGCGCGAAATGCTGATGGCGATATGCTCACGCCGGCTTTTTTAGGACTCCTGACCGTGTTAATCCCCTGCGGAGTTACCCAGGCCATGATGGTTCTGGCTTTGGCAACAGGAAACGCAGTTCAGGGAGCTGTTTTAATGTTTGCCTTTACTCTGGGCACTTCCCCTGTCTTTTTTGTGCTGGCCTATTTGTTCACCCGTCTGGGTTCCAGATTGGAACGCGGTTTTGTGGTGGTGACTGCGGTTCTGATTCTTGCGCTTGGGGTTGTTTCGGTCAATAGCGGTTTGAACCTGCTGGGGTCACCGGTATCCTTAACATCCCTTATCGGCGCGAAATCGACTCAACAGGCCAATCTTGCAGCCGGAGATAGCAACGCCATTGTCCGGATTAATGTGGAAAACGACGGCTATTCTCCAAATCTGGTCTATGCCAAGGCTGGAGTGCCAGTCCGCCTGGAACTGGTAACGGATAATACGCAAAGCTGCACGCGGGCTTTTACCATCCCTGTTCTCAATGTCGCTGAAATTTTGCCGAAGTCAGGAACAAAGGTCGTTGATATTCCGGCTCAAAAAGCTGGTAAAATGAGTTTTTCCTGTTCGATGGGAATGTACACTGGCGTTATCGTTTTTCAATAGAGGTAGTGCGTATGGAAACCAGAGAATACCGCGTTCCAGATATGTTCTGTTCAAATTGTAAAATGCACCTTGAGGGTTTGGAAGATGACCTGCCTGGCATTCATCAGGTATACGCCAGTTATCACCAGCAGACTCTCCGAATCGAGTTTGATGAACGCATGGTCAGTGAAATACAAATCATTGAGGCAGCGAAAAACATGGGATATCATTTGATTGCAGCCTGATAAACGAGAAAAAGAAAAACCGGCCGTCATTTGACGGCCGGTTTTTCTTTATTCAAGCGTAAAAATCAATCGCTGGCGAATGTCTCTGGATGAGGAACCTATTCCAACTTCAAATTCGCCGGGTTCCCAGCGCCATTTTTTCAGCAACGGATCATAGAATGAAAAAGCGCGTTCATCCAATTCAAAAACCACTTCTTTCGTTTCCCCGGGTTGGAGTAAGATTTTCCTGAATCCTTTCAATTCTTTGGGTGGGCGAGGCAAGGATGCCTTCAGATCAGAAATATAAAGTTGAACAACTTCCTTACCAGCGTGGGATCCAGTGTTTTTGACGGATGCATTGAGGCGAATTGGGAAGACATTTTTCGCATAGCTTATCTTTAATGGCAGGTATTCAAATTCTGTATAGGATAAACCATGTCCAAACGGAAAAAGCGGTTCAATTTGACGCAGGTCGTAATGCCGGTATCCGACAAATATGCCTTCGCCGTAGGCAACTTCGCGCCCGCCAGGATAGTTATTAAAGGCCGGCGTATCTTCCAACCGTTTGGGGTAGGTGACGCTGAGCTTGCCGGATGGATTAACCTCCCCGAAGAGAACACGGGCGATTGCGTTCCCGCCCTCCATGCCGGGGTAGTATGCTTGCAACACTGCTTTGACATCTTCCAGCCACGGCATGCTGACCGGCGCGCCGCTGTTAAGGACAACCACCGTATTTGGGTTGGCTTTTGCCACAGCGCGAATCAACTCTGTTTGCGGGCCGGTTAATTCCAGGCTGTCGCGGTCGCGGCCTTCCTGTTCGTGCTGTTCAGGATATCCTGCGAACACGATGGCTGCGTCGCAGGACTGCGCTAACGCGGATGCTCGTGCCAGGCGTAGATCTTCGCCAGGAATGTAAGTGCGCGCAAGACAGACTTTGACCGAGATGAACGGCTCGCGGCTTTCTTTCACATATTCAATACGTAAAGGATAAGACAAACCTGCTTTCAATTCGATCGTTGTGGATTGTTGCACGAATTCATCGGTGATCATATCGAATTCGGGCGCATCGTTGGCGAGGAGCAGTTGATTATCGACGAAGAGGCGGGCTTTGGCGGAATTGGTAAGTTGGATTTGATAATGGCCGCTTTCCGGGACGCTAAACGTTCCGCTCCAACGGGCTGAAAAATGGTACATCGATATGCCTTCCGCTGGGGATGCGCCGTACCACCAGAAACCCGCTGAGGGGAACTGGCTGGAAAAAATTGGCGCGCCTTCCATTTTCAGGTTTGGGAAAAATTCGCCCAGTAAACCGGCGGATTTGCCATCTGGCGTGCGTAAATACTCGGGACGCAACACTGGAATCGCGGATTCGTTATCGCAGCCCTTTTCATAAAGGATCTCAACGGTTTCGGGTAACAAATAGCGTAAACCCTCGAGTGGACTGACCCGGTACGGGGGTATGGCAAATGAACTACCGCCGCCGCCGATACGGCATTCAGCGGCATTTGGTCCAATAACGGCCAGCCGCTTCAAACCCGATTTTAACAGCGGCAGGAGGTGGTTATCGTTCTTCAACAAAGTGATGGCTTCTTCTGCCAATCGCCTTGCCGCCATTTGATGTTCGGAAGTATTGACCGTGTGGCTCGAGCGAGTCTGGGTTTGCCGTTTAACCACCAGTTGAAGAACTCGCCGTACTGCTTCGTCAATGACGCTTTCTTCGACCTGCCAAGTGGACACTGCTTCCGACAAAAGCGGTCCGAACCATTTTGCCGGTCCCGGCATTTCCAGATCCAACCCGGCATTGATAGGTTCAGCGGTTGCATGGACTGCGCCCCAATCCGAAACAACGGCGCCCTGGTATCCCCACTCCTTTCTCAAAATATCGGTCAATAAAACTTTTTTCTGACTGGCATAATCGCCATTCAAACGGTTGTAGGAGCACATAACCGTCCATGGATTGGCTGCCTTAACCACCCGTTCGAATTGCGGCAGGTAGATTTCGCGCAGGGTACGTTCATCGACGATAGAATTTCCGCGTTTACGTTCAATTTCCTGGTTGTTTGCGGCAAAATGTTTTAACGATGTTCCGGCTCCCTGACTCTGCACTCCATTTACATAGGCCACCCCAATTTCACCGGCCAGGTAAGGATCCTCCGAATAGGATTCAAAATTCCGTCCGCTAAGCGGATGTCTCACAATGTTGACACACGGCCCCAGTAAAATGTCGCATTCCATTGCCAGCGTCTCTTCGCCCAGGACGGCTCCAACTTTCTCGATTAATTCCGGATTCCAGCTCGACGCCATGGATACGCCGGTTGGAAACACGGTGGTCAGGCCGGCTTTTCGCCCTGTTTCGGCAAGATCCGACCGGACTCCATGCGGACCATCTGTCATCGTTACCGGTTCGATTCCAAAACGCTCGATGGAAACCGTCCGCCAGGCGTCCTGACCGGATAGTAGCAATATTTTTTCATCCAAAGTAAGGGCCTTAAGCAAGCTTTCAACATCAAGCTTGGATTTGCTTTGGGGGGCGGTGTGTTGGTCAACCATGCGACTGCTCCTGATTTAAATGTGATTGGAATTGATAGATAATCTCTCAATTTATGAGAGTCTTTGACAGGCAATTCTGTTAAATTTTACTCTTAGTCGTGATTATGCGGAGATACGTTAAGGTCGATTTGAAACGATCTTTCAATCGCCGGGTTATTAATCAGAGTGTTAACTGGTGCAATTTAGACGAGAGATTTTCTCTGGCCGTTTTTTTTATCGTAAACCATTGACTTATGCGGTACAGATTGGGCAAAACCAAACAATGAGCACGAAAGATATCCTGGAAGCGAAGCGGAAAGCAGCGGCATTTGGAGGCGGCGATGTGCAAAATGAAAAACAGCACGCCCGCGGCAAGAACACCGCCCGGGAACGGATAGAGATGTTTCTGGATGCCGGCACATTTGAAGAGGTTGGCGCATTTGTCACTCATCGAGCAGTCGGCCTGGGAATGGAAAAGAACCATCCCTTGGGCGATGGGGTGATTACCGGTTGGGGCAAAGTGGACGGCCGGCTGGTTTATGTGTATGCACAGGATTTCACCATTCTGGGTGGTTCGCTTGGCGAAAGTCATGGCCAAAAAATTGCCAGGATCATGGATCTTGCTATTGAAAACGGTGCACCCCTGATTGGTATGAATGATTCCGGTGGGGCTCGCATTCAGGAGGGTGTTGATTCGTTGGCAGCTTACGGCGAAATCTTCTTTCGAAATACGCGTGCCAGCGGTGTGATCCCGCAAATATCCCTCATATTAGGGCCGTGTGCAGGCGGTGCTGTATATTCTCCGGGCATTACCGATTTCGTTTTCATGACCGAACAAAACGCATATATGTTTATTACCGGGCCAGAAGTGGTCCGGGCTGTGACACATGAGGATGTTGATTTTGACTCCCTGGGTAGCGCAGCAGTTCATCATGGTAAGAGCGGCGTTGCGCATTTTACAGTTGCGGATGAGAAACAACTTTTTCAACAGGTTCGCATTTTGTTGTCCTACCTGCCCGGCAACAACCTGGAACAGCCGCCTTTTATTCGATCCCAGGATAGTGCTGATCGAATGACTTCGGAACTTGAGAAAATCGTGCCGGACGAGCCCAACCGGCCCTATGATGTTCATGAAGTGATCGAAGTTGTTTTTGACCAGAGTACCTTTTTGGAAATCCAACCTGATTATGCAGGCAATATTGTCGTTGGATTCGCGAGATTGAATGGCAATACTGTGGGCATTGTAGCCAACCAACCCGCCGTTCTGGCTGGGGTATTGGATATCAACGCCTCCGATAAAGCGGCGAGATTCATCCGCTTCTGTGACGCGTTTCACATCCCCTTGATCACCTTTGTTGACACGCCAGGTTTTCTTCCGGGAATTGACCAGGAACATAATGGAATCATAAGGCACGGCGCAAAAATGATTTATGCCTATGCGGAGGCCACGGTTCCTAAATTAGCCTTAATCATGCGAAAGGCATACGGCGGTGCTTATATTGTTATGAGTTCTAAACATTTACGCAGCGATTTGAACTTCGCCTGGCCAAATGCAGAGATTGCCGTCATGGGACCTGAAGGTGCGGTTCAGATTGTGTTTCGCAAGGAAATAGACGCCTCGGATAATCCCGCAGACACCAGGTTTGAAAAGACCCAACAATACCGGGAGGAATTTGCCAATCCTTACGTGGCAGCTTCCCGCGGATATTTGGATGATGTGATTTTTGTTGAAGAAACCCGCTTTCGTTTGATAAAAGGACTGGAATCCCTGCACTCCAAACGGCAAAGCGTTCCCCAGCGCAAGCATGGAAATATTCCCTTATGAGTGATTATTCAAATTTCAAGGTTATGGTAGCTAATCGCGGCGAGATTGCCTTGCGAATTATGCGCTCCTGCCGAGAATTGGGAATGCCTACTGTAGCGATTTTCAGTGAACCAGACGAACAGGCACTGCATGCCCGTTATGCAGATGAGGGCGTCTGCGTTGGTCCTGCCGATGCAAACCAAAGCTATTTGAATATGGATGCAATCCTGGATGCTGCCAGGAAAACCGGTGCTAAGGCAATTCATCCAGGTTATGGTTTCCTATCTGAAAATTCGGATTTTGCACAGGCTGTTGAAAACGCTGGCCTGCTCTTCATAGGACCGAGGCCTGAAACGGTGGCTTTGACAGGCGATAAACTGGCAGCACGTCGAATAGCCCGTGAAACCGGCTTACCGGTCTTGCCCGGACCTGATGAACCATTAGAGCATGGTCCTCTCCAACCTTTGCTGGAAAGTCAAATCGTTTTCCCGGTCTTGATCAAAGCGGTTGCAGGCGGCGGCGGACGCGGAATTCGCCTGGCTAATGATCCATCCGAACTTGAAAACATGATTGCAGCCGCGCGCAAGGAAGCCCAGGCCTCCTTTGGTAACGATGAGGTTTACCTGGAGCCGCTCGTGCTGGGCGCACGACATATTGAAGTCCAAATATTGGGCGATGGAAATGGGCATGTACTTTGCCTGGGAGAGCGTGAGTGCTCGATTCAGCGCCGACGCCAAAAACTAATTGAGGAAGCGCCGGCTTCCCACCTGCCCGATCGTTTGCGGTTGGCATTCCATGAAGATGCTCTGAAATTGGCCACAATGCTGAATTATCGCGGATTGGGCACCATCGAATTCTTGTTGGATAAGAATGGAGAATATTTCTTTATCGAAGTGAATCCGCGCATTCAGGTTGAACACCCGGTGACTGAAATGGTGACAGGCATCGATTTGGTGCGGGAGCAGTTAATTCTGGCTGTCACCGGAAAGTTACGGCTGAGCCAGCAGGAAATCGTTCAGCGCGGCGCTGCCATAGAAGCGCGCGTCCTTGCGGAAGATACAGCTGATGGATTTTTGCCTGCCACTGGCGAGATCTCGCATATGCTTTTACCTGGCGGCTTGGGAGTGCGGGTGGATTCGAGCCTCTACCTGGGCATGCCAATTACCGCAAATTACGACTCACTGTTGGCAAAGGTAATTGTCTGGGATGAAAACCGGGTTCAGGCACTGGCGCGGATGAAAAGAGCCCTGCAAGAATTCCAAATCGGCGGCGTACCCACAGATCTTGCTTTTTTACAACAAATCGTAAATAGCAGCAGTTTCCGTTCCGGCCGCACCGATACTACCTACCTGGATCATTTCCTGCCTTCGCAAGGGGCAGAGAATGACTTTATTGAAAAAGATCTGGCTGTGGCAATTGCGCTTTTAGCAAGCCAGAATTCATCCAACGAAAAAATCCAGGATGAGACTCCGGAGACAAATCGTCTTTGGAGATTTGCCGCCTGGCGCGAGCAAATGGGCATCCTTCCCTAGGAGGTAAATGTGTCAATCTATTTAATTCGTGTCAGCGAACGTGAATACCAGGTTGATATTGCCGGGGACCAAATCAAGATTGACGGCAAGGTCATGCGCGCAAGATTGACACCGATCAATCAGAGCGGACATTTTTTGCTTCAAACCGAGTCAGACCAACAGGAAATTCATATCCAGGAAAGTGGAAAGGGTACATTCCTGGCGACAATTGCCAGCCGTTATTTCAAAGTCCAAATCGACCGCAACCTAAATCGACTGCCAAAACCTCTCCCAAGAAGCCAGGGCGATCTTAAGGCGCCGATGCCTGCAAAAGTCATCGACATTCTGGTAAAATCGGGTGAAAAAGTGAAATTCGGACAAACGGTTGTTTTATTGGAATCGATGAAAATGCAAATGGAAATAAAAGCTCCGGTAAATGGAACGGTGGATTCTGTTTTCGTTCAACCAAATGGACAGGTCGAAAAAGGATCAAGATTGGTCTTCATCGTTCAAGACTCTGAATAGATACATTTACCCAATATTTCATTAATCCTTGACAGGATGGATATAATGAATAAAAATCACACGAATCCCACGGACTGACAACAACCGATATCATGTCGATCACCCTTTTTGCATGCTTCATTTTTATGGTTTGGTGCCTTATGTATTATGCGACACCTAACCCTGTAGGACGGCGTGTAAAAGTAGGGTAAAGCAAGAGAAGGAAAACCCGATTTCAAAAGCAAATGCCGTCCAGCGTGACGGATTTTTTTATTAATAAAAGGAGGTGATTTCTGGCAAGAAAAATGAACAAGGCGACTAAGTTGATGCTATTTTCGAAGAATTGAAGACCCAATTGGAGGAGAGAATGAAAAGGCGATTTTTGGTTTTTGCAACATTGATTTTTGTGCTGGTGGCTGCAAGCTGCTCCCCTGCAGCGAGTTCCACCCAGGCACCCGCCGGTGGCGGCACAAGTGGCGCACCGGCTGCATGCTCAAGCGATGCGTTTGGCTGTGCGAAGATCCCAGCCGGACAAACAATCAAGATTGGCATGGGCGCACCTATGACCGGCGGAGATGCCAGTTTTGGCATCGATATTTCGCAGGGCGGCCGCATCGCAGTGACGGATGCCGGCGAGCTGAACGGATTCAAATTTGAACTGATCGCTGAAGATGACAGCGGTACCGCCGAAGGCGGCGCTGCAGTTGCCAACAAACTAGTGGCGGACCCGACCGTTGTTGCCATCGCTGGCCATATTTACTCAGGCGCAACGGCGGCTGCGATCCCGATTTACGAAAAAATCGGTCTGCCCATGTTGTCGCCATCTGCTACCAATCCGCCCTTGACTGAAATGGGATCAAAGGTTTTCAATCGGATTGCCTTCACGGATGCCATTCAAGGCAAGTTTGCCGCGACTTATCTGTATGATAAGCTGGGCGTTCGCAAATTGGCTGCCATGCACGATGGATCCGATTACGGCAAGGGTCTGGCTGAAATCGTTCGCGATACCTTTACCAGCCTTGGCGGTGAAGTGGTCTCGTTCTCGGCCATTACACCCAAGGAAACCGATTACACCGCACCTCTGGCTGCCGTCGCGGCAACCAAGCCTGATGCGTTGTATTTTGGCGGCTACACTCAGGAAGGTGCCATTCTGGCAAACCAGATGAAGCAGACCGGCCTTGAAAAAGCGATCTTCTTCGGATGTGACGGCACCTACGGTCAGGATTTCCTCGACCGGACTGGCAAGAACGGGGAAGGTGCCTACGCTGTTTCATTGACCCCTGCCGACACCGAACCCAAATTGAAGTTCGATGCCGCTTATGAGGCAGCCTATGGGAAGAAACCCGGAACGCTTTCGCCATTTACCTGGAACGGTTATGACGTCGTTGCGGCTTTGATCTCTCAGGTCAAAGCGGTGGCGATTCTTGGTACCGACGGAAATCTTTATGTTCCCCGGGGCGCTCTTGTTTCTGCGGTTCGCAATCTGAAGGATTACCAGGGTTTGACGGGTAAGTTCACTTGTGATGCCAAAGGCGAATGCAATGCCTCCGGCCCTATCTTTGTGGTGATTAAAGACGGAAAATGGGTTGTTGCCAATCAGTGATCTGGTTTGGAATGACTGACGTCCTGACATATTAGAACCCCATATATGAAATGTTTCCTTTCCCCTCGCAAGAGGGGAAAGGAAACGCCGGGTGAGCCTATGACCGCCTTTAAACCTGTTGCATTCAAGACACCCAAAATCCTTGCGCGAGTCATTCGTATTGTCATTGGCATCCTTGTAGTCGCCTGGATCGCAGTACGAATGTATGAAGTCCTGTTTGTAAAAATGCCTTACGGCCCAGATACCTGGGTCCGTTTTGCAATTACCGGTCTGATTATCGGAGGCATGTACGCGTTAATTGCCATCGGGTACACCCTGGTTTATGGCATTTTGGGGATGATCAATTTTGCCCACGGCGAAGTCATGATGATTGGTACCTTTGGCGGATATTTTGTCCTGGAAACGCTGAAAATCATTCGTGTGCCATCCGTTCAGGATCCCACTCGAAATTTCTTGAATGCGCAGCCTTTGCTTTCAATTCTGCTGGCATTTCTTGTGGGGACTGTGGTTGCATCCTTAACCGGCTATTTTCTAGAGAAAATCGCTTACCGGCCGCTGCGGAATGCTCCCCGTCTGGTGCCGTTGATCAGTGCTATTGGTGCATCCATTTTTTTACAAAATGCCGTGCAATTATTATTCAGCCCGCAGTTGCGGGACTACACCAATCCGGACGTGATTGCACGCGGAATTGGATGGCCGATTGAAATCGCTGGCAGCCAGGTGTTGATCACTTATACAGGAGTGCTCTCATTCGCCTTATCCATTATTTTAATGATTGGCCTATTTATCCTGGTCCAGAAAACGCGCCTGGGACGGGCAATGCGGGCGGTTGCTCAGGATAAGAAAACGGCGGCATTAATGGGGGTTGATGTAAATGCAGTCATCAGCCAAACCTTTATCATTAGCGGCGCACTGGCAGGAGCAGCCGGCGTGATGTGGGGTGTTCACAACGGCCTGGTATATTATTTCCTCGGTTTTGTACCTGGCATCAAAGCCTTTACTGCGGCCGTTCTGGGCGGGATTGGCAACATTCCAGGCGCCATGGTAGGCGGGTTGGTCCTTGGTCTGGTCGAATCAATTGGCCCTGCTGCATTGGGAATTGATTTTCAGCTTAAGGACGTGATTGCCTTTCTGATCCTGGTTCTTGTGTTAATATTTCGGCCTTCCGGCATCCTGGGTCAGGCCACCGTGGAGGAAAAACTATGAAAAACTCCAAATCGGCTTTTTCACTGGGGTTGCGGTCCGGGGTAAGCTTTACGATCGTGCTAATGTTCCTGGTACTTATTGGTTTTAATGCTTCGGGTGCTGCGTTGCTGGCAAGGTTTTTTGGCCAGGCCCCGGTCTCTGGCCAATTGCCGCCAGTTGTTTTTAACGCCATCTTCTTAATTCTATTGGGAATCTGGCAGGGTATTTCGGTTACGTTGAGTGGTAAACGGCAAAACCTGGCAAATCCCTGGTTAGGCGGTATGGCTTCGGCAGGCCTGGCAGGTTTGGTCCTGGCTGTCTTTATTCTATTGTTTGGGACTTTATACCAGAATGGTGCTGATTTTCGACATACCCTTTATGCGCTTTCGCCAGATTATCTGAAATTTCTCGAATTAAAATTGCAGCCGGTGGCTGGCGCAGGGTTGATATTCTTAGCCCTACTCCTCAGCGGTACTCTGGCGGGGGTTGCTTCTGCCACCTTACGCCTGACGAAAGCTTGGAAATTTGTCACAGATAAGTGGAACCAATTCTGGAATTCGGATGCCAATCGCGCCTTGCGGGCGAGTCGATATTTTAAATTTGGCATTTTCGCCCTTCTTATCCTGGTCTGTTTCTTTCTCCCGCGCACCTGGGGTTCGTACTGGAACTATGTGTTCGGTCTGGTCGGAATCTATGTGTTATTGGGTTTAGGCCTGAATATCATTGTTGGTTTGTCTGGCCAACTTGTTTTAGGCTACGTGGCTTTCTTCGCCATTGGCGCATACACGGTTGCCTTATTAAATGCGCCTTTTCCACATAACCTGATGTGGGGCTTTTGGTTCGCGGTTGTAATTGGCATCGTGCTGGCTGCGATATCCGGCTTGTTGATTGGACTGCCTATTATGCAATTGCGGGGAGATTACCTGGCTATTGTCACGCTTGGGTTTGGCGAAATCATTCGGGTACTCTTAAAAAGTGATTTACTCACCAGCTTCACCGGCGGTCCGCGCGGCATTCAGGATATTCATGGGCCGACGCTTTTTGGCATTTCTTTTGCGTCCGATGTCGATTTTATGTATCTGATTATCCTGGCGGTCGCCCTGGCGCTTTTTGTGGCGCAACGTTTGCAAAATTCGCGTGTTGGCAGGGGATGGGTCGCAATACGGGAAGATGAAACGGTTGCCCGGGCCAGCGGCGTCAACACAGTGCGCTACAAGCTTTTAGCCCTTGCACTAGGTGCGGCTTTTGCCGGGTTGGGCGGTGTTCTCTTTGCGGCACGCAATCAGTTCACCGGGCCGGAAGACCACGTCATGATGGTTTCGATCAACGTATTGTGCCTGGTGATTGTCGGGGGAATGGGCAGCATCCCAGGTGTGTTGCTTGGCGCCTTCGCATTAAAGGGATTGCCTGAAATCCTGCGTGAATTGGCCAATTACCGTTTGCTGGCTTTTGGGTCGCTGTTGGTGATCATGATGATTGCCCGGCCGCAAGGTTTGTGGCCTGTCAGCCGGCCGAAATTGGACAAGGAAATCCTAAACTCACCTCCTCCAAATGATCAAGGCATGATGGAGGAACAAGATGACTAATTGCCTTGAAACCCGGCAAGTGTCAAAATTCTTTGGCGGCCTGGTCGCAGTGGACAAGGTCGACCTTGAGATTCCTGAGCGTAGCATCTATAGTATTATCGGCCCCAATGGTGCAGGAAAAACGACGCTATTTAATTGCATCTCCGGTTACTATACGCCTGAACACGGCTCGGTTTTGTATTTTGATGCGGAAGTACAGGGGCTTTCAACCGATAACATCGCAAATCTCGGAATTGCGCGGACTTATCAAAACATCCGGCTTTTCAAGGAAATGTCCGCTATCGAGAATGTGATGATTGGGCAGCAGCCACACCTGCATTCAACCTGGCTGGACGCAGTGCTTCACACCAAGCGGTATTCAACTGAGGAAAGGGAGACCCTGGAAGAAAGCTTGCGTCTGCTTGATTTTGTCGGATTAAGTCACATGGGGGATACGATTGCGCGCAATTTACCTTACGGCGCCCAGCGCCGGCTGGAGATTGCCCGTGCGTTGGCTAACCATCCAAAATTGCTGCTGTTGGACGAACCTACCGCGGGCATGAACTCGCAGGAAACCGAAGTGATGAAGAACTTTATTTATGAACTGCGCGGGAAGTTAAACCTGACGATCCTGCTGATTGAGCATGATATGCGCGTAGTCATGGGAATATCAGACCGGATTACCGTTTTGGATCACGGCATGAAGATTGCTGAAGGATCGCCAAGTGAGATTCAAAGCAATTCAAGGGTGATTGAAGCGTATCTGGGCTCCGGCACAGAAGCATTGACGGAAAAATACCGACGAAAGAAGCTGCAATGATGCTAGAAATCAACGACCTGAAAGTTTCCTACGGAGCCATTCAAGCCCTCAGGGGGATTAATTTGACGCTGACTGAAGGCGAGATTGTGGCGTTGATCGGCGGGAATGGTGCAGGAAAATCAACCACCCTGGTGACCATTTCCGGGTTGATTAGACCGTTATCTGGCGCGATCAAGTTTTTGAATGAGGATATCACTGCCATCGCGCCACAGGATATCGTATCACGCGGTATTATCCATGTTCCTGAGGGACGGAGAATTTTTTCATCACTAACCGTTGAAGAAAACTTGGACATGGGCGCCTATTTACAAAAGGATAACGCAGCCAAACAGCGCGACCTGGAAGAAGTTTTCAACCGGTTCCCGAGATTAAGAGAGAGACGGAAACAGGCTGGCGGTACCCTCTCGGGGGGTGAACAGCAAATGCTGGCGATTGCGCGGGCAATGATGGCTCACCCTAAATTGCTGCTGCTGGATGAACCTTCCATGGGATTGTCGCCTGTTCTGGTGGAGCAGATTTTCGATATTATTCAATCAATCAACGAACAAGGCACATCTGTTCTGTTGGTTGAACAAAATGCACAAATGGCGCTTTCTATTGCCGACCGGGGCTATGTGTTGGAGACAGGGAAGATCGTTCTATCTGGGATAGCAAATGATTTATTGCATGACCCGTTAGTAATCAAAGCTTATCTCGGCGGATAGGATCCGAAATGGATTATTTATCAGCTGGCGGAAAAATATTCTCCGCCAGCTGATTTATTTTTGCTTATCCACCGGTTGCAATTCGATCTTCCAACAGTATCTCAATCGTTTCAACATCCATACTGGTGGTGGGTTGGATCGTCTCAACGACTATTTCCTCTTCAATATCAATCGCTTCATTCAATGGTTGATTAGCCTCATCCATTCTTGCCTCCTCGTTTCAATAACAAAAGACCCTTGTCAATCTCACTTAACAAGGCATAAGAAAAATCCCGGCTTTCTGAAACATAAAACGCCGGCCACTGCCCGATCGAATCATCGCTCACCACATGGCGATGATGAACTTGCTAGGTGGGTTATTGAAGAAAGAAGTCTTTGTTGACTTCAGAGGCATCCGCTGATCTATCGATTTTCCCCCGGGCAGTAAAAAACCAGCCGGGGTTAGCGCTTCCTTTGCAAGAAGGAACCTCCACCTCGTCGTCTCGCCGATTGGCGAGATTCAGCCGCTATTTCTTCAGATTTATTCAATTGTTAATCAGCAATGATCAAATCATATGAGGATATAAATGATTTGTCAAGGGTTGAGGATCCCTTTTGATATTATTTTTTATCACATGTAATACTGAGATTGTTAACCCTGGTTGTTTGACCTTAGTAGGTTCAACAAATCCACGGCGGCTTTTCGGGGTCCAGCCTGTTCCATTCCGTTTATGGCAAGTTGTGTTCGAACCTGGCCCACGAAAACATGATTCTCGAACATAGCATGGAAGAAGCGTTTGGAAAGGGGTTCATGCAGAGTCTGATACTGCGACGGCCCAAAAATATTGGCAAAATAGGTCTTGATCAAACCTGTGGCGGCTGTGGTGCCTTTGCTCATCACCGCGCCCGTTTTAAAAACTGCCAAAGCCTCATCCGCATTGACAAACTGTTCGATCGATGGGTGATTAGCGTCGATACCCTCATAATTATTCGCGTATAGAACATAATTGACTGGATATCCCTTAACCAGTTCTTCATACCGCGTAACAGGCAGTACTACGCGCGCGTTTACCTCATCAGGATTCATAATGATCGTTCGATCGATTTGGCCCAATGCATAACCTGACTGTAGATCATCCAATCTGACGAAGGCGCCGATTTCCGTGCCGTACCCGGTCAGGCTGTTCTTTGCATCGAGGGCCAACGAGCCCATATCATCGGCAATGATGGTGATATCCTCAACGTCGTCTCCAGCAATTTGCCGCAGAGCTTCCAGAGTCTCGGATTTTCCGGCACCGCTATCGCCCATTAGTAAAATGGATGAACTTCCATGATCGCGAAGGGTGATGTTCATCAGAGCACCATGGAAGGGCATTTTGCCCATCTTGATCATTTTGATGTTGTGTAGAGTTAGAATCATTTTCTTCAGATAGCCAAAGTAGCCATATTCATTCTTGTAGGGGATTGTGCCTACCAATAAATCATTGTTATTGTCCTCGAAGAAAATGGTCTCGTTTTCAGTGTTGTTTTTTATCGTATTCGTGCCAAATAAGTAGACCGCATCCGGCTTTCTCTCCAAATCTTCATCACTGGCCAATTCAAAAAGGTTGCTCAGCGAAAAACCCAATTCGAAGAACGGAAGCGTGAAGTACACCAGCACTAATAGGGAGCCAACTTTTGCCGGATAGCATAGCCAGTCGTTGGGATTAAGTTCGACCTGGTTCAATGGGTTCTGATCGACCTGTCCAAATTCTCCTTTGCGTTTATTCATCGGAGAGTGATAGATCATGGGCGGGTAAATCATCACCTGGCGGATCACGGATATTGCTTTCAAACCAGCATAGGGGCCCTCTGGAAGTTTCAAATGTTTGGGAAGTGCAATGGCTGCCACTTCGGCACCAGCACTGACCTGACGGTATATGCGCGGATGCTGGCCGGTGACACTTTCCTGTAAATCCCGGTAGGTACTGCGGACTACGTGCATCAAAGTTTCGACTGTGTCGTGAAATGTGCGGTAAGGCCGTTTATCCAGGCGGTCATCCACAGAATCGCAGATGATCAGGCGGTGCATTTGCCGCCAGTAATTGTAGAATTGTTCAATAAACTCATTAAGCAGATAGCGGTCCTTGAAGAAATGTGCTGATTCGGGATCCAATTTTGGGACCAGATCCGCTGGCAGCTTGAGTAAGTACTTGAATGTTGTCAGGAGAAGAGTAATGTCCTTCTCAGTCACCGGCTGTTCGGCAAAGATATTTAGCAGTTTTGAACGCTTGCGGGAAAGGTCGGCAATGAAACGGCGGAGAACATCCTGAAATAATTCACTGGCAAGCAGATGTTCCGGTTTGGTGCAAACCTTATCTCGAACCCTCAGGATGACTTTCCCATCAAGGAGTTGGTATTTGATGTTTTCCATGGAGTTGAATGCCTCAACGACGATGATTTTGAGCGACCGGGCCGCTTTGGAGCGACCCGGTTTGTTTGATTAAGCGACCATTTCTTCCAACATTCGTGTAGTCAATGATTTTGGGCGTTCAATGGGCTTGCCTAGCGCGCGCGACCAGACTGCATGCGATGTCAATCCCAATATGCGCCCAATCCCGAACAATACGGTATAAAACTCGAATTCGCGCACCCCATAATGATATTGAAGCACGCCGTTTATCGCGTCGACGTTCGGCCAGGGATTTTTGATTTTGCCTTGCTTCAGAAGGATGCCTGGCAAGCATTCATAGACCTGTGTAACAAGTTGAAACAATTCATCATCCGGCATATGTCTCTTGCCAAATTCGAGTTGCGCTGTAAAGCGGGGGTCCGTGACCCGTAAAACGGCATGCCCATATCCTGGAATAACTTTGCCGGAATTCAGAAAATCCCAGATGTAATGTTCCAATTGTTGGCAGGAGGGGAGGTCTGGGAAGGCAGCCTGGAGATCAAGCAGCCATTTCAGGCATTCCTGATTTGCCAATCCGTGCAATGGGCCAGCCAATCCGTCCATTCCTGCTGAACAGGCGTAATAAACATCTGATAGCGCTGACCCCACCAGGTGGGATGCATGCGCGCTTACGTTTCCGCTTTCATGGTCGGAATGCAGAATAAAGAAGAGCCTTGCCAGGTCACAATATTCCTTATCTTCGCCTTTTCCGATCATGTGGGCAAAATTCGAACTCCAATCCAGGGTTGGATCAGGCGGAATGAATTGGCCGTGCCGGAATTTTAAATTGTATATGGATGCGCCAATAACAGGCAAACGGGCAGTGAGATTGAGGCTATCTTCCAAATAGTATTTCCAATAGTCGGATTTTGGGATGCCCTCTTCGTATTTCTTCGAAAAAACCGAGTCGGGTTGCATAGCCAGAATTGCCAGGGAAAACATGGTCATGGGGTGCGTGTCAGCCGGTAGATTGCGAAGGATATCAAATACATAATCGGGTACCTGACTGCGAAGCCTCCATTCCTCTTCGACGGCTTGCGCATCGTTCAAGGTCGGAATTTCATTAGCCATGAGGAGGTAATACAATCCGCCGACCAATGGTATTTCATCGCCGTCCACTTTCGGTAATAATTTTAAAATTTCCGGGATAGTGAATCCGCGCAGGCGAATTCCTTCCTGTGGGTCGACATATGAAATATCACTGACATTGATTGCGACGTCGCGAATTCCTCCATATAACTGTCCAACAGTGATTTCGCTGACTTTATAGGAGCCGTGTTTTTCCTTCAAGTGCGCGACGCGCTCCCGCCAACCAACCAATTGTGCTGAAATTCGATCATAGATCCTCATAGCTACTTCTCCTGGTACCTGTGTCATGAATTTGTCGCAGCAATCGGAAAATGGCGAAGTCGAATTGCCAGTTGTCCAGAATATTGATGCATGACTGGTAATAATATTACCATCCCTGTAAAAAAGGTCAACATATATTTATAATATCAGTCAACATCAACCATTAATTATTAAGGATTTGAGATAAAAATTGTTGCGTTCTTTCATTTTTGGGTTGCGTGAAGAAGGTTTCGGGATCGGCGTTCTCGACAACCTTACCGTGATCCATGAAGACGATTTCATCCGCGGCGCGGCGGGCAAAGCTCATTTCGTGAGTCACAGCCACCATGGTGATCCCATCCTTCACCAAATCGAGCATCACATCCAGTACCTCTTTAATCATTTCCGGGTCAAGCGCGCTCGTAGGTTCGTCGAACAACATGATTTTCGGTTTCATCGCCAAAGCACGGGCAATGGCAACCCGTTGCTGTTGGCCGCCAGAGAGCTGGGATGGAAAACTATCTCTTTTTCCTAATATGCCGACCCTGGATAGCTGCTGTTCTGAAATCTCAATTGATTCTGCTTTTTCGCGACCTCGGACAACCTGTTGAGCCAGCGTGATGTTTTCCATGACCGTCAAGTGAGGGTAGAGATTGAAGTGCTGAAAGACCATCCCAATTTCCGCGCGGATTCGGTTGAGCTGCTTAGGGTCGTGGGTTAATCTCTCACCATCGATCCAAATTTCGCCAAACGTTTCGATTTCCAGGTGATTGATGCAACGCAGCAGTGTCGATTTTCCTGAACCGGATGGCCCAATAACAACCACCACCTTCCCACGATCAACTACCAGATTGACGCCGTTAACCGCTTCGACTGTGCCAAAACTTTTATAGAGGTCGCGAATCGCGAGCATGGGGTCATACGTGCTCATTTCGCCGGAGTTTCCCTTCAATTGTTTTTACTAATAACGATAAAATGACGGTCATGCTGAGGTAGAGAACCGCCAATGTCGTGTAAGCCTCGACATATCGAAATGTTTGCCCAGTAAATAGCTTGGTCATCTGGGTGATATCCCGGACTGCGAGAACCGACACTAGGGATGAATCCTTGAGCATGGAAATGAAATCATTACCCAAAGCAGGGAGCACGTTGCGAACTGCTTGCGGGAGGATGATGTATCGCATTGCTTGAAAATAACTCATTCCCTGAGCCCGCGCAGCTTCCATTTGGCCTTTACCAATCGATTCGATACCGGCGCGGAAAATTTCAGCGAGAAATGCGCCATAAGTGATCGCAAGTGCGGTAATGGCGCGAATATTCATTGGCACTTCTTTAATTTGAATGCCAGAAAAAATTCCCGCCAGCAGTGGGAAGCCGTTCCTCGAGAACGAATCTCCCAACGCCTTCAATCCGGCTACAATTCCGGGCACTGCTACGATCGCGATGAAGAAAATGAGAACCAGCATCGGAATCCCACGAACCAGTTCTATGTATAAAGTGGCAAAATTCTTGACAAAAACGTTGCTTGAGATTCTGCCAAGCCCTGCCAACAAGCCGATGACCAGGGCTATGCTAAATGCGGTGAGTGTTGTCGACAGGGTAACGCCAAGGCCGATTTTGATAAAAGCAAATGCATCCCGGAAGTTCGGTTCAGAAACGATCAAGGCAAATGTTCCCAGCACCAGAATGAGGATGCCGAGCAGCCACCAGGGATAATCTCTCAAGTGTTTGCGCCGGCCAAACAAATTAAAGGTAATGGGAATTGCTGAATTGGTCGTTAATTTTTCGGCCATCATTTTCTCCATGATATTGCCAGGGTGGCATGAAAGCACCACCCTGGCAAGTAAGTGTGTGGCTATTGAATATCATCCTGGTTGATTGAAAAGCCAGATCCAAAGTATTTTTGATTTAGCGTTTCCAACGTGCCATCTGCCTTCATGGCTTCGAGGGCTTTGTTTACCGGAGCAACCAGATCACTGCCTTTGGTAAAAACAAACCCCAGTTCGTCGCTGGAAATTGATGGTCCAACGAACTCCAATTGATCCTTATTGGTACCCTGATAGCCCAATCCGACCACCTCGTCGATGATCACAGCATCCAAATCGCCCGCCAGCAAAGCCTGGATTGCGAAGGGAAACTGATCGAATGCTTTGATCCTCTCTTCGGCAAGGTATGTTTTGGCAGTTTCGTAATTTGTTGTGTTGACCTGTGTTCCCAGGTTGAATTCAGGATTGACCGCTAATTCTTCAATGCTTGCAAAGCGCGATTCGCCCTTGCGAACGAGCAAGCGCTGTTGGATCTGCAGGTAACCAATTGAAAAATCGACAGACTTGGCGCGATCTTCGGTGAAAGTGATGCCGTCGCCACCGACATCATTTTGTCCAGCGCTCACTGATTGAATTAACCCATCCCAGGCGGTTTCGACAAACTTAGGTGTGCAGTGCAGGCGTGTGCAGATTTCAGTAAACGCCTCATAATCCCAACCGCCGGCTTGGCCAGTTTTGACGATGATGTAATTGAACGGGAGGTAAGCGTTCTCGACTGCGATGGTCACTGCCCGACAATTTAAATCGATCAGGGCTGTTTCAGCGCTTCCCAGGCATCCTTCAGGACCTGTGACTAGCGCTTCGGTGCTGGCAGCAGCGTTGCAGGCTGCTAAGACCATTGCAGTAAGGAATAAGATGGCGAACATCAAAAAACGGTTTTTCATGGGTTGCTCCTTTTTGGGTAATAAAAAAGACCTTCCAATTCTCGGAAGGTCTTGATTTACGGTGGATCTTCAGCGTAGTAATTAAGCCAAACTATCCGCAACCTTCTCGAGAGAAGTTCGGTTACGCGGATGCTTGTGGTTCTTGACGAAGAATTCGGATGACATAATGTTTGTTTTTAACACCTGGATGAATACTTGTCAATAGCTAGAGGTTGCATGATGATTGCATTCTTCAATAATTGAAAAAAACGAAATGGTTCATGTGCGCAACAAATCACTTTTCATGTCGATGAAATTAGGATATAGTAGAGCAATCTAGTAAATAAAAACTTCTCAACCAAGCGAGATGAACTTATGCAACCCACAATTCAATCGAAAAATTGCATTCAAATCAATGGTAAAAAACATTTTTATTATTCGTTAAAGACGATCCCAGGTTACAAGAGTGAGGAATTCCAGCGGTTGCCATTTTCTATCCGCATTCTCTTGGAGGCTTGTTACCGAAACGAGGTCATAAATGGGCCGGAGTTGCGAAATTCACGCGAACTGATGAACTGGAGCCCACAGGCATCCTCCCGGGCGGTGATCCCTTTCTATGTATCACGGGTAATTCTGCAGGATTTTACCGGTGTCCCTGTTTTGGTGGATTTGGCTGCCATGCGTTCGGCGGCCGCCCGCGCTGGAAAAGATCCAAATGTGATCAACCCTGTCGTGCCCGTTGATTTGGTGATCGATCATTCGGTGCAGGTAGACAATACAAGTGCAGAGGGTTTCCAAATAAATGCCGGTTTGGAATTTGAACGCAACCGGGAACGATATGAATTTTTGCACTGGACTGAAAAAGCATTTACGAACATCCGCATTGTGCCGCCTGCAACCGGCATCGTTCACCAGGTGAACTTGGAATACCTAAGTAACGTGGTGATGAAGAAAGAATTCAACGGGGAAACGTTTGTGTTCCCTGAGATGGTTGTCGGGACGGATTCGCACACAACCATGATCAATGGGCTGGGTGTCATCGGTTGGGGGGTGGGCGGAATCGAAGCGATCGCTGCCATGTTGGGGCAGCCCATTGAAATTGTCATGCCGGATGTGATCGGGTTCCGGTTGGCTGGAAATTTAAAGGCCGGCGTGACGCCGACGGATCTAACCCTGACCATCACTGAATTGCTGCGGAAAAAAGGGGTTGTTGATAAATTTGTAGAATTTTACGGGCCAGGCCTGGCTGCTCTTACACTTGCAGACCGGGCAATGATCGCGAATATGACTCCGGAAAATGGCGCAACAGTATCCTATTTTCCGGTCGACAAGCAAACTTTGGATTATTTGCGATTGACAGGCAGGAACGCTGAGACCATTGAACTTATTGAGGAATATTTCAAGGTGCAAGGCATCTTCCGAAACGAAACTGATCCAGATCCAGTGTATTCGGACACGATCGAATTGGATCTGAGTGCGGTGGAACCGTCTCTGGCTGGGCCAAAACGGCCGCAGGACCGCATTCGGCTGAGTGACATGAAAGGAACCTTTAGCCGATCCTTGGCAGCGCCACGGAGCGAACGCGGTTATGAATTAGCCACTGGGCAACTAACGAAGAAAGTCACCATTTTTCTCGATGGACAAACCTGTGAATTAAGAAATGGTTCTGTCATCATCGCCGCCATCACATCCTGCACCAATACATCCAATCCGTATGTCATGATGGCAGCAGGATTGTTGGCTAAAAACGCGGTGGAAAAGGGTTTGACTGTTAGCACATTGGTGAAGACCAGTCTGGCTCCTGGATCGCGGGTTGTTATTGAATATTTAGCCAAAGCCGGGTTACTGCTGCCCCTTGGTAAACTGGGTTTCAACCTGGTTGGCTTTGGCTGTACAACATGCATCGGCAATTCTGGTCCGATTCGAAAGGAAATTGCAGAAGCCATTCAGGCTGAAAAATTGGTCGCTGCGGCAGTACTCTCTGGAAATCGGAATTTTGAAGGGAGAGTTCATCCGCAAGCGCAGGCGAATTACCTGGCATCTCCTCCTTTAGTTGTGGCATATGCCCTTGCCGGGCGGGTTGACATCAATTTGGCCGAAGAACCAATTGGTTTCTCGCCAGATGGAAAACCTGTCTATCTAAAGGAGTTGTGGCCGTCCTCGCAGGATATTGAGAATTGTATTCGCGACTATGTGACGCCAGAATTGTTCTCAAGAAATTATTCCACAGTGTTTCAAGGCAACCCGACCTGGAACGCGATTGAAGGTCAGGACGCACTTCTCTATAGATGGCAACAGGAATCAACCTATATTCAGGAACCGCCCTTTTTCCTGGATTCGACCTTATTGAAGCGAAATCCGGATACCTTTACCGGAGTCCGGGCTCTGGCCATGTTGGGAGATTCCATTACTACTGATCACATATCTCCCGCCGGGAATATTGCTGCCAGGACGCCAGCTGGCCAATATCTTTTATCGCATGGAGTCGCAAACGAAGAATTCAATTCATATGGCGCCCGGCGGGGAAATGACCGGGTGATGACACGGGGTACCTTCGCGAATATCCGTTTGAAAAACCTCCTTTTATCAGGGGTGGAAGGCGGTTTTACTGAATTTCTTCCAACGGGCGAGCAAATGACAATTTTCGAAGCCGCCCAGAAATACCGTGTGGCAGGCACTCCCCTGATGGTGATCGCCGGTAAAGAGTACGGCACGGGTTCAAGCCGTGATTGGGCAGCCAAAGGACCCTTATTATTAGGCGTGCGGGTTATTCTGGCAGAATCTTTTGAGCGAATTCATCGCTCCAACCTGGTTGGAATGGGGATATTGCCTTTGCAATTCAGACCCGGAGAAAGTGCTGCCACATTAGGGTTGACAGGTCGGGAAGTGTTTGCCATCCAAAACTTTAATTCTGGAATGCTGCCTGATGCCGAATTGGTTGTAACTGCTACACGGGCTGATGGCAGCCAGGTCAGGTTTACAGCGATTGCCCGAATTGATACGCCGATTGACGTGAATTACTACCTGAACGGCGGATTGTTACCGACCATACTTAATGAAATGACAACTGAATAAGAGCAAGGCTCGATGAATCAAAAGGATGCAGCGGTATCAAGTGACCGATGCATCCTTTTATTTTTTTTCAGATCGCTTCTACGCTGGATTTTAATAACGTGGTTGTGCCCCTCAAATGGATTTCATATTCTTCGCAGAATGCAGGAATTAGGACACTCTCAAATGGCTGGAGATGATCACTTTCGCCATCTGCGGTAATAATCGCCTCTCCCTTCGTAATGGTTATTGCATGGAACGATTGGCGTTTTGTGTTCATGTTGATGAACTGGTCAGTGCCCTGAATATATTCGAGTGTGAAGTAAGGACAAGTTATCAAGGTTTTTCGTTCTTCAGTTGTACTGATGGCGAGTGGTATTGGTTTTATTTCCACTTTGGGATTAACCACTGCCAGCGACTTTTCAATGTGCAATTTTCGCGTGGACGTTTGGGGACGGCCCCAATCATAAACCCGATAAGTGAGGTCCGAGGTCTGTTGAACTTCGTATAGTAATAACCCCGGTCCCAGGGCATGCAACGTCCCGGGCGGCATAAATATGCTATCCCCCTCGTGAACAGCGTGATATTGAACCCAATCCAAAACAGTGCCTTTCCGAATTGCATCCGTGAGGATTTCAGAGGTTGTACCTGGTTTTATTCCCGCGATCAATTGGGCATCCCTGGCGGAATCAATGATATGCCAGGCTTCGGTTTTACCATAGTGCTCTGGTCCTTCCAGCAATCGTGCCTGGTTGTCGTTCGGATGAACCTGTAAAGATAACCATTGCGCGCAATCGAGAAGTTTGATCAATACTGGAAACCGGTTACCTGTACGTTGATATGGAACTTCGCCCAATAGGTCTTTGCCAAATTGCTGAGCAACCTCTGCAAGAGTATATCCAGACAACGATCCATTGGCAACGCGGTCTTCTTCGTAGATGACCCATGCTTCAGCCGTCGGGACAACCTCAGGTCGAAGACGGTTGCCTCCCCAGAGATAATCTCGATATTCTGGTAATAAACGTAGGATTTTGTTTAGCGCCAATGAAAAAAATCTCCCAAATATAAATTATAACCATAAGTATAAATGGAAAACCTGGATAAGGATAAAAGTACCGAGGTGTATTCCCTTAAAATCAATAAGACCTCCACAATGTGAAGGTCTCGTTCGAGCGGGAGCGACGGGATTCGGATGCAATCCCCTAACTGGGGACACCGGTCTCGCAATAAAAAAGACCTCCACAAAGTGAAGGTCTTGTTCGAGCGGGAGCGACGGGATTCGGATGCAATCCCCTAACTGGGGACACCGGTCTCGCAATAAAAAAGACCTCCACAAAGTGAAGGTCTTGTTCGAGCGGGAGCGACGGGATTCGAACCCGCGGTCTCGGCCTTGACAGGGCCGCATGTTAACCGCTACACCACGCCCCCGAACGTTCGATAGTTTATCATAGCCAGAGGGCGGCGTCAAGGAAATTGGAGATGAAGTCTTGCTAATCTCTCGACGCTGAGCGAAACCGATTGATGCAAATCACATTAATTTGCACCCATGATCCACGGGTCTATAGGTCGATCCCAAGCCATCAACTCAGTCTCGGAAAACCATAGATTTATTTCAATCACCGCGTTTTCAGGGCTATCGGATGCATGCGTCAAATTCCGCCCGACCTCAAGGGCATAATCATGGCGAATCGTGCCAGGTGCGGCTTCAGTAGGCCGGGTTGCACCCATAGTTTGCCGGACGGCTTGAACGGCAACCGGACCTTCCCAGACCATCGCCATCACCGGAGCAGAGGTAATATAGTTCACCAATTCCTCGTAGAAGGGTTTCCCTTTGTGGACAGCATAATGTGTTTCAGCTAAATCCCGGCTGACTCGCATAAACTTGGCCGCGACCAGTTTTAACCCGCGGCGTTCTAGCCGCAATATCACTTTACCCACCAGACCACGTTGGACGCCATCTGGCTTTACCATGACAAATGTCCGTTCCAAGATCTCCTCCAATAATTATCTTAACAATTCTTCTGCTTTCGCATAAGAATCCAGTGCATCCTGCAGGTGATTGGAATGCGCAAATGCGTCACCCAGTGTTTGCAAAAGATCGATATCCGTTGGATATTGATACACGGCATCCTTGAGATCCTGAACGGTTGATTCAAGCGCCTGGTTCTGTTTGATAAGCGCCAGATAATCCGCAAGCGCATCCTCCAAATTGCCATCTTTAAGGGAAGTTCTTGCCCGATCCAAAACAGGTTGCGCGTCAGGCGGTACTTCGAAGGCTGGTTGGGCTGTTTCCACTTCTTCAAGGATGGGTGCCACAGTTACCGGTTGGGTCTCTTCAACTCTGGTCTCTTCAGCCGGCTGAGGAGATTCCATTGGAGTCAGCTCGGAAGTTTCTTGCAACCATTCATTAACCGGTTCGGCTTCCTGAGGGACTTCTTCCTCCGTGGATGTGGAGAAATCCAATGGCTGCTCTGCGACCGGAGCACTGATCTCAGTCTCGCCAGTTTTTTCGCTTTCCAAATCTTTCAACCAATCTGGTAGGTCACCAGATACCACTTCAACCGCGGATCCTTCTTCGGCTTCATTTTCGACCACCGCATCAGTCACCTCGGCAGGTTCAGGCGCCTGATCTTTAACCCATTCTGGTGGGTTCGTGAGGCTTTCTTCTGTAATGAGGGTCGCATCCCCTTCGCTTTGCTTTTCTTCCAGAGATTCCAGCCAGGCTGATGCTTCCTCGCTTGGTGTGGTTATTTCAGGTATTTCAATGGGGTTCTCAGCTGGAATTTCAGCAGCTGGCTCCGGAGCTGGTTCAGCCTGCGTTTCAAGCAATTGCAGCCAATCCGGGAGATCGGTGGCGGATGTGCCCTTGGCAGACGCCTCGGTCTCGGCTTCTTTGAGCCAATCTGGAACAATCTCATCCTCGCCGGTGCCGACCACGGATTCTGGTTCGGGTGCCTTCATCCAGGATGGCAGAACAGCCCCGCCGAAATCTGTTTCAAGTTCCTCCAGCAAATCGGAATCTTGTGCTGTTGGAAGGACTTCTGCAATAACAGGTTCGTTTTCTTGAACTGTCGCAGCGGTAGATTCTTGAGGAACTTCAGATGTGATTTCGGTTGGCATGACGCTCTCAACTACTGCCTCTTGAGGCAGTTCAGCCATTTCGCCCGAATCGGACGGCGTTGCACCTTCAAGGGAAACCTCTTTTTCCACCTGGTCAAGTTCAGTCAATGGAAGGGGTAGTTCATTAGCCTTATCCGAAATCAGTTCCGTTGTGGCTTCCTGTGGCTCTGCTTCAAGGGCATTTTCCGATTCTCCTGGTGTTTCTACCAGCCAATCCGGAATCTCCAGGTTTTCGACAATTTCATCTGCAGGCTTAAGTGCGGATTCTGGTTCATTTGCCGCGATCGTTTCTTCAAGGGATTGATTAGCCTCATTCGGAATGGCAGCAGTTGCCTGGGGAATTTCGGCTGCCAACACTGGTTCTTCTGGAAGGGTCTCTGGTTGAAGATCCTTTAACCAGTCTGGAATCTCATCTTCAAGGTTGCTTACCGCGGAATCTTTCATCTCTGGAATTGGAACGGCAACTGGCTCAGTCTCAGGTGCATTTTCGGCCAACTCTGCTTGAGGTGTTTCCGGCAGCCAATCAGGTAAGTCTTCGCTGCTATCAACCGATTCAATTTTCAGAGGTTGCTCGACGACATCTTTTGTGCCTGCGAGATTCTCCAACCACGCAAAAGCTTCGTCTGGATTTTCTGGAACCAAACCTGAGTCTTGCGCTCCGACCGGTGCAGACAGTTCCAGGTTCTCTTGCGAGGAATCTTGCACACTGGGCATCTCTGGCTGGTTTTCCGAAGAAGGAAATGCATCTGAAAGGGTAGAAAGGGATGCGGCAGCACCGGCAGATTGCAGCCATCCAGGCACTTCTGCTGTTTTATCGTTTTGAGCCTGGTTTTCTCCAGTCATGGCAGCCAAAGACGCTAACCAATCAGGTGCTTCCTGGCCGACGGATCCACCAGGTTGATCGGCGGCGGGAATTGCTTCAGCATTTAGCCATTCGGGAATGTCCGAATCAGGCGCCGGTTCTGGACTGGTAGTATCAGCCGCCTGGTTGGCATCGGCAGGTTGTTGTTCTCCGCTGGGTAACAGGTCATCCAAAATGCGCAAACGTTCCTGATCCTCTGCAGGCGGCTCTTCTGACGCCGCTTGCGGTGCGATCTCCTTTAACCAATCGGGAATTTCGCCGTTGGTCAGCTCTTCTTGAGGGGTTTCGTCTTCAACAAAGGCGTTTTCTGCAGGCGGTTGTTCCTCACTGGTAGATTTTTCCCAACCGGCAGCTTTCATCCAGTCTGGTATTTCCTTTTCTTCTGGAATCGGCAGTGAATCCTCGGAAACGCTGGCTGCTTTTTCTTGCGGGGGCGGCGTTTCCTCGGGGAGAACGATTTCGGTTAAGGCTGGTTTTGCTCCGGCCGACGATTCGATGGTGGCATCCATCCATTCGGGCAATGCGTCTTGTTGTTCTTCCCAATCAATTCCGACTGTGCGTGCCCATTCCGGCTTGAGGGCATTATTATCCGCTGAATCCCATTCCAGCCGGTCAACGGTGACCACATTATCTGGCACATTGGATAAAGTTGGCGAACTGGGTGAGATATAGGCGGCGTATGGATCCATGGCATCCACCCGCTGTTGATAAATTTTTGCATCTTCTGCCCGGGCGGTTTCGGGAAGTATTTCAGAGAGGATGCGGTTGGCCTCGAAACAAAACGGAAGTTTTGTGATCAGCCGGCTGCAAACCTCGGTGGCTTCAACTTTCATGCCCGTGAGGAAATACATCCGTGCCAGAATCACTTCAAGATCGATGCGTTTGGGATCTTCAGCCAGTGCCGACCGGATTTCTCCAATGGCTTGCTGATAAAGTTCGCCTCGTGCATACATTCTAACCAGTGCTCCGCGGGTTAGGCGCACCTTGGGAGGTTCGATACCGTCGCGACGGCCATACAAACGGCGCAACTCTCCTTGTACGGCTGCATTTGCAGGCTGGACCTCGAAGGCATGTTCCATGTGCCAGATTGCGGCGTCCAAGTTGCCTTCATCCTCGCGGATAATGCTCATGCCAATTTGCGAGATGAAATCGTCTGGGACAGTTGAAAGCACCCTTTGGAGGACGTCGGATGCTTCAGCATAATGCTGGCCTTCGAGAAATGCTTTACCTAACAATCGGTAGGTGTCGATATGTTTTGGGAAAAACCTTAAAATATGCTTGCAATGGCCAATTGCTTCATCAATTTGCCCGCGGTTGATAAGGTTTTCGATTTCCCGATTGTATGCACGCAGTGGAATTTTCGCCATGGCTTGCCTCCATTAAATAGTATGCACCAACTTTTTTGATTTAGCAAGGTCAGGGAGGGGGTTGTAAGAATTGTTAAGCGGAATAAAAAAGAGCGCTGCATTTGATTGAATGCAGCACTCCTGAATGTCTTTTCTTTCGCTTCAATCACCCAGGTAATCCCTCAATTTCCGGCGAATTGATGGATGACGCAACCGGCTTAATGCCTGAGCTTCAATTTGACGCACGCGTTCCCGCGTGACCCCCATTTTCCGTCCGACCTCTTCCAAGGTGTAAGCTTGACCATCGAGCAGCCCGTACCGAAGTTGCAAAATCCGAACTTCGCGCGGTGGCAGGCTGTTTAGCACCTCTTCCAAATGTTCACGTAACAGGTTGTACGTTGCAGAATCATCTGGCGGTGCTGTCTCGACATCTTCGATGAAATCGCCCAGCACCGAGTCTTCTTCATCATCCGTCGGGGTTTCCAGGGATAAGGGACGGCGGGCGACCTGAATCATATTTTCCACCTTCTTGGGTGGTACTTCCAGGGCGAGTGCAAGTTCGTCCACTGAGGGTTCACGACCCAGGCGTTGGGTGAGCTGATGCTGTACCCTGAGAAGTTTGTTGATTTGATCACCCATGTGAACCGGTACGCGGATGGTGCGGCCCTGGTCTGCAATCGCTCGCGTGACAGCCTGGCGGATCCACCAGGTGGCGTAGGTGCTGAACTTATGTCCGCGCCGGTAATCAAATTTCTTGGTTGCGCGAATTAGGCCGATATTGCCTTCTTGGATCAGATCCAGGAAGGGTACTCCGCGGCCCATATATTTCTTGGCAACGCTGATGACCAAACGCGAATTAGCCGTGATGAGATGCTCACGGGCTGTCCAGCCGTCCTCAATGAGGCGCCGTAATTCAGTTCGCCGCCGGATGCTCACGTTTGCTCGGGCCAGTTCTTCGCGGGCCATTCGTCCACGCTCGATACGCTGCGCCAGTTCAACCTCTTCTTCAGCGGTAAGAAGCGGGACCCGACTGACTTCCTTCAAATAAAGGCCAATGGTATCGTCGGTATCGATATTTTCCAGGTCATCGATTTGAATTTGCCGTTCGGTCTCTTCGCCTTCGCCGCCGGCTAATTCATCTTCGCTTGGTTCCTCAAGGTTCGTATCATCTTCAACGTAAGGCACACCCGCGCTCATCAAGGCAGCGAAGGCTTCTTCCAGTTGCTCGATATCCTGTTCGGCATCTGGAAAGAAATGTAAAATATCATCAATCGTGACGAATGTCTTCTGGCGTCCTAACTCAACCAGACGAGCGATAGCAGGATATTCTTCATCCTCTTCATCCACCACGTTTATTAAGGGATCATCCATAGATTTAAGAAATACCTCTCCACTGCATCACAGTGACCTGTGTTATTTATTTAGCAAGTAATCAATTCAGAATACACAATTTGGGCATTAAATTCAATACCCACAACCTTTTAATGAGGCGGTGACAAAGACCTGAGCACATCGTCCAACCATTCGGCGATGCATTCATTTTTAATTATTCACCAATAAATTAGAGCGAGATTACATTATTGCATGCAATCAATTTTGGGCCTGTAATGATTATTGTTGGCCGGATTTGGGCCGCATAACAATATACAACTGCCAATCCCTGAAAGTCAACTGGTTTTTGGAATTCTAATCCAATGTTAACCTGGAAGAAAGTGTTTGACATTAACGTTTGATTGAATAAAATAATAAGGATGCAATTTCATATTACAATGGGATTGATATCAAATTTATTTTTTCCTTGTTTCCAATTTAGGAGGTGACATGGATATTTTAGGCCTTTCGAGGCACGGTCTCACGACGCCTTTCGAGCAGTGGGCGATCGTTGGGGTCTTGATAACGGCATTCATCAGTCTTTTGTATGCCTGGTTGTTGCGGGGAACCGTGCTTAAGCATGACACAGGCACAAAAGGCATGCAGGAAGTATGGGATGCAATTCGCGTAGGCGCGAATAGCTATCTTTCCACGCAATTGAAAACCATCCTGCCAGCAATTCTGCTATTGGTAGCTGCCCTGTTCCTCTCGGTATATGTGGCTGAACCATCCGTTGAAGCTACCGTGGAATTTGGCGATAGTGCCCGAAACGTTGTGGCTTTTGGACGCGCCATCGCCTTTGTGGTAGGTGCATCCTTCAGCATGATCGTCGGACAGTTAGGCATGCGTATGGCAATTCAAGCCAGCGTGCGCTCTGCATCGGCTTCGCGACGGAGTTTTAATGAATCATTATCCATCGCCTACTATGCCGGTACAATCACCGGCATGCTTACCGATGGTTTAGGGTTGTTGGGTGGTACGGTAATTTTCATCATCTTCGGCCGTGCTGCACCAGATGCGCTGTTAGGTTTTGGTTTTGGCGGCACGCTTGTGGCGCTCTTTATGCGCGTCGGCGGCGGCATTTATACGAAGGCTGCGGATGTTGGCGCTGATCTTGTTGGTAAAGTTGAAAAAGACATTCCTGAAGATGATCCACGCAACGCGGCCGTGGTAGCGGACCTGGTTGGTGACAATGTCGGCGACTGCGCCGGAATGGCCGCGGACATATTTGAGAGCTATGAAGTCACCATCGTGTCCGCTTTGATCCTCGGGCTTTCCCTCTACGCAGTGACGGACAATATTAAGTGGATTGTTTTCCCATTGATTATTCGAGCAATTGGGGTAATCAGTTCAATTTTGGGTACCTTTACAGTACCTATTTGGGAAAAGTTCCCGATCAAATTCATGCGATCTCATGACGCGGAAGAATCAATGTTCCGCTCCTATGAGGTTTCCAGCGTAAATACCATTTTATGGGCTTTCCTGTTGGCAATCCTGTATGCACACGATTGGCGCATGGGCATGCTTACAGCCATCGGTGTTGGTCTGGCAGTAGCTTTCAACCCATTGACATCCTACTTCACCTCAACCAAGAGGGAGCCGGTGAAGGAAATTGTGCGGTCAACCAAAACCGGCCCGGCGACCACAATCCTTTCCGGTCTCTCGGTTGGCATGGAATCCTCGGTGTGGGCATTGGTTGTCATCGCGGTTGCCTTCGTTTTTGCACTTATGCTGTACACTGCTGATGGCCCGATTTATGTTCTTTACGCCGTCGCAATGATCGGCATTGGCATGCTGAGTCATACCGGTAATAACGTTGCCATGGATTCTTACGGTCCCATTTCGGACAATGCCAACGGTATCGCTGAAATGGCGTGGCATGATCAGACTGATCCTGAGACGCTCAAGGCCCGCCAAATCATGGCAGACCTGGATGCGGTTGGTAACACCACCAAGGCGATTACCAAGGGCGTTGCAATTGCATCGGCGGTGATTGCGGCAGTCAGTCTGTTCGCCTCTTACACAACCGATGTGGCGCGTGTACAGGAAGGCCTTGGCATCGCTGAACAACTGCGGATCTCCTTTACCGGAATTCGGGTCAACCATACCAATGTTTTCATTGGCTTGTTGTTGGGCGGCGCTATGCCATGGTTATTTAGTTCGCTCTCGATTCGCGCCGTCACCCGGGCTGCCGGCTTGATTGTGGAAGAGGTTCGGAAGCAATTCCGCATGCCTGGCATCATGGAAGGGACAGTCAAACCGGATTATGCCCGCGTGGTAAATATTTCTACACGCTCTGCGCAGAAGGAGCTCATCCCGCTGGCCATTATCGCCATCAGCATGCCGTTATTGGTCGGGCTTGTCTTGCAGGTTGAAGCCCTGGGCGGTTTCCTCGCCGGTGTTATTTTAAGCGGACAATTGCTGGCGGTTTACATGGCAAATGCCGGCGGCGCATGGGATAACGCGAAGAAATCCATCGAGGATGAACCGCGCGATTTGGCCGCGAATACAGGCAAGGGGTCGGAACGGCATAAAGCTGGGGTTGTCGGCGATACCGTTGGCGACCCGTTGAAGGATACCGCTGGCCCGGCATTGAATCCGATGATCAAGGTCGTAAACCTGGTCAGTCTGTTGGCCGCGCCAGTCATCGTAAAATCAACCAATTTGGGCATCGGCGGCTGGATTGTAGTGCTGGTTCTTTTGGCAGCTTTGGTCTGGTCAATCTTTACCAGCAAAAAAGCTGCACCTGAGCTTGAGTAATTTGTTGACGATAAAAAAGGAGCTGGATTTATCCAGCTCCTTTTTGGTTTAATTCACTTGATGCAGAAGATTGGAAAAATCATCTGGATAGGGCGCTTCAAAATGGCATTCCTGCTGATTGAAGGGATGAATTAAGGAAATTCCATAAGCATGCAACCCCAAACGGTTTGCCTGTATTGGCCGGGAAGGACTGACAACTTGCAGGTTTGCCGGCATGGCTGCGTGGGGTTTTGCGTGATAAAGCGGATCGCCAACGATTGGTAGGTCGCATGCCGCCAGATGGGCACGGATTTGATGCGTATAGCCAGTCTGAGGTGCGGCTAAAAGAAGACAATACCCGCTCGGGAACCTATTCAAGACCGAAATTCTGGTTGATGCCGGTTTTCCACGCTCAAAGTCAATTATTGTTCGGTGGTCGCGGTCGCCATTAATTCGCACGGGCAGGTCAATTTCCCATTTAACCAAATCCGGAGAACCCAAACAAAGCGCGCGGTATTCTTTTTTAACTTCACGATTGGCAAATTGGTTGTTCAAAGCCCGATGATCGGCTGCGCTGCGCGCCAACAAAAGAACGCCGCTGGTTTCTTTATCCAGGCGGTGAACGATCCACAAACGGCCGAATTGTGGTTCGAGTGTCGATCTTACATGGGCCAGTTCAGGGTGAAAGCCGTCAGGAAGGGTTCGCAAGCCTGAAGGTTTGTTGATCGCCAGGATGTGGTCATCATCAAACAAGATTTCAATGCATAGATCGCTCATATCCTCTTATTGTAATTCTTGTTGAAAAACCAGTGAATTTCCGTAACCGGAATGGTAATCACTGGAATAGAATTCAGCGAGCGTATAAATGCTAAAAGGTTTTCAAAAAAAAAGCCAGGTGGAAATTCCACCCGGCTTTTGCTTATTTTTCTACGAAGAAACTCACGGCCATGGTTCCAGGTCCTGCGTGGACCAGAATGGCCGAAGGAAGCCACATTACCGGGATTTCTGAAAATCCCAGTTCCGTTTTTAGGTCTTCCGCAAAAGCTACGGCCTCATCCTTCGCATCGCCATACATAACAGTAATGAATGCCTCCTCGTTTCGCGGGCACTCGGTATGGACGAGTTCTTTAATGCGTGCAAGGGCGCGTCGCTTTGTGCGCTGTTGATCCACTGGTTCCGCACGGCCGTTCTTGATTGTCAGGATGGGCTTTACCTGCAGGAGACTGCCTAAAAGCATTTGGGCACCGCCGATCCGTCCGCCTTTGTATAAATACTCCAGGGTATCCACGAGGAAATAAACATGTTCCAGTGTGATCATATCTTCGATTTTGGCGGCAACCTCGTCGGTGGTTAACCCTGCCGCGGCCCATTTGACCGCCTGGCGGACGATTGAGCCTAGACCTGTTCCCAGGGTCCTGGAATCGATAATCCGAATATCGGTATCGGGAAAATCCTGGGCCGCCACGGTGGCACTGCGAACCGTCCCGCTAAGTTCGGCGGACGGACAAATGACAATCGCGCTGTCTCCGTTATCCTTGATCTTTTGGTAAATTGGCGTGTATAAAGCCGGCGGCGGCGCGGCTGTTTTGGGCAGCACGGAGGATGATTTGAGCTTGGTCAAAAATGTTGCAGAGTCGATCTCGCTGTCATCCCGGTATGTGTCATTGCCAAAAATGATGATTTGAGGCAGGAAATCAATTCCGAGCTGTGCTGCCGTTTCGGGCAAAATACTGGATGTGGTATCTGCAATAATGCGAACCATGAGGAAGCCTTTCTGGTTGGTGGCAAGAAAAAATGAAAAGATTAGAAAAACAGAAACTCAACCAGATGCATTATACCAATGACTGGGCATAATTCTGTTTTTCGGCCATATTCAACAGCCCCGGTTATCATCGCAGGATGAGTTTATCGGTGATACTGCTGCCTTCATGAATTCGGAGGATGATTTCCGCCATTAACGGGGCAATGCTGATGACTTCTATTTTAGGATGTCGTTTTTCAGGCGGCACAGGGATGGTATTCGAAACCACCAATTTCTCGATGTGATCATTTCGATCCAGCAAATCAAGTGCCGATGGGAGGAGGACAGGATGCGTAATGGCCAGGTATGCTCCTCCGACGGCGCCATTTTCGTACAAATTGTCAACTTGTTTTAACACGCTCCCGCCCGCGATCAAATCATCTATGATGATCGGGCGGCGTCCGGCAATATCGCCAACGATATGCGTTGTCCTGGTATCTGAAGCACTCAGGCGGCGTTTGTGCATAACCACCAATGGCAAATTCAAATTCTCTGAGTATATTCCAGCCAGAGAAGCCCGGCCAACATCCGGGCTGACAATGGCTGAATTGGCAAACTCATCCTTCCGGAAATAATCCGCCAATACCGGCAATGCACTGACAGGATCCACCGGGATATTAAAAAAGCCCTGGATAGCCAGATTGTGAATATCCACAAAAATCACACGGTTGGCGCCCTGATTTTCCAGAAGATTTGCCACCACGCGTGCACTGATGGATTCGCGGCCGTGGGAAATTCGATCCTGGCGGGCATAAGGGAAATAGGGAATAACGATGTTGATGGTATGCGCACTGGCACGCCGGAATGCATCCATCATGAGCAACAATTCCATCAGATTATCATTAACGGGTGCCGCGCAAGGCTGAACCAAAAAAACATCTACCTCGCGTACAACCTCGTCAATGCTGACATGAATTTCAGAATCGGGAAATTTCTGAGTTGTTGACAATCCGAGCGGTAATTGAAGGATATCGGCTATTTCTTTTGCCAGGACCGGATGGGCAGTTCCGGAAAAAATTTTCATTGGGTGAATGGACATGGGAATCCTTATGGATGTTGAAAATCGCAGGATGCTGGCAATCCGCCAATCGAGGTTGCCTGTTGCGTGGCACGGACAATCGCCGTTGCGACACATTCCGCCGCAAAGGCGCCGACGACATTCACATCGGCCTTCTTTTGCCCCGTAGCAAGGGTGAAAAGGGTGTCGCCATCAAACATCGTGTGTGCCGGCCGTACTGACCTTGCAAGGCCGTCCTGCGCCATTTGTGCCACCTTGTTGGCTTCTTCCTTGGTAAGTCTGGCATTCGTCGCCACTACGCCAATAACTGTATTGTACGTGGAGGAAAAATTTAGGATGGTTTTTCCAAGAAAAGACTTCATGGTAACAAGCGTATCGGCAAAACGCGGTTGACTGGTTCTATCAATGGATATGGCACGGGCGCCTGCGATAATTCTTCCATTTTCGGGATTAATAACGTCCCCAAAGGCGTTTACCGCGATGATAGCGCCAACCACCAGGCCGCCGCCCAGATTCAATGAAGAAGTTCCAATGCCCGATTTCATTGCCTGCCCCATGCCGTATATTTTGCCAACGGTTGCGCCAGTTCCTGCGCCAACATTCCCTTCAGCAGGGCTCTGAGCGTCGGCATTTACACAGGCCAGGTAACCCATCTCGGCATCCGGGCGAACATCGGATTTTCCAACGCCCAGATCATAAAGAACAGCCGCTGGGACAATGGGGACGCGTGCAAAGCCTGTGTCAAAACCAATGCCTTTTTCTTCCAGATATTTCATTACACCGGTTGCCGCGTTTAAACCAAAAGCTGAGCCGCCTGCAAGCAGGACCGCATGCGCTTTGGCGACGAGATGCATTGGCCGCATTGCATCGGTTTCCCGGGTGCCGGGTGCGCCGCCGCGTTGATCAACCCCACCGACCGCGCCGTTCTCTGCCAGGATCACCGTGCAGCCTGTCATTGCCTCCAGATGGGTAGCATGGCCAACCAGAATACCAGGCACATCTGTAATCGCGTTTAGCACTTTATTACTCCGGATTGCTGAATGAAGCCATTATACCTTGTCCGCATGGTTGGTGAACGGCCTTCGGCCCCAACACTGTATTTGGGTTTTTTCGTTACATCTCCATAAGCTTGATTTTGCTGACGGGAAGTTACGGTTGTGGATGGATTATAATATTGGGATATTAACGGCTTGTTCATTTTGGAGATGTGATGAAGAAGAATGTCGCGCGGTTTGGTGCGCTATTTATCCTGATAATTACTGCATATCTACTGGTCATTCCGAATAATGTCTATGCTTTGCCGGAATTTCAGATCCCAACAGGATCAATAGCGACGGTCACAGGGACACCCAAAGGGGTGACTGCAACGGTTCGTACCGATATGGGCGAGCCGTTCCTTAACGTTCGTTCAGGACCTGGTGCGTTGTATGAAAAAATTGGCGTTCTGCTGCCGGGTCAATCAGTACCGGTTGTGGGTGTTTCACCAAAAGGTGAATATTACCTTGTGGAATATCCCGGGGTGCCAGGCGGCGTGGGATGGATTAGCGCTACTTACGTGGATGTTGTCGGAGGTGTTCCGCCGATTGTCGAACCGCCCGCTACAGTAACGCCTGCCATTACTTCCACCTTTGATCCCACACTGGCGGCACAGTTCATTGTTACGATCCAGCCGACCCGATTGCCGACATTTACCGAACCAGCCCCCCTACAAATTCCAACCTATGCGGTCGTTTCATCAAATCAAATTGCCAAAGGGGTGCCCATGGGTTTGGTAATATCGATAATTCTTGTCGCCGGACTCATGATCGGAATTTTCTCAATTTTTCAAAACCGATGATTTGTTCAGGATGATGAGGATAAATAGGTTAAGACTGGAAAGCGAAAAACGCTTCCAGGCCTTTAAAACATTCTGAACCCAATTTGTGACCAACCTCATCCTGGCAAAACACGACTTCGGCGCCTAGTGACTGAAGAACGGTCGCGGCTGATTGTGCCAGGACGATGGGAATTGTTTCATCCAAAGATCCATGCCCAATAAAGACAGGTTTTCCTGAAAGCGATTGAGGGTTCAGCCCTTCCTCCACGGCAGCGGGCAGAAACCCCGCCAGACAGGCAACCCGTTCAACCTGGTCTGGGTGGCGTAGTAAATAGCATAGCGCCATTGCGCCACCCTGGCTGAATCCCATAATCGATATTTTATTTATAGAAATCCTTAAGAATTCGAGCCAATGCTTGACCTGCCGATCGAGCTCGTCCGTTGCAATTGTATAATCGGAAAACTTGGCGTTTTTCGGTGAGCCGCCAGCTAACCATCCATAACCGGCTGGATCCGCTTTTACAGGACCCCGGGGAGAGAGGAGCCAGTAATCCTCGGGTATTTTTCGACCAAAAACCGACATGACATTTTCATCGCCGGTCCATCCATGCAACATCAACAACACTTTGCGGCTGTTAGCAACCGCAGGTGACTGGACGCGAAGGATCCAACCTTGTTCATAAAATGTGAACGCTGCCGGTCGTTCACTCACGTTTGGAAATCCAATCCAGGATCTTGAGAAAGAAATAGATTAGTACGATGGGTGCAAGCCCTGCCAATAAACAAATAAAACCCAGGAATGCTGCATTTTTTCCGTAAATGATCCCAATCAGGGTTAATCCAACGATAAAAAGTATAGCCACCCCGCCGGCAACTAGGCGAAAGGTTGTTCCCGTAGCGAATCTGCGCAAATCCCGTTCAGGCTTCAAGGTAATTCAGCCTCTATTCTTCATCAGTGAAGTCGTCAAATTCACTGATCTTTTTACCGGGCAGTTCGACTTTGCGAAAACGGCGTGAGAGTTTATTTGTCCAACCGAGGCTTTTTTGAATTTCAACCAAGGCGTTGGCGGCTGCAATTTCACCTTCACTAATCAAGATTTTTGGATTCACGTTATCCAAAATGCCAAACCGCACAACATCAGGCCGGATGATCACTTCTGGACGATCGACCTGCAACCGCAATTCCGCCAGCATGTGAGAGGTAATATCCATGGAACGAATATAGGTCTGAAAGGCCCTGGCTACCCGTGTTTTGGTTAGTTGATTGAAAATTGGTTGAGCAAGCGGATTCGTTACAGGCACGGTGATATCCGGTAGGTGGCTCCAACCCTCCGGCGACGGCGACAGGCAAACTGCGACCACGGGCAAGGTGGGGGCCAACCAGCGGGCGAGCGCAACCGGAACCGGATCCAATATCCCACCATCCACTAAAACAGTACCATTTATTTCTCGCGGGGAAAAAACGCCAGGCACAGCAATGGTCGCCAATACTGCGTCAGAAACGCGTCCATGGTCGAGAATGAATTCCTGCATTGTAATTGTATCCACCGCAGTACAGGCAAACGGAATTTGTAAATCAGCAAAGGTCGCATCACCGAGATGATCCGATAAGGCCTGGACAATTCCGCCGAGGCCCATGATGGATGGGCCCTCATCGCGGCTGCGAAAAAAGAGCTTGGATTGATCGAGGTTTAGAACAATATCTTCAATTTCATCGGGCGTTTTCCCGGCGGCATAAATTGATCCTATCAATCCGCCTGCGCTTGTACCGGCAACCGCTTTGATTGAGAATCCAGCTTCTTCAAGAACCCGGATTACACCTATATGGGCAATACCTTTGATTCCGCCACCGCCCAAAGCCAGAGATATATCGGTCATTCTTCAGTCCTTTTCCAAAACCGATAGATTGATAATTACATGAAGCAATTATAATCTGACCCAACGACTAAACACAAAAACGCCGCGGAGGCTAGTTTGGAGAGTCGCGAAAGTTCATCACCGATTGTAACCCGGTCAGTTGCCGCAGCCTTGAACCACGAAATCATCCCTGGTTATCAGTTTTCCTGGTTTGAGCGCTTGGGATTGAGATTGCTTGGATATTTACCTTCCGGTCTGGCACAATGGCTGGTGCAGTATGCTCAGCGGTCTGGTGGATTGGACCCTCGCGCCGCAGCTTCAATCACTTCTGAAGAGTTGATCATTAATCGGTTGAAGGATTACCGAAATTTGCAAGGACCATTTCCAGCCGCAGTTGTGGGGGTTGCACAAGGAGGCGCGACTGCCCATCTGGCACGCCTGTTAAATGCACCATTCTTGCCGCAAGCTTTTGTGTTGACGCTACGCGGAGGCTCGTCTCATGGCGATGCAAAACAGTATTTTCATTTATCAAAAGACCTGGCTGGCCAGATCACAAACCGCAATCCCGATTTTATTTCGATTCAGCATTTTGATCCCGTCCATGACGGTTGGTTAACGCGGTCGTTGAATCATCTCCGTTTGAAATTAGTCGAAATGCCGGAAGCTTACCGGACTTTTATCCGGTCGCATGTTGTTCGCGGCGGGGATGTGGTTTATCTGGATGGTGGGGCAACCTGGTTGAGGCAAAAAGTTGGCAATCGCAATTATTATCAGGCTGGCGGTTGGGGTGGCATTTCAGCCGAAGAATTCTATTTCGGCAGCGAGCGGTTAACGCAATATTCAACTCAAGAAAAATTAACATCATCCAGTTGGCGATTATCAGAATTTGATATAGAAAGCGGGCCAGAATCCGAGTGGGGCAGTGAAGAGGGGCTGGCTCAATCGCTTGAAGAGTTTTGCCTGCATGAGGGCTACCGATTCGATCGAATCCGGTTTGAGGATCCGAATGATTTTTCATTGCTGGCTTTTTTGGCATACCAGCAATTCTTTGAGGCGCAGGGTATCCAACCTCGCGGAGCGGTGGTCGAAATGTTTTCGCAATTCGATCCGACCGTCGTCCATCAAGGTGGCATTCTTCCAATTTGGCTGATATTCAATACCGAAGACAGCCTTGAATTTATGAAAAGGATGCTTGCGCAGGTGTCAACGGATCTGCCTGTATTCTTTTCAGCTTTGTCGACTTTTTCAAAAACACCCGATATGGTTAATTGGCAAGATTGGATCAGCGCTTTGGCTGGCAGGCAATGGGTGAATGCTGGGGCGCGCGCGTCCCATTACCCGGCTGACACGCTTGCGCTGCTCGATTGGAAAAAACCGCTGTTGCAATTCCTTGGCGTTTCTAAAATTACTTCACAGGGACGATTAACTGCCCAACAGGTCGTATCCATTGCCCGGGGAATTGATCAAGGCAGGTTTTGATTTTTGTTAGAGTAATTTCGCGAGGGCAGCGAGCAAAGCCTGCTGGTCATCCTCGTCGTTGTAAGCCTGGAAGGAATAGCGAATCAACTTTTTCCCTTCCCATTCGATCAAAGGCACTTCAATATGGAACTCGCTGTACAAACGGTTTTTCAGCATTTCTATATCTGTTGAGTCTGGCAGAGTCGAAGCTCCCATTTGTGAAAATGAATCTGGATCATCGCCATTGAGAGGTGCAAGACCTGTGAGTTGACGGATTTTCAATTGAGTGTCATAAGCCAACTGATGGCATTTAGAACGGACTTCCGTCCAATGGTATTTCTTCTGGAAAGCAATTGCCTCCGGAACTGTCAAAAAGGCGGAAATATCGCGCGTGCCTGTCCATTCCAAAATATCCACAAAGTGTGAATTGCTCGGGTGATTGCTTTCCCAACCCCAGGAAACAATCAGTGGCTCAACCAGGTGTTGAACCTGGGGCGCGGCATAAAGAAATGCCGATCCCTTTGGTGCGCATAGCCATTTGTGACAATTGCCTGAGTAAAAATCTGCACCCAGCGCATCAAGGTTTACTGGAATTTGACCCGGCGCATGTGCACCGTCGATTGCAGTCAGGATGCCTTCAGCCCTTGCGCGGGCACAAATTGCCTGAACAGGAAATATAAGCGCGGTGGGTGAGGTGATGTGACTTAGAAAGATCACTTTTGTTTGAGGGGTAACCTTCGAAAAGAAATCATCGACAAATTCGGATACAGAGCTGACTGGCAGGGAAATGGGGATATTGATATACTTGAAGCCGTTCTTGACCGCCAGAAAGCGCCAAGTACGGTCAAGTGCACCGTATTCGTGGTTGCTGGCCATCACTTCGTCGCCAGGACCCAACTGGAGGCTTCGGGCAACGATATTGATGCCGTGTGTGGCATTGGTCACGAAGACCAGGTTATCGGTCCCAGCATTCAAATAGGCTGCCAGGTCAGCACGTGCGCTTTGAAGTAATTCATTCGCACGGCGGCCCAGAAATTCCACCGGCTGGCGTTCAAGTTCTTTTTGCCATTTTTGGTAAGCAGAAAAGACCGGGCGTGGGGTTGCGCCAAAGGATCCATGATTCAAAAAAATGATTTCTGGATCGAGCATAAATAATTTGCGGTAACCATGCGTTGATGTTTGTTTCATAAGGGTCCATTATACGATCAGAGGTTAATACACACCCTTGTTAATTTCCAGAATTCGCCGAAGCATTGAACCAGGGCAGCAATTACCTGTTGAGTTGCGCCATAACTTTATCCATTTGCTATTGGATATCGGTTGGTACGGCGTTCTCAATGCTACCACGATGACTTTTCTAACAATCTATGCGACGCGAATTCATGCCCGTCCTGATCAGATTGGATTGATCAGCGCCATACCGGCCTTGATGACGATGCTATTCTCTTTGCCAGCCGGGGCATACTTGAAAAAGCGATCTCTTTCGAAATCCGCGATCCGTCTGGGAATCGTGCATAGATCTTTTTATTTTCTTTTGGTTTTATTGCCGTTTATCACAAACCAGCAAAATCAAGTCAGCATGATCTTGCTGATTACGGTCATTATGTTTATTCCCTACTCTGCTTTTTCAATGGCTTTCAACGCTTTGTTTGGGGCCACCGTACCGATTGAATGGCGGGGATATTATGCGGGTGCACGAAACGCTTTGTTTGCTATCGTAACCATTGTTGTTTCCCTTCTGAGCGGTTTCTTATTGGAAACGTTGACTTTTCCGCTGGGCTATCAAATTGTTTTCGGCATGGGGTTTCTTGGCGCAATGATGAGCCAATACCATATTGCTCACCTGCATGTTTCACCAGAAGATGCGAACCCACAAATTGAAACCAGGCCGACTGAAACCAAAATCAAATTAACCAACCGGATAAAGAGCAGTTTGCGTTTTGATGTTTTGCGAGGTCCTTTTCTTAGGATTTTGCTAGTTCTTACTCTTTTTCACTTCACGCAATACCTCGCGCTTCCACTTTTTCCGTTGTTTTATGTCAATGAGTTGAAACTTTCTGATCAGATCATCAGCATCGGCACCGCAATTTTCTATGTAACCATGTTCATCGGGTCTATGCAACACTCTCGCATTGTGGCTCGTTTTGGAAACCGCTGGGCTGTGGGTGCGGGGATGGTTTTGTTGGCGGCATACCCTGCCATTCTTAGTCTGGCCACGAATGCCGGATTTTATCTGGCGGCAAATATTGTCAGCGGATTTGCCTGGTCTTTAAGCGGGACAGCCATGTTCAACTATTTGCTTGAGAATATTCCCCCAGAAAGCCGGCCGGCTTATCTGGCGTGGTTTAGCCTGCTGGCGAACTTTGGCGTACTTTCCGGGTCATTGCTGGGGCCAGTTGTCGGGAATTGGATCGGTATCGTGCCGGCTCTGGTGCTTTTTGCGGTTTTCCGCGCCGCGGCTGGAACCGCCATACTCCGTTGGGGATAAGCGTGATAAAATCCTGCCATGAGCCAGAACAACGTTATCGCCACAAATCGAAAAGCTCATTTTGAATACTTTTTGCTTGAACACTTTGAAGCTGGAATTTCACTTCAAGGGTCTGAAATTAAATCCATCCGCGAAGGAAAAGTTAGCCTGGTTGAAGCATATGTAGAGGTAGACGGCCGCGAAGCATGGCTGGTCAATTCACATATTGCCCCTTACGATCCTGCCAGCCGCTATAATCACGACCCCAAAAGGTCGCGCCGATTATTGCTGCATAAAAAACAGATCAGGGAGCTTTGGGACGCCGTCAGGCAAAAGGGCGTGACGATTGTTCCAGTTCAAATGTATTTCAAAGAAGGCCGGGTAAAACTGGATATTGCGGTTGCCAAAGGTAAAAAACTCTACGATAAACGCGATGAAATAGCAAAACGCGACCAACAGCGCGAGGCCGACCGTGAACAACGTGGCCGTGATTAGATCCAGTAAAATGACGCTTTTCCTGAGGCATGCATGCTGAACAGTCCCTGGGCGGCATTGGCACTCACATTCGTCCTCGCCCTGGCATGGCTGCGTATAAACGATTTCGCAGCCCAGCGGGGTTGGATCAGCTCAGCCCTGAGCCGAAAGATCATCCACATGGGTACCGGACCCATCTTTGTGGCTTGCTGGTTGCTTTTTCCCGATCGGCCTGAATCCAAATTCCTGGCAGCGATAATTCCTTTGGCGATCACCCTTCAATTCTTCCTGGTTGGAATTGGATTATGGAAGGATGAGGCTGCGGTTTCGGCTATGTCGCGAAGCGGCAACCGGGCTGAAATTTTGAGCGGACCTTTGTTTTACGGCATTGTATTTATCAGTTTGACGCTGTTGTATTGGAAATCATCGCCAGTTGGAATTGTGGCATTAATGTTGCTTTGCGGTGGAGACGGCCTGGCGGATATCCTGGGCCGCCGTATTAAAAGCCCTGCTTTGCCATGGTCGCATGGAAAAACCTGGCTTGGCACAATTTCGATGTTAACTGGCGGTTGGTTATTTTCCATCTTCATGGTGTGGATTTTTGTTATGAATGGGGTTTTTGTTGGACCGTTGTCCAGATATTTAGCTGGGATCACCATCATTTCAATGATTGGTGCTTTGGTCGAATCGCTGCCGCTCAAGGATATTGATAACCTGACGGTGCCCGGCATTGCCATATTATTGGGCCACCTACTTTTTTGAGGAAGATTGCCATGATTGAAATTGATGGTCACCATTTAACGCTCGAGCAACTTGTAAGAGTTGCCAGGAACAATGAAATTGTGTCAGTTTCAGAGGCTGGAAAGCAGAATATATTTCAATCGCGGCGCTGGTTGGAGGCAATTCTAGCGACCGATCGACCGGTTTATGGCATTAATACAGGTTTTGGCATTTTTGCGGACCGCCGCATACCATCCAGTGATAGTTCGCAGCTAAGCCGGAATTTGATTCTCAGCCACGCTGTTGGAACGGGAGAACCTCTGCCTGAAGAAGTCGTCCGGGCAGCCATGCTGGTGAGGGCGAATACTTTGGCGAAGGGTCACTCTGGCGTCCGCCTCGAAGTGGTTACCACGCTGCTTGATATGCTCAATGAAGGCGTAACGCCCGTGATACCTTCCCAGGGTTCGTTGGGTTCATCGGGCGATCTGGGTCCCTTATCGCACATGGCGCTGGTTTTTACAACGGACTTGGATGATCGCGAGGATCAATCTGGCTGGGCGATTTATCAAGGCAAGCGCTTGACCGGCAAAGAATCCATGCGGCGTGCTGGAATTCCCAGAATTATATTGGGTCCAAAAGAAGGGTTGGCTGTGAACAACGGCGCGACGTTTTCAGCTGCGATTGGCACTCTGGCGGTTTGGGATGCTGACGATCTCAGCAGTATTGCAGAAAAGGCACTATCTTTGAGCCTCGAAGCCATGTTGGGATGCACATCAGCATTTGATGCGCGTTTGCATAAAGCCCGAGGCCAACGAGGCCAGATTCAGGTCGCTCATGAAATACAAGCGTTAACGCGGGGCAGTACATTGATCGGAAGTACTAACCGCGTGCAGGATGCATATTCATTACGCTGTGCGCCACAGGTTCAGGGCGCCTCAAAGGATGCAATTGCGTATGTGCGCGGCGTGATCGAAGCTGAAATCAACGCCGCAACCGATAATCCGTTGCTATTTGATCCGGGCGAGGCGATCTCAGGCGGGAATTTCCACGGCGAACCGGTGGGTATGGCACTGGACTTTCTGACGATTGCCCTGTCCGAAATCGCGGCAATTTCGGAAAGGCGCATTTTCAGAATGACCGATTCAAAATTGAATGAGAATCTGCCGCCGATGTTGGTGGACAACCCGGAAGCCGCTGGATTAAATTCGGGATTGATGATGCCGCAATATACAGCCGCATCGTTGGTTCTTGAGAACCAGACACTTGCTCACCCCGATTCTGTTCACTCGCTTCCAACTTCAGGCGAGCAGGAAGATCATAACGCCAATGCCATGACAGCGGCAAGACACGCCCGCATGGTGGTCGAGAATACAACGCACGTGCTTGCAATCGAGCTATATACTGCAGCCAGGGCAGTTGACCTGCGCTTGCGCGCCAACGCCGGGGCTCATCTTGGAATTGGAACTGAAAAAATATATCAGACAATTCGTAGCCGGGTTCCTTACCAACCTGGCGATGCCTGGTGGGGGCCGGAAATTGATCAAGTGAAACAATTGCTTTTGGATCGAAAATTGGTCTAATGATCCTCTCACCCGGCAAGGTTGACATTCTTAACAAACCCGGTTATCTTAATCCAATGTCAAATTCCAAAACACACGTCTCGCGACGAGATTTCTTAAAGTTAGGGTTGGCTGGTGCGGCAAGTTGGGTGTTTAAGCCATGGGGCAGTGTCCTGGCGCAGGCAGAAACTTGGCCCGAAAATGTTCCCCTTGGCAGGACAATTGCCAGGCTGGATTTCAAATCCCGCCCTTCACAAGACAGCCAGACCCTTGAGACGGTTTACGACGATACCATCGTGGAATGGGAACAGGAAGTTATCGGCGATCCATTTCCAATGTATCCAACTAATCGACGCTGGATAAAAACCCCGCGGGGATATTTGCCTTCGCCGATGGTACAACCAGTCCAGTATTCTCCAAATTCGGCACTGACAGAATTGCCAGTTGCTGAGGAGGGTCATGGAACCTGGGCTGAGGTAACCGTGCCTTATGTCGATTTTGTGCTTGAAAATGACCAGCCCATTTCGCAATTGTTGAAAGAATCAACTCGGCACCGGTTTTATTACAAACAGGTCTATTGGATTGATGATGTGCGAACCAGCAGCGACGGTACTGTCTATTACCGTGCCATCGAAAAGCACGGCAGTCCGGGAGACGTCTTTTGGACACCTGCATCCGCCTTTCGCCCGATAACGCCTGAGGAACTTAAACCCATCCGCCCGAACCTGCCAGATAAACGGGTGGTAATTGACTTATCACGGCAAACCTTATCCTGTTATGAGGGAAATTCTGAAGTTCATTTTTGCCGGATTTCCTCCGGCGCTAAATATGACGCTTACGGAAACCCGGTGGAAAAATGGTCTACGCCGCTCGGGTTAAATCACGTAATCAACCGAAAATATATTTCCTTGCACATGGCCGGCGGTTCAAGCGCCTCTGGGTACGAATTGCTGGCCGTTTCTTGGACCTCCATTTTCGCAAGCGGCGGGGTTGCCATTCACTCAACCTATTGGCATAACAATTATGGCGAACCCATGTCGCATGGTTGTGTTAACGCAACACCGGAAGATGCCAAATTTGTTTATCTATGGGCAAATCCTGCAGTGCCTTATGATATCGGAAAGATTGAAGTCTCGGGTTATGATCTGGGCACAAAAGTTCAAGTGATAGAAGCATAATCGTATTTGTTGGAGGGCATGCCACTTGGAAGTGACTCTTGGATTGGCTTTTTTAGCTGGTTTGGCTTCGTTTCTTTCTCCTTGTGTTTTTTCACTCGTACCAGCTTATATTGGTTATCTAAGCGGCCGGTCCGCGGCAATCTCCGGCGATAATTTGCCAGGCACCCGGTTGCAAACCTTCACCCACGGCATCGCCTTCGTCCTTGGTTTTTCACTGATTTTCATTTTATTGGGCGCAACCGCTTCAGCTCTGGGACGTTTTCTCTATGATATCCGATATTGGCTGGCAAAAATTGGCGGCGTGGTTGTCATTATCTTCGGCCTGCATATGACCGGCATCATCCGCATCCCGTTTCTTGAATATGACTTACGCCCTCAAACGCGCATCGATGTACGCCGCAGTTACCTGTCCTCGGCTTTGATGGGCATCTTTTTCTCGGCTGGTTGGTCGCCATGCGTCGGTCCGGTGCTCGGAGCCATACTGACCCTGGCACTCAATGGCGGATCAATTGCTGACGGCGCCAAATTGCTCTCGGCATATTCCGCCGGACTTGCCATTCCATTCCTATTAGCCGCATTGGGTATAGGATGGGTCAGTACGATCTTAAAACGGTACAGAAAAACCATGCATTATATTGAAATTGCCATGGGGATCATCCTAATCATTGTCGGGGTCATGCTTTTATTGGGCACGTTTGAGCAGCTGGCCCGGTATGGCTTGTGGGTCAATTTCGGATTATAGGGAAAAGCCAATGAAGTGGAGGAGAGACCTTCTACTTCCAGGTATATTGGCATTGTGCGTCCTGATTGGTTTGGGGATTATTTTTCGGGTCGAACTAATGGCTTGGGTGACTCGATCAGCAGAATCCCCGCCAGCTGTTGGTCAAGAAGCGCCAGATTTTTCCCTTAAGGATTTGAAAGGGTCCACAATCCGGCTCGCTGAGTTGCGCGGGAAAGTTGTGATAGTCAATTTCTGGGCTACCTGGTGTATTCCCTGCCGCGAAGAGATGCCGTTGTTGCAGGAATTTGCGCAAGCGAATAGTCAGGAAGTGATTGTATTGGGAATCGATTTGGATGAACCACAAGATTTGGTAGCCGGTTTTGCTGAAAAATACCAGATCGGTTTTCCAATTCTGTTGGATGCTGGCAGCAAGGTCGCTGACCAGTATTTTATTCACGGGTTTCCGACCTCCGTAGTAATTGATCCGACTGGAAATATCACAGCCATTCATATAGGCAAATTAACCCAGGCGAACTTATCGGAATATGGAAAACAGGCAGGAATAAATGATTAATCTCTCGCTCTATTTCATTGAGGGTGAAACGAATCTCGCGGAAGTCCACGAATTACTTCATAAGCACCAGGATGATTTTCCTCACGAACTGGTAGAAATTGATCTTAGCCAAAACAAGCTGCTCATGGAACGGATGGGTTCTCCTTTGCCTGTGCTGGAAAGCGGTCCATATCATTTACGTTCGCCTTTTAGCGAACAGGATTTGGTAGTGATGTTAAGCGCAGCCAGCCAGAGGCGCGATTATTTTGAAAAAACCGGCGATAAGAATTATCAATCAAGGGTTGAACGCGGCAAACAAATTACTGGCATGGATCGCACTGTATTGTGGCTCAGCCGACATTACATGATTGTTTTTAACCTCATCGTGTTCTTATATCTCGGCCTCCCGTTTTTAGCTCCTGTGCTGGCAAAAACAGGCCGGATTGGCCCTGCAAAGGTGATATATGCGATTTATGCACCTTTGTGCCACCAATTAGCCTTCCGTTCATATTTCTTGTTTGGCGACCAGGCTGTTTATCCCCTCGAACGTGCTCATGTAACGGGTGTTGTTCCTTATGAACAAGCAATTGGCGCCGATAAGGTGGGTATTCTCGAAGCGCGAAATTATATTGGAAATGATCAAATCGGTTATAAGGTTGCTTTATGTGAACGGGATATCGCCATTTATTCAGGGTTCTTGATCTTTGGTTTGTTGTTTTCTCTTTTCAAGAATAAAGGCAAACCGTTAAATTGGGTAATCTGGATTGTGGTCGGAATCATCCCAATTGCCGTGGATGGTGTATCGCAATTGCCAGGTCTGGCGACCAACCTGCCGGCCTGGTTGCCAGTAAGGGAGAGCACACCGTTGTTGCGAGCCATAACCGGATTGCTTTTTGGCTTGTCAACCGCCTGGTTCCTTTACCCTTACATTGCCGAAAGTATGAATGAAACCCGGGCTGTATTGCTTGGCAAGTTGCAATATGTTCAACAATTGAGCCTCAAAGAGAATTAATTGCAAATGGCAATGGTTGAGAACAATTCGCTCCGTTTTTTCAGGTTCAGCAGTTTTCCTGAAAATGAGGTGATTCATGGAATCTATTCGCGAAATGGAGGCGTGAGCCCCAGCCCATGGGCCTCGTTAAACCTGGGCGGGTTGAACGGAGATGCTCGCGTAAATGTGATTGAAAACCGGCAGCGAATTTTCAAGAATATTGGTCGTCCGGTTGAATCCATTTTTGATGTTTGGCAGGTTCACAGCGCAGATGTGATCTGTACAAATCACCCGCGGCCATTGGATGCACCGCATCAAAGGGCGGATGGGATTGTTACAAACCATTCGGAAATCACCCTCTTCATGCGCTTTGCCGATTGCGTGCCAATCCTGTTTTATGAACCGGTGAAAGGCGTGGTGGCTATTTCTCACGCGGGGTGGCAGGGTACTGTAAAAGATATTGCCGGGCAAACTGTAAAAAAAATGTGCGATGTTTATGGGTGTGAAAAGGGGAATATTATCGCTGGCATTGGTCCATCCATTGGACCTGATCACTACGAGGTTGGGATGGATGTGGCAGAACGGGTCCAGAATGTCCTGGCAGAGAGAGCGGGAGAGGTGTTGCGACCGCACCACAATAAGTTTCAACTTGATCTATGGAAAACGAACGAAATACTACTCCAGCAAGCTGGCGTCCGGCACATTGAAATTGCAGGTATTTGTACTGCCTGTCACCTGGAGGATTGGTATTCTCACCGGGGCGAGCACGGCAACACCGGGCGTTTTGGTGCGTTAATTGCTTTACGGAAAGCGGATAATAAATGAGTCCGTCTGAAATTGAAATCCGAAATAATTTAGATTCAATCAGGAACCGCATTCAAATTGCTGCTGCCTCTGTTAACCGAACCTCCGACCTGGTAAAGTTGGTGGTCGTGAGTAAACGCCAACCTGCCGATATCATTGAAAAAGCAGTGCTGGCAGGGGCAACAGTCTTTGGTGAAAATTATGCTGAGGAAGTCGAAGCCAAACAACAGGCTTTGGCGGGTTATCCTGGTTTGCAGTGGCACATGATTGGACACATCCAGTCCCGGAAGCTAAAAATTGTCGCTGACCGGTTTAATTATGTCCACTCGTTGGACAGCCTCGAGCTTGCCTTAAAATTAAATCGAATCCTGGCCGAAAGGAATGCCATTCGGCCTGTGCTGTTGGAGATGAACGTGAGTTCTGAAGCGAGCAAAGGCGGCTGGCCGGCCTGGGACCAAAGAAAGTGGGATTTATTGAAACCTGAAATTGAATCCATGCTGGCTTGCGGCAACCTTAAAATATGCGGCTTAATGGCCATGCCGCCACTTTTTGACGATCCGAAAAAGGTGCGGCCATTTTTTACTTGGTTGGCAAAATTGCGGGATTTTTTTGCAGCTTGTTACCCGGAGTCAGATTGGGCTGAGTTATCCATGGGGACAAGCGCCGATTTTGAAATAGCCATTCAGGAAGGTGCCACTTTTGTCCGCATTGGCCAGGCAATATTAGGATCCAGGCATTAACGGCTAAATATATCTATCAGGACAAAAAGCAAAGTTATAATTACCTTGAAGGAAGGCATTATGGGAACGCTAATTCTGATCATACAATTCATTTTTTGGGCTCTTTCTATCCTCGTTGTGGCAGAGGTCATCCTTTCATATTTCATGTCTCCTTACCACCCAATTCGAACATTTATCGCAAGAATCATAGGTCCGTTGCTCAATCCAATCCGCCGGTTAGTTCCTCCAATCATGAACCTGGATTTCAGTCCATTGATATTATTGTTATTATTGCAGGCAGTCGAATCCATACTCATTAATCTATTAAGAAGAATCGGGTAGATTCATGGCAAAAGACCGGCGTTTCCATCTTCATGACGGCCAATTGGGGGCTGCCATTACCGTCCGTGTAACCGCCCGTTCAAGCAAAAATGAAATACAAGAAATCTTGGATGACGGTACGATCAAAATCCGCATAACCTCCGCCCCTGTGGAGGGCCAGGCGAATGAGACCTTGATTCGTTTTATAGCAGATGTGTTGAACGTCAGCCCGAGTCAGGTCGAAATCATAGCCGGAAAGACCGGCCGTGATAAATTGATCTCCATCATCGGACTTGACGCTGATATTGTTCACAAACGGTTCATGGAAAAACTAAAATAATTTTTACAGCCAGCGCAAAATTGAAGCGCTGGCATTTCTTGTCAATTTGCTCCTGAAACGGAGAAACACCACAACGCCTGTAATGCTTTTTCCGAAAGGGCTTCCTCGGTGCTGTTGACCTGTTTTTCTATCACCTCTTGGACTTCAAGCCTGGTAAATAACTTAAGATATTGAAGTGCCATTGTGCAATCTTCTTCGGTTCCAGAATCGACCGCAAGCGTGAGCAATTTTATTGGCGGTTCATCTGGTGAAACCCCAAGGCCGTGTTTTCCGGCAAATGTGACCAACCAGGGGGATTTCCAAAATGCAGGTAATGAGGTCGGGATATGCGGATCCGGCTGCTGATGTTGTTCAAGTGCCTGCCCAGCAGCATTGCGCACAACCCATTGAGCATCTTCAACGGCCATTTTTGAAAGCATTTCATGCGACCAGGAATTTCTCAATAAAGCCAGACCAAAAACGACCGCACGGCGGATGAGTAAATCATCCATCGAGGCTGCTTCTTTCAACATTTCAATGCCTTCCCCTCCAGGTTGGACGGCCAACCCCTCGGCAACGGCATGCCGGAGTGTTTCCACACCGCTATTTAGTGAAAGAGCGACTTCGCGCAGCGCCAGATCGCCTGGAATCGCAATTAAGGCCAAACCGGCTGTTGAATGGGTGCGAAAATCCGGATCCGATTGTAAACTCGCAAGCTCAGCAATACATTTAGTGTCCCTTAGCAGTCCGCAACCCAGTGTGGCCAGCCGGCGGAGCAATTTTGAAGGTGAGTTCAACCATTGGCGAAAAAGAACAAGGACGCTTGGATCATTGGAGATGGCACAAGCTGTGAGCAGGCGGGCACGCGTTCCAAAGGGTAGTTTTTCCTGCTGAATATCTCCCAAAATCCGACGCATAATTTGGGTACGGAGTTCAGAATTTGGAGGCGTTCCTGCCAGGATGCGGCCGGCATGTAAAAGGTGCGTTCGCAGCGGATCTGTGTCCGGCACGAGCAGTTCCTTCACGTAGGTTTGCTCGCCATTATTATTTGCTGCATACCTTGCTGTCATCGCGCTGAATGGCCATTGCCAATTCACACTGGATACTTCATTTTTGTTGAAAATGGCTGCGAGATACGCTGCCTGGGCCAGGTGGCAAAATGCAATTTGACCATCGCCATACTCCGCCAGAAGTCCATGCTCAATGGCTTTGCCGAGCATCTTTTCTCCAGCAGTCTTTACAACTGAGTTTACGGTTTTATCACCGGGGTCAGCCTGCGCTTGCCCTTTTTCAACTGTCTGTGAATTTGGTAGCGAAACAATTTCACGTTCAAGTTCATTCGAAAAGCTATTGAGAATGTTTGCCGCTTGTTCAAAGGACATACTTGAAAGGTTGGCTTCAAGAATTGCGGATGCCAACTTCCCATAATAAGCAGTAAGATTTTTTCCCTGGAAGATTCGTTTTAGATGAGCTTCATAACCATGCTGGGGGAGATTACCGGATAAATCGCCAGAATATGATCCCCAGATAAGTTCCGTCCAATCGAATGGTGAATAAAAAAGTCCGTCTGTGGTAATCCAGTTTTCCAAAGCCAATGGATCAGGTTGGGGAACATTAATATATTTGGAAATCTGCGGGAGAATCAACTCCTTCCAGGCTTGTCCCCATTTTTGAATAAATTGACGCAATTGAATTTGATTCCAGGGTGCAACGGCAACCGGTGTAAAGCCAAGCTCGAGTAAACCATCCAGAAAAAGCTCGCTGCAGGTTGCTATGATTTGCAGATTGGAATATTGGGATTTGAGCTTGGATAGGTATTTTGTTTTGCCAGCGAGGTCGGCAGGCGCAAGTTGATCCAATCCGTCCAGGAGAAGTATTGCGCGCCCATCCCGTAAAGCCAGTCGCACGGCGGTACGGGCTTGTTTTTGAAGGGTTACAGCGGTATTTGAAGAAAACCCATCCACCAAAGCATCCGCGGCATCTTCATTGTTCAAGAGAATGGGTTTTAGATCCAGAATGTGCAAGAAAATGGGCATGCTTTCAAGCAGTCGTGGGTCGGTGTACTGTTTTTGAACAATTTTTGTTGCAAAGTCGCACAATGTGGTTGTTTTGCCAACCCCGGGTCTTCCGATTAACGCAATATCGGCTCTTTGCGATGCAATGGAACTCAAAGGCCTGGTAAGGTAACCAAATGACGAGGCGACTTCTGGCCAATCCGGCATGTAGGGAATTATCTGTTCCAACACCGATTCCTCAATCTGATTCCCTGAGGCATCTGGAGAAGCAGGCGGCGCAACAAGCAAAGGCTGGATAAGGACCTCTTCCAATGAAAATAGAGCTGCTGCCAGGTGTTGCCGTTGAACCCGCCTGTAAACACTCTGATTTAAGTATGTTTCGATGTCGGATAAATTCTTTTTCTTCACCAAGGCAGCCTGTTTTCGCAAGGTTGCTTGGATGTGGGGCCAATTTGCGCGGCCCTGCCAAATTATGAGCCAAAGGAGAGATGCAGCTAGGAAACCGGCGAAAAAGGAGAGAAAATCAAATTTCGGTAATGCCATGGGTTAGCCGGAATAGATAATTCTGCCGCACATCGGACAAAGCACGAGTTGGGTTGAAGACCGGGCGGCCTGGATTTCAGCCGCAGTTAATGTCGAACCACAAGCTGCGCAGCAACCATCTTCAACCGGTACTGCGGCAAGACCGCGTTTTGAACCGCGTAATTGCGTGTAGGTATCCAGAAGAGCTGGATTAATTTGGCTGACCAGCGCTTTTCGTTCGACATTGAGGCGTTCCAACAGGTTTTCCAGAGTCGACATCTCACCCAATAAACTGGCCGATTGACCTGCTTGTTGGGCTTTTACCTGATTTAATTTCGCTTCATCATCGCGAAAATTCTGTTCCGCCTCTTCGACAGCGACCATACATTCCAGTTCGGAGTCTTCAAGTAGGGAAATGACGCGTTTGATCGAAGCGATTTCGGTTTGAAGGTCCTGTAATTCTTTTGGATTTTTTACACTGCCACCATAGAGAGCGGCTTCGGATTGTTCAGCTTTAATTCGCTTGTTATGGACAGAAATTTCGATCTCGCGCAGTTTTGCCCGTGAGTTCTTCAACTTTTCCATAGTGGCGTCAAGTTGTCCCTGCGCTTGCACCAGAGATTCGTTCTGGGCGAGTAATCGATTGATTTCAGTAATTCGATTTGACGCCGTCGATACCTGGGTATCCAGTTTTTGTAGTTGAAAAAGATGAAAACTTAGGCTCATAAAGGGATTATAGAAGGCGAAACAGGGCTTGGCAAGCTTATCCAGCAAACAGAATTGAAATGTGAGCTGAACTTGATTGTTTACAAAATTTTCCTCAAGTATACTTGGAATCAGCGAATATGCGAAATCGTTACCTCCTCCTCAGCGTTGCAATTCTCCTGCTCATCAGCCTGCCATATATTCTTGCCCGGATCTATACGGCGCCGGGTTCGATTTTTGGCGGTTTTTTACTTAATCCGGTGGATGGCAACAGTTACCTTGCCAAGATGCGAGAGGGTTGGGAGGGTGCCTGGAAATTTACTCTATCTTTTTCTACGGAAACAAACCAGGGAGCTTATTTATTCCTTTTTTACCTATTTTTAGGACATCTCTCGCGCTGGTTGGGCATTTCAACCATTGTCGTTTTTCACCTTGCCCGGATTATTTCTGCAGTAGCACTCCTGGCTGCCTTGCATCGGTTTTTCCATTTTATTTTTATAGATCGTCCCAAGGTGGCATTCTGGGCATTTGCATTTTCCGCTGTCGGGTCGGGATTGGGCTGGTTGACTGCCTTCTTTGGCGGATTTACCTCGGACTTCTGGGTGGCCGAGGCATACCCGTTCTTGTCGATTTATTCAAGCCCTCACTTTAGTCTAGGTTTGGCAATATTGCTCTGGTACCTGGTTGAGTCATTTTTGCCATTTCGCAAAAGAGCGATTCCGGTCCTGATGGCAGCTGGTTTTCTTTTGGGCGTGGTTTTCCCTTTTGCTATTGTTGTGGCTGCCGTTATTACCTGCGGCGAAATTGCCTATGATTACATTTCAAAAGGAGAGATCCGGTGGCAGACCTCGTTATTTTTTTTGGCCGTCGGGACCATTACTGTTCTATATCAATTCATCATTATTCGAACCGATCCGATTCTCGCTGGCTGGGATAAACAGAACCAAACCCCCTCGCCTTGGGTCTTGGATTTTGTCATTTCGTTTTCGCCATTCCTTTTTTTTGCAGTTGTGGAAGCTTATTGGGCTTTCCGAACCCGCAGCCGGAAAAATATCTACCTGGCAATTTGGTTGATTCTTGGCGTGTTATTAATTTATCTGCCGTTCAGCCTTCAGCGCCGTTTTTTGCTTGGATACATGATTCCTGTTTCCGGTCTGGCAGCTTCCGGAATTGCAAGACTCGCAGGCAAGAAAATTAAACTGGTTTCAGTAATGGCTATTTTCATCACCATGCCTACCCTGGCGATCATTGTATTAGGTGGCATTAATGCGGTAAAAGATCCCGAATCACCTCTTGTGATCAATCAGGTTGAAATGGCAGGAATAAATTTCCTGGCTCAAAATTCCAAACCAGGAGACATTGTCCTGGCTTCTCCGCAGACCGGATCAATTGTTCCTGCCTATACCGGATTAAAGGTGGTATATGGACACCCATTTGAGACAGTAAATGCACTGACTGAAAAAGCTTTGGTGGAGCAATTCTTCACCAATTCATTTAATGAGGAATCGCTTGTTTGGGCAAAAACCAGGGGAGTGGATTGGGTGATTTGGGGGCCAAACGAAAATCGGATTGGTGAAATTCCAGCCAAATTGCCTGGGGATGTGCTTTTGGTTTTTAAGGGCTTAGACATACAAGTTTACAAGCTTATGGATGTCCCATGAAACGCTATTGGACAGTCCTCCTTCTTTTAATTCTTCCAGCTGTTTTTTTGGCATATGTAAAGGGCAACTTTGCTTTCCCGGTTCGCGGTGATTATTCCGACCTGGTCATTAGCCACTTTACAAATGCCGAATTCTTGCGGGAAAGTCTGGTTAATGGAGAAATTCCTCTGTGGTCCTCACGGATCTTTGGGGGATACCCCTTTGCCGCCAATCCGCTGTCAGGATTGCACTATCCAATTGGCTGGTTGGCGCTTTTATTCCCATTGCCATTTGGCATCAACATTGTAACAGCCCTCCACCTCGCCGCGGCCGGCCTGGGGATGTATCTTTTTTTGAAGGGTGAAGGCCTCAGTCAATGGGCTGCCCTTGCCGCAAGTCTGGTAATTCAGGTAATGCCAAAGCTGATGGCCCATTTTGCTGCTGGCCATCTGACCCTGGTTTTTGCCGTGTGTTTAACCCCTTGGGTACTCTGGGCGGAGCAGAAACGACGCAAAAGCAAAGGTTTTACCGGCTGGAAAATGGCTCCAGGCATTATCCTGGCATTAATTGTGTTGGCTGATCCGCGTTGGCTGCCTTACGCAGCGATGTTGTGGCTGGGTTATTCAGTTCGCTTATCCTTTTTTCACAGAAAAACCACAGTTCGAAAAGAAATTTCATCTTTGGCCGGGGGATTTGGAATCCAGGGATTGGTTACCCTAATCCTGTCCGCTCCTTTGTGGCTGCCATTGATGGAATACATTCCGCTAACCACGCGTTCTCTGATGAGCGCCAGTGATAATAACGCCCTTTCCTTGCCTGCCGCAAACCTTCTTGGTTTGTTCATACCTTCCATGGGGGGATATGCAGAATGGGAGTTGTATGCTGGTGCAATTCCCTGGTTGTTGTTCATCTTTATCCTGGCAGTTCCAGGTTTGCGCCGCCAAACAAGGTTCTGGTTGGCGGTTTTAGGAGTAAGCCTGCTGGCAGCTTTCGGCGATGCTATTCCGGGATATCAACTGATAACTCGATTGCCTGGTTTTTCTTTGTTAAGAGTACCGTCTCGTTCCTTATTCTTATGCGGTTTTTCTTATGCTGTTTTATCTGCTTATGCAATTGATTATCTGATTCAGAATCGCGTCGAGCAGAAACCCGAGCCCGTCTTCTTTATGGTACCTTTTGTGGCCTTTCCATTCTTTATTGCAGCCGGCCTGGGTATATATCTGGATGGTTACTATTTGCCCTTTTTATGGGCAGGAATTGCCTCGCTGATTGGGGTTTTTGCCATTCTAGCTTTTGAAAAACGGTGGATTGCGGTGAGAGGAATTTTGCCTATCTTCATCACCATCTTGATTATCGAAATGGCAGCAGTGGATGCAAATTTAATGAGTTTAAGAAAACCGAATGAAGTGCTAGGTAAAGGAGATGAATTAGCCGCCGAAATTTTGGGAAATGGCCAAGAGCTTTTTCGCGTTTATTCGCCCTCCTTTAGTTTTCCTCAGTACATCAGCGGAAGTAAAAGGATTGATATTCTTGACGGTATTGATCCGCTGCAAATCACTGAATTTGATAACCTATTCTCAAAGGCCAGCGGGATTCCAATGGATGGCTATACCGTTACACTGCCGCCTTTTCCATCTGGTAAGCCAGAAACGGATGATTCGTCTTATGTGCCTGATTCGAAATTGCTCGGAATATTAAACGTCAAATACATCGTTTCGGCATTTCCCTTAGAGGCGACAGGTCTAGTACATATCCAAAATGTAAACGGCGTCGAAATTTATCAAAATTTGAATTACCAGCAACGCGCGGTAGTTGAACATGAAAACGGAACAATCCTGAAAGCCGATATCGTTAGTCATCAGGCAAACAGGGTAGAAATCAACGCGACAGGCCCTGGGAGGCTCATTTTGGCGGATGTGATGTATCCTGGCTGGATTGTTCGCGTGGATGGCATAGAAACCCCCATAGAGCCTTATTTGGGCGTTTTGCGCAGCGTTTCGATTGGGACAGGAAACCATGAAGTCGCTTTTTCTTTTCATCCATTATCGGTTTACATCGGGTGGGCTATCGCCATGGCAGGCTGGGTCATCATAATTGTCATTTTCTCTACAAAGCTGGTACGCCGGGGAAAACAGCATGGATAAACACCAAAAGCGCTGGTTGTGGCTTTTTGCGATTTTTGTGATTATTCTTACTGGTATTCCTTATTTAATTGGATTCATGAATTCGGGTTCGAATTGGGTTTTTACCGGTTTTGTGTTTGGCGTGGAGGACGGAAATTCTTACATCGCGAAAATGTTGTCAGGTTCTGTTGGAAATTGGTTTTTCCGAACGCCCTATACCACCGCTTCCCAGAATGGCTTTTTGGCATTTTTACCTTATCTTCTTCTTGGAAAACTGGCTGGCGGCAAAGAAACCCATTTGCAGCTGGCCATCTTGTTTCAGGCCTTCAGAATCATTGGTGCAATCTGTTTTGTATTTGCCTCTTATGATTTTTGCAAATTATTTATCAGGGATGAACGCGGGCAGCGATGGGGGGTTGTGCTGGCAACATTTGGTGGCGGGTTGGGATGGCTGGCCATTTTCGGTCTAAAAACAGGCGGTTTTGAAAAATTACCGTTGGAATTTTATTCCCCCGAGTCGTTTGGGTTCCTGGGGGTATTTGGTTTGCCGCACCTGGCGGTTGCCCGTTCCCTGCTCTTGTGGGGTTTTGTTGGATTATTTAAAGTACCTAACAAAAAACCATTTCTTCGTGGTTTGAAAATTGGTGTGCCCTGGTTGCTTATGGGATTTATGCAGCCCATCGATATTGCCACCGGGTGGGCGGTTCTTGGATCTGGATTATTCCTAAACTGGTTAATAATTCATCTGAATAAACAGGAAAGAAATCAGAAACAGGAAGAATTGGAGGCCTGGCGGACGCGGTTTTGGGCAGCCATTGGTATGGTTGTTGTTTCATCGCCCATGCTCTTTTATAACTTTATCTCCTTTACATTTGTGCCTGTTTTACGCGGTTGGGCGCAACAAAATATCATTCTTTCGCCGCCTCCTGGCGATTATTTATTGGCATATGGGATCATGCTTCCGTTCACTTGTATCGGGGTCGTCCGGGCGATAAAATCACGAGATTGGTTTTGGACCATCCCGATTGCCTGGGTAATTATTTTTCCAATTCTGGCATATTTCCCTTATTCAATCCAACGCCGTTTACCGGAAGGAGTCTGGCTTGCCTGGATTGTGTTAAGCCTTTTTGGTATCGAAGGAATCGGATATCGTTGGAAGATGCCAGCGTATGCGCTGATTGCCAGCGGCATTTTATCAACATTATTCTTTATCGCCGGGTCAATATGGGCGGTATTGACTCCGTCCGGGCCGTTATATCAACCCCGCGAGAAAGTTAACGCCTATACTTATTTAGCCGAAAACATTTCAATTGGTTCCAATATTTTGAGTTCCTATTCGACCGGAAACTCACTGCCGGCTTGGGCGCCAGTTCATGTTGTGATTGGGCACGGTCCAGAGAGCGTTGGTTTGGCTGAGCTCGAACCGCAAATTGAAGGATTTTTTTCAGACGGTGAAGCGGACAACGTCCGCATTGCGTTAATAGAGAGTAAGCGAGTGGATTACCTTTTTTATGGGCCGGAGGAACGATTGCTTGGAGTTTGGGACCCTGAAAAAGCTGACTTTTTAAAGGCGGTTTATTCTCGAGATGGATATACAATTTACCAGGTAAACTTGGGGGAATGATCCCGTGCGTCCATTCGTTAATCGAAAACCATCCCTTTATCATCTACTCTGGCTAATTCCCTTCCTCCTGTTTGCCCCAACCTTATTACGTGGGCAAGCGCTGGTCTGGGGAACGCCTTCCTTACAATTCATACCCTGGCGGTACCTGGCTTGGGAGCAAATTCAAACAGGAATTTGGCCTTTTTGGAATCCGTTAAATGGGATGGGGGCTCCGTTATTGGCCAATTATCAGTTGGCGTTGTATTATCCGCCTGGCTGGGTTCTTTTCATTTTACAGACAATTGGTGGTGTTCCCTGGATGGCATGGGGGTACACTTTGTTGCTGGTTGCCCATCTGAGCTGGGCGGGTTATGGTACAGCCAAATTGGTCAAACAATTAGGCGTAAACAGCCTTGCGCAGGTGGTGGCCGGGCTCGCTTTTTCGATGAGCGGTTTTCTGGTTGCCCGCGCCGGTTTCAGCAGCATCATTTGGAGTGCAGCGTGGCTGCCCTGGATTGTCTTATGCGTAGAATTGTTCGCCAGAGAAACAACTCAAAACCGAAAATTTGGATTATTCGGTTGGCTGGCATTGTGCAGCGGGATGCAATTATTGAGCGGACATGCTCAAATCACTTGGTATGGTTTTTTATTTTTAGGTTGTTGGGCACTGGTTGCTGGATGGGTTCGCCGGGGGTGGAGGGGAGCGTTTACGACCTTTATGGCGAGCATTGGCGGGGTACTTTTAGGCGTATGTCTGGCTGCTGTCCAACTTATTCCCACCTTTGAACTGCTACAGCAATCTCAGAGGGCAGCTTCTGTTAATTATAATTTGGCCATGGTTTATTCATTTTGGCCGTGGCGGTTTCTGACATTGATCAGTTCAAGTTTTTTTGGGAATCCGGCTTATGGGGATTACTGGGGCTACGCCAGCTACTGGGAAGATGCGATTTATATCGGCTTGCTTCCATTTCTCATGGCTTTTACTACCCTCAAATATCTCAGACGGCAGAAGGACAAAGCCGACATTACTGATGTGCAGAACCGAAGTCGAATTTTGTTGCTATGGGGATTAAGTATTCTTGCGTCGGTCTTTGCTTTGGGAAGAAATACGCCAATTTTCCCATTTCTTTATAAATATATCCCTACATTTGACATGTTCCAGGCTCCAGCCCGTTATATGCTATGGCCTGTGTTTTCGTTAAGTTTGTTATCTGGTATCGGAATTGATTCACTGGGGCATCCGGTTGGAAAAGCCGTTCCGCGTTTGAAAAAAGCGATTTTTAGCCTCTGCGCTGTAATCATTACAGCGGCCGCATCATATTTTGTTCTATCGGAGATTAAACCATCCCTTGTCTATTCCCTGATTATTGCTGCGTTCATTGGAATATTGGTTTTATTGCTTGTCAAGAATAAACCTGTAGATAATCAGGTGCTTAAAAATGAGCGATGGCGCTGGTTGGTGGCAATTCTGGTCGGCAGCGATCTTCTGTTAGCTGGCTGGGGTCAGAATCCATCGACCTCAATGCAATTTTACAAAGTGGTAAATAACGATGGTGGTTCAATTGGTTCAAAGGGGCGCATTTTCATCGATGCGCAAAGCGAATATATTTTGAAGTTTGGCCGCTTCCTGCGGTTTCAAGATTACCGCGAAAAAGAGAGTTGGGATGAGATGAGATTGGCTCAACTTCCCAATATTAATATTTTGAACAACATCCCCTCCGCTAACAATTTTGACCCGCTTCAGCCCGCGCGATATTATCAATGGCTGCAGTATGTGTCTCAATTACCAGCAGAAAAACGCATCCCCTGGCTTCGGATGATGAATGTTGATCAGGTAGAAGAGGTGACGGATGACTTTGAAAAGAATTATTCCACCCAATTCATAACGGGAGGTGCGCGATTTGGTTTTTATCCTTGCTCGCAATTGGCAATGAATGCCGATGAGGCCTGGACTAAAACGAAAAATGCAATCAATGATGGTGTTTTACTTGCCATCATCGAGAATGGCGAGGTTTTAGAAGGAAATTGTGATTTGCAATCCGTAAACAATATCAGTATACTTTTCGAGAATGCTTCCCGTATGGATCTCAGTGTTCAGGTCAGTCAGGCTGGCTGGTTCATGATAGCTGACACCTGGTATCCTGGTTGGAAAGTATCGATCGACGGATCGGCGGCTGCAGAAATTTCGCGAGTCAATTATTTATACCGCGGGTTTCCACTTCAACCAGGTCAGCATTCCATTATCATTGAGTATCGTCCATGGTGGGTAACATTATCCATGATCGTTAGTTTTATTGGCATTTGTACAATCATCGCATTCTTCATTATTAGCCGGAAATGGGTTATCCGGTAAATAGGAGTTCATATGGATCTGTCGATCCCAGATATTCAATCCTACTCAAAGAAAATAATCGAGAACCTGGAAAAGGTAATCGTCGGAAAGCAACCTGCGCTTGAACTTGTCGTCATCGGTTTGTTGTGTCAGGGGCACATCCTCATTGATGATGTGCCCGGGGTTGGAAAAACAATCCTTTCCCGCAGCCTGGCCAAATCTTTGGGCTGTTCATTCCGGCGGATTCAATTTACCCCAGATATGTTGCCAAGTGATGTAACCGGTGTTTCAATTTTTAACCAGATCAGCCGAGAGTTTGAATTCAGGCCTGGCCCGGTGATGGCAAACATTGTTCTGGCGGATGAGATTAACCGGGCCACGCCAAAAACGCAATCCGCGCTGCTCGAATCGATGGAAGAGCGGCAGGTTACCGTGGATGGTATTACCCATCCACTCCCTGACCCGTTTATGATTCTGGCGACTCAGAATCCAATTGAATATGAAGGTACTTTCCCGCTTCCGGAAGCACAATTGGACCGGTTTCTATTACGGCTGCGGCTGGGGTATCCGACCCTTACGGATGAAATTCATGTGTTGGAATTGCAGCAACTCCGCCATCCAATCCAGGATTTGGAAGCGGTGACTACTGTGGAAGAAATGCGGGAAATGCAGGAAGCCATCAAGCGGGTCTTTGTGGCCGCGCCGATCAAGCGTTACATAGTTGAATTGACGCGAGCGACCCGGGAGAGTTCAGATGTCTACCTGGGTGCCAGCCCACGCGGAAGTCTGGGGTTGTTCCGGGCCGGGCAGGCTTTGGCTGCAATCCGCGGACGGGATTATATCCTGCCGGATGATATCAAATACCTCGCGCCTTTTATCCTGTCGCACCGGATGGTAATTCACGCGGCTGCGCGGATGAAGAATTTGAGCGCTGACCAAGTGGTCAATGAAATTCTGAACACGATGGTGGTACCTGGCGGTTCCTTTGAAGAAAGCGCTGCCTGATTAATGGTTGTCAGACGCGCTTTTTGGGTCGTTTTGATCCTGCTGGTTATTTGCCTTGTGGCGGCTTATTCCACGCCGCAAAGCGTTGTTTATCAGCGCCTGGCTGTATTGCTGGGCCTGGTGATCATTTTTAGCTGGCTGTGGGCAAGCCTCTCAATACGTCGCGTCACCGTTCAACGAATCGCACGCGTTTTTCGGATGCAATTCGGCCAATTATTTGAAGAGCGCTTCGAAATTACCAACCATTCCCGCTGGGTGCGAGTCTGGTTCGAATTGAAAGATGGCTCAGCTTTGCCTGGCAATACAGGCTCTCGGGTCTTATCCATGATAGGACCTGGACGTTCCCGGTCTTATGTGACCCGAACGCTTCTTTCGCGTCGGGGAGAGTTTGATTTGGGGCCGACAATCGTCTCCTCTGGCGATCCTTTTGGTTTATTTCTTTACCGGGCAACCTTTCAGGGATCGAAAAAATTGGAAGTCCTGCCATATTTTGTCGACCTAACCGAGTTCTACACGCCAGTCGGTTTGCTATCTGGCGGACAGGCCCTGCGGAAAAAGACAGTTGAAGTAACCCCTTATGCTGCTGGAATTCGCGAGTATGCTCCTGGCGATGCCCTTAACCGCATTCATTGGAAATCGACTGCCAGGCGGGATATGTTGATGGTCAAGGAATTTGAGCAGGATCCCCAGGCGGATGTGTGGATCTTTCTGGACGGTTCTGTTTCGGTACAATCCGGCGAACTGGAACCGGATGCAACTGGGGAAGACCGTTATTGGCTGTGGACCTCGCAACGAAAAGTCACAATTCCGTCGCATACATTTGAATATGCGGTGAGTTCTGCTGCATCCATCGCTGCCTATTATCTCAGGCAGGGAAGATCTGTTGGATTTGCCTGCGCCGGTCAAAAATTCTCGGTGCTGCCAGCCGGTCGGGGCGAACGGCAACTCAGCAAAATCCTTGAAATGATGGCTTTTGTGGAATGTAAAGGCCAGTTGCCTATCGAGGCCGTCGTTCAAAGCCAGGCTTCCCAACTGACACGGGGCAGTTCCGTCATCCTTGTTACAACCACTGCTTCCACTTCGGTGTTGGTGACTGTAAACGAGATCGAAAGGCGCGGTACGCGGCCAATAGTGGTGCTGATTGACTCGGATACATTTGGCGGGTTTGGAATCTATGATGAAATTGCCTCTTCTCTCATCGCCGGAGGTGTCCCCGTAAAGAGAGTCAGACAGCATGATGATCTCAGAGCCGCATTGGAACAGACCGTCCGGTAAATTCCCGAACGGTCTGTTTTTGGGCTTCGATTAGGCAGATGGAAATCAGTGATTCATTTCTGGGATGATTGGTAATTAACTAACCCCAGTCATTTGTAAATCCAGATTAACGTTGCTCTCGCGTGTGGCCAGCTTCCGATTTTGGATCGCCATGGATTAACTCGACCGCGTGCGGCAACACCAAAAGAATGGTGTTGAAATTTTCGAGTGCTGCCTTCGGACTTCCCGGCAGGTTGATAATCAAAGTGGTACCCCGAATTCCGGCAACCGCCCTTGAAAGCATGGCGTGTTTTGTTACCGCAAGGGAGGCTTGACGCATGGCTTCCGGAATACCTGGCACTTGCCTTTGGATGACCTGCAATGTGGCTTCCGGCGTCACATCGCGCGGTGCAAAGCCCGTGCCGCCAGTTGTTAACAGAATGTCGATCTGATTAGAATCACTCCACGCAGCCAATGTCTCAGATATCTTAACTGCTTCGTCGGGGATGATGCCTTCCATAGCCACCTGCCACCCCTGGCTTTCAATGGCTGCTTTTAGCAATGGTCCAGATGCATCCGGGCGAGTGCCTTGAGAGGAACGGTCTGAAATTGTTAAGACTCCAAAACGCATATTGCCTCAATCTTCCGCAGAGAATACTTTCCATGGGCCGTGAATGCCATCCTCGGTGACGCCGAAGAAAAAGCGGTAGCCATCCCCTTCTCGGAGAACGAAATCATAAAACGTAGTCTTGTTTTGTTTGTAACTGTGAATCAATCCGTAATTACCGCGCCAATCGATGGGTGTTTTTTCCAAAGATCCAATGATTTCGGCATAGCGGGTTATGGCATAATGCCAGAGCCGGCGGGCGGAGGCGCGGGTTACGTTTTTCACCTTGTTGCCGTTGCGCAAGTCGCGCATGGTGAAATACTGGGTACCCTGGCGTTCCTCAGGCGGCAATACTTCCACCCCCGTGCGCGGATCCAAATTCTCGGGTTCAGGTTCCGGAATGCTGGCAGGCGCAGGCGTTTGTTCAGCAGGATGGACTGGTTCAACCGGTGAAACCGGGATGCTTGAGGCGGTTTTCAGATGATCCTTCCCTCTCAAAACAAGATTGACAATTTCATCACGGACCGCCAGTCCAGTTTCTGCCTCGTCGCGCACGTAGATTTTGTTGTCGTCCACTGCGTAAGGCGCATCTTCTCCGCGGGGGATTAAAATCCGGATCAGTTTTTTCCCTTTGTAGTCGTGCAGATCTATTGAACAATTGAGTGGAGGGCTAATGCGGTTGTTGATTTCTTTTTCAATTTGCTGAATTCCTGCTTCGCCTTCCGGTACGCCAATGACCGGCTTATGAGGATCATCCGGCAAGCCGATATAAAGCGTGCCGCCGTTTGTGTTGGCAAAAGCACACACATCCGAGAGAATCGCATAGAGTTTTCCGCCGCGGATGGTCATGCTGTCATGAAAATCCTGGATGATATTGGCACCCTCTTCTCTGGCTGCCTGGATAAAATCAAATGCGGCTTCTTCGGTGACGCGATGGGGACGCGTTCGTGAAAAATCGTTGCTTTCAAATAACTCCCGCAAATCATCAAAATCGAGTGCCGGGAGTAAAACATCTGTGGCTCGTTCGCCAATGCTCAGATTCTTTTTGCGCGATGAATCGGGTGTCATGCGGTGTGCGTCCGAGCCCTGGATGCAATGCATGCGGCGGGGATACTCGGGCTTCGTCCCGCTAAAAAATGCCGCAGTGGAACGAGGGCTTTTAAGTTCCAGATCCGTTACTTCGAGAGCATGCAGATTCGAATCTTGCGTGTAGGCAATTTTGGTCTGGCCGCCAAAGTTGAATCCGCGCATGGCGACGCCATTGCTGGAATTTGCGTGTGCCGCAATAACGATTCCGCCGGCCTGGTTGATCAATCGATACGCCGTTAATACATCGCTGGTTGCACCGACCGTCTGCGAGCCTTCATCGATATGATCCGATGGAATATTCAGACTCAAGAGCAGGTGTTCAATATCGCGGATGGGGGTATCCGGATGGAATATTCCCAGAATGTGAAACCCGAATGTGGCGGTAAATTCGAAACCCGGCAAGATTAACATTTTGGCGAACAGCCGCCGGTATTCGTTCAGCCGATTGCGTTCTTCAGGCAAGAGGCGGTTTAGTTTTTCCAGTAATTCCAACTGGTGAATTTCATCAGCCATTCGCCGGTAACCTGAAACCGTGTTATGGTCGGTAAAGGCGATAATATCTAAATTGCGAGCCTCGGCTCGCTGCAAAATCTCGAGGTAAGTGACCTCGGGTTGTTGAAAATCGGTTGACGCTGGTGTGTGCAGGTGCACATCCATGCAGCGCCATTGGGATGTGGCACGGTTATGTTTTTTCCCCACAGAATTCTCCTAATTCTCGGCGGTTAATTCTCGAATTCGCCGAATCAGCTCTTCTGGAAAATAAGGTTTTTGAATAAATCCATCTACCCCAGCCTGAAGACATTCAGCTTCGACATTCAATCCTGAGGTCATCAAAATGCGGTAAGGGCGGTGGGCGGGTAATTTTGAGACTAACTCCAATCCATTGACCTCTTTCATCAACAGATCCGTCAAAATGAGGTCTGGTTGGGTTTCAGAAATTGTCTCAAGAACTACATCATCGGTTAATTTCGATGGATGGTGGATACTGAATCCTTCCATTTCCAAAAGTTTCGTTAAAAGCGACTTCATTGTCGCATCATCTTCAAGCAGCAGGATTTTCAGCATTGGCTTTCTTTGACGTTTTGGTTACCTTTCGGGCTGCCTTTTTGAGGCTGCTCACAGGATTGATGAGGGCATTTGCCAAAACATCATCAATGGTATCTACTGGGATGAAGACCATCGACTCCCGTACGTCTTCTGGTAAATCCTCCAGGTCGGGCTCATTATCCCGCGGTAAAATGACGGTCTTTAAACCGGCGCGGTGTGCCGCCAAAACCTTGTCTTTCAATCCGCCGATGGGCAATACCTGGCCAACCAGGGTGATTTCGCCCGTCATGCCGACTTCAGATCGCACCAGGCGATTGGTGGTCAAGGATACCAACGCCGTGGCGATTGTGACGCCTGCCGACGGACCATCTTTTGGTTGTGCCCCGGATGGGATATGAAGGTGGATATCGTGCTTTTCAAAGTATTGCGGGTCGATACCAAGGCTATCCGATCTCGACCGTACATAGGATAAGGCCGCCTGAGCTGACTCCTGCATGACTTTGCCGATGGAACCGGTAATGGTAAACCCCCGGCCGCCTGGCATGCTGGTTGCTTCGATGAAAAGGATTTCACCGCCGACCGATGTCCAAGCCAGACCGGTTGCGACGCCCGGTACTGCGGTCCGCCGTAATATTTCATCCGTTTCGATGAAACGCGCTCTTCCGAGATATTCATGAACAGTATCGCTATCAATCTCGTGTTTAATCGGTTTGGATTCGGTAATCAAGGTTGCCAGTTTTCGACAAACCCCGCCGATTTCACGCTCCAGGTTGCGCACGCCGGCTTCGCGCGTATACTGGCGAATGATAGTTCGCAGGCCTTCATCTGTGAAAGTGACCTCATCCTGCTTTAGGCCATTTTCGCGCAGCTGGCGGGGCAGCAGGTAATTTCGGGCGATTTGTATCTTTTCCCCTTCGGTATAACCGGCCAATTGAATAACTTCCATGCGGTCAAGCAAAGGCATTGGGATTGTCTCGAGCGTGTTTGCCGTGGTAATAAACATGACCTGAGAAAGATCGTAGGCTACTTCGAGATAATTATCCCTGAATTCTGTATTTTGCTCCGGATCAAGCACCTCGAGAAGAGCGGAAGCAGGGTCGCCATGAAAATCGAATGCCAGTTTATCGATTTCATCCAGCATGAAGACCGGGTTGTGCGATTCGATGCGGCGAATGGCCTGCAGAATGCGCCCAGGCATTGCGCCAATATAAGTTCTCCGATGGCCGCGAATTTCAGCTTCATCACGCACGCCGCCCAGAGAAATCCGGATAAACTTCCGATCAAGGGCGCGGGCGATTGATTGTCCAAGCGATGTTTTTCCGACGCCAGGAGGACCAACGAAGCAAAGAATTACGCCTTCGCGTTCATGCCGGATTTTGTCATCAGATGGGTCCTGGTCGAGCTGGACTTTGCGTTCCATGCGTAATTTTCTTACCGCCAGGAATTCAAGAATCCGTTCTTTGATATCCTTCAGCCCATAATGATCATGATCCAGGACTTCGCGCGCATGGGGGATGTCGAGGTTGTCTTCAGTTTTTGAAGTCCAAGGCAGGCTGACCAACCAATCCAGGTAGGTGCGGATGACGCCGTATTCTGCCGCGGCCGTTGGCAGGCGTGAAAGGCGGTCCAATTCACGTTTAGCCTGCTGCAGGCCTTCATCCGGCATGTGAGCAAGTTCAATCTTCTTATTGAATTCCTCAACGTCAGCGGCTTGCTCATCGGCTTCGCCAAGTTCTTTTTGAATTGCCTTAAGTTGTTCGCGCAGGAAATAGTCCCGCTGCATTTTATCAATCTCGGAACGGGCTTCGTTTTGGATTTTTTGGCCTAGTTCCAATACCTCGCTTTCTCTGGTCAGGATGGACACCAGTTTACGGAGTTTCTCGTTTACTGAATCAATTTCAAGAATGTTCTGGGCATCGCTCAATTCCATGCGCTGGAAATTTGCGATGGTATAAACGGTTTGAAGCGGATCCTCGATTGATGCAATGGATGCTACCAGCTCGCGGGGAATGGATGGAATCATGTCAGCGATATGTTCAAATTGATCGCGGACATTTCGAGCCAGGGCATCGATTTCTAGACCCTCAACCGATTCGTCGGGAAGTTTGAGCACTTTCGCATGCAAATAAGGTTCGGTTTGCGTATATTCAATGGCTTTAAACCGGGTAATGCCCTGAACCAACAGACGAATTGTGCCATCCTGTGCCCGAAACAGACGGTGGACCATTCCAACGGTGCCAACCGAAAAAAGATCATCAGGATTGGGATTCTCCAGCTCCGGGTTTTTCGATGTAACCAACCCGATCATCCGGTTGCCCGAGACGACATCATCCACCAATCGAATGGAGCGCGGTTGTCCAATGGTGAGGGGGACAAGCGTTTGCGGATAAACCACCAGACCGCGCAGAGGTAGAATCGGAAGTGTTTCTGGCAGAGAAACGGACGAATCTACCTCAAGGGGAAACTCCTCCGTATTTTCTTCGGATGATTCCAGACCGCCCACCGATGAAAGTAGAATCTCCTCGAACCTGTTTTCATCGGAATCAAACTGGCGGTTGTTTAGCAGGTAATTATTTTTTAACCAACCTGTTGCTGACATAAACTCGTTTTCGCTCTCGTAATCAGGTTATGGTGATTTGTTTTGGCTTTGATTTTGGGACGAAGATAAAGAGCAGCCCGTCTTGATATTCTGCATTGACCTGATCAATTTCGATCTGCGTGGTGAAAACAAATTCTGTCAGAAATTCGCCGTAATGAATTTCCATCTGGTGGTACGCTTTTCGTTCATCAGTTGGATCAATGCGAGAGCCTGAAATGCTTAAAACGTTTTCATCCAGATTGATATGAAAGTCGCTCTCATGCATCCCGGCAATTTCAATTCGAACAACAAAGCGTTCTTCATTTTCATAGACATCTGTAGGAGGGCGCCAGATGTGGGAGCGGGAGGATAACGACCAATTACCTCCCGGAGAGGAGAAAAACGACTGTCTATCCAAACCGCCAGTGTTTTGGCGAAAAGGTTTTGATTTAAACCTTACAATGATCATTATTGACCTCCACCATAAGGAGATCCACCAATCTCTGCCTTTTAAAATCCGGGTAAAGGACAGAATATTTATCAGTATATGCTTCAGTATTTATTGTAGCACCTTTACACAATTCCTGTGAATTGGTGAAAAAATTTTGACCAATATCTATTGGCGCCCCTGGAGGGATTCGAACCCTCAACCGACAGCTTAGAAGGCTGGCGCTCTGTCCATTGCGCTACAGGGGCGGAATATTTAATCATTTTACCATGATAAATATTCCCAAATCGAAGATCGTTTTGTCTCCAAATAGCTGACAACAAGGCTTATAATAGTCAGTATTCTTTTTGGTTTTGTCGTTTTATGGATAAAAATATACAAAAAACCGACAGTAAAGGGCCGCAGTTTTTACGCGCCTTATCCCACCGCAATTATAAATTATGGTTCTTTGGACAGGGAATTTCTCTGATTGGGTCATGGATGGAAACCATGGCCCTGCAATTGCTGGTTTATAACTTGACTGGCTCGGCGGCCGCGCTAGGCGTGGTTAACCTCCTGGGATTAATTCCTCTGATTCCCCTTTCCCTTTGGGGAGGATCGATAGCGGACCGTTTTCCGAAACGGAATGTATTGGTTTTTACCCAGATTGTGATGATGGCTGAGGCCTTTATCATAGCTACCTTATCCTGGACTGGCGTGGTAAGGGTCTGGCACATTTATCTCTTATCGCTCCTTTTAGGGGCCGCCAATGCGGTGGACGTTCCTGTCAGGCAGGCTTTTACGGTTGAGATGATCGAAGGAAAGGATGATCTGACCAATGCAATCGGGTTAAACGCGGCTATGTTTAATTTGGGGAGGGCACTTGGGCCGGCCTTGGCAGGAATTATCGTGGCCGCGACAGGTGTGGCAATGGCTTTTTTGATCAATGGATTCACCTTTATCGCCGTCCTGGTGTGCCTGTTTGCCATGAAAAACCTGCCCAGACCGGTTTTTACCTCGAACCCGGCTAGCAGTACCATGGATCACATGAAGGAAGGGATCCGGTATGCGCGTAACCATACGATCATCATGGTATTAATCAGCCTGGTGGCGGTTAGTGCATTTCTTTCCATGCCCTATAATACATTGATGCCAGTTTTCGCGTCTACCATTCTGGGAGCGAGCGCAAAACCGATTATCAACGCCATTTGCAACTCCGGATCTGGCATACTCAGTTGCCAGAACCCCGAGGCGCTCCCCCTTGGCATGTTGCTCACTTTGATGGGAATTGGAGCGCTGATAGGCGCCATTTTCATTTCAGCTTTATCAGAGCGTGCCCGGCGCGGACGTTACTTGACGATGGGCAACTTGCTCTTTCCGGCTGCGCTGATCGCCTTTGCTATTTCAAGATCATTTGTTTTTTCAATGGCAGTCATGTTTGTGACTGGCTTTAGCTTTGTTTTTCAAAATGCTCTGACAAACACCATGCTTCAGCTTTTCGCCCCTGATGAAATTCGTGGAAGAATCATGGCTCTCTATTCAATGATGTTCCAGAGCATGAGCCGTTTGGGATCGATGCAGGCAGGTCTTGTGGCCGATTGGGTTGGAGCACCTATTTCCGTCGGCATCGGAGCGGTTATTTCTGTGATGTATGGGCTTTATATCGCGATACGGTATCCAGCCATCCGCAGGTCGTAAAATTATTTTTGAAAAGGGCGGATGCCTTTATAAATTGTCGGCCCTGAGAATGTTGTCAGGATGGTGGCGGCTTGTTTGCCCGTGATAGCGCTAAGTTCAGTCGGCGTTAATGGTTCGTTGCCATTTTTTAGAAATGAACGGAAGACCGCATCCACGAGGGATGTGTTTTGAGTTAAGAAATCAGGTTGGAGAGCGCAATGCGTCATTAATGTATGTTCAAGACCATTGACAACTTTGATTTCAGCAGTTTCAGGGTCAATCCAATCGATCATCACATTTTGGTCGGAGTTCTGAAAAGAGGTCTGGTGATCGGCGCAAAGGTAGCTAAAGAGATAAACCCGCCAATTACCGTCATGTTCGCGCCACCATTCAAAATCGATGTGAAATGGAGTTTGAATGGTCGGTTTGACCAGGCTGAACCGCTTCGTCTCGATCATGGGGCGTCCTCCATTAACATGGATGTGGGCTTGAAATACAAATCACCCAAGAAGGTAGCCCAAGGGCGTTCTATCAACATACTTAAGATGGGGCCGGGTGGACAGCGGCGGACCAAATTTACTGCGGCATACAACTCCTGGGCATGAACTTGTCCCTGGGGATTGAGTTTGGAAAGTTCGGTCATTAAATTCTTAATGGTTTGCTCAAGGGTACCGCGGGATTTACCGGTTTGTGCCCAAATACTGTCCAACGCTTCACCGTCTGGAATTACAATTGCCATGCGCTCATCATAAACAGTCGAAACTTGTTGTTTCAACATTGCAAATACAATCCCGCCGTCCGCTCCGATTAATGCGGTGCGGATCCATTCGCGGGTTGGGCGTTTCTTTTCTGCTTTAATGATTACTTCGCCTGGTTTGTCACTGCGAAGAATCTTTATGATGGATCCGGGAATAAGGTTTTGTGCCTCAAACCAACCTCGCAATCCATATGCATACTTCTGGCTGCGCACTACCCACCCTGAGAACCGCTGGCCGTTATTTCCATCAACAAAGGTGAATTGGACACGCGGGGATTCGTAGGCTGATGGAAAAAATGAAGAAATTTGTTGGGAAAGCGGTAAAGTTCCGACCCGCAGATGGGGATAGATCAGGTTAATGGTGATCTCGTTCAAATCCTCGCCGTGGTTATCAAAGGTGGAAAATTCATCAAAGACCTGCTTTTCCAACTGAGTTAAAGGTTCACGGATCGGATCGAGATTAAATTCAACCGGATTATACCGAAGATAGATTGGCGGGTTTTGGACCTCGGCAGGTTCCAGTCGGCGCAAGAACCAGAGAACTTCGCCTGCCGGGCCTACTTCGTCAAAACGTCCATCCTCTTGTAATGCCAGGTTGAAAGAAAAATCAGTTAATTTACTGTTGACATCGGTGGGCAATTCTACCTGGTCGAGAATTGCTTTTGCGCTTAATGGTCCGCCATCGGCGACTTCCAACACAGCTTCCGCAAGATTAAGGTGGCCAATATTTACGTCCACTAATAGCGACCGTGGAAACCAACGCCCTGCAATTCGAACCAAATCATCGTTCGATTCAAGAATCTCGGTCAGTTGGGCAACAAGTTGTTTCCCGTATGTCTTGTAAACAATGTTTTCGTCTAATGATGGGTCGTTTGTTTGTATGGCAATGGGTTGATTGAGAACGTGGTTTTCTACGCCAGCTGCAAAAAGTCTTTGCTCGCCGGTTTTCATATCCACGGTGATCACATCAAATTTGGCAAATTCCGGATTGTTGCCCTCACGAATAGCTGTGACTGTACCGTTTGCCCAATTCAATGCAGGAAAGGATAAATTTCTTCCGACCTCAAAATGATCCTTCGGAAAGTAGGTTTCTCCTCCAGCAGTTTGCTTTCTTTCCATCCGGACTTTTTCTGCGCGGATTCGTTCAGCAATCAGAGCCTTAACGAGTTCCTGGGGCGTTTGTGGGGTTTCGAGCTCCAGAAGATTGTTGTACAGGAATTCCAGATCGTCATTCTCGATTTTGAAGGATGGCCAATAATCTTGGGGTAGTGTTATAGATGCGATTGCCATATGCCTGCTTCTTTTACCGGGCAAGAAGTGATTGCCCTTTCTATAAAAATTAGACGTTTAATTATACTCCATGTGAGCTTTATGCTTAAGGATATACCTGGTTGACCCAATCCAACGGTTGTACCAATACTCCATTTACCCATATTTCCCAATGAAGATGCGGGCCTGTTACGCGTCCTGTTTTGCCAATCAAACCGATCAATTGACCGGGCTCTACACGATCGCCTACTTTAACTTTGATTTCAGATTGATGTCCATAGCCAGTGTACACGCCCCAACCGTGATCGATCACCGTGTAATTTCCTCGGACGGTTAAGGAACCTGTAAAGACCACAACGCCTGCGGCAGGCGCATATATATTCAGGGTATTTTCACAGGCACTTAGATCAATGCCGGAATGATAGAACTCATAGGGTCCATCATTATAGGCTCTCCGATTTCCAAAACGGTCAGTCGTACAATCCGGGAACATGGAATACCCTGCGGGTACTCCCACGGGAGGCCGAAATATTCCATTCCATAATTTGTCTGGCGTAGCTGGTGCGATAATTTGCCGTACCTGTTCATCCTCTGGTCCCGTGTTGGCCGCGTCCACAGTTGCCGGGTCGACAACCAAACGCGTATCAAAGGCAAAATTGCCGGAATTTATCAAAACATTCTGTTGAAAAGAGAAACTCTCATGATCCGATTTGCTGCCTGCCAATTCAAAAGAGGCCGGGCCAGTTTCAGCCATGGCATGAATGCCCTGAAGGGCTACATAACCATCTTCCACCGGAAAGAAGTGAAGATCACGGCCGTTCAATGTGCCAGTTAAGGTTAAATTCTCAGTTGTTCTTACTCGAATTACTGCCGTGGTACCTTGCTTCAGCGGCAAGGGTGAAAAATCAATGCTTTGGATGAATGGCGAAAATGGACTGGCTGGAGTTTCGTTTTCTTTTGGAGCTCGAAAGAGAACATCATTTGGAATGCTTGTGGACGGCTCTTCGATTTCATTCAACAGCATCAATGTCCAGGGGTTGGCGTTAGCGCTAATCGCAAGGCTCAGTAGTCCTTGTCCTGCCGCAACGGAACCTGCCGCAATCAATAAAGGCTCAGTATCCGACTGAGTTATGATCAACGCGGAACCCGCATAGAGTTCAGCGGGGCTGGTAATGCGGTTCAACCGGATCAGCTGCGGTTTGGGCAGTTGGTACTGACGGCTCAACGATTCCATATTTTGGCCAAGAGGGATCACGGTAGTCGTTAAAACGCCGCTAACGCCCTCTAGACCCGGTATCGACAGGTGAGTTCCAACAGAAACCAGATTTGGATCGGATATTTGATTGAGTTGAATGAGATCGTTTACGGATACGCCAAACCTGGCCGCTATGATCGATAAGGTGTCACCGGACTGCACGATGTAAACCGGGATATCCGTTGGTACGGAATCTTGAGCAGCGGCAGTTTGAAGCGGCGCAGCAAGCGTTAGGGCTAAAAGAACGATTAGGAAGAGACTAAACTTTTTCAAAGGAAAGTACATCGCCAATTTGAAAGTTCTTGAGTTGATCGGGATGAGCTTCAAGCGTATACTTGGCTGGCGTAATGGGAATGTAAGCAAGACGCCACCGTTTGGCAATCCGGACATCGACCACCCGGAATTCATGGTCGATCCAAACCACGGCAATGTCAAATTTCATAAACAACATATGGATCGATGAATCAATTCGGCTTTCGTCGTTGTCACTAAAAAGCAAGCCTCCATTTGGATCCAAGCTGGAAGCAAACATCAGGCCTTTAAATTTTGTCCAGAATGTATCACAAAGTGTTGCGATCACCGGTGAAGAAAGCGGTCTGGTTAAATTCTCTATCCGAGCGTGCTGCATTGAAATGGGTAAATCCAATCTAGTAGGTTATGGCATGGCTTGTAGCACATGCTCGATGCTGTCTAACAAATCCTGCGGGCGAAATGGCTTGCTTATATAATCATCCACCTTGGCAATATGCAATCCTAGAACCCGATCGATGGATTGCGCCTTGGCTGTGATGATAATAACCGGAATATCTTTGGTTTCTTCTTCCGATTTTAATTGTTGATATACATCCCACCCATCCATATCGGGCATCATAAGGTCGAGTAGAATCAGGGTGGGTTTTTCACTTTTGACGATATCCAGTCCTTGCCGGCCGCCCTCGGCACCGATTACTTTAAAACCCCGTTTGGTAACGATCAAGGAAACGAGGTCGATCATTTCAGGATCGTCTTCGATGTAAACAATGCTGCGGGCATTCTCGTCGTCCATGGGTTCTCCTTGCCTGATATAATAGTTTACCACATGGTGACCGGAGAGCAAACGAGAAAATGAAGATAACAACCTGGAATGTCAACGGTTTACGAGCTGTCATGGGGAAGGGATTTCGCGAATGGGTGCAGAAGGATTCGCCAGATGTGTTGTGCTTACAGGAAATAAAAGCTCGGCCTGACCAATTGGCAGATGATGTACGTGAAATCCCAGGGTATACCTCTTATTGGAATCCTGCACAACGGCCTGGTTATAGCGGTGTTGCTTGTTATATCCGGATGGAGGACGTTGATGTTCATTATGGTTTAGGCGTGGAAGAATTCGATTCGGAAGGCAGGGTAATTCGCGTCTCGTTTGACAAGGATGTTGTTTTATACAATATTTATTTCCCAAATGGCCAGCGGGGACACGACCGGGTTGAGTTCAAGCTGGCTTTTTATAAAACGTTATTGGAACAATGCGCCGAATTACACGCTTTGGGGAAAAAGATTATTATCACAGGAGATTTCAATACGGCGCATCGAGAAATTGATCTGGCAAACCCCAAAGCCAATGCAAACACCTCAGGGTTTTTACCAGAAGAACGAGCCTGGATTGATACATATCTAGAAAATGGCTTTGCGGATGCTTACCGTTTGCTTTACCCGGACCGGGTTGAGTATACCTGGTGGACATTCATCACAAAGGCACGCGAGCGGAATGTGGGTTGGCGGTTGGATTATTACCTAGTTTCGAACGATTTCGTACCGCGGGTTAAGGATGTGATTATTCAAACTGACGTTTTTGGCTCGGATCACTGTCCGGTTTCTTTAATATGGCAATGATGTTCTCCAAAGGATTGAAAGCTTGGTTTGCTAATTTCTTGCATATCAATCGACACTTCGATATACTCGCTTTATAGGAGATCTGGATGACAAAGCAGCGAATTCTTCTTGTTGATGACCACGAGGTAGTACGCTTAGGATTAAGGGCTTTATTGGACCGGCATTCACAATTCGAAGTCGTTGGTGAAGCGGGCAATGCCAAAGATGCGATTGATTTGGTTGGGCGAAATCGGCCGGATGTTGTACTTATGGACATCCGTTTGCCTGGGCAATCCGGTATCGAAGCCTGCGAAGAAATTACTCATAATTACCCTGATACAAAGGTAATTATGTTAACCTCTTACGCCGAAGATGAAATGTTGTTCTCGGCAATACGGGCAGGAGCTTCAGGCTATGTTCTTAAGCAAATCGGCGGCGAAGATTTAATTCACGCAATCGAAGCGGTAGGACGAGGCGAAGCATTGCTTGATTCGGCCGTGACGCAACGCGTTTTCCAGGAAGTGCGGCGGGCAGTAAAAGAGGAAGAAGCTTCCGCGTTTGCCAATTTGAGCACGCAAGAACGGCATGTTCTTCTACTCGTTTCCGAGGGAAAAACGAACCGTGAAATTGCGAAAGCGCTTTTTTTGGGAGAGGGGACTGTTCGGAATTATGTCAGCAGTATCCTTTCGAAACTTGGCGTTTCCAATCGAGCCGAAGCGGCAGCCTATGCCGTGGAACATAACCTGCGCGAGTACCTTTAAGGATAAACAATAAATCCTACAGAGCCAGCCGGATCTTTCGCCGGCTGGCTTTTTATTCCGGATAAATATCCTTCATAAACAAAGCATCAATTTCCATTAATGGACTTTCGCAAAGGATGCGCCCGCCGCATCCTGTATCGTGAAGCGCTATAAAAAGCTCCTGGATCTGCAGGTCGGATTCTTGAATTGGCAGGTGATTCTTTTCGCCCTTCAAGGTGTATTCGATGCCAGAAAGGTGAATATGCAGGTTTTGGAGAGAATCATTGCCAAGATAATTCGCATAGACATTAATAATCTGTAAGAATTCCGGAAAAGAATTCACAGATCCATCGCCAGCCCGGGCGTGCAAATGGGCAAAATCGAGACAGGGCAAAACGCCGTCAATCTCTTTGCTCATAGCAAGCGTATCGGAAAGCGAACCCAGCATGGCAGATTTCCCCATGGTTTCAGGACGCAAAGTAACATGGTTGCCGCTGTTGCGTAATTCTTCAATGCAGCCGCGCAAACGGGGGATGGACACTTCGAGCACTGTCTCGGCTGGTTCCCCAAAGTAAGAACCTGGATGAAAAATGATATCTGTTGCACCGGCAAGGTTCCCGTAATGGGCAGCATCCATTAATCGTTGACGCGATTTTGGCCATTCATCTTGCGTTGCATTCAGGTTGATGAAATAGGGGGCGTGAACCGAAAGGAGGATGGATTGCCGTTGTGCCTCTGCCCGAATGGCGGCGCAGGTTGCTTCACTAACCCGGACGGATTGTACCCAACCCAATTCCAGCGCCGAGAGATTTAATTCTGCCATTCGTTGAATCGCGCCAACGCTTCCTCCAGGTTTTGGGGGAGTCGAGGTGGGTGAACCTACTGTGCCAAAGTGAAATCCTGACATTTCCCCTCCTAGAATAATTCTCTTAACTTGATGATCAATGCTGGTCCAAAAAGGAAAATACCTACGCCTACCGCACCGATCGCAACAATTAATACTCCTGCAGCGGATGCATCCTTGGCTACTTTCGCTAGTGGGTGTTTTTGAGGACTGATCAGGTCAACAGCGGCCTCCACGGCAGTATTTATACATTCCGCCGACCAGACTACTGCAATTGTCATTACAAGAATTGCCCAACTTGTCGCGGAAACCTTCAGCCAAGCTCCCAAAACAACGGCCATCAGCGTCGCGCCGGTATGAATCCAGGCATTCTTTTGCGTTCGAAACACATAGGCGATGCCGGAAAAAGCATACCGAAACGAAAGCCAACGGCTGTGGAAAAAGGCTCGCTGCATGGTTCACTCAGGAAAGCGGCGTAAATCCGTGCCTAAACCGTCAAGAATTGCTTTTTGATGTTCCCACATCTCGCGTTTATCAGCAGGCTCCGCATGATCATACCCCAGCAGATGAAGCGTTCCATGGACGACAAGCAATTGAACTTCAGCTTCGAGTGAATGTTCGGCTTCTTCTGCTTGTTTTTTCGCCTGGGGTAAGGATAGGATGATATCGCCTAAATACGGCTCGCCAATATCTGGATCCACCTCGTCTGACGGAAAGGAAAGCACGTCGGTTGGCGCATCGATTCCCAGAAACTGATTGTTGAGTTCCTGAAGTTTGGCATTATCGGTAATCACGACGCTAAGACCGCTCTGGGCTGGCAAGCCCTCATAGTTTAATGAGAATTGAACTGTCTTGGTAATTAGTTCTTCTGAGATAAGTTTTTGAAATTCGTTATCGATAAGTATATTCATGCCTGTTTCTCGTTAGCTCCCGGAAGCGCCGAAGGCAATTCTCCCACCGGAGTGGTTTTACGATCCAACTCAGGGTATTGGATGCGGGGATGATATTGGTTTCGCAGAGAATTTACGAATGTTTCAGCAATCATACTCAAATCTTTGAGTGTCAGCGTGGTATCATCCAACTGCCCTTCGCGCTGCGTATAGTCAATTACTTTCTTGACCAAAACCCTTAGTTCGTTTTCATCCTTAGGCAATTCGGCCCGGGCTCTTGCTTCGCAGCTATCTGCCAACATGAGAAGCGCTGTCTCCTTTGACCGGGGACGAGGACCAGGGTAGCGGAATATCTTATCATCGACCTGGGAAGAATCTTGCTTGGCCAATTCGAGTGCGCGGGCATATTGATACCGGGTCAATAGGGTGCCATGATGTTCTCGCATGAAATCCTGCAACCTGGCGGGTAAATGGTATTTCTTTGCCAGACTTATGCCGTCGGTAACATGCCGGATGATGGTGGCTGCGCTGACTGTGGGATCAAGGTCGTCATGGGTATCCAATTGACCTTTTACTTGGTTTTCAATAAAGAAAAGAGGATTGGCAGCCTTTCCCACATCATGGTACAAGCCACCGACTCGGGTCAGCATGGCATCCGCGCCGATTTCCTCCGCAGCCTGTTCGGCTAAATTGGAGACTTGCAGGCTGTGCTGATAGGTTCCAGGGGCATTATGTAGAATAAATTGAAGTAGGGGATGATCGGGACGCGAAAATTCCAACAATTGGAGTGCAGTAGAAATGCCGGTAATTTGCGAGAAAAGGAACTGGAATAGCAGTGTCAAGCTAGCGGCTGCCAGACCGGCAAAAAAGGCTGCACCGCTTAAAGTTGCGAGACCTAGCCAATCTGTAAGGGCTTCGGGCAGGCGGTAGGCTAAAACAACTGCCGAGCCTGAGAGACCAATGGCGATTCCTGCCCAAAAAAAGTTTCCAATATGACGACCTTTTCCTAGGATGAGAATTCCGCAGGAGGTGGAAATAATGTAATAAAGCGTTAAATCCAGTGCATTGGGCAGGTTGTATGCAGATAAAACGCTCAGGATGACCGTAAAAACCAATCCCAATTCCAATGAGTACAGGCTGGCTACCGTCAGACCAAATGCGGCAAGCGGAAATAGATATGGAATAACCGTTCGGTTGGGAATTACCAGTTTGGCGCTGTAAAGGAAGATAAGAAAGATGACCGAAATCAGGAGCAGGCTGCGGATATCATCGAGTGGCGGAAGATTTCGGCGAATAAAATAAAGTAGGAGAAAGACAGCCAAAGTGGAAACCAGTCCGCCGGCGGCGATTACATCCTGCGTTTTATTCTTTGATCGAATAAACCCTGAATTCTCAAGGGCTTCCCAGGCAGCTGGCGTAATGATCTGTCCGCGCCGGACTATAATTTCGCCGCTGGCATAAGTTTTCGACACAACTTTTACCGATTCGCGTGCATTTTTTCTGGCGGCTTCCGTCAAATCTTCACTGTACAGGCTGTTGGAGGTAACAAATGGAGTCACAATGGCAGAGACAATTGCAGCTTGGTCCTCGCTCAAGGAAAAACTGATTAAAGTTGGAATGCGCCTTTGGGCATCACCAACCTCGTTCTCCTTGATGGTATTGCGCATGGTTTGTTCCAGAACGCTGATTGCCTCTTGTTGCAATGTTTGCCACCGAGATTCGGGCATCTCGAGCACTTGTTCGGCGTAATTATCAGCTAGAACCAATCCTTCCACTGATTTCAGGTCGGATATTTTTTGCAGCAGGCTGGAATGGCTGTCCTGGCGGACTACACCGATAAAATTTAACGCTGTGCGCAGCGACTCGATCTGACGGCGGGTAATGGTTGAATCTGCCGGAAGAAAGACGGGTAGGACGTTCCGTTCTGCTTCGTCTTTTTGTTGCCCTGTCAAAATCTGGCTATCGTAAGTGATTTCTCTGGGAGTTTGAATATCCTGCGGTGAAACATCGCCTGGTTTAAGTGATAGCTCAGATTGCCGGAAAGCAATCGGAAAAATCAATGCCCCTAACGAAAGTAGAGAAACAATAATTAATAACGCGATTTTGGCATAATCGCGGCTCAGCCAATGGCGCCTGGCAGGTTCGTGCAAAACCGGTAAAGTCATCCTGGTAATAACAACTTCCGGGCAATTTGGCTAATTTTGTCGCCAGCCGCTCGCCCTTGCAGTTTTGGCATGACAGCTTTCATGACCTTACCCAAATCTGCTGGACCGCTGGCATTCGTTTCCAAAATCGCTTCTTTGACCAATTCTTCAATTTCAATTTCGCTAAGCTGCTTTGGCAAAAAAGCTTCGACCACTTTAAGTTCAGCTTTTGCTTCATTGATCAAATCTTCTCTTTTGGCTTTCTCAGCATCCTGGATGGCTTCATTCCGAATCTTAATTTCTTTTTGAAGGATCGCCATAATTCCCAAATCATCGAGAGGCTGGCCTTTTTCGATTTCGGCCATTTTTATCGCACTGAGTATCATGCGGATGGTTCTCTTGCTGGTGTCATCGTTAGTTCGCATGGCATTATGCAAATTGAGCACCAAATTTTCCTGCAAATTCATGGGTGTAGTCCTTAATCGGTGAGGGTAATATTTGGGCGAATTTTCTCAAGCAATTCTGGCCCGATGCCTGGGACTTTAAGAAGATCATCAAGCCTCATAAACAGCCCATTTTGAGTTCGATAGGCAATTATTTGGTTGGCTTTTACTTCGCCTATGCCCGGCAGAGTTTCCAATTCTTTTGCTGAGGCTGTGTTAATGTTGATGAGCAAGTTCGTCGTCCGTGATGGAATTTGGACCGTGTCACTTCGGGATGAATTCAGAGCAGGTACCCAGACTTTATCGCCATCATCAAGCAATGCGGCCTGATTAATACTGGCTTTGTCTGCATTCTCCGTGAACCCCCCGGCAGCTTCAACAACCGCGGCAACCCTTGAGTTTGGAGGAAGGATATAAAGCCCAGGGTTCATAACCTCGCCAGAAATATCAACCATCAAAGGCGAAGGGCTGGGCGCAGGAATGATCACGATTGGTTGGCCGGAGGGCTTCATTACAATCAAAAGGATGGCCGCACCGGTCAGCAAGCCCACCATTACGCCAAATGCCACCAATTGCCACGATTTCATCGCTGTCAATTCACCCCAGTTTCATAACCAGTATAACCGGGTGAGGGGGAGTGTCAAGTCGCAGCAGCAGGTTGTTCCACTGGCAATGCAGCTGGAAAAGCAGCCGGATTTTCAAGCGCGTACATCGTATTGAAAGCTGCGATGGCAACCTCCAATATATCCGGAGTGGGTTCAACCGTAGTCAGTTTTTGGAGCGCAAGGTTGGGTACAATCAGCCAGCGAATAACTGGCGAGTCGAGGTGATTGGCCGCCCAACGAATGTATTCATATCCCAACATGGCAATCGGCGGCAATAAAAGGACCCTGCTTGCCAGCGTCCATAAAAATGGCAATTTACCGATGGCAGAAAAAACGATGACCGATAAAATGACAACCGTCAGAATGAATGAGGTGCCGCAGCGAGGGTGTTGAAGGCTGTATTTGGCGACGCTCTCAGGGGTCAGTGCGGCGCCGGCTTCAAACGCATTGATGGTTTTATGTTCAGCGCCGTGATACGAAAAAACTCTGCGGATATCCGGCATCTTGCCAATTGCCCAGATATAGGTAATCACGACAATTAATCGAACAACACCTTCGATTAGATTCCCCCAACCTTTGGGAATCTTAAGCAATGATTCCAATCCCTGTCCGATCGCCGCCGGGCCGATAAAAAATAAAACAACTGCCATCGCCAATGAAAACACCAGGGTGAGGGCCAATTGCGGCCCTTCTAATTTTTCGTCTTCGCCGGATTGTTTGTTCGCTGAAAGTGTCAGGAACCGGGTTCCCAGGCCTAGCGCGTCCCACAGGATCACCAGGCCGCGTAAAAACGGAATTCTGGCCATTTTTGACTGGTAAACCTGGCTCAATTCCTCTGTTTCAATCGAAATTTCACCGGTTGGCAATCGGAATGCGGCTGCCACATATTTCGAACCGCGCATTAATACCCCTTCGATCAGTGCCTGGCCGCCATAGGATGGAAAGCGAAGTTTCTCTGTCGCCATTATGTTATGCACCGTAATTGTAAAAGAAATGAATCAAGGCATCGATGCCACGATACCAGGTGGGTAGATGAAGTTTTTCGTTTGGCGCGTGGATGTTATCCTCCGGCAAACCAAAACCGGTCAGGACGGAGTCAATGCCGAGTGTTTCTTGCATTTCCGCAACAATCGGGATGCTGCCGCCCTCGCGCTTGAAAACGGGCCGTTTTCCCCAAACGCTCTCAATTGCCTTGCTCATTGCCTGCGAGGCGGGATGGTTTCGGTCCGTGAAGGACGGCGGGCCGCCAGCCATGCGGATTAATTCCCAGCGAATGGTTGAAGGCGCTTTTTGCTCAAGGTATTTAAGTAATTGCATGTGAACGTCATCCGGTTTTTGATCGGGTACAAGCCGCATTGATATTTTTGCCATAGCCCATGATGGAATGACAGTTTTTGACCCGTGTCCCGTGAATCCCGAGAGAAGACCGTTGATTTCCAGCGTGGGACGGGCGCCAACCCGTTCAGCGGCAGTGTAGCCTGATTCACCCCAAAGTTTTTCTGCACCAGTCTGTTCCTGGAAGAAATCATCGCCCTGCGGCAGTTTGGCAATATCTTCGCGTTCATCGGCAGCCAATTCACGAACCGAATCGTAATAACCGGGCAAGGTGATCCTGCCGTTGGTGTCGTGCATGCCAGCGATTAATTCCGCCAGCGCTTGGGCTGGATTATGGACAATGCCGCCGAACAGGCCTGAATGAAGGTCATGAGCGGGGCCATAAACTCGCAATTCAAAGTAAGCCAAACCCCTTAAGGCATACGTCAGCGTTGGGAAATCCTCCGCCAAAATGCCTGAATCAGGGTTCAGTACGATGTTAGCGGCAAGCATTTTTGCATTCTGCTTTAAGAACGGCGCCAAATTCGGCGAGCCGATTTCTTCTTCACCTTCAATCATGAACTTAATATTGACAGGCAAATCCCCGGCTGCGAGGAGGGCTTCTACGGCGTTTAGTGATGACATGACCTGTCCTTTCATGTCGGATGCCCCCCGTGCGAAAAGGTTGTCCCCGCGGATGGTCGGTTCAAACGGCGGTGTCACCCAAAGGTCAAGCGGTTCTACGGGTTGAACATCGTAATGCCCGTAGATCAGGACGGTTTTTCGGTCCGGCTTGCCAACAAGATACTCACCGAAAACCACCGGGTGTCCATTTGTCGGATGAAGTGCGACATTTGAAAAACCCATTTTCCGCAAGCGGTTTGCCAGCCATTCGGCCGTTTCGGTGATAGCTTTTTTATGATCGGTGGAGGTTGATATTGATGGAATTTCAACCAGACTTTTTAGAGAATTCAGATAAGCATCACGATTCTGATGCGCATATGCAAGTGCTTCTTGACGCGGATCGGCCATTCGCATTATTCTCCTTGGAAATATAGGTCGAATTATATGCTATTTCTCCCGACTTTCCAGTGGCGAATGATTTATTTTCTCCTTCTCGATCCCTTTATGATAAAATATGTCTGACAAGTTGGGTGGTCGCGTCCATTATTCCGCGGACCGGCGTCGGGTTTTTAGCCCGTCGAAAAGAACCGCCCCTCCAGGTTTTTCTTGCGTAAATCTGAGTAGGGAGCTGCGCGGATGTTAATCAAGAATTGTACTTTGATCACCTGGGGTTCTCCCAATCAAATCATTCCAAATCAATCCATAAAGATCAATTCCGACAAAATCATCGCAATTGGCCCGGCAAACGAACTTCTTCCATTTGAAGGGGAGGAGACGCTGGACGCAAAGGGTCAATATGCAATGCCCGGAAATATCTGCGCCCATACTCATTTCTATGGGGCTTTTTCGCGCGGAATGGCTATTCCAGGACCTGCACCAAAAATATTTCCTGAGATCCTTGAAAAACTGTGGTGGCCATTGGATAAGTCCTTGGATTTGGAGGATGTCAAATATTCTGCTTTGGTATGTCTGGTAAACGCAATCCGCCATGGTACCACTACACTGTTCGACCACCATGCCTCGCCCAATGCAATAGACGGGTCGCTTGAGACAATTGCTCAAAGCGTACTTGGTGCGGGGTTGCGTGCTTCGTTGTGTTATGAAGTGACGGACCGAAATGGCGAAGAGCAAGCAGAAGCTGGAATCCGCGAAAACCTGAATTATTTTCGATGGCTAAAACAGCATCCTGAGCTGGAAACTGCTCTGGGAGCAACTTTTGGCCTGCACGCCAGCTTGACACTCTCGGAGAAGACATTACAGCGCTGCCGAGACTTGGCGCCGGATGAGGTTGGTTTTCATGTCCATGTGGCCGAGCATTTTTCCGATGAGGATGACAGCCTGGCAAAATCAGGAACAAGAGTGGTGGATCGGTTGTCAAATTTTGGTCTCTTGGGGATAAAAACGATTGCTGTGCATTGCGTTCATGTTGATCAACGAGAAACAGAATTGCTCCGCCAATCGGGAACATGGGTGACTCACCAACCTCGTTCCAATATGAACAATGCCGTTGGCATGGCAGCGGTTGAGAGTATGATGCGGGCCGGCATTAAAGTCTGCTTGGGGAATGACGGGTTTTCGAATGCCATGTGGGAAGAATGGAAAGCGGCCTACTTTGCGCACAAATTGTGGCATCATGACCCAAGGCGGATGGGTGGTTATGATGTTGTTAAAATGGCAGTTTACAACAACGCTGACCTGGTAACCAACCAGTTTGCGGGTCTTCGAGCCGGCGAAATTGCCGTTGGCGCCGCTGCCGACTTGATGCTCGTTGATTATCAGCCAATTACGCCATTAACCGCAGGAAACCTTCCCTGGCATATCTTATTCGGTTTTAACGAGAGCATGATTACAACAACCATTGCCCGCGGAAAAGTACTGATGCTAAATCGTGAATTGCAGACATTGGATGAAGAAAAAATAGCCTTTGAAGCGCGAAAGCGCGCCTCCAATGTTTGGAAACGCTATGAAGACCAATTTGCTTCTTGATAAGGCGCTGAAATGACGGACAATACACAACCCACAATAATTCATACCATCGCAATTCTGGGCGGAACGGGAAAAGAAGGAAAGGGGCTTGCTTACCGCTGGGCCAAAGCAGGCTACCACATATTGATTGGATCCCGGATGGAAGAAAAAGCCCAAGCGGCTGCATCAGAGTTACACACTATGCTTCAATCATCGGATAAAGTTCGCGGAGTGTCCAATGATGACGCTGCCCGCCAAGCCGATCTGCTTGTGATGACGGTACCCTACAGCGCTCATAAAAACATGTGCGAACAAATGAAGGATGCCGCCCAGGGAAAGATTGTCATCGATGTAACAGTACCCCTGGTTCCTCCGAAAATCACCAAGGTGCAAATGCCGGAGGCCGGAAGCGCCTCGCTTGAGGCACAGCAGATTTTCGGTGATGGTGTCCAGGTGATTACTGCTTTTCAGAATATTTCGTATGAACACCTGTTGAACGACGAAGATGTAAATTGTGATGTTCTTGTTTGCGGTGGAAAGAAAGCTGATCGGGCGGTTGTGATTAAACTTATCCAGGATGCCGGTATGGTCGGATGGGACGCAGGCGTGATTGAGAATTCAGTTGTTGCTGAAGGATTGACATCCGTTTTACTTGGATTGAATAGACAATTCGGCGTCGAATCTGCAGGGATACGAATCACTGGCATTCCTCGTCCAAATGAAGCTTGATCATTATTCATCGATGCTCACAATAAACCCGATCCAGAACATGCCATTAATCCAACCCGGTGATGATCTTGCCAGGATTCTGATTGATTCCATTCAGAGGAATGGTCTTCAAATCATTGAGGGCGATATTATTGTCCTGGCTCAGAAAATCGTTTCAAAGGCTGAAAACCGGTTGGTGAATATTACACTGGTTGAGCCATCCGCTGAGGCCGTCGAGCTCGCAGAGAAAACAGATAAAGATGCACGTATAGTTGAGTTAATGCTTCAGGAAAGTAACGCGGTTTTGCGGTACCGACCCGGCACGATAATTTGCGAACATCGTCTGGGATTTGTATGCGCAAATGCCGGCATTGATCATTCGAATGTCCAGGGACTATGGGGGAATTCCGAAGATTGGGTGCTGCTTTTGCCAAAGGATCCGGATTTTTCCGCCGGTCAAATAAGGGAGAGGATTGGCAAAGCCACAGGGGTATTGCCTGGCGTATTGATCATCGATTCCCATGGCCGCGCCTGGAGGATGGGTACGGTTGGCATCTCAATCGGGTTTGCCGGTTTACCCGGTCTGGTAGATTTACGCGGCCGGGAGGATTTATTCGGCTTCCACTTGCGTGTCACACAGGTCGGCACAGCCGATGAGTTGGCTGCGGCAGCTTCATTGGTGATGGGGCAGGCTTCCGAGAGCATTCCTGCAGTACTCGTCCGTGGTTTTCCCTATTCGTTGCGGGAAGGTTCGATCAAGGAACTCATTCGGCCAAAAGATTTGGACTTATTTCGCTAACCCCAGCCCATGTACGCATTGACGACACTCTTCTCCCTTGACACTAACGTCAATTTTGCCGGCATCTGGCAAAAATTGAACACGAAATGCAACCTTGTGACGGCAAATGAAGTCTCCTTCATTCACTTATCCTGGCAAGGAGCAGTTGCCTATCAAAATGAACCGGCAAAATCCAGTATTCAGCAGATTAGCGCTCAAACCCATCCATTTACTATTAAAGTTTCAGGTGTTGGCATATTTACAGGCGCCGATCCGGTGCTCTACTTGAATGTGGTAAAAAACCGAGAGCTGATGGATTTGCATGAATTGTTATGGGATAAATTGTCTCCGTTTGCGGAAGAAATGAATTCCTATTATGGACCAAAGGATTGGGTGCCGCATATCACCCTGCTTTATGGCACGCTTCTGCCCGAAGATTTGACATGCGCAGTGACGGAATTAATGTATGAGCCATTGGATTTGGAATTGGCCATTGACAACCTTGCATTGATTTTTATGCGCGATGGCACAGTGGGAATTGACAGTCGGTATGCTCTACTTCCGAACTAGCTCATCGACCATGATAAACATTCAATTTTGCGCGAATCAAGGAATTGCATGAAAATCGTTGCGCTTGCTGGCGGTGTTGGGGGAGCAAAACTCGCCGACGGCCTCTACCGTTTGCTGCCTGCAAATCATTTGACCGTAATTGTCAATACAGGCGACGATTTTACACATATCGGCCTTCGGATCTGTCCGGATCTTGACACGGTATGTTACACATTGAGCGATAAAGCCAATCCACTCACGGGATGGGGCCTTCGGGACGAATCATATGCAGCCCTATCTGCGATTTCAGTTCTTAACGGGCCGACCTGGTTTCGTTTGGGCGATAAGGATTTGGCAACGCACCTGGTCCGAACGCAACGATTGAATGATGGTGATTGTCTTTCAACTATTATGGCAGATTATTGTGAGACCTGGGGGATACATGCTGCGGTTCTGCCAATGAGCGATGACCCTGTGGCGACCATTGTTCATACAAAAGAGAACGGAGATCTTGCATTTCAAGATTATTTTGTCAGGCTGGGGTGTCAGCCGGTTGTCACCGGATTTGATTTTGACGGAATTGAAACTGCCAGGCCAGCTCCTGGGGTGTTGGAAGCCATCGAAGCTGCCGACGCTATCATTTTATGCCCCTCCAATCCGTGGGTGAGTATCGCGCCGATTCTGGTAATAAATGGAATTCGAGAAGCCATTCAAAAAAAGCCAGTAATTGTGGCAGTGTCGCCTTTGATTGGCGGGCACGCAATCAAAGGACCAGCAGCAAAGATGTTCTTGGAAATGGGCTGGCAACCCTCTGCATTGGCTGTTGCGGAACAATACCACGGGCTGATCAATTCTTTCTTTGTGGATACAAGGGACGCGGCTGATTGCGATGCAATCAGCCAGTGGGGTATAATTCCTTTAGTAACGGATATTGTAATGAATGATATTGCCGGGCGAATCCGCCTCGCAAATGAAATGCTTGACTATATATCCATCCAGTTGGGAGGTATGCGACATTCATGAGCCTCTGGGCGATCATACCGGTAAAACCACTGAGAAGAGGAAAGTCGCGTTTAGCTGGCGTTCTGTCCGAAGAGGAACGCACATTACTGAATGTGACTTTGTTGGAGAATACGCTCCGGACATTAAAACAAGTAAAAGAAATTGATCAAATACTCGTTGTGAGTCGCGATACCTCGGCACTGGCCCTTGCCAGGGAGTTTAAAACCCGCACCGTTCAGGAGGGAAAACCAGGTTTAAACACTGCGCTTAAACGGGCGACCATCGTCGCCCAGGCTTATGCCGCTAATGAGGTTTTGATCCTGCCGGCAGATTTGCCGTTGATTAACGTTGACGATGTTCAGAAATTGATCCAACTGGTGAATCGCCCGCCCGTTGTTGTGATTGCGCCCGACCGCCGCAATGACGGAACCAACGCTTTTTTGATCAACCCTGCCGGAGCGATCGATTACATGTATGGGGTTGGCTCTTTTAAAAAACACGTAGAACAGGCAAAGGTGAGAGGAATGCGGGTTGAGATTTGCGAGCTTCAATCCTTTGCTTTGGATCTTGATCTCCCTGAGGATTTAGATTTACTGAACCAGATTCAAGCGATAAATATCCGATCCTAATTCAACATCCTGGAGGCGACTATGTCTGAAAGAGTAGCATTATATTTGCAGGATTCCCATGATTTACGGGATGGTCTTGATTACGTCAAGTACGCCGAAGGACGGGGTTTTGAGGCAGTGTGGCAGGCAGAAAGCCGCCTGGTCCGGGATGCCATTGTACCCATGGCAGCCTATGCCGCAGTAACTAACAAGATTAAAGTCGGGTCTGGCGTGATTAATAATTGGACGCGCAATATTGGTCTCCTGGCTGCCACTTTTTTGACCCTCGATGATTTAGCGCCGGATCGGATCATTTGTGGGATTGGCGCCTGGTGGGATCCGCTGGCAAAGAATGTGGGAATTGACCGCAGAAAACCATTGTTGGCAATGCGCGAGACGGTCACAACCATGCGCAGACTATTAAACATGGAGCATGTGACCTTCCACGGCGAATTTGTTCACGTTGACGGAATTGAATTGGATGTAGTCCACGGACGGCGCGAACCTCGCAACGTCCCCATCTATATTGGCGCCACGGGCGACCAAATGATGGAATTGACCGGAGAAATAGCCGATGGCGCGGTCCTGAATTACTGCGTCGAGCCGGAATACAATGTCAAGGCTTTGGAGTTATTGGATAAAGGCGCCAGGAAAGCGGGAAAGTCATTGGATGATCTTGACCGGCCGCAACTGGTTGTTTGCTCGGTCGATTTGGACCATGATAAAGCCATTGATACAACGCGCGGTCTGTTGACACAGTATCTTGCTCAACAACCGCATATTGCCAAGGCGTCTGGTGTTTCGATGGAAGTCGTCGCAGAAATTCAATCCATTCTTGGCTGGCCTGCGACCCATGAGCAAATTGATAAAGCGAAGCACCTCGTCCCTGAGTCACTGATCCACCGGATAACCGCCTCTGGAACTCCTGAGGAAGCGAGGAAAAAGGTCAGCGAATACCGAAAGAATGGTTGCACTTGCCCAATTTTGTATCCAGTAGGCGGGGATGTGAAATTGCTCGTTGATACATTTGCTCAGGATTGACCATTTCCACGTCGGAGGAAATAGATGATAGTTGAATACCATCGCCCCACGACAATTTTACAAGCCCTGGAATTATTATCCAGAAAGAATCCGCGAAGCCTCCCGCTAGGTGGCGGGAGCACATTGAGCCGCGATAAGGGCGAAGATTTCGCCGTGGTGGATTTGCAAGCGCTTGGTCTGGACAGAATCAGCGTTAATTCCGGGTTTCTCGAAGTAGGAGCTGCCGCTCGCATTCAGCAAATCGTGGATAATTCAAACGTACCGGCGTGGTTGAAAACTGCGTGTATTCGTGAGACAAGCCGGAATTTGCGTGAAATGAGCACGATTGCCGGTTTTCTCATGTGTGCAACTGGACGCTCTCCATTGGCAATCGCTCTTTTGGCAGCTGACCTTCATGCAGAGGTATTGCCAAATAATGAAGAATTATCCTACCTTCAACTTCTCTCGACCAGAGCTGCCATTCAACAACCCTGGTTAATTTCGCGGGTCAGAATTGACCTGATGGTTGATCTGAAAATTGAATTCGTTGCCCGTTCTCCCAATGATTTGCCAGCCCTGGGAATTGCCTTTGCAAAATGGCCAAATGGCCGCATTCGTGTTTCTGTGGGCGGATTTGGAGACAATCCTGTCCTGGCATACGATGGGACACAGCCGTCTGCGGTTATACAAGCTGTTGAATCTTGCCTGCGGGGTTCTGCTGACCCTTGGGCCAGTGAAGAATACCGTCAATCCATAGCGCTCGCCATTGTCCAACGATTGATGGCTGACTGATGGGGATGCTTTCCATGGAAGGGCCGATAATGAAAATAGAACTACGTATTAATGGCGAATGGAAAACTTGGGAAGTTGCTCCAAATGAAACGTTGCTGGCTTTATTGCGGCGGGAGGGCTTTTTCGGAGTAAAGTTTGGCGGATGCGATAAAGGAGAATGCGGCGCCTGTGCTGTTTTGTTGGATGGCCGGCCAGTAAATTCTTGCGGCATGTTGGCTGCACAAGCTGGCGGACATCACATCGAAACGATTGAAGGATTAGGCGAGCATCCTGATCAGGGATGGAAGAAGACGGATGGCCTTCACCCGTTGCAGCAGGCTTTTGTGGAAACTGGGGCCATTCAATGCGGCTACTGTACGCCCGCCATGATTCTTGCCGCCAAATCCTTGCTTGATAAAACCCTGGAACCGAGCGAGGAGCAGGTTCGGGATGTGCTATCTGGTGTTTTGTGCCGGTGTACTGGATATGAGAAACCGGTTAAGGCAGTATTGCGGGCTGCTGCACAACTGCGCGGTGAACAGTTGCCGGCCGTAACGGAAATTGCTGAATCTTCTTCTCCAAATTGGCCTCTACCAGACAAGCCTGAGGATAAGAACGGAACGGATGTCTCGCCGCTTGGTTCTCAAGTGAAAACGCGCATCATGCCAAAGATATGGACGGTTCCCCAAAGTCCTGTTCGGTCAAGGGTTGGCAAAGGGGAAATCAAAGTTGATGCCATCAAGCTTGTTCAGGGAAAACCTGCCTTTACTTCAGACCTTGAAAAACGCGGTCTTCTTATCGGGAAGATATTGCACAGTCCTGTTGCGCACGCACGCATACGGTCAATCGATGTAACCCGCGCAAAAGCGCTGCCGGGCGTAGCGGCTGTTCTGACCTGGTTGGATTTGCCCCGGGTTGTATATTCAACTGCCGGGCAGTCGGATCCCATTCCGGGTCCGCTTGACGCTTTTAGCCTGGATAATAAGGTGCGTTTTGTGGGCGACCGGGTGGCATTCGTGGCGGCTGAAACCGAGGAAATTGCTCAAAAGGCGCTTCAATTAATTGAGGTGGAGTATGAAACGCTGCCTTGCATCATAGACCCGCGCGAATCGATGAAGCCTGGAGCAATTCAAATCCATGATGAAGAAGAATTTGTTAATTTTGCCGATTCCGATCCGAAACGAAATCTCGCTGCAGAAATTCGCATCGACATCGGTAATGTTGATAAAGGTTTCCTAGAAGCTGACAAAATATTTGAAGCCGAGTATGTCGTTCCCAAGGTTCAGCAAGCCCATATCGAACCGCATGTAGTAATGTCTTACTGGGATGAAGATGATCGCCTGGTCATACGCACCAGCACCCAGGTGCCGTTCCATGTCCGCCGCATTCTTGCGCCCGTGCTCGGATTGCCTGTCAAACGGATCCGTGTAATTAAACCCCGGGTGGGCGGCGGTTTTGGTGGAAAACAGGAAATTCTCATTGAGGATGTGGCTGCGCATTTAACCATTGCGACGAAAAGGCCAGTGATTGTTGAATATGACCGCGACGAAGAGTTTACTGCTTCTCGTTCACGTCACCCAATGAGGGTTCGCATGAAGACAGGCGTAAAGCGCGATGGCACCATTACCGCCAATGAGATGTATGCACTAAGCGACACAGGCGCATACGGCTGCCATGCCTTAACTGTGGCTGGAAACACTGGCCATAAAGCCATGGGCTTGTATGTTGGCGATGGAGAATACCGCAAGCAACCCAATATCCGGTTTTATGCAGATGTTGTTTATACAAATACACCGCCTGCCGGCGCATTCAGGGGATATGGCGTGCCGCAAGGCTACTGGCCGCTCGACCGCCACCTCGAAATGATTGCCCGCGACCTTTCCCTGGATCCCATCGAGTTTCGCCTTAAAAACGCCATTCGCGCCGGCGAGATCCATCCTTTCAGCACTGCCTGGAGCGAAGGGCGTGAGCCGCGCCCAGAGGTTGTTCATACAGTTGGTTTGGAAGAATGCGTGCGGCAGGGAAAAGCTGCCATCGGTTGGGATCAGAAGTTCGGCAATCCCGACTGGCATGTGGTGGAGAACCGGCCCTATTTGCGGCGCGGAATTGGCGTCGCAACCGTTATGCAGGGAACAGCCATCCCTTATCTGGATATGGGCGGTGCCAGCATAAAAATGAATGATGACGGATCGTTTAATCTGCTGGTCGGTGCAACCGATATCGGCACAGGATCCGATACTGTCCTGGCTCAAATGGCGGCAGAGGTCTTAGGCGTACCGCTAGAGGACGTCCTGGTTTATTCATCCGATACTGACTTTACGCCGTTCGATGTTGGAGCTTATGCCTCGAGTACAACCTATATATCCGGCACGGCCACCGTTCGGGCAGCCGAGATTGTTGCCGAACGAATCCGCCTGCGCGCTGCCCGGATGATCAGCGAACAGGGCGGGGGAACAGTCGATGCGGAGGAAATCCTGCTCGATGACCGGCGTGCAATTGCGCCCGATGGCCGCTCAGTAACCCTTTCGGAAGTTGGCCACGATTCACTGCATAAGACCGACCAGGAACAAATCATGGGGGTGGCCTCTTACGTCTCGCCATCGTCGCCGCCACCTTTTGCTGCCCAATTTGCTGAAGTGACCGTCGACACCCAAACGGGTGCAGTAACGGTGGATAAGTTGGTCATGGCGGTTGATTCCGGGGTTATTGTCAACCCAATCACTGCCTCCGGGCAAATTGAAGGGGGAATGGTCCAGGCCTTGGGCTACGCGGTTTGTGAAGAAATGCTGTATGATGATCAAGGGGTTGCCCGTGAGCGGGATCTGGTCGATTATCATATCTTCCGTTCCGACGAAATGCCCAAACTTGAGACAATTTTCGTTCAGACCTATGAACCCTCACATCCGTTTGGTGTCAAAGCCGTGGCTGAGATTCCCATGGATGGCGTTGCTCCGGCAGTAGGGAATGCCATTCTGGATGCATGTGGGGCTAACCTGACCGCCAATCCCGCCACGCCGGAAAGAATTTGGCGGGCACTACATCAGAAATAACGCTGGTGCAAGAACTTTTCATCGAAGGACCTGAATGCAAGCACCCATTTTTGTCATTGGTCATGTGAACCCCGATACCGATTCAATTGCCGCGGCAATTGGATATGCATGGCTTTTACGCGAGCGGGATGGAATGGATACGATGGCAGCCAGGGCAGGCGCCATCAATGCACAGACTTCCTGGGTTTTGAAAAAGCTTGGAATGGACGCCCCGACACTGCTCAATGACGTCTCGCCGCGCTTCGAGTCCGTCATGCGGCGATTGGATACCACCTCGCCAGACAAGCCTCTGCGCGATGCCTGGTCGGTTGCATCCCGAACTGGCGGTATTGCACCGTTGGTTAATGCCGATGGCACGCCTTACGGGCTGGTAAATGGACGAAGTTTGTTTGAGTTTCTTTTTCAAGAAGTTAGAACCCACCAAAAATTACAGGAAGCGCGAATCAGTGAAATCCTTGATTATCCCAGCCACCGCGCAGCGGATACGGCCGTCGCTAAATTTCAAGCATCCACACGCATCCGGGATGTCATCAACCGCATCCTTCGGGAAGAGGGCGATGAATTTATTGTAACGGATGAAAGCGGTCATTACGTTGGGATTTGCCGGCAGCGTGATCTGCTTAACCCGCCAAGATTGAAGGTGGTCCTCGTTGACCACAATGAACTTTCACAAGCAGTAGGCTCGCTGGATGAGGCTGAATTAATTGAGATCCTTGACCATCACCGCCTGGGGAATCCCTCAACTCGAACACCGATTCGCTTCACGGTTGATATTGTTGGAAGTACAAGTACACTGATTTCGGAAAGAATTGAAGAGGTTGGGTTATCAGCACCGCCTGCTTTGGCAGGGTTAATGTTGGCGGGCTTGCTTTCCGACACACTTATTCTTACATCTCCAACAACAACGGAGCGCGATCAAAAGGCCGCAGAGCGGTTGTCTCGTTGGGCCTTTGTCGGCGGCGGCGCACTTGCCAATGAGACCATTCGTTCCTATGGAGAGAAAATATTGGCTGCCGGCGCAGGTTTGGGCGCGCGTGCGCCGAGGGATATCGTTTCGAGCGATATGAAGATCTATCGAAGCGGTGGTTTTCAATTTGCCGTTGCCCAGGCTGAGGTTAGCGATTTGTACGAAGTAAATGAACATCTTGAGCCGCTAACAACCGCTTTAGAGGAGTTGCGAGAACAAAAAGGTTTGGATTTTGCCATGTTGATGGTAACGGATGTGGTTCGCGGTACCAGCCGATTAATTTTTGCAAAACAGCCGCCGGCATTGGAAGATTTGCCCTATCCGCCGCAAACAGACGGCACCCGGATGGCTGAAGGGGTTGTGAGCCGTAAAAAGCAGCTTTTGCCGGTTGTGCTGGGGTTATTGGAAAGATGAACGCTTCAATTTGGAATATTCTGGCAGACCTGGAACAGAATAACCGTGCAGGTGCCTTGTGTGTCATCGTGGATAGCAGCGGTTCCACCCCGCGCCATGAAGGCAGCAAAATGGTGGTTTTCCCGGACGGCACATTTGTGGGTACGGTTGGGGGTGGTGAAATTGAAAACAGGACAATTCATGAAGCGCTTTTAGCTTTGGAAGATGGAAAAGCACGTAAAAACACTTATTCAATGGTCGATCCGAGTCGCGGAGATCCAGGGGTATGCGGTGGTACCATGGAAATATACATTGAGCCGATTCTGCCAAAGTCAACCTTGATCGTCATTGGTGGCGGTCATGTTGGAAAGGCTGTTGCCCACCTGGCAAAATGGCTTGGATATTGGGTGGTTGTGTGCGATGATCGCCCGGATTTTTCATCCGAAGAGGCAAATCCTGACGCCGATTTGCTGCTCCAGATGCCAATGGGCGAACTGCCTGATCATGTCGAAATCAATGCCTATACCAATGTCGTTTTAACCACACGTGGGGCCAACGTTGATATCGCTGGATTGCCTGAATTGCTCGGGAAGTGCTCGCCGGCCTATTTGGGTATTATCGGATCAAAAAGAAGGTGGTCGGTAACCCGAAAGGGGTTGACTGAGGCTGGAATATCAGAAGATATCATCGCAAAAATTCACTCGCCCATCGGTCTTGAGCTTCAAGCCGAGACTCCGGAAGAGATCGCAGTAAGCATCCTGGCTGAAATACTAATGCTGCGCCGGAAAGCCAGCGGTAAAAGCATGAAGGAGCAATAACGGAATGTGGAACAAATATATTAATGCCGCATCTGTAAAAGAAACGCTGGTCGCTTTAAATGAAAGTATGGAAAAAGCCAGAATTGTTTCAGGTGCAACGGACTTGATTCTGGAAATGGAACGGGGAGTTCGCCGCGGAATTGAAACTCTCATCGATATATCGCGAATTCCAGGATTGGATTATATAACCCTCGCTGAGGATGGCTGGGTTCACCTCGGTCCGAATGTCACCCACAACCACTGCGCAGCCTCGAAAATACTGCGCGAATACGCCTTTCCTTTGGTCAGGGCGGCTTGGGAGGTCGGTTCACCTCAAATTCGAAATCGCGGTACCGTTGCGGGCAATTTAATCACTGCATCGCCAGCAAATGACACCATCTCCCCGCTGGTTGCGTTGGGAGCGAAAGTAACACTGGCATCGGTCAATGGTACGCGCGATGTTCCCATAACGGATTTTTATACTGGTGTGCGGAAAACAGTAATGGCGCCCAACGAAATGCTGGTGGATATCAGTTTTCCTGCCATGGCAAAGAATCAAAGGGGCACATTTGTTAAATTTGCCCTTCGCCGGGCTCAGGCAATTTCATTACTGAATGTTACTGTTATTCTGACAATGCACCAGAAGGTAGTTGAAAAGGCTTCGATTACCATGGGGGCTGTTGCGCCCACCATTATCCACGCCATCGATGCGGAAAAATTTCTGGCAGGAAAGGAACTCGGACAGGAATCTATTCAACATGCAGCGGAGTTGGTCATGCAGGCTGCAAGGCCGATTTCGGATATCCGCAGCTCAAACAGCTATCGCCGAAATATGGTTCGTGTGACGGCGCGACGGGCAATCCAGGCTATTGCCGATGGGACAGAAACTGATGGAATTCCGAAGTCTCCGGTTTTGCTGTGGGGGCAGGATAATTATCCCCAGGGGAAGTTGCCGGAGACTACTCATATTGACGAAGAATCTCCGATCCGTACCCGAATTAACGGACGCGAGTATACATTTTATTCTGGCCAGGAGAAAACACTGCTGCGGCTGCTGCGCGAGGACGCGAACCTGATCGGCACCAAAGAAGGCTGCGCTGAAGGCGAGTGCGGTGCATGCACGGTCTACCTGGACGGTGTGGCAGTGATGGCTTGCATGGTGCCCGCTCCCAGGGTCAACGGAGCAGACATCGTCACCATCGAAGGAATCCATCAAAACGGCGGGTTGCATCCCGTCCAGCAGGCATTTATCGATGCGGGTGCGGTACAATGCGGCTATTGCACGCCTGGTTTTGTGATGTCGGCAGTAAAACTGCTGGAAGAACGGAAACAACCCACGTCGGATGAAATTCGTCAGGCAATTACTGGTAATCTTTGCCGTTGTACGGGGTATTATAAGATAGTAGAAGCCATCGAGAAAGCCGCAGAGATGTAAAACGAGGGAATCCTATGGGCAAATATTCCAGTCGAATGTCACAGGAATCGCTATCCAATCTAGATCAGCAACTCCATCCGATTTGGCGCGGGGTGGGATTTGCGTTCATGATCTTGATCCCAGTCATTTCCATTTTTGGGTCCATTGTTCTGGTGGATGAAAACTCGAAAAAAGGTTGGGTTGCCATACCGCCGGAAATCATTAACCATGGCTTCGGCGGTTCTTTGCTTTTCGTACAGATAATCGTCGGCGTGGTAATCCTTTTGGTCATAACGGTCCTTTTCCAATTGATTACCTTTGTTTTGTACCGGGCTTTTGGACCGTCACGTTACGGTCCGTTGGATGTTCCGCCCGTCACTTATAACGGTCCCAAAAAAAGCCGCTAGGAATTATTTGTTTGAGCCAGCGTTGAGGGAGGAAGAATGACAGGTAGCGTTGGACAATCCGTCCATCGAATCGATTCGGTTGCCAAAGTCAAAGGGGAAGCTCTTTACCCTGGCGATATTCAAATGCCGGATATGGCTTACATGAAGGTCTTGTTTGCCAACCGGCCGCATGCAATTATTCGTAAAATAGATACCTCCAAAGCAGAAAATTACCCTGGCGTACTGGCTGTTTTTACCGCCAAGGATGTCCCCAATAACGAGTATGGCCTAATATCCCCTGATCAGCCGGTTTTGTGCGGTCCAGGGTCATCGAAACCCTTCGCTGACCGTGTCCGATTCATCGGGGATCAGGTCGCGCTGGTGGTTGCTGATACCGAAGTGATTGCTGCCAACGCCGTCAAATTAATTGCTGTTGAATTTGAAGATTTGCCAGTTGTCACCGATCCCCGCATCGCGATGAAGTCAGGTTCTCCTTTGTTGTTTCCAGAGCGGGACTCGAATATCTTTTGCCATTATCGCATTCGAAAAGGAGATTTGGAGGCTGGGTTTGCAAGTGCCGATGTCACGATCGAGGGTTATTACCGAACACCGGCGCAGGAACATGCCTTCTTGCAGCCCGAAGCTGGTGTAAGCTATCTGGATGATGAAGGTCGGATAACCGTTGTGGTTGGCGGTCAATGGACGCATGAAGACCAGGAACAAATCGCCCACGCCCTGAATTTACCTCTGGATAAAATCCGGGTTATTTATCCTGCGATTGGCGGCGCTTTCGGCGGGCGTGAAGATATGTCAGTGCAGATCATTCTCGCCTTGGCAACTTTACGGCTTTCCGAAAAGGGGATCCGGCGCCCGATAAAAATTATTTGGAGCCGGGAAGAATCCATGATTGGGCACCATAAGCGCCATCCATATTTTATTAAAACGCGATGGGGCGCAACACGGGAAGGGAAAATTACTGCCGCAGATGTCGAGATTATTGCGGACGGCGGAGCTTATATCTATACCTCAACCAAGGTTCTTGGGAACGCCACATTGATGTGTACTGGGCCGTATGAAATTCCCAACGTCAATGTTGATTCTTATGCGGTTTACACAAACAATATTCCAAATGGTGCATTTCGCGGTTTTGGGGGACCGCAAGGATCATTCGCAGCTGAATCACAGATGAACAAGCTGGCTGAAGCCCTTGGCATGGATCCGGTCGAAATTCGAATGCGAAATTTGTTGCGAGAAGGATCTCTCCTATCCGTTGGGACGCCGCTGCCGGAAGGAGTTTCGATCGATAAGGTGGTGGCAGCCTGTGCGACGAAGGCTGGCTGGACAAAAGGTGATTCGGGGTGGACGAGACCGGCAATTCGCGATGTATCGGAATCCACCAGTCGGCACGGCATCGGATTTTCATGTTCGTTCAAAAATGTCGGATTTTCTTTCGGGGCACCTGAGAATTGTTGGGCAACGATAGAGTTGACCGGGAAAGAGCATATAGAGAAGGCAATTTTGTACCATGCCGGTGCTGAAGTCGGTCAGGGGTCTCACACAGCTTTCATTCAAATGGCTGCCGAGGCCTTGAATCTTCCCTTTGAAAAAGTACAGTTAGTTGCATCCGATACAGCACGGACGCCAAATTCCGGGAGCGTATCGGCCTCCAGGATGACCTTCATGGCTGGTAATTCCATCCGAGGCGCTGCCCAACTGGCACTTGAGAAATGGAATAACGAGGAACGGCCGGCGGTCGCCACTTATCAGTATCGTCCGCCGCGCACTACTCCATTTGATCCGGAAACTGGAAAGAGCGAACCGAATTTCTCATATGGATATGTAGCTGAAGCCGTGGAAGTAGATGTGGATATTGAAACCGGTCAGGTAAGCATTGCCAACATTGTTTGCGCTGATGACGTAGGCAAGGCGGTGAATCCACAGCAGGTACAGGGTCAAATAGAAGGTGCTGTCGTCCAGGCTGCAGGTTATGCCTTAATGGAGAATTTTATCCAACAGAACGGATTGACTTTAACCAAGACCCTTTCAACCTATCTTATTCCGACTGTTTTGGATGTTCCCGGCAAGGTTCAATCGCTCATCCTGGAATATCCTGATCCGATCGGTCCCTTTGGCGCCCGTGGCATGGGCGAAATGCCTTATTTACCGTTGGTGCCCGCTGTAACTGCCGCTGTCCACGACGCCACGGGTCATTGGTTCGACGAGTTTCCCCTTATTCCAGAAAGAGTTCTGGAAGGTTTGGATAAGGCTGACGAATAAGTGGTTAGTCTGAATAATAAACAGGAATTAACAAAAAAATTACGGATTTTAGTCCGCGGCGGGGGTGACCTGGCGAGCGGCGTTGTTTTGCGGTTGTGGCGCGCAGGCTGGGATGTTCTCATCACCGAAATTGACCAGCCGCTAGCCGTCCGTAGATTGGTATCTTTTGCTAACGCCGTATATTTAGGTGAAATGGCCGTGGAAGGGATCCCATCTAAGCTGGTTGCAGATTCTGAGGAGGCATTTCAAGCTCATCGAAACCATTCCATACCGGTAGTCGTCGATCCTACAGCCGATTCCCGCAATTGGTTTGCTCCCCAGGTTCTAGTCGATGCGCGTATGCTGAAACAACCCTCTGATCTCCCTCATCCAGCCGCACCGCTTTCCATAGGTCTTGGACCTGGATTTGTTGCAGGCGTGGATTGTCATGCCGTAATTGAAACGAACCGGGGACCATTCCTCGGCAGGGTCTATTGGCAGGGTGAAGCAGAAGCGGATTCAGGAAAGCCAGAAGCTATTGCCAACATGAGTCTGGAACGGGTTCTTCGCACGCCGGTGGATGGTGTGTTTACCGAAAGAATCCCAATTGGCAGCCATGTAAATCAGGGGGAATTAATTGCGCTTGTGGGGAAGTGGCAGTTACTGGCACCTTTTTCGGGTGTGATTCGAGGATTGGTTCGCGACGGTATCACTGTACAAAAGAATATGAAAATTGGCGATATAGATCCGCGCGACGATGCGAGATTAAGCCGTCTGGTATCAGAAAAATCGCTTGCAGTTGGTGGTGCCGTTTTGGAAGCGATCCTAACCTGGCATGCCTCGGCTGGAATAATCCCCTGATATCCGAATGAACCTGCGAAAAGCTTTACGTTTGAACAAGCCTGCATGCGTAGCATTCGTTGGCGCGGGTGGAAAAACAACTGCAATGTTCCGTCTTGCCCGGGAGCTGACACCGCCGGTTATTATTACCACCACGACCCACATTGGAACATGGCAGCTGGCGTTGGCGGATCGCTGGATAGCAGATATAAGCGAATTGGAGAGCATATCTCCAGCCACAGAGGGCGTCATTGCATTTACCGGGAAACGCACAGAAGACGAACGGGCTTCAGGGCTTAACCCCGGCGAAATGGATGATTTACATCGATTTGCTATAATGAAAGGCTGGAGTTTACTCATAGAAGCAGACGGCGCTCGCCAATTGCCGCTGAAAGCGCCGGGACCAAACGAGCCAGTGATTCCATCCTGGGTTAATCATGTAGTGGTCGTCGCCGGGTTAACCGGCTTGAATCAGCCCTTGAATAATGCGTATATCCATAGACCGCAAATTTATTCTCAAATCAGCAACTTGCCACCTGATTATCCGGTAGGGGAGGAGGCACTCAAGAAAGTGCTTTTAAATCCAAACGGAGGTTTGAAATCTATACCAGGGAGCGCGCGAAAAACTGTTCTCCTCAACCAGGCTGATGATGATGCGCTGATCGCGACCGCAAGCCGGCTCGCAAAAGATTTACTGGATGGCTACGATGCTGTGTTGGTCGGTCGGCTGTTCAACGAGTCTGATTATGAGGTCATCACATCAAAAGAGTCTGTCGCAGGCGTAATCCTGGCGGCTGGGGGATCAACCCGGTTTGGACAACCCAAACAGGAATTGTTGTGGCGCGGGAGGACTCTGCTTGAAAATGTCATCGACACAGCAATTCAAGCCGAGTTGGACAAAGTATATTTAGTCCAATCAAATAATGCGTATAGCCATTATATCACTAAATTAAATAACCGATATTTCAAATCAATAATAAACAAATCCTCGCATCTTGGTCAAAGCTCATCCATCCGCCTGGCCGTGCAGGCATTACCAGCTAACATTGGCGGGGTAGTTTTTCTTCTGTGTGACCAACCGCAAATTCCAGCTCAACTGATTCGCGACATCGTACATCGACACGCTGAAACTCATGCACCGATAATTGCGCCAATGGTGGAAGGTCGCCGTGGGAACCCGGTCCTTTTTGATCGTTGCACTTTTCAAGACCTTCTGGCACTGGAAGGGGATACCGGCGGTCGCGCGTTATTCAGTAAATTCCCGATTGAATATATTCCATGGAATGATGAAAATATTTTGCTGGACGTAGATACACCGGAAGATTATGCACGATTGCTGGAGATCGAATAATGGATCAAATCGGGGCAATCATTCTAGCCGCTGGCCGTTCCACCCGGATGGGAACATCCAAAATGTTATTACCCTGGAACGATATAACTGTTTTGGAATCTGTACTTAATCTGGCAAATTCCGCCAAACTTGCTCCAATTGTGGTTGTCACGGGGGCATTTTACCAAGAAACCCAAGCAATCCTTGCTAAATATTTACCAGCGGTTGAGGAAATCCATAATTCATCCTTTGCCCAGCTTGAAATGTTTCACTCGCTAAAGATGGGCGTGGCAGCGCTTATTCACCGTTGCGAAGCAGCTATTGTCTTTTTAGGCGACCAACCGCAAATTGAACCCGATGTAATCACGCAATTAATCTCACAATTTGGCCAGAAGGAATCGACAATAATTATTCCAAGCTTTCAGATGCACCGCGGGCACCCAATAGTGATCCCGCATGATTTCTTTCCTGAAATTCTGGCAATGCCGGATGGTGGCAGTTTGAGGGTTTTCCTCGATAATCATAAGCAGAACATTGCTTATGTGGTTGTCAATACAGCTTCAATATTGCAGGACATGGATTCACCTGAGGATTATGAACGAATTAAATCTTTTCAAAAAAAGTAGGCAAATCACTAAATTATGGCAATCATAATCGTAAGAATTCCCGCAAACATGAGTCAAAAAGCTCAATTGTTGCCCGCAGAAAATGAAGTTACTTCTCTGGATGAGGCATCCAGGTTAATTCCTGCTGGCGTTTATACGACCTTTCGTACCTATCAAAAATACTTCGTCTTGCACTTGCGGGACCATTTTGAGCGGCTTGAGTCTTCCGCGCGCCTGACTGGAAGTACAATCCAGTTGGATCGTGAACGCATACGGGGTGAATTGCGAAAAACGCTGGCCCAATTTCCAGAAAATGAAACCCGCATCCGCATCTCAATTGATTTGACAAATGAGGTTGGGAATGTCTATCTCATATTAGAAAAATTACATACGCCTTCTCTTGATGATTATCATTTTGGGGTCGCGGTGATCACACGTATAATGCACCGCGAGAACCCCACGGCCAAGGTGACCGCCTTTATTGCAGAGGCAAATGAAATCCGAAAAGCCAATAGCCAACTTCCCATCAATGATACCTTGATGGTTTCGGAGAATGGATCAATCCTGGAAGGGTTAAGTTCAAATTTTTTTGCCGTTAGAAATGGCGTACTCTGCACGGCAGGCGTTGGAATTCTAGAGGGGATAACGCGAAAAACAGTAATCGAAATTGCAGAAACAATTGGCATTCCCGTCGAACTGCATGCTGTCAGGATCGCAGACCTAGCCAAATACTCTGAAGCATTCATCACCAGTGCCAGTCGGGCAATCTTGCCAGTTACTCGAATCAACAACCACGTGATTGGAAATGGCCAAGTGGGAAAAATTACTCAAAGGCTTCAAATTGCATTTCAAAAGAATCTTGATCCGGTTTTAGAAGAAATCTAATTACTCAACGCCAGATTTATCATCCGTGGATTCTTCGCTCTCTTCCGATTCCTCATTTGGATCGGCATCCTCATCCTCAATCGCTGGGATTTGAAGCTCTCCGTTTTCCATTTGTTCAAGAATTTTTTGGGCATCCGGAAGCTGACTCTCGGGAACGTATATTTTAGCCTCGCCGAGAGAACCAATTGTTAACCCATAAGCAATTCCCGCGCTTTCCTGACTGGTAAAGGCGCTGATGCCAAATGACTTCAGCAAGGCGACAATCGATTCCGCCAGGATATGGCCAGTTGCAGAATAAGCCAGTACATATTCAGGTTTCATTCGATCATCTCCTCAAGTGTCAAACTAACCATGTGACTTGTAATACTACTTCCTAAATTGTATCACTGGTCAAGACAGTTCTATTCAGGCAAGCGCGCAATCAAGCTGGCTACTGATTTTGTCCCGCCGCGGTCCGAAGTGCGCCAGCCTTCCTGATATTCGAGAATGGTCCAGCCTGCAAAAAGATCTTTGAGCTCACCTTTTTGCAGCAGATACCCTTCTGGCATCTCAGGTTTGATCTCCAACATGTCAACAGTCAAGGTTTCGACAATCGCAATTCCGTTTGGCTGCAGGATGCGGGGGAAATCCTTGATAATTCTCCGGTCAAGGAAATAAAAATCCAAAACCGTTGAAAAAGAATGGCTTGGGAAATGGAACTCGTTCAGGTCGGCTACCGCGGCACGTAATTTAGGAAAATATTTTTTAGCCTGAAAAACAGCTTCGGAGGAAATATCCACGCCAAAAACTTGGTAACCTCTGTCAATCAACCAATTTGCATTGGTCCCGAGGCCCATTGCCAGATCAAGGATCAAACCAGTTTTATTGATGTATGGAAGGGCTCGTTCAAGGATGGCTCGCGGTTGATAACCAGCTTGATAATATGCAGTACGGTATCGCTGATCCCAGCGTTGCGCATCTTCACTCGCCATCAACGTTCTCTCCGTTAAGGATTTTTCTCATTAATCGATCGCGGCGGTGATCCAATTCAGATTTCCAGTAACGTTTTTCCGAAGGACGGAGGGTTTGCATTGCCAACCAGCCAAGTGCCTGATCAGTCCAAAGCAAGGCGTCTTTCGGTAAACGCTCATGGTGTTCAAAGTATTTTGCCAGTTCTATTGCCGCGGGAATATCCTGATGTTCAGCTGCACGTTGCCAGAGGGCGATTGTTTCGGGCCAGGCATTTCGTTTGCGGTAAATCGCAGCGTAACGATGCAGAGTTTGAATGTAAATCGTGCCCGGCAATCCGACGTTCAAGCCTGCCTCATAAAGCTCAATCGATTTGCTGAGATCTCCCATTTCTTCATAAATTTGTGCAATCGCCACCAGATCCAATCCTTCAGTGGGTTGGACCTTCAAAGGATTTTCCAGCAAATGAGCATCGTAATGCAATAGTGCAGCCAGGGAAAGTATGTCCATGGCATTATGGTAAAGAACGCCCTTCATTGGCCGCGCATCACCGCTCCGAAGGTAATCCACATACAGTTGCGGTACCATCCAACCAGGAATTTCCTCTCCGCTTCGTACCACACCCAGGATGTCGCGCTCAAGGTCGCCCAATGCCCTTGATGGCAACCGGTTTCGCCAAAGCCTTCTAGCCAACGGCAATAAATCCAGGTGCGCCATACCGGCAAATGGCGTCGGGATGCTGTTGATGAGATGCCTGCCATTTAGGAGGGGGATATCAAATGACTTTCCATTGAAAGTCACAACCGTCGTAAATGGCGCGACGATTCGGCCAAGGATTGCCAACATGGCAGGCTCTTCGGCTGGATTGCGCATGAATAATTGCACCAAATGAAATCCATCTGGATTCCAGATTCCAAGACCTACCAGAAAGGCAAATGTTCCTGCACCTCCCGCCAAACCGGTCGTCTCAGTATCCAAGAAAACCAACTGATCAATCCGGTTTGATTTATCGAAGTCCGTTTTCCCCCATTCGCGTACATAATGTAAATTAAGGGGGTCATCAAAGTGGACCAGACCGTGTTGATAATGAATATCATATTGTTGCGTTATTTGGTAAACAACGCCCAGGGGTGAAGTAATTTCCTCCCCGGAAACCACATCTTCAATCGGAAAATGGTCCCGATCGGACGGGGGCTTCAGATTCTGAGCACCCAGGTGAACCCCAAGAGATTTCAGACGGTCGCTTAACGATTCCATCAAGGCCTCACCAATTGGCCGCTAGAAGTCAATACCTGCAACAACGCCAAAGCTTCCTGTTTTCCGCCAGATCCGTTTTCTCCGCCAGGACCGACACAGGAGGGGCAACCATCCTGGCATGGGCAGCGGCTTACCAATTCCAATGCTTCGGTGAGTAGTTTATCATGCAAATGATAGAGCGCTTCGCTCAAACCGATTCCTGCCGGTACATGGTCATAAAGCAGAACCGTCGGACGGCCATCCGTCAGGGGTGATTGGATTTCCGAGAGTGCACCCAAGTCCTCAATATCGCACATCACAAATAGGGGAGCCAATTGACTGAGCAAGTACCGGACTCCTGAAAGCCCGCTGCGGATTTTAACCACCAGTTCCGCCTGCCGGTGGCAGATGGGGCACAATGTTACCAGGTTTTCCAGGTTATTAGCCTGCTCAAGGGAAACAAAGGAACGCAAGGGGATTTTATGGTGGACGTGGTGGGGCCGGTCAATTTCAAGCGCACCGCACATTTGACAGGTGAATTGATCGCGTTCGCGCACCATCTGGCGCACTTTATTCCAGTTCGGGCCGTAATTATTGGCGTCATTCGTCCACATTTGATTTTGACGCAAAAAATCAATGGCTTCATCAGCGATCGAGAACCAGTAGCCGGTTGTCCTCAGGTGGTTGGGCGGCAGGTCTAGGAGTTCCTGTCCCAGGGTTTCTCGTGTTACCCAATCAATTTTTCGAAAACCCACGACCTGGCTGGTTACCTGAATTTCACCCCATGTTTTTTCGCCTTTTACGATAGGGGATGTTTCAAGAATGGATAATTTTTCCACCTCGGTCTGATGCTTTGCTTCAGTGAAATAGTCATCGCTACTTGAAACCAGCGTTGCCTCAGAATTCTCCAGATCGAGATCTTTAACCAGAAATGACTGTCCTTCGTGTAGGTATATAGCTCCTGGATGAACCAGCCAGGTTGAACTGATTTGGTCAACTGTGCCAATAAGTCGTGAATGTGAACCGTCATCATCTTCAAGGCGTAATACAACATTTTGAGCCGTAGCATTTCGCAATGAAATGTCTTGCGCAGGATATTGATCCGCGATCCAATAATAACGATTTGCAGAGGAATGAAGAAGGCCAGTTTGCTCCAATAAATCCAGAAACTCTTTGAGAGTTTCCCAGGTGATGTAACCAAACTTCTCACCCTGGCGAAAGGGCAATTCAAAGGCGGCACAACGAATGTGCTGCAGCAAAATGAGCGGGTTATCCGGGTTAATCAAAGCATTTTCCGGCGAGCGGTCGGTAACATATTCTGGATGCTGCATCAAATACTGATCAATCGGGGCCGCCGATGCGACCAAAACGCCTACGGATGTGCCTCTACGGCGTCCTGCCCGGCCAATTTGTTGCCGCAAGGAGGATATGGTTCCAGGATAACCAACAACGATGGATGCATCCATACCGCCAATATCAATGCCCAGTTCAAGCGCACTGGTTGCAACCACTGCATGCACATTTCCTGATCGCAACCCGCGTTCAATAGCCCGTCTTTCATTGGCTAAATAACCACTGCGGTAACCATGAATTTGCCTTTTTTCTTCAGGGTAGCGGCTTTGCAGCGCTCGCAATATCATTTCCACAGACCGCCTGGCTCGGGCAAAGAGAATTGTTTGCACGCGATAAGCCAATAAATCGCCGGCCAGTTGGACGCCTTCCGAGGAGGCAGATCGGCGGATGCCCAGATCGGCATCGATAATGGGCGGGTTATAGAGGATAAAATTCTTCTCTCCATTTGGCGAGGTATCTTCATCGACCAGTTCGCATTTACCTTCGATCAGGCGTTCCGCCAGATTTAAAGGATTGGAAATGGTTGCAGATGTTAAAATGAACTGCGGATAGGCTCCATAATGCGCTGCAATCCGTTTTACCCGCCGAATGACATTGGCAACATGCGATCCAAAAACCCCCCGGTAGATGTGCAACTCATCGATAACGATATAACGCAGGTTGCGAAAGAACTCTGACCAAAGGGTGTGTTGAGGCAGGATCCCGGTATGGAGCATATCCGGGTTTGTCAGCAGAATGCGTGCATTTGCTCGGACAAATGCGCGATTACCCGTCGGCGTATCGCCGTCATAAGCTCCAGCAGGCACAATGCCGCCGAGTTGTTCGTCCAGTTGGGTTAATGTTTCCTGTTGATCATGAGCCAGCGCCTTGGTGGGAAAAATATACATTGCGCGGGCTTTCGGGTCGCGGATCAGTGCATCAAAAACCGGCAAGTTATAGCACAATGTTTTTCCGCTGGCTGTACTCGTTGAGATTACCGCATTCGATCCTGACTGAACTATTTGATAAGCGAATTGTTGATGTTTATAAATGCCTTCATAACCAAGTTCTTCCAGGGCTTTGCAAAGGGCTGGCGATAATGCCTTTGGCAAAGGAAATAGGACGCTTTTTCGTTCTGGGGTTACGGTCCAATGAACGATGTTGGCGCTTATGTCCCGATCTTTTTGCCAACGAATAAGCAGCGAATCCAAGTTTCCCTTGGTAGATTCTTTATCTTGAGATCGTCGAAACATAGAACATTTTTACCCCAAATAATCCAGCAAAGCAAGATCATTGGAAAATTCACCATGCCGGCGTTGTTTACAAGAAATACTTTTTGCATATACTGATACGTATCCCAGAGCGCAAACATTGGAGATGCTATGAAGAGGGTAAGCAAATACCGCTGGTTTGTTGTTGGAATTTTCTTCTTTTTCATGCTCCTGCACCAAGCCGATAAATTATTAATTGGTCCATTGACAACTCCCATTATGAAGGAATTTCACATCAACGAGACCCAGATGGGATTGCTTTCCACTGGCGCAATCATTGTGGAAGCAATTTTTTATCCATTGTGGGGATATCTGTGTGACCGTTTTTCACGCGCAAAACTTCTTTCGGCGGCTGCTTTCATATGGGGAGCCTCAACCTGGCTTAGTGCAATTGCCCCAACTTATTCCACATTCCTCGTAACCCGCTCCAGCACTGGCATCGACGATTCCAGTTACCCTGGCCTGTATTCACTCATTGCAGATTATTTTCCGCCCAAAGCGCGCGGAAAAGTCTACGGTCTTCTGCAGATCGCCATGCCGATGGGCTATCTGATTGGTATGGTCATGGCATTGGTTTTAGGCGGTGTTATTGGCTGGCGGTCGATATTCTATATCACCGGATCGCTCGGTGTTTTAATGGCGATTGTGATCTTTTTTGGTGTCAAGGAACCGGAACGTGGAACATCCGAGCCGGAACTTGAAAATGTTGAACTTACCGGCAAATACCATTTCGATTGGAAAATTGCCCGTGATTTATTCAAGAAGCGCAGCTTGCTCCTGCTTTTCCTGCAGGGATTTGTGGGTGTGTTCCCGTGGCAGGTAATTACATTCTGGTTCTTCCGCTATCTTGAAACCGAACGTGGTTTTTCTTCGAATGAGGTATTAATCACGATGGTTATAGCGATTCTGATGATGTCGGCAGGATATCCCATCGGCGGCGCACTGGGAGACTGGCTTTTCGCAAAAACAAAACGCGGCCGCGTGATTGTCTCTGCAACCGGGGTGATTCTCGGTGCTGGAATGTTACTCTTAGCCATCAACGTGCCTTATGAAAACCGTGTCCTATTTACAGTCCTGATGGGCTTTACCGCAGTGCTGATGCCCTTTGCCTCACCCAATGTACTATCCACGGTTTATGACATAACATTGCCCGAAGTCCGCTCGACTGCCAATTCCATCCAGTATTTTATTGAACAGGGTGGCTCAGCTGTCGCGCCGACACTGGCGGGTGTTATTGCGATGCAGTCTTCGCTAGAAAATTCAATCCTGTACATTTGCGTGGCGGCCTGGGTTTTATGCTTTATCTTCTTCCTGGGTGTGATTTATTTGCTGCCAAAGGATATTGACACGTTGCGCGGTCAGATGGCAGAACGGGCGCAGGCTGAAAAAAGAATGCAATCCGCAGGTGCTGGCGACTGATGAAAATTCTGATGGCTTTTTTGGTTCTATTGGTTGGCTGGGTGACCGGCGGTTTATTGAATTACCTGGCTGACGTCCTGCCCAGTTCCCCGCGCAAGTGGCAGACGACCTGTGCCGCCTGCCACAAACCGCGGATGCTGGTCGATTATCTGACCCTAAAAGCCTGCCGTTTTTGCGGGCAAAAACAGTCGCGCCGCGTAATGATGGTCCAAATTGGAGCGGTTTTTGGTGTCATTCTATTATTTCTATTTCCCCCGGACCGGTTCGGATTTTGGGTAATCTTTCCATACATGGTGTATTTTGCCCTAGTTGCGATCATCGATATCGAGCACCGTTTGATTTTGCACATTGTCAGTCTGGTTGGGGCAATTCTCGTTCTGCCAATCGGTCTCGCGTGGAACGGATGGATATCCACATTGATTGGCGGTGTGGCTGGTGCAGGAATCATGTTGGCGCTTTACCTGCTGGGGGAATTGTTTCGAAAAGGCGTTTCCCGGTCGAGAAACGAAGAGGTTACCGAAGAGGCGCTTGGTTTTGGCGATGTAACCTTATCCGGTGTGCTGGGGTTGATGCTTGGATGGCCAAAAATTGGCTTCGACATCGTTTTTGCCATTTTCCTGGCAGGCCTGGTGAGCGCCGCCTATTTGCTCTGGATGGCCGTCAGACGGAATTACCACCCATTCACGGCCATTCCATACGGCCCATTTTTGTTGGCCGGGGCCATCATCCTGATCTATTTGGCTTAACCATAAAAGCCTTTGCAACGAAACAGCAGGGATAACTTCCCTGCTGTTTCGTTTGTTGAATTTCAAAAAACAATTTCCAAATTTTGGATTAGGAAATCTGAACGGTTGAATTCAAATCAAATTGGAATTGTTCGTAATTTTGCCTGAAGCGCTCGATCAGGGATTCAGCCTGAATGCGGTAGGCTTCTTTATCCTTCCAGGTGTTGATCGGAAGCAGGATCTCAGGTGAAACCCCGGGACAGGTTTTTGGAACGGAAAGCCCAAAGAATTCATCCGTCTGGAAATCCACCTTCTCGAGTTGGCCAGTCAAAGCGGCGCGCACCATTGCACGCGTATAGGGTAGTCGAATCCGGTTGCCAGTGCCAAAACCGCCTCCGGTCCATCCAGTGTTCACAAGCCACACTTGAACTTCGTGTTTCTGAATTTTTTGTCCCAAAAGCCCGGCGTACACATTGGGTTCAAGGGGCAGGAAAGGGGCGCCAAAACAGGTGGAAAAAGTAGCCTGCGGTTCTTTGCCAAGACCTTTTTCGGTTCCGGCAAGCTTGGATGTATAACCCGAGAGGAAATAATACATCGCCTGTTCAGGCGTCAATTTTGCGATCGGCGGAAGCACGCCAAAAGCATCAGCGGTCAGGAAGAAAATATTCTTGGGGTGCCCCGCGAATCCTTCCGGCACAAAGTTTTGAATATAATCAATCGGATAGGCACCGCGCGTGTTCTCAGTGCGGCGGTCGTTGTCGAAATCAATCGAGCGATCGATTGGGTTATAAATAACATTCTCAAGCACCGCGCCAAAGCGGTGGGTTGCCTGCCAGATCAAGGGCTCAAGATCGGCGCGTAAACGAATCGTTTTTGCATAACAGCCGCCTTCAAAATTAAATACGCCGTCGTCCGCCCAGCCATGTTCGTCGTCGCCGATCAATCTGCGATCCGGGTCGGAGGATAGGGTTGTTTTTCCTGTCCCTGAGAGGCCAAAAAACAGCGCAACATCTCCACAATCGCCTACATTTGCCGAACAATGCATGGAAAGAATTCCACGGCGGGGCATAAGGTAATTCATTAACGTGAAAACCGATTTCTTGATCTCGCCGGCATAACCGGTACCGCCAATTAATACCAGTTTCTGGCTAAAATCAACCAGAATGAATGCCCCCGAATTTGTGCCATCCTCGGCCGGGTTGGCAACAAATTCAGGAACCTGGATTACGGTATATTCCGGGTTAAAATCTGCCAACCGGTCATCTGGCAGGCGAATCAACAAATCACGCGAGAACAGGCTGTGCCAGGCTTTTTCCGTTATTACGCGGATCGCCAGGTGGTGGATCGGGTGAGCGCCAACCTGCAAATCCTGAACAAACACATCGCGGTTTTGCAAATAAGCCGCCACTTTTCGAAAAACTCTTTGGAATGCCTCCGGCGATATTGGGCGATTCACTTTTCCCCACCAGATGCATTCATCGTCCGCGTTTCCGTTCTTGACGATGAATTTGTCGTTGGGAGAACGGCCTGTGTACTGGCCGGTATTGACCATTACGGCGCCATCGGGTGAAAGGTCGCCCTCCTGGCGGAGTACGATTTGTTCAACCAATGCAGGTACGTTGAAATTCCAGCGGGCTGTCTTGATATTGATCAATTGTGTCAGTTCCAAGCCATACTCGCTCGGGATTCCTAAAATTTGCATTGCTTAAAGCTCCTTTTTCTATATTGGGTCTTTATTGACTAATTCCGCCAGTCATCCTTGGGAACCAATACCAGAGAACATCCATGGCTGGTTTTCCGTTGGTTGAAACCGACGCGTCCTGCAAGGCGACAGGCGGGTAGAAACCTTTCACGATCACGCCCGAAATCCAATCCCGATTATTAATGGCTCCCAATGAGGCATTGTAGATATCCACTTGAGCTTGCAGGTTCACTGGAATGCTTTGCAGTTCCAGATAGGGTTGTGAAAGGGCAATATCCGGAAGGCAATTGCCATTCAGCGAAACACACTGTTTGGCAGCGCCTGATGCCGAAGCAAAGCTCAAGGCTAGGATCATCGGTTTGCCGTTCTCAGTCTGATACGGTGCTAATCCTTCGTCCAGCAATCTGCCGAACTCTGCTTCCAGATCTGATTCACTGGGTGAATCCTGCGAAGTCAATGGTGCAGACCAATTTACATATAAGGTGTCAAAGAGGTTTACCGGCAGGGGGGGTGTGATTGCACTGCCAGAGTAGGACAATTGCAACATAAATTGGCCTGTAAACCTTGAACGCGTATCATTGATCAGGTTCGTCCAACGTGCATCCACATCGGCGGGGGAGTTGGCTGAAGTTCCATCGCTCAGTGTACCACCCGGGTACGCAGGAGCGAGAGCGGTATCTCCCAGGATTAATGCGGCGGCATTATTTACCGCAGCAAAATCAGCCGCGTTGCGCATGAAGGTCGCGTATTGGTCAAAGAAGCCATCCCACCAACCGGCATCTTTTGCAGCAGTCTTCCACCAATCCAGGCCTGATTTTTCAAAACGGACATAAGGCGCGATGACAACTTTTAGCCCGCTTTGTTGCGCAAGGGCCACCTGTTGAGTCAGGTCCGACCATAAAGCATCGCTTCCCGGAACCGCTTTCAAATCTGGCTTGTAATTATTGGTGAATGTCCAGGTCATCGGAATCACGACCGTATTTGCGCCGATTCCCTTTAAGGTTTGGAAGCTGGCGCCATAATGAGATTGCCAGTTGGGTTGGTAGCCAAGTTGAAATTCAGCGCCTGCCAGGAAGGTAGAGCCGCGATTAATGATTTCGGGTGCCAGAACGGTGGTTGGATTTGATTGAGTTTGCCACCAATGCCAGGCGGCCACCTTATCCTCAAATGTTTGTGCCTGGCCGCTTGCTTTAAAGATCTTGCCGGGAGATGATGGTCCCACAGTTTCTTCGTTATCCGCAACACCGCACATTTCGTTGCGGCAATAGCGATAACCGACGTCGCCAAGCATGCTCATTGGGTTATATAAAATATAGGTATATTTGTGATCGCCAAGCGGCCACATCGGTATGGGTTCCATCCAACCGAAGGGGTTGAATTGAATGGATACCGAATCGGTAGCCGGAGTATTATCCGGTACAGTCACAGTAAAAGTAATTGGCGCGGATGTGCCGGTCCCCCAGGCTGCTATCTGCTCATCGCTGGTGGTGTCAATGGACGGGACGATTAACTGGCGTGTGAGGAACCCGCCGTTTGAGGTCAACTCGCCATTCCAAAAACCATCGCCAAGCGTGTACTTGTATCGAAGATCGAAGCCGGCCGGCAGCATTAAGGATAGAGTATAGCTACCATCATCGCGCAGACTAAGCAAAGGCGCTCTGCTCGAGACAACACTCATTCCGCCAGAAAGGTCTGCGAAGGTATCGCCCAAAGAAAGAAGGTTGCCAACCATTCGAATTGGTACGCCGGCCAGGTTTCCTTCCGGCGGTTTCACAATGAAGGTCATATTGACCATTTGTGCCGGAGACAATGAAATCACAGCCGGGGTGGTTGCATCGGCAGCGATGGTTGCGCCCTGTTGAAAAGCCTGGTATTTGCCATCGAGGCTCGTAACCACCATCATATGCGTGCCCACCGGGATGCCTTCCAGCGTGAAACTGCCGTCGGAAGCGGTCATCGAACTAATTCCAGCCGCATTTACCATCAGGTTTGGAATGGGTTCGTGCGATACAGCATCCATGGCCTGTCCCCGTATCCGTCCAGTCTGGCTGGAAAAGGGCAGGTCATTCCATGCCGCAACGCTATCCTGAACTTTTTCAGTTCCAGTGACGCGATAGGTTCGATATCTTATCTGTTTATTTGAACTGTCATATTCGACAGCCGGGGGTGTACCATCGCGCAGATAGCGGTACTTAACCAAGGATCCAGGCACCACAGCCAGTTTGACGGAAAACCGGCCAGCTCCAATTGCCGTCATTGGATAGCGGGCTGGGTTAAGCGCCAAGCCGGTAATTTCATCCAGCACTTCCAGACTTATTTTTGCAGAGGCGGGGCTGCCAGCCGGTGGGGTGACTTCAAAAGTCATCTCGGCCAAAGGTTCAACTTGAGAAGGATTCGAGGTGACCGGCGCAGGTACTGTAGCAGTTGAGTTACATGCGCTTAAAACAAAGGAAAGGATAACAAGAATAAGAATTCCGAGATCAAATGTTCTTCTGCCAGCAATTTTCATCGCCCCTCCCATCAAGTCTTCAACCAACGAGGTTTGCCATGCGGCGATACTCAATCAGCCTGGGTTGTGCCTCGCAATGCTGCGTGCAATTTCTGTGAAATTTCCTGTTGACGGTTCGCAAGGCTGCCCAATACGCCATTTACAAAGCGCGGCGTACTATCGGATCCAAACATTTTTGCCAATTCAATTGCTTCGTTTATTGCCACTTTGGTAGGGGTGCAATTTTCAACAGCAAATTCCCATAACGCAATTCTCAGGATATTGCGGTCAATGATTGCAACCTGATCCATTGGCCACTCTGGCGCATGTTCCGCAATAAATGCATCCAATTTTCCAGTAATGGGAAATACGCCCCGCACGATCTGGCGGCTAAAATCAGCCAAGCCGTCGGTCATGGGTTCATCTGCTAGCCGCTCTTCCACAACATCAAAAGGCGGGTGGCCCGTGACATCACATTCGTAAAGGACTTGCAAGGCAACACTGCGCGCCTTGGTGCGAGACTTCATAAGTTTTTATGCTGCCGGTTCTGTATAATCGATATCTTCGACATGAACGTTGACTTTGCCAATTTCCATGCCCACCATTTCAACAATTGCCCGGGCAACCTGGTTTTGAATCAACCGGCTGACATCGCGAACATTTACATCGCGCCGCAAAATTACATAAAGGTCCGCATAGACCTGGTTATTCTCAACAGTAATTTTCACGCCTTCGGTTGCGCCAGGTCTGAAAATGCGATTTACCTCAGGCGTCACGGTGGCAAGCTTGCTCACGCCAGCGACGCTTAACGTTGAAAGCTTCGCAATTTGAATGAGGACTTCAGGGGCGATGGTTGTTTTTCCAGGGGGTCTCAACTGATCAGACATAGATACTCCACAAATTTCGGGTTTCTGGCAGATTAATGTATTATACACGTGATTTGTTCAAACTAAACAGGATCGCTTTTCCATGGAGCCTCGCGAACACGGGTTAGTGCGGCAATCGAAAGCAGAAACAGCACGCCGTAAATTGCAAACAAGAGGACATACCCCATCGCGGGTGTTTGTGGTAATTGCGAGGAGAGAAAATCAGCCATCGGTCCTCCGATGTAGGCTCCGATTGCCCCTGCGCCAGCTCCCGCCAGGTTGGAGATGCCCAGGAACCGGCCGGCTTCTTCCTTCGGTACAATTTCTGTTCCAAGCGCCCAGTTGGCCGTATAAAATAACCCCAATCCAGTGCCGATGATACATCCGCCCAAATAAATCACCGTGAGATTTGGAACCGCCACGGCCAAAGCAGTTCCTCCCGCAGCAAGCAGGCCAGCCAAGGCAACCATGCGTTTGCGGCCAAACCGGTCACATAACCATCCGCTTGGCAAAGCGCTGACCAGAATGAAAACGCCGACAAACATGATCAACCGCGATGCCGGACCGGCGGCATCTGCGTGAAGATAACCCAGGCGAGCCTGCAGAAAATAGATGGTAAAACTGGCTAAATTTGTGGCGCCAACCAGAAAAGCCAACCGGTTGATGACCCACCAGCGGAACGACGGATCCTTACGCAATGCCCCGTTTTCAATCCCGATTCGTAAACTGGCGGTCACGCCGCCATATACTGCCGCTGCCATGCCAATCAGGCTGATCAAACCCGTTGTCAGAAGCAATGGTAAAGGAGCAAAACCAGAAAGTAACGGTTGAATCTGGCGTAACAGCCAGCCAATGCCCAGCAGAATGACCGTAAACGCACCAGTCATCAGGGCCAGGCGGGTAAATTCCTTCCAGGCGAGCGGCTGTGGTTTGGCTTTGTTTTGCAACTCCGGAATAAACATGGTAAGCAACATGGCCACGACAAGAATCGCCATTAACAGCAACAAAGCTCCCCACAGGTTATTCTTGCCCACCATTTTCGCAATGGTGAAAGAGACCAGGATCAGGGGAATCGGGATCTCCAACAATGCTTTAAAGGCTGAGAAACGCCCGCGTTTTTCGAGCGGCACCAGGTCCGGTATGATTCCCTGTTGGGCGCCGTGGGCTGTATTGGTGGTGGCCATCAGCAAAATGACCATTGCAAACAAGAACCAATAACCAGATAACCCCTGCATGCCGGCAGAAAACCCAATAAGAGCAATCACCGCTAAATCGCCTACCGTCCCAAGCAGGATGAATGGACGTCTGCGGCCCCACCGGAACGTTGAACGGTCGGAAATGGTACCCATAAGTGCCTGCACCAAAATGGCCACCATCAGCGTCCAAAGACGCAATTTGCCATAATAGGTACCCTTCAGTGCTTCTCCGACAAATTGCTGAACCAGCAAGGGAACGACCAGCGGGGTTAAGGTGTTCGATAAAACCGAAAGTCCCAGCCAATAGATGTTAAATGTGACATAATCGTACCAACGGATGAGTCGATTCATGATGAATGCTTCCCTCATTTGTCCAGGATGGATTCTACGAATGCCAGGCTTTTGGCCATCACTTGTTCATATTCCTGGTCCAAAACAATACAATGGCCGGAATTCTGCTGCCAGACCAATTCTTTTTGCGTGGAGGCAATTGAATCAAAAATAACCTTGGAGCTGTTTGGATCGATTGTCCGATCTTTTGCGCCCTGCATGATCAATGCGGGCTGGTTGACTTGACGCAGACAAGGGGCGACAAATTGTTGAAATCGAAATAGCTGATAAGCAGCTTTAACTGGATAAACCGTGTAACCCTGCCAGGGTAGCGGCTCTTTTGTGTTTCCCGCATGATGTTTTGCCATAATTGGCAGGAAAAAACGCGCAAATTGTGTTCGGCGCAATTTCTTTACCTTCAAGGCTGGCGAATACAACAATAGTCCGGCAATATCAGGATGCACGCTGGCCAAATACAACGATATCAAACCGCCCATTGATTCGCCGCCGACAACCACCCGTTGGCAGGTGGATTTCAGCAATTGATAGCTCTGATCGGCTGCTGAAACCCATTCCTTCCAACTTTTGGTATTGAGATCTTCCGCGGTTGTGCCGTGACCTGGTAGAAGGGGAGCAGCAACGCTGAACCCGGCACGATGGAAATGATCTGCTAACGGGCGGATTTCAACGGTTGTGGCAGTGAAGCCGTGAATTAACAAAATACCAACCGGCTTGCCGTTCCAAAAAAAAGCGCTTCCATCCAATTGGGGATTTTGGAAATACGGATATTCTACCAAGCCGCCTCCGCCGATGGTGCAGATTTCGTTCTTAGGGTGTGATCAATGGAATGGTGTTGATGGCGCGCGGCATGATCGCGGTGCGTGCCGTGTTTGAGAGAAACCCCATAGCCAAACGGATTGCCTCTTCAGGAGATTTGGCAGGAATGAGCAGCAAACGGTCAACGAGGTCCCCTGGCATTTCTGACAACAAAATAACGCGGATTCGCACCAATTCTCGGGCAAATTGGAAGGCTTTGTGAGGGCCAACCTGGAAATTAACCCGGTCAAATTTCTCCAGCACCTCAGATGGAGAGGTTGCTCCTGTCATCAGAGATTCAAACCCTTTGCTGCCGCTGCCCTCCGTGCACACCCCAACCAGAATGACAACCCCGCCATCCCTGGTCAGCATGGCAGCGTGGGTGAGCGCTTTTTGAGCCTGGTAGAGATTGATATCCTTGGGATAGCCGCCCACTGAAGCGATTACCAGGTCGTAAGGGCCATGGGTGGCTGTTTGACAGACCTGGCGGGCGAGCGGAACGCCAGCCTCCATTACGCCACGTGGGGATCCTGAAAAAACCTTGACGATTTCCTTGTGCTCATTCAAAACGGCATTCAATGCAAAATCGATCTGCCCCATGCGGCCAATTTCTTCAATATCCTGCCGCAATGGATTCTGTTCATATTCACCTGTCCGGGAACGGGGATCAAGTAACAAGCTGTGATTACGGTTAATCGTCTGCCGGCTGGCGAGTCCGATGGAGAATGTCTTGACCCCGCCAGAAAAACCCGCAAAGTGATGCGGTTCGATATTACCCGTCACGATTTTGATCTCAGCCTGGAGAAAGGATTTGGAACATAGAACAGGTGTACTGCGTTCTGTAGTTCCGAGGGGAATCAGGTCAGCCAGGTTGTCGCAATCGTGCGTTACCAGCTTGGAACCTCCGGCCAGGGCAGGGGGGAGCAAAGCTTCCATTTCAGCCTGAGTGAGCGGTGTATGCGTACCCGTCGCAAAGAAGAAGGTGATACCCGTGCGTGGAACCCCAAGATTTTGCAGTTGCTCGATCAACGGCGGAAGCAAAAAGTGCAGGGGAACAGGGCGGGTTTTGTCGTTTACTGCGATGGAGGCCGATTTGGCTCCGCGAAAACCCTGGAGTCCATTGCCGTCAACTGGATGGAGCAGCGCCTGTTCCACTGCATGTATGGGTTGACTATCTCCTGGCACCGTGGCTGGTGCGATCCAATCCACCGCCATTGAATCAGGCAAGCTAAAATCCAGTGTTTTCTTGCCATAGGGCAACGAATAGACCCGGCTCATAAAGTTGCCGCCATTATTGCACCCGCCCGTTGCAAAGCGCCAGCACATCATCGGCCCTCAATTGCATGCAGACCACGCCCTGAACTACGCCGTCGGTTTCAGGGACTTCATTGGCAGGAAATCGAATGATTTTTGCCAGCTTTGAAACCATGAAGATATCGTCAGCGGGTGTCACCGTGACGGCCCCGGCAATTTGATCGCTGCGCATGGCAATTTTTCCGCTCCCGCCTGTGGACTTATTGGGGGCGAAGGTCGTCATCTTCCGGACTGTTCCGCGGCCGTCCGCAGCAGCTATGAACACGGTACTCTCGTCATCAACTGAAAGAACCGCCACCAGGCTGTCGCCTTCAGAAAGTTTGATGCCGATATCGCCCGCCGGATTGATTAGTTTCTCCGAAAAACGAATGCCCATGCCGTGCCGTGTTAGCAGAAGCAGATCAGCATTTCCAGGTGTCCAACAGACGGAAGCCAATTTGCCGAACTCCTCGGCGCGATACATCGGCGTGCCCGGGCGCATGTGTTCGCCGAATACATGGTGGCGCAAAATGCGAATTCGCCCGCGCTGCGAAGCCAGGGCAACAAAACCGTTCGCGCGGTCGGGAAGGACAGCTGCAAATTTCTCACCTTCCTCCAATTGAAAGTGCGAGAAAAGATCTTCGCCTTTGGCGTGGATTTCGTCCGCCTCCATTTTATTGGCTTTCCAACGGAAAACGCGCGCCTGATCGGTAAATAGAAGCAGATTGTCCGTTTCCTGACAGACCATTAAGGAAGCGGGGGTATCGGGTAAATCGATATCCAGGTCGAATACACCCATGCCGCCTCGGTGCTGCCGGCTGTACAGGTGGCGTTGAGTTCGTTTAATTTTGCCGCCATTACTCAACGTGATCAAACTCTCGAGGGTCGGCGCTTCCTCAGGAAGGGCCGTTTCCTGGCGAATTTCCGGCTCAGCGGGTGGATGCATCCGGTTGCGTCTGCCTTCCAATTCCTGCAGACGCGCTTCAAGTGATTCGATATAAGCTAGAACGTCCGTTCGGATACCGTATAAATCGGGTCGATCCATTGGCATAATTCCTTGTTAAGCGGATGAATTCATTTTATCATTTCGAGAGGGGAGCAGTGTAATAGAAATGCAAGTTGATGACAGCGAACGCAAAAAAAATTTACTGACTTTCTCAAAGCATAATAATTTTATTGAATACTGAAAACAAAATTATTTGCGGTCAAACAGGGGAGGATAGGATATCAGGCTTGAATCCAAATAATGCTTTTGATAAGTACTATTATCATAAGCTATTATATTCGATCGACATTAGCCATTCAAGGAAAATTATGGTGAAAAATCAGCATAAGTTGACATCAATCGAATTAGCTTATCGACCGTTACATTTCATATGTGAGATTACTATATAAGAACAAACAGCCGCATCCGCAAATTTTTTCCGGTGCGGCTGTTTTCATCGGCTTTTGAAAACCTTATCCCCCAATCGTCACACCGATCAAGGCTCCAATGCCAAAAGTCACCGCCGCGGCCAACAGACCAAAAATGACCATGCGCATCCCCGAATACAGAACGCTGCGTCCGGTAAATAGCGTGATAACCGTTCCAAGCAGGAATAAACCCAATGTGCTCAAGCCAATGCTGAGTGCTATCGCGCCTTTGCCATTCATGAAGATAAAAGGCAGAACCGGGATGATCGCGCCAATTGCAAATAAGATAAAGGATGTTATAGCTGCTTCCCAGGCTGAACCGCCCAATTCATCCGGGTTGACACCTAGTTCTTCGCGCGCCAATGTGTCCAAGGCGCCGTCTTTATTCTCCATGATCTTCCGCGACAGGATGGTTGCCTGTTCCTTTGACAGACCGCGGCTTTCATAAATCAACGCCAATTCTTCGGCTTCTTCGGCGGGCGATTGCTCGATTTCTTCTTTTTCAATTCCTATCTGGTGCGAAAAAAGCTCGCGGGAGCTCTGAACTGACAACCATTCACCTAGCGCCATCGAGCACGCGCCAGCCAGCAAACCAGCCACGCCGGTGATCAGAATAGATTTGTTGCTTAGCGCGGCGCCGGCAACGCCCATCACCAGGCTCAAATTTGACACCAGGCCGTCATTTGCGCCTAAAACCGCAGCGCGCAATGCATTTCCGCCAGTTGAACGGTGCCGGCCTTCCAGAACTGCCAGCGAATTGCCTTCCATGCCGCCGCGCGCTGAACCGCGGATCTGACTTAGCACGATTGAATGCGATTTCTCATCATCCACAATATCCTGAGCTTCTGGATCGACCGCATATCCGCCTGTTCCTTTATTCTCCATGGCTTGCAGCCCTGGCAAGACTAACGCCGGGCCAAATCGTTTGGCCAGCCAGATCAATGATTTTGTCCGCCAACTCAATCGAAACTCAGGAACCGCCCCGCCTGCTTCAATCAGCATCTTTTCCCATTTTTCGGCGTGTTTCAGTTCCACGCCGACCATGCGCTGATAAACTTCGGCTACACGCTTGTCTTTCTCGTTTTCAGACATCACTTGATAAATAGCCGCGCTGTTTTTTTCGTCATCGATGTAACTCAGATACTTTTTTATTAAGTTGGCGTCCATTGGGTACCTTTCAATCAAGCAATAGTGAAGATTATCATTATTATAGCCCGTTCAGGCAATGTTGACTTCAGCCTGTCGCAGTGAAAGCCATTCTTTTGGTTTTACTGATGCCCCTGCCCTTCTATTACAATGAAATTGTATATATTGTAATGGCTATACGAATATTCAATTATTGTTTTGTTATTAATATAAGGTAAATGGTTTTATGGTTAGCTCCAAACCACAAGACGATCAAGTTTATGAGATAATTGATACATGCCTGACCAATCCCCCACCCTGACAACAAAAGAGCCTCTGACCATCGCTCAGGCAGCATCAGCATATTTGGATAGCGTCGCTTTATCCCGCAGTCAAAACACGGCCCGCACCTATCAAAACGGTATTGTAAACTTCCTGAATTGCCTTGAAGTATCCGGTCTGGATCCAAAGAACAGCAGCCTGACAACTCTTCAGGAGGACACGATTGCCTGGTTTGCGGCTTACCTGAAGGATCTTGCCCCGACGACTGAACGCCTTTATCTTACAGCCGCAGCCGGTTTCTTTGAGTACCTGGCTGGCGAGAATTTACTGCCAACCAACCTGGTACGCATCCGCTTGTTAATTCACCAACGCGCCCGCCGCCCTGGAGTACGCCTGCCCCAGTTTCCAGCTGAATCGATTGACAAAATCATTGATACTATCATGACTACACGCAATATCAATGGTTTATCAGAGGCTGAACGCTTGCGATTCTTACGAGATCGGGCTTTTTTATTGACCCTGGCTGATACTGGATTGCGCGTACATGAAGCCTGCGGTTTACGCCGGGGCGATCTGGATTGGATTAACAGCCGGGCACAAGTGATCGGCAAGGGAAACCGCCAGGATATCGTGCGGTTCACCCTGCGCGTCGAAGCTGCCCTAAAAGAATACCTGGCTGCCCGTTCGGCCATCGATGGGACAAGCGGACGATCGCTCAGCTCGCAGCCCTTGTTTGCCAGGCACGACAAAGGCGCCGGAAAAAAGGTCAAACCCATTACGACGGCAACCGGCCGCAATATCGTGACTGACGCCGTTCGAACCATCCTGGGCGACGATGCGGTCGGCACCATCACACCCCATTCCTTCCGCCATTATTTTGTTACCAGGGTCCTGCGCAGTTCCAATAACCTGAAATTAGCACAGGAACTGGCCCGGCACCGTAATATCGCTGTGACACAGCGATATGCCCATTTGAACGATGACGAACTGGACAAGGGTTATAGACAGGCAATTGAAAAGAACGGCCGCGCTGTGGACGATTAGGTCTCGCTTAATGGAGAACACCTTACCGATGTCTCGAATGATCCGTGGAAAAGTCGCATTTGCCAACCAATATCCCGCAGCAGGCGTGGTTGTCCGCATTTTCGACGAGGATGCAGCCGGGAATAATGATGATGATCTGACCGTTACCACCGGCCTCAGCGATACTCAAGGAAATTTTGAGGTTGAATATGACCCGGGGCGTTTTCGCGATGTGGTGACGGTGATTCGGACTGAGCCGCGCAATCCGCCCTTTGATTGGACATTAATTCGCCGCGAGCATCGCCAGACCGATTGGCTGGATATCCTTCTCCCCTATATTCAATTCAGCTATCAATTTCAAGGACAAACCAGGCAATTCCGTGCGCCCCTCAATTGGTTTTCTTCGACCTATTTGCTTCCGCAAGCTTATACCGAAATACCCTTTTCCCCTGTTCAAAATGGTTACCATTTCGTCAACCTGTTCAAGGGAGTTGCCCTGCCCTTTAGCATTCCGGAAATACCCGGATTGATCCATCTTACTGGCAATTACGGTTTATGCGGCGGCTTGGCATCATCTGCCTACGACCATTACCTATTTAATCTCGAAATCCCCCCCCAAAAGAACATTCCCAAATCCGGGTCAGCCCTGCAGCGACATTTATACCGCAGACAGATGGATAGTTTTGGAACGCTTGGCGAATACATCCTCAAATTTGCTTCCTGGATGCGCCTCCCGGATGACACCTCCGACGGCCTTTGTTCACTGACAATGCATGAATTCGTTCAGTATCGTTCCCGTCTGGAAAACAATCTCGGCTCGGTCCTGGGTATCATTTACCAAAAAGGCGCCAAGATCAGCCACCTATTTTTAAATCATCAGGTTTTTGGTTATGGTCTGGATATTCTGGATGAGGACCACTGTTCCATTCGAATTTATGATCCCAATTATCCTGACCGCGATGATGTCGTCATTAAGCTTGAGCGCCGACTCGTTGATCATCAAGCATTTCAGCCGGTTTACGGCCTTGAATGCGAGCAATGGCTGGGAAACCATAAGTTACAAACCATTCACGGCTTCTTCTTGATGCCGTATATCCCCGTCCAACCGCCAACCCGATTAGGTTGATTCCTGCTCCCGGTTGACCCAGCGGTCCATATTTTTTGGATAGGTTATATTCCTCATGGCGTTATGTAATCCCGCTGGGGTCTCATCAATTGCCAGCATTTGGCGATGTTCGGGGTAAATGAATTTGTCTTCCAGCGCACGATCAACCATGGCTAAAAATGGGTCGAAATAGCCACGAATATTGAGCAGCCCAATTGGTTTGCGTTGCAGGCCAATTTGTGCCCAGGTCAACGCTTCAAACAGTTCATCAAAGGTGCCATAACCGCCTGGCAGCGCGATTAATGCATCTGCCAACGCATTCATACGGGCTTTTCGCTGATGGATATCCTGAACGATTTCCAATTGTGTCAGGTTAGCGTGGATAAGAACGGCTGAATTCAGATTCTCTGGAACAACGCCAATCACCTCTCCGCCGGCAGATAATGCACCGTCCGCCAGAGCGCCCATCAGGCCAGTTTTTCCGGCTCCGTAAATCAACTTGAGGCCGTTTTTTGCCAGGTAGGCTCCCATCTCAGCCGCGCCGCGATAATAATCTGGATGAATGCCATCGGCCGACCCGCAATATACACACACTGATTTCAATTCAGCCTCCAAAAGGCGGTAATTCAACGATACCAACCGAAAGTATTCAAATCGATCTCGCCAGATAAGTTAAATTCGACGCCTTCTTCTTCAAGCAAAGTCCGCTGAATCATGCTGCCAAAACCAATACCGCGCGGACTTATCTTCCCCAGCCGGTTCACCACACGCTGCCAGGGCACATCCGACCCCTCAGGCAGCGCAGCCATGGCAAACCCAATCATCTGGGCTGAACAGCCGCCCACCAGGTAAGCAATCTGTCCATATGTTGCCACGCGGCCGGGAGGTATTTGCCGAACAACGGCGTAAATTCGGTCGTAGAGGCGAACTCCATCATTTTTTGTTTCGGCCATGGGATGCTCCCTGTTTGTTCAGTACGCATCCATTATAGCCAGATAATCTGCCAGCCAACCCACCGTGGGTAGATTGATTATCAGGAAACCACTTTTTCGTTCACCAGACACATCAAACGTTCGTTTGGCGCCAGAGCCTGACGGGCCTGCTCGCGCAAAACATTCACGCCGGCAAAGAATTCACGCATCATTACCACCAAAAGATAACTGCTGTCGGGCGATATGCGAAGGTGATCCTTATCAGTCTGTTTCGTAAAAGCATTCATCAGATTCATGAAGAGCATTTCAAGCCAAAGGCTGCGTTCAATTGGGGAATTGAAATCCTTTTTGAATTGGCTCTTGTTAAGCTTCAAATCAAAGAGTTCCATCATAAAACGGTACTGCATTTGCTGCTGCCTGGCAAAATGGCGGGTTGCTGAAAGCCCCATGCGGCCTGAAGTTATCAAGCGGTCATATTCGCTCAAGGAAAAAGTATTGACATAGAGGGTACCGTCCAGGTAGCTAAATGAACCTGAACCGACGCCAACATACTCCTCATATTCGACAATGTATTCATCGATCATGGTCGTATCCTTACGCGAATAAGTCCAGGCGGACATTGGTTGGTACACTGCGCACAATTCATCATGAATGATTTTGTAATATGCTGGTTCGCGCGAGTAATCCACTTTACCGATTGCCCGATCCATCGCAAAAGATACGGAAGGCGAGCTCATCAACGGATAAAACGTAACCTGGTTGGCACCCGATTCAATCACCTTGCGGATATCTTCCCGTAATATTTCTTCCGTCTGGCTTGGGAAATTAAAGATCATATCAACGTTGATGGACGGCAGAATGCCGACAGAATTCTGTATGCGCCCAAGCACTTCATCGCCGCTGCCAAATTTTGACAGGCGGCTCATTTGCTTCAGCAACTGGTTATCGAAACTTTGAACGCCAACGGATAATCGATCGACCCGGCCCTTCAATTGTCCGAGTATTTCAGGCGTGAGGTGATTTGGATTGGTCTCGCAGGAGATCTCCTTGATTCCAAACAGCTCTTTTGCCAAATCAATCGTTTCCACAAGCTCATCGATCAGGATGGTTGGCGTTCCGCCGCCAAAATACAGCGATTCAAATTGATAACCCAAACCCGCCACGATGCGCATTTCTTCGCGCAAATTCCGAAAATAAGTCCTGGTGCGATCTTCCTGGTAGAGGAAACGATTAAATGAGCAGTAAGGACACAAACTTTCACAAAAAGGGACGTGTGCGTAAAGAACGTATTTACGGCCAGGCCGGGGTGCTGGCAGTTTATCGATTGTGGCTGGCTGAAGATCCAAATATTTACGGGTGACCTTCTGCAAAACCAATGCCAAAAGATCCGCCCCCACTTTTTGTTTTAAGTCAGCGAAATTCTTGATTGATTTCTTTATTGCTACTGGTTCGATATTCTCGATAAGGCTTTGAAGAACGCCTGTATCTGGCAATGGTGATCGGTTCAATTCTTTACCTCATAAAATCCGTTCAATTATCTCACCAAACCCCAAAAAGGGATGATAGTTTATTACTTTTTGTATATAAATAAAGAAGACTATCATACTACAATTCCTCCGATACACTTTATGCCAGAAACCCGCAAAAATAAATAGTATCTGGGTTATACTGGCCTGTGTACAGTACAACCAAATAAATAGAGAGGTATTTTCAAATGGAATATCGGCGTTTAGGCAAGTCGGGGTTAAAGGTTAGCGCATTGTCGCTTGGCGCATGGGTGACCTATGGCGGACAGGTTGGCGAGGATGTGGCAGAACAATGCATGCGCGCAGCTTATGAGGCGGGGGTCAATTTTTTTGACAATGCCGAGGCCTATGCGCGCGGAAATGCCGAAATTGTAATGGGCAACGTCATCAAAAAAGCCCACTGGCGGAGAGAAAGTCTTGTTATCTCAACAAAAATATTCTGGGGCGGTGAAGGTCCCAATGACCGCGGCCTTTCTCATAAGCACATTATTGAGGGCGTAAATAATGCCTTGCGCCGGTTACAGATGGACTACGTCGATCTGGTATTTTGCCATCGGCCTGATCCTGAAACGCCCATTGAAGAAACCGTCCGTGCAATGGACGTAATCATTAAACAGGGAAAGGCATTCTATTGGGGCACATCCGAATGGCTTGCTGCGGATATTATCCGTGCGGATAGTTTTGCCCGGCAAAACCACCTCACTCCCCCCTCCATGGAACAGCCGCAGTACAACATGTTCACCCGCGACAATATGGAAAAAGATCTGCTGCCAGTATTTCGTGAATTGGGTTACGGCACTACCATCTGGAGTCCCCTTGCATCGGGTTTGTTAACCGGCAAATACAACGATGGTATTCCCAGTGACAGCCGGGTAGCCACGAAGGGATTCGAGTGGTTGAAAGATTTAGTGCTCGACCCGGTCAAAATTGAAAAAGTCCGCCAGCTTCAACCGGTTGCGCAGGACCTGGGTGTTACCATTTCGCAACTGGCTCTTGCCTGGTGCCTCAAGAATCCAAATGTAAGCACGGTCATTACCGGCGCCAGCCGGCCACAGCAGGTGGTTGAGAATATGAAAGCGCTGGACCTGGTCGGTTTGCTAACCAACGAAGTGATGGATAGGATTGATCATATTCTGGGGAATAAACCCCAGTAAAATGCCTCGCTGTTAACAAAATAAAACCGGAAAGGATCACCTTTCCGGTTTTGATTTTTACAACATTTCGCTGGCAGGGTGCGCTTTGACGGCTTTTCGTTCTTGAAGCAGAGTCCAAAGACTCACCAGAAATGCAGCACCGATCCAGAAAACCAGGAAATGCGTGGTGCGCTGTATACCTGCCACTTCCGCCTGAAATGGCTGATCGAATCCCTGTGAGGCAAAGCGGGTGGTAAACAAAGCCCACATGGCGCTGACGACTGATATGCCAACCATCTGCCCCAGAGTTCGGCTGATTGAAAGCATTCCTGAAACAACACCTAGGCGTTCCCGCGGCGCAGTTCCCATGATGGCGCTGTTATTCGGTGATTGAAATAAGCCCATGCCAATCCCAATAGGAAGTGCCCGTAGGGCGAACTCCCATAGTGAAATAGTTTGAGTGATGCCCGAAATTGTCCAGTAGCCGATGATCAGAACCAACAAACCGGCAGTTGTCAACTTGCGCGATCCAATTCGATCGGACAACGCCCCGGAGATGGGTGCAACAACGCCAATTGCTGCAGGGTTAATCGCCATTAGAAGGCCGGCAGATCGCGGAGAAAGCCCAAGGATGTCCTGCAGAAAAAAAGGCAACAATAACACTGTGCCTGCGCTTGCGACAAAGGTCATGAAACCTGTGACCAGGTTTACGCTGAACCAGCCATTGCGGAACAGGGTCAAATCAATCATTGGCTGCGAGACGGTTAGTTCTACCCGCACAAAAACCGCAAAAAACAAAAGGAATAATCCAAACAAACCAAGAATAATTGGAGAACCATATCCAATTTCCTGGCCAATGGATAAGGCTAGAAGGAAGCAACTGAGACTTACCAGGAGCAGCAATGCGCCCCAGTAATCAAAATGCTGCCTTCCCTTGGGTTTAATGGCAGGGACAAAGCGAAAAACCATCGGGATGCCGATCAGGCCAACTGGCAAATTGACCAAAAACAGCCAATTCCATGGCAAATGTTCCAAGATTAATCCGCCGAATGTGGGGCCGGCAATTACACCCACAGAAACCATCAAACCGGTAATGCCAAGTGCCTTGCCGCGTTCTTGCGGTGGAAAAGCTTCTGTCACAATGGCAGTGCCAAGCGCCATCATCATGGCTGCGCCAACAGCCTGAAAAACCCTGAAACCAATCAGCATGCCAACCGAGTTCGATGCCCCGCACAAAGCAGAGCCAAGAGTGAATAATACGAAGCCTGCCAGATATAACGGTTTCTTGCCGATCATGTCCGCCACGCGGCCCATGCTGATCATCAGGGTCGTCACGGTAAGCAGGTAGGCCAGGACCACCCATTCAACGACTGCCAAAGGCTCATTCAGCTCTCTTACAAGGGTTGGCAGGGCAATATTGACAATGCTTCCGTCTATGGTAGCCAGGAAAACTCCCATGGCAACCGCTGCCATGACATACCACTTCTTGTTGTAATCTATGGAAGACTCATCCACAGCGAACCTTTCATACTGCCTCGATTGAGGCTGAATTGTAGCACACCGTGCAATTTTCGCGTAAAGAAGCTGGCTGGCTGGCTGAACTATAAGTCGGACCGAAAGGCTCACATGCTATAATGAATTCCGAGGAGACCATTCATCGATGAAGATTCTAACCCCTGACCAAGAAGCCATTCTCCAACGCGAGCGTAATTTCCTCAATGATTTTCGAGTAAAACTGGTGAATTTCAACGCCAGCAAAGAAGATCTGGATACCCTCGGTCAATCCATCCAGCAGTTGGACGATCTATTCCTTCTGGTCATTGTTGGCGAATTTAATTCCGGAAAAAGCGCTTTCATCAATGCCCTGTTGGGCGAAAAGCTGCTCAAGGAAGGTGTCACGCCAACCACCTCTCAAATCAATATCCTCCGGTTTGGTGATAAATCTGACCAAAACCTGGTGGAAGAGAACCACCAGGTGATCTTTCTGCCGATCGATTTACTTTCAGAGGTCAGCATCGTTGATACGCCCGGAACGAATGCGGTGATTCGCGAACATGAAGAAATAACCACCCATTTCGTTCCGCGGGCTGACCTAGTACTTTTTATAACCTCCGCCGACCGTCCATTCACCGAAAGCGAACGCTCGTTTCTTCAACATATTCGCGACTGGGGGAAAAAGGTCATCCTTGTCTTGAATAAGGTGGATCTGTTTCAAAATGATAGCGAACTTGAACAGGTTGAGTCCTTCGTTCGGGAAAATGGCCGCGCTCTTCTGGGTTTGACTCCCGAGATTTTTCCTGTCAGCGCCCGGCTGGCTTTACGCGCCAAAAATGGCGAGCCGCAATTATGGGAATCAAGCCGTTTTGGCGCACTTGAATCGTACATTCAATCCGCCCTCGATCAGGCCAGTCAGGTGCGGTTAAAATTTACCAGCCCTTTGGGGGTAGGCACTCATCTGGTGGAGAAATATGCCGCTGCCAATAACGCTAAACGCGATTTGTTGGAAGAAGACCGCGCAATGTTGTTAAATGTTGAAACTCAACAGAACCTTTACAAAGAAGATATGCAGAAAAATTTTTCATTCCGCATGTCGGATATCGAAAATATCTTCTTTGAAATGGAAAAACGCGGCGACGATTTCTTTGAGGATGTCTTTCGCCTCGCGCGGGTCATGGACCTGTTAAGCAAGGACCGGATGCAGCAGCAATTTGAAGTTCAGGTGGTTGCTGACGTACCGCAACGGGTCGACCGCAAAGTTAATGAATTGATTGATTGGCTGGTCGATTCAGATCTCAGGCAATGGAAAGCCGTGAATGATTACCTGGCTGAGCGTCAGAGAGAATACCAGAATCGCATCATCGGCGATGGAGCCGGCGACCGGTTCACCTATGACCGCAACCGCCTGCTGGACGCCCTTGGACGCGAAGCCAACCGGGTCGTGGAAACGTACGATAAACGCATCGAATCGGCCAATATGGCAGCCGGAGCTCAAAATGCCGTGGCGGCTTCCGTAGCGGTTGAAGTTGGAGCGGTTGGCCTTGGCGCTTTAATTACCACGCTCGCGACGACCATGGCAGCCGATGTAACCGGCATCGTGGCGGCCAGCCTGATCGCCGTCCTGGGATTATTCATCATCCCGGCAAAACGCCGCCAGGCAAAGAACGATCTGCACGAAAAGCTGGCCAAGTTACGTACTGACCTGATCCAATCACTGCGCGGAGAATTCGAAAAGGAGATCGAACGGAGTCTCATGCGCATGTCCGAAGCCATTGCGCCTTATACGCGTTTTGTCCGCGCAGAAACAGAACGTTCCGATCAAGTGCAATTAGCACTCAAATCTGCCAGCCTGGAAATTGCGAATTTGCGGTCGATTATCGAATCCTGGTAAGAATCGGATTAATATCCAAGGGTATTGGAAAGGAGGGATGATGAAATCAACCTTCCGAGTCACGCCATTCATAATACTGGTGGTATTTCTGGCATCGTGTGCAACCCCGACGGGTGCGCCGTCCAATCCAACTCCCATTCAAAGCAGTGGATTAACCTCTCTCAGTTATGCAGAATTCCTAACCAGTGGGCCGTGCCATCTTGAATTACAAGCTAATGCTTTACAATCCGATTTCCAGGACGATCTGATACGATCCGAATCCAATGCCTGCTATGACATGAAGGTAAAGCTGGACCCTCAGACGTCGAGCTATTCAGGCACGATGATTTTGGCGTACCTGAATGAATCCTCGATGGTGATTACCGATCTGATTTTTCGGCTTTATCCAAACACGGTGTACAACTATGCAGGGACATTGGTAGTCAAATCCGTAGAAATTTCAGGCAAACCCGCGCAAACCGAAGTGCTGCTCGCTGACCAAAGTGCCGTAAAAGTGTCTTTGCCAGTACCCCTAAAACCAGGCGATTCCATCCAGGTTAAGGTTGAATTTCAGGGGGTCATCCCAGAAAATACTTCAACTTATGGCATTTTCAATTACGACCGCACGAACGATGTCATCACCCTGGCGGATTGGTACCCCATCCTGGCTGCGAGGGATTCGCAGGGGTGGATCGTTGCCGAAATTCAGCCGCAGGGTGATGCAGTCACCAGTGAAACAGCCTTTTACCACGTATCAATCCAATTGCCGAGCATGTGGAAGGTAGCCTCGACCGGGTCAGATATTGCGCACTCAGTTGATGGTCCTGATCAAACCCTTGAAGTTGTTTCAGGTCCGGTTCGTGAGTTTATGGCCGCAGCCAGCCCAAATTTTGAAATATCCGATTTACAGACCCCATCGGGCGTGGTTCACCAATGGACATTGCCTGATATAAAAAAGGAACAAATAGACTCATTACAGGTAGTTGAGCGTTCGATGGAATTGTTTTCACAGCAATTTGGAGAATACCCGTTCAAAGATCTGGATGTCGTTGCGGTTGAACTCAACCATGCCAGCGGAGTGGAATATCCAGGACTGGTCTTGATTGAGCACAACCTCTATGACCCAAAAGCAGATTTAAACCTCCTGGCAACGGTTATCTCCCACGAAGTGGCACATCAATGGTGGTACAGCCTGGTTGGAAATGATGTTCAACAAAACCCCTGGCTAGATGAAGGCCTTGCCACCTTTTCTGCTTTGCTGTACTTTGAGAAATACAATCTTGCCTACATGAACGGCACCATTCAATATTTTCAGGATACGGTCCAAGAGTTTGAAGCAACTCCTGGTGAAAACATGTTCCACATTGGAGATCCGTTGATTGCTTACCATGACGAACCGCGCGCCTACTCCACAATTATCTACCGCAAGGGGGCGCTTTTCTTCTTGGAACTGCGTAAAAAGATAGGCGTGCCAGCTTTTGATCTGGCTTTGAAGGATTATTTCCTGCAAAATGAATTCCAGCTTGTAAAGCCGGACGCTCTTCTGACTGCTTTTGAAAAGCAGTGCAATTGCGATCTGAAGGGCTTTTACCAGGACTGGGGTGTAACCCGGTAAGAAAAACGGCGGTTTGCAAGCCGCCGTTCTCCAATTATTCTCCCAGTACTTCTTTTTCCTTCTTGGATTGTTTTCCGCGTTCTTCCGTTTCCAGAATGCGCTTGCGGATGCGGAAATTGACTGGCGTTACCTCCAGCAATTCGTCATCCGCCAGGAATTCCATTGCCTCATCCAGGCTTAGGACACGCGGAGGTGTCAGGCGGATTTCAATATCCTTGTTGGATGAACGCATATTGGTCAGGTGTTTTTTCTTGCAAACATTGACGATTAAATCCATGGGTCTTGGCGTCTCGCCGACAACCATGCCTTCATAGACATCCACGCCAGGCCCGAGAAATAAAGTCGCGCGCTCTTCGGCATTCTTTAAACCATAAGTGACTGTTGTGCCGCTTTCCCAGGCGACCACGGAGGATGTTGTACGGGTCATGATTGGCCCTGCAATCGGTCCGTAGTCGCTAAAAAGGGTGTTGATGATGCCCATGCCGCGCGTCGCGGTCAGGAATTGATAGCGGAACCCCAGTAAACCGCGGGTCGGCACCATATAATGCAAGTGAACGGTATTGTCGGGATTGTTTGCCATCCCAAGCATTTTTCCGCGCCGTGAGCCCAGCATTTCCACAACGGCGCCCATTGTTTCAGAGCTGGTGTCGATGTGTACCTCTTCATAAGGTTCCTCCAACTCGCCATTTTCGCCGGTGCGAAAAATGGCTTCCGGCCGTGAAACCTGGAACTCATAGCCTTCACGGCGCATGGTTTCAATAAGGATGGCAAGGTGCAGCTCGCCCCGTCCTGAAACGTTGTAGATATCCGGCGAATCGGTTTCTTCGACCCGCAATGAAACATTATGGCGAAGTTCTTCAAAAAGCCGTTCCCGTAATTTTCGCGAAGTACTCCATTTGCCTTCCCTGCCTGAAAACGGGGACGTATTAACGCCGAAGGTCATCCGGACGGTCGGTTGTTCGACATGGATCGGCGGCAGGGCGATTGGGTTTTGCGGATCTGCCAGGGTTTCGCCAATGGCAATGCCTTCAAGTCCGGCTACCTCAATAATGTCGCCAGCTCCTGCCTGTTCGATTTCCGTTTTTTCCAGGCCTTGAAAAACCGATAAATACCGGGCCCGTTCCATAACAACATGACCTTCTACAGTTATTCTGGCAAGTGCCTGCCCGACTTTGATCTTACCGGCAGAAATGCGTCCCAGAGCAGTCGTCCCCCGGTAATCATCGTAACCAAAATTCGTCACCAGCATTTGGAGCGGTGCATCCAAATCGACCCTGGGGGCAGGAATGTGGCGGAGAATGGCTTGAAACAACGGTTGCAAATCAGGCCCCATGTCCCAGGTCAAGCCAGCCTGTTGGGTTATGGCATTGGCATAAATCACAGGAAAATCGGCCTGCACTTCACTGGCACCCAGTTCGATAAACAAATCAAAGGTGTCATTAAGTGCACGGTCCGGTTCCGCATCCTTGCGGTCCATTTTATTAATGACAACGATGACCCGATGGCCGATCTCCAACGCCTTCTTAAGCACAAAGCGGGTCTGAGGCATCGGTCCCTCAGCGGCATCCACCAGTAATAAAACGCCGTCGACCATATTCATGACGCGTTCCACTTCGCCGCCAAAATCCGCATGCCCGGGCGTATCAACAATGTTGATTTTTACCATCTCACCGGCGTCAGGATCTGGAATTGTAACAGCGGTATTCTTGGCAAGGATCGTAATACCGCGTTCCCGTTCCAGGTCATTTGAGTCCATCACGCGGACAGCTACCTGTTGATTTTCACGAAACACGCGCGCCTGGCGAAGAAGGCCATCCACCAAAGTTGTCTTGCCATGGTCCACGTGGGCAATAATTGCAATATTTCTAAGATCTTTTCTCTCAGTGAGCATACAAACCTGCTTTTTCCAACAAATACGGTTAATTAATTCAATCAACCGACAAGCGTGTAATAATATCAGATGAGAATATGTTTGAGTAGAGGTGAATTAATCAGCCGGAAAAAATGGCAATCGAACTGGAATTAGGCAGAGGAATTACTGACAATGAAATCGAAGAAGATCGGTCTGGCGTTAAGTGGCGGGGGCGCACGCGGTTTGGCACATATCGGTGTCCTGAAGGTTCTTGAGAAAGCCGGCATTCCAATCTCCCTGGTGTCCGGCACAAGCATGGGAGGACTCATTGCCGCGGCTTATGCAGCCGGATTTACCATCGCCGAAATGGAAGAACGCGCCCTTCGATTCTCTCATTTGAAAGAATTGATGAAACTCATCGATTTGACGCCTCAGCGCCGGGGTTTGTTGGAGGGGCAAAAAGTAAGAAATTACATTTCGGATTGGCTGGGGGACCGTCTTTCCTTCGACGATCTCCTCATGCCAACCACGCTGACGGCAGTCGATTTAATTTCAGGCAAGGAAGTTCGTCTGTCATCCGGCCCGATTCTGCCGGCGGTTTTTGCGACGATAGCCATTCCGGGAATTTTCAAACCAGTGATCGATGGCGGGCAATTGCTGGTGGATGGCGGAGTTTTGGATAATTTACCCGTAATGCCGGTTCAAAAGATGGGCGCAAATTTCATCATCGCCGTCGATGTTCATCTTTATCCACAGAATTACCGCCAAACAAACAATAAAGCGCGGCATCATCATTGGCCAATCCCATTGCCGGATTTCTTCAACGATTTTTATTTATCCGAATTAATCATGATTGGCGAATTAACCAGGCACAATTTGGAGGTTGCCAAACCGGATATCATTATTGAGCCTGCAATTCCGCCTGAAATTTCGATGCTCTTTGGATTTCACCGTGCCGAAGAAGTCATCCATGCAGGCGAGGTTGCCGCCAAAGAAAAATTGAACGAGATTATTGCGTTGATCAGGTCTGGATAGAATTATTGCCGAAGCCCGCGCTTCATCAACAGCAAATAGGCTCCAAAAATGATCAATCCGATCGAACCGGTATTTCCGATGAAGCTCAATGCATTGCCAGGGTTTCCGCCTATATAGAGTCCCCAGCCCACCATTGCCAGGATTCCACCGGGAATTAATGGCCACCAGATAAATTTATGAAACAAAGCCCGGTAAAGAACGGTGATCAATCCCCAGCCTAATGAAAACCAGACCAGCATGATGCCTGTCTGCGCCAGAGCATTCGGCCCGGCGTTTCGATTCCAACCAAAGTATACGCCAGGGCCAATTCCAACCATTAATGCCCCAGCCAGCATCAAGCCGAACAAGCGTGTATGAACCCCGGTCAGCAATAGAACCAACCCGAATCCTGTGATGATAAACAATACAAAACTCGCCAGGGTTAAATCTCCCCAAAACAGGCTGGCTCCCACAGAAAATATCGCACCGGCTGGAATCAGCGGCCACAGGGCTGCATTCCCAGCAACCAGGTAGGTTACGATCGAGATTAATGCCCATCCGAATGAAAATGCCAGCAAGAATGCGCCGATTCTCACTGCCCAATTAGCTGACGCATAGACGACCAAAGCCAGTAATACACCGATCACGGCTGTCAGGATCAGGCTTCCAGGAATAATCATGCCTAACCGTTGTTGGCGAACCAAAGATACAAAAAAAACAGCTCCGATCAATGGCAACGCCACCAGGATCAACCAGCCAGTCTTAAGATATTGTTCAACCAGAACAACGAGACCAACCGAAATGAGAGCAATTCCAGCCACAGTGGCAATTCCTTTACGCGGTTGTTTATTACTGGTTTGTAATCCTGAACTTTCCATAAGCCAACCTCTGAGAGTAAAGGATATCTGGTTTGAGAATGCTGCACATGTGGCTTAAGTCACATTGCTTTTCCTGTCCCGCACGGCCTTCAGGGAATAATTCCCAAATCCCTCGCCTTGATCACAGCCTGCATCCGGTCTTTGGCTGCCAATTTTGCAAGAATATTGGTCAGGTGATTCTTTACTGTTCCCTCGGCAATTACCAATTTATCGGCAATTTCCTTATTGGATAATCCGGTCGACACCAACCGTAAAATTTCGACTTCGCGGTTCGACAACGGATCGACCAATTCCATATCCAGCTTTGGTGCCGGCCGAGATAAGCGCGAAAATTCTGCCATTACTTTGGCAGTAATTGAAGGCAGCAGGAAATATTCGCCGTGCGAGGTGGCATGAATGGCCTCAAAGAGTTTTTCTGAGGAAACATCTTTGAGTAAATATCCAACTGCGCCAGCCCGCATGCCTTCAAAAATATCCTCGTCATCATCAAAGGTTGTCAAAACAATGACTTTGCACTCAGGATACATTTCATGCAACCGGCGGGTGGTTGTCACGCCGTCCATGATTGGCATCCTTAAATCCATCAGAACGACATTCGGCCGGTACTGGGCAACATATCGCAGAGCTTCCTCCCCGTTTCCAGCTTCAGCAACCACATCAAAATCGGCCTGAACCGAAAGAAGAGTGCGAAGTCCCTCGCGAAAAAGTGACTGATCATCAACAATCAATATTTTTATTGGGTTCATCCTGGCAACCGGATCTCGACAGTAAAACCTTGTCCTTTGGCGGAGAGAAATTGAACTTCGCCATTGAGCAAGTGAACGCGTTCTTTGATTCCAATCAAACCAAATCCGCCATCCATTTGGTCTGCGCCCAACCCATTATCGCGAATGGTTAGAACGACCTCATCTGGTGATTCATAATTAATGGTCACGGATACCTTTGTGGCTTGTGAGTGCTTGACCGAATTATTGAGTGCTTCCTGAGTTGATCGATAAAAAGTCAACCGCGATTGGGCAGTAAGAATTCGCGGCGAACCCAGGATCTCCAAAGTAGCTTTCATCCTGCCAGCATCAACATTGTTTACCAATTCTGCAATCATCTCCTGTAAGGGTAAATCTAGCATTGTTGGAGAACGAAGTGCTGACACGGATTGCCGAACATCCACCAGGGCTTGATGGGATAATTCCAATGCTTTTTCCAACGCATCGTTTGCTTTCTTTGAATCTTTGCCCATGACTGCTTGTGACGCCTGGATTTGCATGTGAATCGTAGTAAGGTAATGGCCTAGACCATCATGAATCTCCCTTGCCAGACGGTTACGTTCCTTCGCAATGGCAAGTTCCTCAACTTGAACCGCATAAGCCCGTAATTGCTGGTTTGCTACTGTAAGTTCACCCACCAATCTCTCCACCTCTGCCCGCGCTCTTTCTTCGCTGACTGCGCTCTGGGTAAAAACCGTTATAAATACTAATCCTGCCAGGAAGGTGGGCAAACCGCCCCAAACGACATCCCATCCAGGGGATATTAACCGAACAGCGATGGAATAACCTGCCAGAATAACCGCGCCGACAGCATAACTCCAACGCGGCGGGAGCAAAATCACCGCGTGGGCCATCAGGGGCAATAATAAAAGCGCATTATAGGCAGCCCCTTTTCCAAGGAAAACAATCAAGCATCCGATCGGAACCTGAACCAGGAAATATACGAGCTGAAGTTCGATTTGGGCCGATTCCCGAGCCACGGCATAGCCATAAATGCCAATCAATAAATAAGCCACGCCAAAGCTGATCATCAGGATTAATTCAAGTGCTGATGTCTTCCGCATTGCACTAAAAGTAGCAAAATAGGAAGCCAGTACAACCACGGCAAATGCCAGGTCAGCATTTGACCCAATTTTAATTGGCTGAGGCGGATTTTTCATGCAGTCCTATTATAACTGACCTGAATACCATGCCCATCCCACTCTTGTCACAGGAAGGCTGCCTTGAGGTAACAGGCATTTCATGAAAGTTGCTGTGACCCTCTGCACTTACTGGCACATTTTTCAAGGTGTAACCTAAGGATCATCGCAATTTCAGGAGCTATCAATGAAAATTCTATTGGTTCAGCCGGAATTTCCTGTTACATTTTGGAGTTTCAAACACGCCCTCGATTTTATCGATAAGAAAGTAAGCAATCCACCTTTGGGTTTGCTCACCGTTGCTGCATTACTCCCGGAACAGTGGGAAAAGAAATTGGTGGACTTAAACATCGAGCCATTACCGGATGCAGAATTGGATTGGGCTGATTACTTGTTTATTACCGCCATGGATATTCAACGAAAATCGGTCATTGAGGTAATTCAACAGGCGAAAAAAAAGAAAATAAAAATCGTAGCCGGCGGGCCATTATTTACTGGCGAATTTGATAAATTCCCCGAAGTTGACCATTTCATTCTTAACGAGGGTGAAATTACCCTGCTGCAGTTCCTTGCTGATCTGGAAGACGGTCACCCTCGACGGCTATACCGCACAGATGATTTTGCCGATATCCGGCAATCGCCCATACCAATTTGGAATTTGCTCAATTTTGACGCCTATGATTCGATGGCAGTTCAATTCTCGCGGGGTTGCCCGTTCAATTGCGATTTTTGCAACGTCACGGCCCTATTGGGACATAAACCTCGGACGAAGAGTGCCCCGCAATTAATCGCCGAATTGGACCAATTGTACCAACTAGGTTGGCGACGAAATATCTTCATCGTGGATGATAATTTCATTGGCAACAAGAAACAACTTAAAGAAGAAATTCTCCCCGCGTTGATTGAATGGCGAAGGGGAAAAAACGGTTGCAATTTCATTACTGAAGCTTCGATCAATCTTGCAGACGATGAACAATTAATTCAATTGATGGTGGCCGCCGGGTTTGTCAGCGTCTTTATCGGCATCGAGACGCCGGACGACGCCAGCCTGAGCGAATGCAATAAAGCCCAAAACCGTAACCGCGACATGCTGCAGGCAATCCATAAACTGCAGCAGGCGGGTTTGCACATCATGGCTGGGTTCATTATTGGCTTCGACAGCGATACGCCCTCCATTTTTGACCGTCAAATCGAATTCATCCAGAATAGCGGCATCATTGTTGCCATGGTTGGATTGTTGCAGGCGCCGTTTGGAACCCGCCTTTATGAGCGGTTGCAAAACGAAGGCAGGTTATTATCCGAAATGACTGGCGATAATACGGATGGATCGACCAATATTATTGCCAAAATGGATCGCGCTGAATTAACCCGAGGGTACCAAAGGGTCATTCAGACCATATATTCACCTGAACGCTTCTACGCCCGGGAAAAGACATTTTTACAAACCTATCGTCCTGTAAAAATGCCGGTTCATCTTGAAATTCAAGAGTTGCGGGCGTTTTTCCGCTCAATTTGGAAATTGGGCATCATCGGCAAGGAAAGAAAACAATACTGGAATTTATTCTTTTGGACGTTGTTCAAATCCCCCTCATCCATGCCAATGGCAATTACATTAACGATTTACGGCTACCACTTCCGGAGAATTGTTGATGCGCAGTTAATAACTGACGGCGCCAAAAATGCTGCCCATGGTGTTCAAATTACATGCAAATCCGAATCGCTTGCCGTGGCTGGCAACAAAGGAATTTTCCATAACAAGTAGTGACTATGCGCAATATTAACATCCTCAAAGGGCCATAATTCCGCTGCTAATGGCCTTTCGGATTGCTTCACTTCGTCGGCTGACTCCGAGTTTTAAATAAATATTAGTCAAGTGGTACTTGACCGTGTTTTGGCTAATAAATAATGTGTCCGCAATCTGGCGGTTGCTCTTTCCATCGATGATCAAGCGCAATACTTCGGTTTCGCGTTTGGTTAGTGGTTCAGAAAGATCATCCTCGCGTAGATTGTCGCCGACCTTTTGACCAGAAATAACGGACAATCCCGTATAAACGGCCTCGACGGATGCTTGAAACTGCCATATATCGGTTTCAGCTGAGAGCCAACCGATTGGAAAAGATGAATTTTGGAGTCGACCAGGGTTTGTCGTAATATCATTTGCAAAAATGATGACACCCTTGATGCGGTTACGATGAACCAACCTATCCAGTTCTTGCAGGGGTAAATGCTCCCCTGCAAGAACTAAAACATCTACTCCACCTGGATTGAGCATTTCAAGAGTAGTGGCTATACGAAGAAGACGAATTTTCAGATGGTCAGCTACAGCGTTGGCCAGCCACGCATTTAGACGGGGTAATTCGCTCACCACCCCAAGGCGGATAATATCCTCATCAGCGTTCGCCAACCACAACCTCTACCTTGCTCGGCATGCCGCCTCTTAAAACCTCAACCAGGGTTGCCTTTCCAATCAGATCACTATCCAATTGGACCTGCAGTGATTCTATACTGCTTATCTCTCCGCCTGCCAGACCGACCAGGATATCTCCGACCAGCAATTTTCCTTTTGCGGCCGGGCTATCTGCTTCAACGCCAGAAATCAGGAGACCCAACTTCTGGTTCCTTCCCAGGGCAGAAATCTGCTCATTACCAAGTTCCACCACCTGGAATCGTACCCCAAGATAGGCATGGCGCAAATGTCCAAAAGCCCTCAATTGGTCAATGACAGGTTTAATCATTGAAACAGAAAGCGTGGCGAGCCCGCCCATGGAAATTGCCGAAGTATTTAAGCCGAGAACCTTGCCGTGCGAATCGATCAAAGGCCCGCCGGAAAAACCCGGATGCGCAGTAACTTCAGCGCGCAAAATTGTTCGGCCAGGTTGACCTTTCCGGCTGCCAGGCAAATCACCGCTGGAAGATAACATTCCAAAACTTGCCTGGATGTACCGTCCGGGGCGAGCCAGAGCGATTGTCAAACTACCGACCTTGGGCTGAGCAGTTGCAAAAGGCAGTGGAGATAAATTCCCGCCTTCTACCTTCAACAAAGCCAGATCGTGATGCGGATCGCGTCCGATCAAAGTGGCTGAGATTCTGTCACTGCCATTAGCAACCAAAATGCCTTCTTCGCGCTCCACCACATGGTCAGCGGTAACGATTAGATCCTCGGTGAAAGCGAACCCCGAGGCCGGAAATTTCCGCCTGGCATCGATTGTAAAAACAGATCCGCCAATCTTCTCGATTAAACCCGAGATTTCATCCGATAAAGAAGCAAACAAACCTGTGTCCATCGTTCCTCCATGTCACCGTTTAGAATATCTACCGCCATCATCGACCTCCACAGTATACAGAGGCAGACCAAATGGGACACTACCATTTTTGGCAGTCCCGGCGCTGAAGCGGTGTATACTTTTTTAGTAGGTGTCGTTTCTTTTATAGATTAAATTGACTGTTTTCCCGCACCGGGAGGGTAAATGCCAAAATATATTCTCGCCATTGACCAGGGAACGACCAGCACGCGTTGTATCGTATTCGATAAAAATGGCAATATCATCAGCGCAGATCAAAAAGAACACCTCCAAATTTATCCAAAACCAGGATGGGTTGAAAACGATCCGCTTGAGATTTGGAATAAAACTCTTGAAGTAATCGAAAATGCCCTCCGTAAATCGGATTTATCTCCCCAGGATCTGGCCGCGGTTGGAATTACGAACCAACGCGAAACGACCGTCGTTTGGAATAAACTAACCGGCAAACCCTATGCAAACGCCATTGTCTGGCAGGATACGCGCACGGATCAGTTGTGCAACCAATTTGCCTCTGAAGGCGGTCAAGACCGCTTCCGTCAAAAAACCGGTTTGCCTTTGGCAACCTACTTTTCTGGTCCAAAAATCCGCTGGTTCCTGGATAACATTCCCGGTCTGCGGGAAGCGGCAGAAGCCGGCGAAGCGGTTTTTGGCAACATTGACACCTGGCTGATCTGGAATTTGACCGGAGGTCCACGCGGTGGCATCCATGTCACGGACGTAACCAACGCATCCAGAACATTATTGATGGATCTTAAAACCCTGCGCTGGGATGATGAAATCCTCGATTTAATGAATATTCCAAAGAAGATGCTGCCAAAAATAAGCGCATCTTCAAAGGTTTTCGGTTATTGCACTCACCCTTTGGCTGGCATACCCGTGGCCGGGGATCTGGGCGATCAGCAGGCAGCTATTTTTGGCCAGGCGTGTTTTGAACCAGGTGAAGCAAAAAACACGTATGGCACTGGCTGTTTTATGTTAATGAATACCGGGACCACCCCTGTTCCCAGCCAAAGCGGATTATTGACCACCCTGGGATACAAGATCGGCGAATATCCAGCTGTTTATTGCCTTGAAGGGTCCATTGCCATGGCAGGAGCCCTGGTTCAATGGCTGCGTGACAATTTCAAAATGATCGACAAATCATCCGAGATCGAATTCCTGGCGCGGAGCGTCGAGGACAATGGCGGAATTTATTTCGTTCCGGCATTCTCCGGGTTATTCGCACCCTATTGGCGCAGCGACGCGCGCGGTGCCATCGTCGGGATGACACGATACATCAACCGCGGCCACCTTGCGCGGGCAGCTCTGGAAGCGACCGCATACCAGACTCGCGAGGTCCTTGACGCCATGGAAAAAGATTCCGGCGTGAAATTAAAATCACTGAAAGTAGACGGGGGTATGGTGGTCAACGATTTACTGATGCAGTTTCAGGCAGATATCCTGGATGTTCCCGTGGTTCGACCGCGTATTACGGAAACTACCGCACTGGGTGCTGCGTACGCAGCTGGCCTGGCAGTAGGATTTTGGTCCGGTTTTTCCGAGTTGCGCAATAATTGGGGGCAAGATCGCATTTGGACACCTGATATGAGCGAAGAACAGCGGGCTTTGCTTTATGCAGGGTGGAAAAAGGCGATAACGCGGACGCTCAATTGGGTTGAATAACCATTTCCTAAAAGGAATTTCCCAGTGTTGAATGAAACAATAAACTCCAAGCCCCATGCCGCCATTATCGGGGGCGGCTTTACTGGCTGCGCACTGGCGCTGGATTTGCAAATGCGCGGTTTCGCGGTGCAGTTGTTCGAACGAGGCGAGATATGCGCTGGCACCTCAGGCCGCACGCACGGTTTGCTGCACAGCGGCGGCCGCTACTGCGTTGATGACGTGGAAGCCGGAAAAGAATGCATTCAAGAAAACCGTATCCTGCGTAGAATTGCCAAACAATGCATCGAATTTAATGGCGGATTGTTTATTGCATTGAATGATTCGGATGTTGCATATGGCGCCCGGTTTGCAAAGGGTGCGACAGAATGTGGAATCGAAATTGAGGAATTGACACCTAGTCAGGCGATTAAACTCGAACCTAATTTGAATCCAGCTTTGTTAAAGGCGTTTACGGTACCTGACGGCTCATTCGATCCGCTCCGCCTGGCACTTGCATTCGCTGCCACAGCCCGACGGTTTGGTGCTGAATTCCATTCCTATTGCGAGGTGACGCAACTTTCGCACTCTGATACCGGTCGGATCACAGGTCTTCAATACCTTAATCGGCATGAAAATAAAATTCACGATATCGCAGCGGATGTGGTGATCAATGCAACAGGCGTGTGGGCGGGAAAAATCACCGCCTTGGTCGATGTCACAGTTCCAGTACGTCCCACGCCCGGGATCATGTTGGCGTACGACCAGCGCCTGGTCCAACGGGTGATTAACCGGCTTTGCATCCCGGATGATGGCGACATCCTTGTCCCACAGCGCCGAATGGTTTTAATCGGCACAACATCTTTTGATCATGACGATGTAGATTACATCCCAGTTTTCCACGAGCAAGTGCAATTAATGCACGACCGGGCGGCTGAATTAGTGCCTGCCGTAAAGGGTGCACAAATGCGCGGAGCCTGGATGTCGGCACGGCCGTTGATAGCCTCGCAGGGGGATACCCGCAGTCTGACACGGACTTTCAAGTGTTTTGACCATGAAGAACAGGGTGCACCAGGTTTATTTACCATCACCGGCGGCAAAGCAACCACCTGCCGGCTTATGGCGGAAAAGACAGCCGATCTGGTCTGTCAGAAGCTCGGCGTTCCAGCCATCTGCCAAACGGAGGACCTGGAATTGGATTCTTACCGGCAATATTACATTGGAGCAAGAAATTAATCATGAGCGATGAAAAATGGCAAGTGACGTTTCATATTTTTCGGCAAAAAACCGGCCAACCTGCTCATTTTGACGCTTTCCCGATGGAAGTCGATCCGGCTGAATACATCCTGGATGTCATTGAACGCATCTGGGCTTTCAATGACCGCAGCCTGACTTTCCGTCATGCCTGCCATCATTCCACCTGCGGTGCTTGCGGTATGCGAGTCAACGGTATTGAAAAACTGACCTGTATTACACCAATCCGGCAGATTACGCACAATAACGGCCGTGTTCGCATTGAGCCTTTGCGTAATTTCCCCATTTTGAGCGATCTGGTCGTCGATATGGGAGAATTCTATTTACGGATGGACGACGCGAAATTTGCGCAAGTTTTGCCCCTGGACGAGGCTTGTTTACCGTTTGAAAAGAAACAACAGGGACGGACAGACGGAAATTTCGAGCGGCTGGCGGATTGTCTGGAATGCGGAATGTGCATCAGTGCGTGCCCGGTTGCACTCACTACCCCGGCTTATTTGGGTCCGGCTGTTCTTGCGGCTGCCCAACAAACGTTTACCCAAACCAACGATGCTGCGATGATTTCGCTTACCGATCAACAGGATGGAGTCTGGCGGTGTCACAGCGCATATGAATGTACAGCCGTCTGTCCCTCAAATGTCGATCCGGGATGGCGTATTATGGATATGCGCAAAATCATCCTTCGCCAGCAGATACAAAAACTTTTTTCACGGTAGGAATTCTCCAAAATGAAAAATGTATCCGACCGCAACAACTTAATTCGCTGGTTTGACCCGCGCCATCGCCAGTTGGGCACCTGGGCTTTTATCCTCAACAGGATAACTGCTCTTGGTTTGACACTCTATCTGATCCTGCACCTTTTCGCTCTCGGAAATCTAGCCCGCGGTCCCGAGGCCTACAACGGTTTCATTAAACTCGCCAAAACGCCGGTTATCCTAATAGGCGAACTACTTGTGATCGCCGCTGGCTTGATTCACGGCCTCAATGGAATCCGGATTGCTTTAAATAGTTTTGGCATCGGCACGCGCTATCAGAAACAGTTATTTATCGGTTTGATGATTGTGGCAGTTGCCTGCCTGTTTTTCTTCGCCAAAAGCATGTTATTCAACCACTAGGAGCCGGAAATAATGTACAACTCGAACTCGAAACAGCAAGAAGGCACCTGGTTGTGGCTGATAAAAACCGTAGCCGGTTTGCTTATCGTCGTAGTACTGGGAATCCATTTCTGGGTTAACCATCTGGTTGCGCCTGGCGGATTGCTTTCATATGCGGATGTGCTGGCTTATTATCAAAACCCGGCCATCATCGTCATGGAAGTATTATTTCTTGTTTTTGTTGTTTCGCATGCTTTGCTGGGACTTCGCAGCATCATTTTGGACCTGAACCCAACCAAACCCGTACTTCGATGGGTCAATCGCGGGTTGCTGCTTCTGGGAACACTTGCCATCCTGTATGGCACCTGGTTGGCACTGTTCATTTCAGCCAAAGGGGCAGGATCTTGACGACGGCTTGATATGCGCGTAAAATATCCTTTCGCATAATTTCCTGGTTAATCAGGAAAATAATCTACAGAGCGAAGGTAACCCAATCGGGTGAGAGGCGCTCGAAGGAAAAAGAGAAATGGAAAAAGTAGTCATTACAGCAACACACCGTACCGTGACCGGAAAAAAAGTCGGCGTTCTGCGCCGGGCTGGCAAGCTCCCGGGCGTGATTTATGGACACCATGTTGAACCCGTCGCCATTGAAATGGATATCCGCGACGCGACCCGCATTCTTTCCACCCTCACGGGGTCGAGCCTTGTCACGATTAACGTGGACGGCAAGGAATTCTCCACCCTCGTGCGTGAAAAACAGCGTGATTTTGTCAAGAATGCTCTCCTTCATGTGGATTTTCTAGCCGTATCGCTCACTGAAAAAATCAAGGCAGCCGTTACCATCGACCTGGTCGGTCTGGCTCCGGCTATCAAAGACTTCAATGCCAACATCGTCCATAACGTGACAGAATTGGAAGTTGAATGTCTGCCTCAGAATCTTCCGCAAAGCTTTGTGGTGGATGTTTCCAGCCTGGTCAAGATCGGTGATGCAATATTTGTTCGCGATGTTCCCACGCCTGATAAAGTAGAAATTCTTACTCACGGCGATGAGATCATCGTGGTTGCCACCGCGACCAAGGAAGAGGCTGTTGAAGAAGTGGCTGTTGAAGCCGGCGCAGCTGAACCGGAAATTATTGAACGCGGCAAGAAGGAAGAAGAAGCCGAGGAGTAATCCCGACTCAAGCCTACAAAAAACCAGAGCAGGAGAATCCTGCTCTGGTTTTTTCTATTCAGTAACCAGGTGAAGAAGATGGAGTGTCATTGCGGCGGTTATTCCCCATAATAATTCGCCGTCGTATTCATCAAAATAATAGACCGGTTCGCGGGCTCCGTTGGGACGGATCACTTCCTTAAGGGTATGGTTTTCGGGTTTTGCCAGCCAATTCAAAGGAATTGTAAAGACACGGCTGACTTCACTGGTCTGCATTCTGATTGGAAAAGGCCATGGGATGACTCCGACGATCGGGGTAATGAAGAACCGTGTAATCGTATTTCTGCCAGACATCTGACCCAAGATTTGGATTGATTCCGGCGATAATCCGATTTCCTCCCAGGTTTCTCTTAATGCAGCCGCGGTTGCATTTTCATCTTCCGGCTCAATGGATCCCCCTGGAAAGGCTACCTGTCCTTTGTGGTCCTGCACATTAACTGACCGGCGGATAAACAGCAAATGCCATTCGCCACGGTCCCATAGCAATGGAAGCAATACCGCGGCTTTTCGATGATCCTCCAACGGCAAATCTGGCTGCTTGTTGGACGCTTGCACCAGGCGTTTCTCCACCAGAGAAGCGAAATGAAGGTCTGAAAACATATGTGCCACTGTCAGCCTACGCGTTGATTTCGTCATTCTTCTGTTTCAGATGTTTCTCCCTCGCCCACAGATTCAGATTCAATATCAGCGTTTTCCTCTAAACCTGCTTCGCGCAGCAATTCGGCGGATAGGTGCGATTCATCTTCAATGATTGGCCGGCCAAAAACAAGATAACCGGTGTGTGCCACCATGCGGTCAACTGGCCGGAAATGTTGCGCTTCCGGCTTATAGAAGCGCAAAATTGTTTCCAATACATCGATGAATGCAAACCGATTAATACGTAACTCGTTTAATAATCGGATCACCTGATTGGCTGTGGGTACAATGGCACCGAAAAAACCCCCCGGTTTCAAAGCCTTGCGAACCTGGGGGATATAATCGAAGGCGTTTTGTACATCCAGGAAAAAAGCATCGACACCAGTTTCGTCGAATCCTTCCTGGATATCGCGCAATTTAAATGTCACACGTTCATCAAGCCCAAGCTGCTCAAGATTTCGGCGAGCGAGGGTCTGCATTTCCTGGCGGACTTCATAGGATGTGACGTGCCCCTCTTTGCCAACCGCAAACGAAAATGCTGTCGTCATGGACCCGGATCCTGTTCCGGCTTCCATGACATGCTGTCCCGGACCGATACCCATGTTTACTAAAATGTACCCGATATCCTTTGGATACAGGATCTGGGTATTGCGCGGCAATTCCCGGATGACGTCACCCAGGGCTGGCTGCAATAGAAAGAACGGGCTGCCATTGTGGCTAAAAATCTGGCTTCCCCAAGGCTTTCCGATCAAATCGTTGTGTTGAATTACCCCGCGGTGCGATTGAAAAACGCCGCCCGCCACTAACCGCACTAAAAAGTTCTTATGCCGCAATCCCACCAGTTGAACTAAATCGCCTTCACTGGCGTTTGTGCCGTGTAATGTCCAGGCCAATCGATGCTCCCTTAAGGCTTTAATGTTTTCTTGAAGAATTCAGTGATCTCGTTATAACAGCGTACCCGGTTTTCATATTTCAGCACATCATGGCCTTCGTTATCGAACATCAGGTAATCCACCTGCTTGCCAATCGATCGAAGGTAATCGACCAGATCATGCGATTCGCGTTCAACGACCCGCGGATCGTTTTTGCCCTGGATTACCAATAACGGACAGGTGATCTTTTCGATGTGCGTTTTAGGCGAGCGGTCTTTCAGAAAATCCGCATCCGTCACCGGGTCGCCCAGTGCAATGCGAAAATACGGTTTCCAGGTTTCAGGAATGCGTTCGGAAAATGTAATCAGGTCAAACGGCCCAAACATATCGACGGCAGCCTGCCATAATTCCGGATGGCGGCCGGCCAGGGTCAGGGTCATGTAGCCCCCATACGAGCGGCCAACCACCCCTGCTCGATGGACATCAACCCGCGGGTCGTCCTCCAATTTTTTCAAGGCTGCCACATGATCAAGACGGTCTTGGCCGCCCCAATCGCGGTCCACTTGTTTGGTGTAATTCAACCCATAACCCGTGCTGCCGCGGACGTTTGGAACGAACACGGCAAAACCATTGACCGTCAGAAATTGAATCAACGGCATCGAGAACCAGGAAAAATCAGGGCGTTCCTGGCCCTGCGGTCCGCCGTGAACATAATAAACCAGCGGACGCGCACCTGAAAAGCCTAATTCTTTCGCTGGCATATACAGCCGGGCTGAAATTCGCGTTCCGTCAAAGGATGTGAAGGATGCATCCTCTCCCCCTGAAAGGAGGTGATTTGCGATTCCCAGCACTTTTTCATTGGTGTGTCGAACAATCTGATCCCGTTTGTTCCCCGCGATCGTATAGATCTGGGTCGGAGAAGTGGCCGACGAGAAAGATAAGATGTAACGATCGGTAGTATGATCGTAATGAAACGATTCAAGCATTCCGTTCGCCAGAGGTCCTGTACCTACAAGCACAGAATCGACCTTGAAATCGTTTGAGACGGCATCAAAGGTTGTTTCATATAACCAAGAAACACCATCGATGTTGTAATCCAAAACATAGCGCGTACCGCTCAAGTGGTAGATGCCAGTCATTTCTCCTGCACCGCGATGCACCAAACCATTAACTTTAATCGGTTTCATGCCATCCGGTCGTTTCAAATCCAAAAAGGCAGGTGAATACGTATCTGTAAAAAAGGATGTCAGGAAAATGGCGGATTTATCATCCGGCGAGAAATTCAAGCTCGAAAAACCGAAAAGCGGCACCTGCTCGCCTTCAGCCCGCTCTGTAATGGGTTTCCCCATTAAAACGCGGATACCATTGCCTTTTTCCCACAAAGAAATCACGGTGTCGCCAAATGTGTATCCCTCATTCAAAAGCAGCCGCTGATGATCCTTTGAATATCCCTCTGGATAAGTACCCCAGGGTGTTTCAGCAATATTGATGAGTTCGCCAGTTGCAAGATTGCCCTGGTAGGTAGCAACCAATTCGGCAGTACGCGACTCGGCAGCAAGGTAAACCATTTTGCTGTCCGCATCGCAATGACCCAAATGGACACGCGTTCCTTCAAAAAAGCCCCTGAAAGCCGGTTCAGGAAAACCGCCTTCGAGGGGAATCAGCATAGGTTGATAATTTTCATCGCCATCCTTATCGATCATCACCAGAATTTGGTTCAGTTCAGGAAAAACATAGAACGGTTCGCCGCCAATCAAATGAGGGTTTTGGAGCGCAATTTGCGGCGGGAGCAATGGCTCGGGAACGCTGCCGCCGTAATCCATCACATAAAGGCTCAGGTGGCCTGATTGATTGGAAATAAAATATATGCGATCCTCTACCAGTTTTGGAGAGATAAACAGTCGCGCCGAGAGCAAAGATTCAATTCGAAACATCATTCCTCCAAATCAATTATTGCTTCTCAATTTTTACCAGGCTTAACCAGTAACCGATTGCCAGCACCACAATCGCGCTTAGGATTCCCATTCCGAGGTTCAAGGGACCGATTGCAGCAAAATTCCATTTCAGGCTGGCTGCCAGCAAATGGCCGCCCCAAAAACCCAGCCAGCTCAGTAGTATATAGAGGATGAGTTTGGACAAACCACCCCCGCGCCACAAATGAAAGAGTGCGCCAATCAGCGTGGAAATGAGTACTCCAAATAAAATTGACTGCGGTGTCATATCCCCTCCTCAGGGTTGAATGATGCCCCCACCCAATACCTGATCGCCATCATAAAATACAGCCTGCTGCCCGGCTGTGATGTCGCGCATTGACCGTTCGAATTCGACCACAGAACTACCATCCTGCATTGGATGTAATATACCCCAAGCTAGGTCAGCGCGGTAGCGTATTTTCACTTGGACGCGCAAATCCATTACCGGCGCTCTTCCAGATATCCAATTAACCACACCGGTTCTTAAAGTCGATTGACCCAATTCCTTCTCATAACCAATCACCAGCGTATTTTCCGCCAGATTCTTTTCAAGAACATAGAAAGGCTCAGGCGCAGCGATACCAAGACCCTTACGCTGGCCGATGGTGAAAGCGGACAATCCCTGGTGCTCGCCAAGCACATTTCCCTGACGGGTTACGATCTTACCCGGCCTGGTTCCCTTATCAGCGTACCGAAGCAAGAATTCGCGGTAATCGCCGCCGGCCAAAAAGCATAAATCCTGGGAATCAGCCCGCTCAGCCACAGGGAGGGAGAACTGCCTGGCTAACTCGCGTACTTCGCTTTTCTTCAAACCTCCCAGCGGAAACATGGAATGGCGTAATTGTTCCTGGTTCAATCCGCTTAACACATAGGATTGATCCTTATTTGGATCGACTGCTTTGAATAAGCGGATATCGCCGTCCTCGCCTCGTTCAACCCGGGCATAGTGGCCGGTTGCCAAAAAATCCGCACCCAGCGCCAGGGCTTGATCCAGCATAAATCCCCAGCGAATCTCGCGGTTGCAAACCAGGCATGGATTTGGTGTGAGGCCGTTTTCATAGCCTTGAATGAAGGATTCAACCACCGTATTGCGAAATCGTTCCTGGACGTCGAGAGCGTAAAAAGGAATGCCCAGCATCGCGGCGATCCGCCTGGCTTGGGCCATGGCTTCCGGCGTACAACAGCGGTTACTTTCTTCCATACAGGGTTGCGACCAAAGACGCAGCATCACGCCAGTGACCCGATAGCCTTGTGAGACCAATGATGCTGCCGCCACAGAACTATCTACGCCGCCGCTCATTCCGACGACCACAGATGGTTTATCACTCATATCAACCTACCGATAATTTTCTTAGCTGCTGGATGGTGCTGGGCAAAACTTCCATAAACTGATCGATGTGATCCGGTGAAGTGCTGTGCCCAAGGGTGACCCGCAAGGAACCCTTGTTCCAAATTGGCGATATTCCGATCGCCTCCAACACCTCCGATGGTTTTGGATTGCCAACTTTACACGCCGAGCCGGAAGAACAGGCAAAACCGGCAGCATCCAACATCATCAACAATTGGTTTCCATCAATACCCTTGAAAACAAAACTGGCGTGATTCGGCAGACGGTCAACTGGATGGCCAGTCAGACGGGATTGCGGGATTTCTTCCAGCACCCGTTCAATGAGGCGATTACGCATTTCAGATAATCGCTTTTGCCATTCTGCACGTTCAGTTTGGGCGAACTCCAGTGCTTTTGCCATACCAACAATGTATGGAATGTTCTGAGTTCCAGCCCGTAAATTGTATTCCTGTCCTCCGCCGGTTTGGGTTGGAATGACTTCAACCCCGCGCCGCACAAATAATACACCCACGCCTTTCGGGCCGTAAAATTTGTGCGCACCAATGGCAAGCAGATCAACATCTTCGGCCGTCGAAACCATCGCCAGGTGGGCTGCCGCTTGAACGGCGTCGCTGTGAAACAACACCCCAGCCTCCCGGCAAACCTGGCCGATTTGCTTAATGGGATTGATTGTTCCAATTTCATTATTGGCATAAATGACCGATACCAGCGCCGTGTTGGGTCGGATGCTGGCCTTGACATCCTGCGGATCGACACGCCCGAATTGGTCTACCGGCAGCAATTCAACATCAAAGCCATAGTACTCCTCCAATTGTTGGGCGGTATGGAGAACGGCATGGTGTTCCACCGGACTGAGCAGGATGTGATAGGCATTCCTGGATCGGCGCTGGCCCATGGCAGCCCCTCGAAGGGCCAAATTATCGCTCTCGGTGCCGCCACCTGTAAAAAGGATCTCTTCAGAACGTACCCCGAGGAGATTTGCCACTTTGGCTCGGGCATTTTCCAACGCCGCGTCGGCGATTTGACCTATGCCGTGAACCGATGAAGGATTGCCAAATTTCTCAGTAAAGAAAGGCAACATTTCCTGTAAAACCCGCGCATCTACAGGTGTTGTTGCCGCATAATCGAGGTAAACCTTTGTGTTAAGATCCGACATTTCAACTCCCGTCTGATTAATGGAAGGTTTTAGATTATAGCATGTTGTTATTCAGACGAAAAACTTTCAAGGATGGCAATCACCTGCTATAATTACTCGGATCAGTCATAATCTCACACCTTATTTGGGGAAAAAAACATGGCCCAAAAAATTGTTTTCGGTACGGATGGCTGGCGCGGCGCAATCGCTGAAGATTACACTTTTGAAAATGTCCGCCGCTGCACACAAGGTTTTGCGTCCTATATGATCCAGGCAGGCAAACAGGGTCAATGGATTGTCGTAGGACATGATAAGCGGTTTCTTTCCGAGTTTTTTGCTCGTGCGGTTGCTGAGGTATTGGTTGCAAATGGCTTTTTGGTATACCTGACAGATGGCCCAACCCCCACCCCGGTAATCGCTTTTTCAGTCGTGAACCGCAAGGCTGCTGGAGCGGTCAATATTACAGCCTCGCATAATCCGCCGACGGATAACGGGTTTAAAGTGCGCAATGAATTTGGCGGTGCGATTGACCCGCAAGGACTCAAGGAAATTGAACGGCTCATACCTGAATCGGAAGAACAAGTCAAGCGGGTGATATTTGCAGATGCCGAGGCAGCCGGGAAAGTAGTAATTTTTGATCCAGCGCCGAATTACATCGAGCATCTAAAAGACCTGATTGACCTGCAACCCATTAAAGATGCAGGTTTAAATGTTGTGGTTGATGTCATGTGGGGTAACGGTGCGGGTTGGTTCTCTCGCCTACTCGAGGGCGGCAAGACGCAGGTCACTGAAATTCATAATACCCGCAACCCGATTTTCCCTGAAATGAAACGTCCCGAACCCATCCCGCCAAATATTGATGTCGGCCTTAAAACAACCGTGGATTTGGCCGCAGATGTCTTGCTGATCACGGATGGCGATGCGGATCGCGTCGGTTTAGGTGATGAAAAAGGGCAATTCATCAACCAATTACAGGTTTATGCTCTGCTTGCGCTCTATTTGCTGGAAGTCCGTAAACAACGCGGCGCAATCGTCAAAACCCTTTCCACAACCAGCATGCTGGAAAAATTGGGAAAGATTTACGGCGTGCCCGTTTATGAAACCGGCGTGGGCTTTAAATATGTAGCCCCAAAGATGTTGGAAACCGATGCGATGATTGGCGGTGAAGAATCCGGCGGTTATGCTTTTAGGGGCAACGTGCCAGAACGGGACGGCATTTTGGCTGGCCTTTACATACTGGATATGATGGTGCGGTTGCAGAAAAAGCCTTCCGAATTACTTGCAATTCTTTTTGCCAAAGTAGGCGGACATTACTATGACCGTATTGACCGCACTTTTTCTGGCGACCGTGCAGCACGGGAACAACGCATTCTGGATGCCAAACCGGAGAAAATTGGAGGGATGAAGGTAACCGGGCTAAATACCACGGATGGCTACAAGTTCATTCTGGAAGATGGGGGCTGGCTCCTAATTCGTTTTTCCGGTACCGAACCCATCATGCGGGTTTATTGTGAGACAACCAACGCGAAGGCAGTTCCGGCAATTTTGCAGGATGGATTGAAAATTGCGGGGTTATCCTGATTGCTTGGACTAAGTGATACGCACTGCCATCTGAACCTTAAAACGGCATTTCAGGAAGATTTCGAAAGCGTAATCGCACGTGCCTGGGAGGCTGGTCTGGATCGAATCCTGGTTCCAGGAATTGATTTAGAAACGAGCAGGCTGGCCGTCCACCTGGCAGAGGATGATGAACGCATTTACGCTGCAGTCGGAATTCACCCCAACGAAGCACTACTCTGGGATGCAACCACGCTGCAAGAGTTAATGACCCTTGCCAGCCACCCGAAAGTTGTCGCTATTGGAGAAATTGGTTTGGATTTTTATCGAGATCGTGCGCCGCGCGACCTGCAAATCGAAATCCTGAAGGAACAGCTTGAAATCTCGGCAAGGCTGCAATTGCCCGTCGTATTGCATAACCGCGAGTCAATGCAGGAATTATGGTCGATTCTTGCTGAATGGCATAATGGCTTGACGGAAAAAGGAAACCCAATCCAATCTCATCCCGGGGTATTTCATGCTTTCTCAGATGAATTGTCTACTGCCAAGAAACTCGCGGAAAAATCTTTTTTTATAGGAATTGGTGGGCCGGTGACTTTTACAAATGCACTAGATCGTCAGAGAATGGTGAGCGAATTGCCCTTATCAGCTGTCCTTCTTGAAACGGACGCGCCTTATCTTGCCCCGCATCCTCATCGTGGCCGGCGAAATGAACCGGCATTTGTAGCCCTGGTTGCCCAAAAGATCGCTGAGTTAAAGCAGGTTCCTGCAACACAAGTCGCGGAGATCACTTCAAATAACGCCAACCGGTTATTTAATTGGAGAAATCATTCTTGAACCCCTCTGAGCTTTTTTTCATCCCTGTGCAGGAGGACATTCAAGCCATTGAGGGGCTGATCCTTTCACAAGCTGACGGCTATCAGCAGGATCTTAAATCGGCTTTGGAGCATCTTCTGTCATCGGGGGGAAAACGAATGCGCCCGACTTTGACGCTGTTTTCTGGGCGTATGCTAGGCGCAGAGAAACAACGTCTGCTGACTATGGCTGCCGCCATAGAATTATTACACACCGCCACCCTGGTTCACGATGATCTGATTGACAGCTCTCTCCTTCGGCGTGGAATTCCAACGTTAAATGCCCAATGGACTCCAGGAGCAACTGTGCTTACCGGCGATTTTCTATTTGCACGGGCAGCAAAATTGGCCGCAGACACGAATTCCATTCCCGTAATGCACTTATTCTCTGCTACATTGTCAGCCATTGTTAATGGTGAAATTGCGCAGATGTTTAACAGCCGTTGCCAGATCAATCGGGCTGAATATTACACCCGTATCTACGCAAAAACCGCTTCGTTATTTGAAACATCGGCTGCGTCAGCGGCTTTGCTCAGTCCGGTTGACAAATCGATTGTCGAGCGGATGGGACAATTTGGATACAACATCGGGATGGCTTTTCAAATCGTTGATGACATCCTTGACTTCACCGGCGAGCAAGCCACGTTGGGCAAACCTGTCGGTGGCGATTTACGCCAGGGATTGATCACCTTGCCAACGATCCTTTACTCAGAAACGCATCCCGAGGATTCATTGATCGAGCAATTTACCCGCGGCAAATGCATTCAAAATGACGGACAGTTGGAACGGCTTGTTGAAGCCATTCAAACCAGCAACGCCCCTCGCCTGGCATTAGCAGAAGCCCGGCAATTTATCCAAAAAGCTGTAGAATTTCTCTCGGGTTTGCCTGACAGTTTTGAGCGCTCACAACTTGTCGATCTGGCCGAATATATCGTAGACCGAAAGTTATAACGGAAATTTCGATGGTTAAAACAAAAATGCCGCTTTCGCGGCACTCGAGTGCGCTGGGGGGGACTTGAACCCCCACGCCTTGCGGCACATGGCCCTCAACCATGCCTGTCTGCCAATTCCAGCACCAGCGCTAGAGTAGCGTTATTATATCTTGCATCCCTAACCTGTCAAGGAAGCCCAGTTGAAAAAACCGATCTCAAACCTTGCGATCAATGAACAATCCTTAAGGAGTGTGATATGCCATTAATCCTGGATGCCATGGGAAGCGACCGTTACCCCGATCCGGAAGTTCAGGCGGCCATTGAAACTGGCAGGCAATACGATGAAGATGTGCTCCTGGTGGGAAGCGAAGCGATTTTAGCGCCGAAACTGAAATCAGCCGATCCGTCGAATCGTCGGGTGCGTATCGTTGATGCCCCGGATATCCTTGAAATGCACGAGAAGCCTGTTGAAGCAGTCAAACGGAAACCACGCAACTCCATGGCAGTCGGCCTTGAGTTAATCAAGAATGGTGAAGGACAAGCCTTCGTTTCAGCGGGTAATACAGGCGGAGTCATGTTCAACGCCTTGCGAACCCTGGGCCGCATCAAAGGCGTTTCACGCCCTGCCCTGACCGCCATGTTTCCAACCCGCACCGGCCACTGCGTTGTATTGGATATCGGCGCAAACGCAGATTGCCGCCCAGAATTCCTGGTCGAGTTCGCTGTCATGGGTAGCGTGTATGCTGAAAAAGTGCTGTCCAAGCCCTTTCCGCGCATCGGTTTACTTTCCAACGGCGAGGAAGCAGGCAAAGGCAATCAACTGATAAAAGATGCTTTTCATTTATTGGAAAACGCAGGATTAAATTTTATCGGCAATGTCGAAGCCAAAGAGCTGTTCGGCGGACAGGCGGATGTGGTGATCACTGACGGTTTTACTGGCAATATTTTACTAAAAACCAGTGAATCAGTGGCGAAAATGATCACGGATGTATTAAAAGAGGAATTGACTGCAAATATAACTCGAAAGGTAGGCGCATTGTTGGTTAAGCCAGCCTTTGGAAGAATTAAAAAGATGATGGATCCCCGCGAGGTTGGGGCTGCACCACTGCTTGGAATTGACGGTCTGGTCTTTGTGGGTCACGGCCGCTCAGATGCGCATGCCCTCGTATCCGGCATGAATATCGCCCATCAAGCAGTCGAAGCCCATTTGCTGGATGCTATCCGGTCTGCCATCCAGGATAAGCTGGCTCGAACAACCGAAACAGAAGTAAAGGAATAAAGGTCTCTTTATGAAAATCGCCTCGAACACGAAACTTATCAACCGCAACCAAAAAATTGCGCGCTATACCACCTTTGGCAGTCTTGCCATTCTTGGCATCGGCCTTTACATCACTTTTGTTGCGCCAAATGCATTAACCTGGTCTTTGACCGCCCTGGTGATCGGCTTCCTGCTCTCGCAGGTGGGCATGTCTTATTCCAATAAATTTGGCAAATCGCCTCGCCCGGATGAGGCTCTTACCGCGTCACTCAAAGGATTGGAAGATAAATTCACGCTTTATCACTATTCCGGCCCAGTCAATCACATGCTGATCGGACCAGCTGGAGTCTGGGTTTTGATGCCCTATTTCCAGGGAGGCGCCATTTCATACAATTCTTCCAAGAATCGTTGGGTTCAAAAAGGCGGGAATTTCTTCCTGAAAATGTTCGGCCAGGAAAGCATGGGCCGTCCTGATCTCGAAACACAATATGGAATCAACCAGGTAAAGAAATTCCTGGAAAAAGAATTTCCAGATACAGCCCTACCTGAGGTCCAGGCGGCTTTGATCTTCTTTAATAAAAATGTCACCATGAATGTCGAAGGAGCGCCGGTTCCAGCCCTGTTGGGAGAAAAAGCCAAGGAATTTTTCCGCAAACGGGTAAAAGAAACAGCCATCTCGCCTGAAATGGTAACAAGAATCCAAAAAGCGCTGCCGCCAGGGGAATAAAAAAACAGAACATAGAAAATCCCGCTCTTTGAAGAGCGGGATTTTATTATCGAATTCCAGCCCGGCGGATGTTGACCGGTTTGCGCATGGTTGCAGATTGCGTCTTCAACCCATCGATTTCTTTTAGCGTCAAATAACGCCATTCGCCAGCTTTTAGGTTTCCCAACAACAGCGTTCCAATCCGAACACGGATAATGCGAGATACGGGCAGTCCGATGCGCGAACCCATTTCGCGGATTTGTCGTTTCCGGCCTTCACGCAGGATAAAACGCACCCAGGTGCCTTTCCCAGCTTCAGATTCAACAGTCACCTGCGCTGGAGCTGTCCGGTAGCCATCCTCGAGAACAATTCCCCTGCGCAAGGCTGCCAGTTGTTCATTATCCGGTTTTCCCGCCACCAGGACGCGATATTCTTTCTCATGTCCATAACGCGGATGTGTGAGTCGATTTGCAAGTTCGCCATCGTTGGTAAGTAGAATTAACCCTTCGCTATCCAGATCTAACCGTCCAACTGCAAAAAGGTGGGCGGATACCGGAACTAAACCCAGAACGGTCGGACGCGGGTCTTTTGGATCGACGTCAGAAAGCACGCCGCGCGGTTTATGCAGGGCAATATAAATTTTTCGTTCAAGCTTCGGAATAGCCTGCCGGTCAACCGTAATCGAATCCGTTTCGGGATCCGCTTTGGTACCAAGAATGGCCACCTTATCGTTAACCCTCACCCTCCCGGCCGATATTATTTCCTCGCAAGAACGGCGTGAACCGAAACCGGCCTTCGCCAAAATCTTTTGCAAACGCTCTTCAGCCATTCAAATCAATCCTTTAACAAACGGTTCTCGTCTGAGATGGTAACTTCCTCCACATCAAAGGCTGGCAAATTTCCAATCGATTTCAAGCCGAAATGTTGCAAGAAAGCTGCAGTAGTGCCGTAGAGAATCGGTCTGCCAGGGCCTTCTGTTCTTCCAGCTTCCTGGATAAGGCCTTTACTTAACAGTGACTTGATGACTCCGTCGCTATTGACCCCGCGGATGGCATCCACGCCAGGGCGTGTAACCGGTTGGCGGTAGGCGATGATTGCCAAAGTCTCCAGTGCCGCCCGGCTCAGGCGCTGGTTCGCCTCAAGACCTAAAAAGCGTTCAATAATCTCGCCTGCGACTGGATGGGTGGTCAATTGGATTCGCCCTTCATGGCGTTGGAGAGCCAACCCGCGATGCGTGTACAGCCCATCCAGTGAACGAATCCCTTGCTCCACTTCATTCGGGGCGCAATTCAATGCTTCGGCGAGTTGACTGATACTCACAGGTATGGATGCAACAAATAAAAGCGCTTCAATACGCGCTTCTAATGGTAAATCATGCTGGGTTTCTGAAAGGTCACTCATGCTATAATAGACAAGTTATTAAAGAATAAGCTGATTATACCTGATTCAATCATTTTTTAAGTCCTTTCTATGTTGCTGCGTCTAAAAACCCTTCCAACGAACATTCTACCTGGAAAAACCGCCGGGTTATTGGTAATGGCTGCAATCATCCTCTTCGCCATATCAGGATGCACTTCGCCGACGGCCACAGTGCCAGCAACCATTCATGTTCAAATCATCGCTGCCGGCGAGACCAGGCAACTGGAAGTGCCGCCAGGGTCATCGGTGCAATATGCACTCGATGCGGCAAAAATAAATTTGTCGGAACTGGATCGTGTCGACCCGCCAAGCTTTACCATCCTGGCAGAAGGCAGCACGATTCGAGTGACTAGGGTTCGGGAAGAATTCGAGATCCAGGAAAGTACAGTTCCTTTTGAACGGCAGACGGTCCGCAATGAATCATTACCCGAGGGGCAAACTGTTCTTATCCAGGCGGGAAGCAACGGGTCGCAACAGACAACTTACCGAATTCTCTACGAAAATGACCTGGAAGTCTCCCGCACGGTTTTTAAAGTGGATACCTTGGTCGAAGCACAACCTGAAATCCTGATGGTTGGCGTACAAGCGCCGTTCAGCCCCGCTCCAATTCCCGGCCGATTGGTTTACCTGACAGGCGGCAATGCCTGGTTAATGGAAGAGACAACCGGAAACCGGCGCCCGGTAGTAACCACAGGCGACCTGGATGGAAGAATCCTGCGGTTATCGCAAGATGCCTCCTGGCTGCTTTTTACCCGCAAAGCGGCCCAAAGTTCCTCCGATATCAACACCTTATGGGCAATCAGTCTCGATCAGGATAATGCCCGTCCGTTAAATTTAAAAGTTAAGAATGTTGTTCACTTTGCCGATTGGGTTCCAGGCAGCGGTCTGACAATCATTTATTCCACCGTAGAACCGCGCCCTGCTTCGCCTGGATGGCAGGCAAATAACGACTTGAATAAGCTTACATTTGGTTCCGGCGGTACCATTGTTCGTCAGGAAAAAGTCCTGGATTCCAGTTCTGGCGGGATTTATGGCTGGTGGGGCACCACGTATGCATGGTCGCCAGACGGGAAATTATTGGCTTATGCACGGCCGGATGGAATTGGGCTGGTCAACCTTGATAAGAAAACCCTCGAACCATTGGTCGAAATCATTCCATATCAAACCGGCAGTGATTGGGCCTGGGTACCCGGGTTGGGATGGTCAACCGACCACGCCATTCTCTACACCACTTTGCACGCGCCAATGTCCGGGCTTACCAACAATGAAGCGTCTCCGCTCTTTAATCTCGCAGCCATCCTGCTGGAAGGCGGCAACACCTCGTTAACGCTCGTCAATCAGAGCGGCATGTTCGCCTATCCTAAGCCGTCTCCCGTAAATGGACAGGGGAATTATCAGGTTGCTTATCTGCAATCGGTTTTCAAAGACCAGAGTGAAACCAGTAATTACCGGATTATGTTAATGGATCAGGATGGATCAAACCAACATGAAGTATTCCCGGCGCAGGGCTCTCCTGGCATCCAACCCCAAGAAATGGTATGGTCGCCAAAGCCAATGGATGGCTCTCTTTGGCTGGCAGTGATATACCAGAACAACCTTTATTTGGTAAACACGACCAACAACCAGAGTCAGCAAATTACTGGCGACGGTTTAATCACCATGGTCGATTGGCGTTAAGTTTGATTTCGTAGATAGAGAGGATACTATGCGAACTCTTATCTCTGGAGCTGCAGGATTCTTAGGCTCCCACCTTTGCGAACGCATGCTCGCTGAAGGTCATGAAGTCATAGGAATGGATAATTTTATTACCGGTAACCCTGATAACCTTGCGCATCTTTCTGGAAACAAGAACTTCACCTTCGTTCGCCATGATGTTGCCAATTTTATTTTTGTTCCAGGCGGCAAAGTGGACGCGGTCATGCATTTTGCCTCACCAGCCAGTCCAAATCCTCTTTCCCCCTACGGTTATACCAATCTACCAATTCAAACCATGAAAGCTGGCGCTTTAGGCACTCATAATATGCTTGGGGTCGCCAAGGCAAATAATGCCCGCTTCCTGCTTGCATCCACCAGCGAAATTTACGGTGACCCGCTTGAGCATCCCCAAAAAGAAACCTATTGGGGTCATGCCGATCCAATTGGCGTGCGTTCGGTTTATGATGAAGCCAAACGCTTTGCTGAAGCTCTTACTATGGCTTATCATCGCTTCCACGCAGTGAATACACGCATTGTTCGAATTTTTAATACCTACGGACCGCGTATGCGCCTGGATGATGGCCGCGTGGTCCCGAATTTCATTCAACAAGCCTTACGGGGCGAACCACTCACGGTTTACGGGGACGGCAGCCAGACGCGCAGTTTCTGCTATGTCGATGACCTGGTGGATGGCATTTATCGCTTATTACTTTCTGATGAGCATATGCCGGTGAATATCGGCAACCCGGCCGAAATCACCATCATGGAATTTGCAAAAGTGATTAACCGCATTGCCCGAAATTCTGCCGGCATTGAACAAAAAGCCGATTTACGCCTGGGCGATGACCCCCAGCGCCGGCGTCCGGATATTACCCGCGCGCAAACCCTTCTTGGTTGGGAACCGAAAGTTACTTTGGAGGACGGCATTACCAGATCGATTCCCTATTTTAGAATGAAGATGAGTCTGGAATGATCCTGGCGAACCCAAAGGAACGCAGTCGGTTTCTGAAGTTTGCCATGGTTGGCATTTTTGGTGCAGTGGTCGATTTTGGCATCTTTAATCTGCTGTCTGCAGGTTTTGGTGTTCCTGCAATTTGGGCAAGTATTGCCTCGTTCATCGCTGCCATCATCAGCAATTTCCTTTGGAACCGGTATTGGACGTATCCCGATTCTCGCAGCAAACCGCTCGCCCGCCAGATGACGCAATTTGTCATGGTTAGCCTGGTAGGACTGGCTATACGCACTATTTTAGTCTCCTTTTTGGAGAAACCATTCGTCCGAATTGCCACACAAACGATTCCGGCTCGTTTTTTTCTTTCACCAGTCACGGTGGGGCACAATGTGATGCTTGCTTCGGCTATTTTGGTGGTAATGATGTGGAATTTCTTAGCCAATCGTTATTGGACATATAACGATGTGAGTTGAGTGATGATGGATAATCCGCCCGATCCTCCGAATTTTTCGCTTGAGCCTGAACAGGTCACCAGTGTTCGTTCGCTGCGCGAGTTGATTGATATCGTAACTGGCCGAACAGCCGCCCAACAGATGCATCAAGAAGATTCGGGGCTGGTATTGGAACCGCTTCCTTTCCCCTTCCTGGCAATGGTTGGCCAGCCAGAGATGAAGTTGGCTTTATTATTGACGTTGATCAACCCGGCCATCGGCGGAACGCTCCTGATTGGCCCGCGCGGAACGGGAAAATCTACTGCGGTTCGCAGTTTGCTCGGTCTCCTTCCAGAGGTGGAGCGCAGCAGTTGCTTTTATGGTTGTCTGCCGGAGGATTTGGAAACGGAAGGCATGAGCGCAATTTGCCCGGATTGTGCTCAAAAAGTGGCCAATGGAATTCCAATAACCTATCCAGACCATGTGCGCATGGTCGAACTTCCGCTCAACTCCCGGCTGGAGGATGCCATTGGAGGAATAGATGAACGCGCTGCGGCCAATGACCGTATGCGGCTGAAGCGCGGTTTATTAGCACAGGCAGATCGAAATATTCTCTATATCGATGAAATCAATTTATTGGCTGACGACATCATCGATGCGATTTTGGATTCAGCCGCCATGGGGTATTACACGGTCCGCCGGGGCGCGGTCTCAGCAACCTACCGTTCCCGTTTCCGATTGATTGGATCGATGAACCCTGAGGAAGGCAAGCTTCGCCCCCAAATCATGGACCGTTTTGGCCTGCGCGTGATTGTTCACGGTTTGGATAGCATCGATGAAAGGTGGGAAGCCTACCAGCGCGTCATTGACCATCGTGGCAACCCGCGCTCTTTTACCGACCTTTACCAGGCTATCACAGATATAGCCCGCAAAGAAATTCAAAATGCGATCAATGCAGTTCCAAAGGTGCAGTTGCCTGCAGAAATTGGCAAATTTGGCATCCGCCTGGTGAGGTCATTGAAAATTGATTCATTACGCTCTGAAATTACCCTGTTTGAAGCCGCAAAAGCTTACGCCGCAGCCGATAACCGCCTTGAAATTGAACTTTCGGATATCAAGGCTGTGGCCCCGATGGCCTTGCGGTTGAGACAGACCGATTTCATGGCTGATTTTTTGTCAAAGATGGAAAAGGAAGAAGAAAAGGTCGCTGAATTATTCGACCAATTGGCAGAAGACTCCTTTTTGGCAACGAAAAAAGGAAAAACAGGTGCAAGCAGCCATTAGTTCATTTTCCCACCGGCAAAGAATTGAGAGAGTGCTTTCCGGGCAAAAGCCTGATCGAGTTCCTGTTGCCCTCTGGCGGCATTTTCCAGTGGATGACCAGGATCCTCTCAGCTTGGCCAGAGCAACTGCTGCCTATCAAAACATGTTTGATTTCGATTTAATCAAGGTAACCCCTGCGTCTTCATTCTGCATCCACGATTGGGGCGCAGAAGATGTGTGGCAAGGCGATCCCGAAGGCACGCGCCAGTTTACATCACACCCCATCCAAACCCCGGAGGATTGGGAAAGATTGCCGATCCTTGATGCTAAAAAGGGCAATTTGGCAGCTCAATTGGAGTGCCTAAAGGAATTGGTAAAAACATTTTCTCCGCAAACGCCAATCCTGCAAACGATTTTCAACCCCCTCGCGCAGGCAAAGCATTTAATCAGCAAAGACCTTCTATTGGTCCATCTTCGCCAATACCCTTCGGCGGTACGGATAGGGCTCGAAGTGATCACGCAAACGACCATCGATTTTGTACAACAGGTCAAGGCATCCGGTGCCGATGGTTTATTCTATGCCGTGCAGCACGCCCAATACGGATTATTATCGGAAGATGAATTTTCGGAATTTTCCAAGCCTTATGACCTCGCCATCCTCGAAGCAGCCAAACCCATGTGGCTCAATATGCTCCATCTTCACGGCCAAAATGTGATGTTCGATCAATTGGCCGATTTTCCTATCCAGGTAATGAACTGGCATGATCGATCCACACAACCAAACCTGGCAGATGGGTTGAAACGATTCCCTGGAACAGTATGCGGGGGTTTACGCCGTATCGAAAGCATGGTTCTTGGCACACCTCCGGCAATTCAGGCCGAGGCGGCGAACGCCATTGAACAGACAGAAGGTCAGCGGTTCATCTTAGGAACCGGTTGCGTTGTACCGATTATTGCGCCTTATGGCAACCTGCAGGCAGCCCGCAGCGCAGTCGAGCATCAAAGGCGATGAGTTCGCCCCGCGTTATTGCCGGCAAAGCCCGCGGGATCCGCCTTCAAGATGTCCCAGGCGACATTACCCGCCCCATCACCGATATGGTTAAAGGTGCGTTATTTAATATTCTCGGCACAGAAACCGAGGGTACTTCCTGGTTGGATTTATTTGGCGGCACCGGCGCAGTAGGTATTGAAGCGCTCAGCCGCGGGGCAAGTTTTGTCCGGTTCGTCGACCTCAATCGCCCAGCCATCAACACCATCCGGGCAAACCTTGAGAAAACAAAATTTCTTGAAGCAGCAGATGTTCTTCAAAGTGACGCCTTTACTCTGTTAAATCGGCGCTCAGACCGCACTTTTGATTTCATCTTTGTCGCGCCGCCGCAATACAAGGATATGTGGGTTCAGGCATTGCAATCACTGGATCATAATCCAGGCTGGCTGCAACCGGATACCTGGGTCATTGTTCAAATAGACCCAATTGAGTATCATCCGCTTACATTGATCAACCTAAATGAGTTTGAACAACGCAAATATGGAAATACGTTGCTAGTTTTTTATGAAAGACTCGCTGAAAAAAATACATCAATCTGAAAATAACACTTTTAACTGGTTGTTTACATCATAGAAAGACCGGGCCGAAAAGGGATGATCGCCTTGCCGCATCAAAAGCACGCGAGGAAGAATAATGCTCAAGTCTTCCACCAACGGCAGCTTATCAATCTGATTGGCTGGATGCCATTCCAAATTGCCCTCAATTGATGATCTCAGTTCACCGCCCACGTATTCGCCCCGAAAAATAAAAATGCCGATTCCCAACCTGGGTGAAGCGTCCACTATGAGAGTTCCGCAAAGCTGTAAACCAGGAACAGCCAGACCTGTTTCCTCCCATAATTCACGCCGCGCTGCAGTTAATGCATCCTCGCCCTGCTCCAAGTGACCGCCAATGCCGTTGTAAAGCCCTGGCCAAATCCGTTTTGTTGCCGCACCTTTGAGTAATAAAACGTCATCGGCGCGGGTGATAAAGATTAGTGTTCTTGGAATGATTTGATAACGCGTTTTATCAACGCCTTGATCGTTTTTTGGCATACGCCGCCTCTAAAAACAAGCTCCTGCCAGATAAATTCCAGCAGGAGCCGTTGTTTGGAAATGTAAATTAACTCAGGAACATTGGCACGCCCATAAAATCGCGCACCTTGGGCCGATAATTTTCGATATCGTAATAACTGGGGATGTCAACCCGTTTCTTGCCTGCCAGGACCATCTCCACCGGCACGGTTGCATATTTGCCGCCGTGCAATGCCACCATCTTTCCGGTTTCATTGCGGCGGATGAGCTGCACTGCCAGGTTTCCGTAGGACATGGCAACCATGCGGTCAAGTGAGTCTGGTGCGCCGGAGCGCATCAAATAACCCAATTGCTGGTACATGATATTCTGGCCGGTAAGGCGTTTTATTTCAGCTGCTGCCATTTCACCCACGCCGCCTAATTTTCGGTGTCCGTAGGCATCGGCTTCACCTGTCTCGATAATTTCTCCGCCTTCCATGATGGCGCCTTCAGAAATCGTCATGATGGCATAGTTGGACGAGTTATTCCGTTTATCTTCCGCCAAAAATTGAGCAAGGCGGTGGATATCAAATGGCACTTCGGAGATAATAGCTCGGTCAACATAGGATAGATAAGCACTGATCAGGCTGGTTTCGCCAGAATTCCGCCCAAAAAGCTCAACCACCCCGATGCGTTCATGTGAACCGACCGAAGTACGCATATTGGTAATAAATTCAACGCTGCGGGTTACTGCCGTTGAGAATCCAATGCAATAATCTGTGCCGAATACATCGTTGTCCATCGTCTTTGGGATGGCGACTACCGGAAATCCTTCTTTATGAAGGCGCACGCCAAAGCTTAAGGTGTCATCGCCGCCAATTGGAACCATGACGTCGATTCCAAGATGGCTCAAAATATTTAGACAGTATTCGGTAAAGTCAATGGTTCCGTCGTCGCGTTTTTTGCCCCATTTGGAACCCCGGAGAAAATCGGGGATCGCATTTTCCGCCACTTTTTGCGGATTTGTCCGTGAGGTATGCAAGAAAGTGCCACCTGTTCGATCTATCTTCCGAACGTCTTCCCGGCTTAACGGACGTACATAATAATCGTGTGTTGATGGCTCATCCAGATTATATTGCAGCAATCCCATCCACCCGCGGCGGATGCCAATTACTTTATATCCCTGCTCCAATGCACTCATCACCACCGCTTTGATGGCTGGATTCAAACCAGGCACATCGCCCCCGCCCGTTAATATTCCGATGGTCTTCGTCATAAAATCCTCCTGAAAAAAAAACTATGATTTCGGTTCCGTTGAAGAGGCTTCCAATGGAATTTGGAAAGTAATCCTGCTTCCTTTTCCGGTGGAAGATTCAACCTCCAGGAAACCACCCAGCATTTCAACCCGTTCTCGAATCAATTTGACGCTGATATCAGTACCTTCCGGCATGGCGGCTGGATCAAAACCCTTGCCATTGTCGGTTACCGATAATTTAACCAGGGTGTCTTCGATGGTAAGCTGGATGTTTACCTGTACCTTTACAGGACTATCCAAATTGAACCGGGCAACATTTGCCAGGGTATCTTGAATGGCCCGAAAAACCATGACTTCCAGGTATGGCTCAAGGCGTTTTTCGCCGCCCTTGATCGCCATGGTGACCTCAAAATTTGGCTGCTGCTCTTTAAAGGTTTCCACATGGCGTTTCACCGTCGGAATCAGACCGAGATCATCCAACATCATCGGACGAAGGTCCGAGATAAAGAGGCGCACCTTCTGAAAGGTCGTCATCGCTGAAGTTTTTAAGTTACTTAATTCCTGCTTCGCCTTCTCGGGATCAATTTCCAAAAATCGCAAAGCAATTTCCGTCTGAACGATGAAATTCGATAAGGCCTGTGCTGGACCGTCGTGCATTTGGCGGGAAAGACGCAACCGTTCCGATTCCTGAGCGTTGATCAACATCTCAAGCATGGCCATGCGGCGGGAATTACGCCCTCTTCGCGGAGGTTCATGGTCCTCAGCCAAGAAATGGCTGGCGCGTTCCAGCGACTCGATATATCGTTTCAAACTGCTCTGATCTGACTGCAGTTTCTCGATTTGACCGCGCAACAATAACAGACGTTGCTGCGATTCCATCGCCGCGGTATAGGCATTCTTTATTTCGCCAGGTGCTACTGAATTTAATTGGGATTGGACCTGCTGAACGTGGGCCGACATGGCGGAATTCCGCTGGGTTAATTTCGTCAACTCGCCCTGGCTCTGATCGATGGTTGTGTTCAACTCTTTCAGTGAACGTTCAGCATTGTCGAGTTCAATAGCGATATCATGTTGGTAAGTTTCCCACGTGTTATCGGCTTCTTGATTCATAACCATTTGAATCCTCCCCAATCACTCCAGTGCCGGATGCAGCCTCACAAGCAATCATGTAATTTTAGCATAACCTTCAAAGTTCGCGCAGATTACTTTCGAATTTCCCAACGGTAGACAGTCATGTTTGTCCCTCCTTGTGCGGGGGAAAATCCGCTTGTAGTTTGATGTACCACTGCTTTTCCTTCTGTTAATTTTCGATACCAGTCTGGAAAAGCCACCAGGTAATCAACCTGTTCCGTATCTAGGTATTCCGCCAATCTGGCTTCGTCCCGGATAAAAGGGATAACCTCGGGAGAAACGAGACCGGCTAAATCGACAAAATTCCTTTCCGAAAAATAACCCACTGCGCCGATATCATGAACAGCCAACAATGCGCCCGGCTCGGTGTTGATCTGAATCCACCGGGCGGTATCGACCATCTCAGATTCAATCACAGCGACATCGTTTGCATAAGCACGAATGCCACTGATCAAGAAAACCAGAGAAACCAGGAATACAGAAGCAATGCCGGCAAATTTCACACGGCGTTTCCAGCGGTGAGCCAGTTTTATCATTTGAAAAAACGTCATACTCCCACTTAATCCCAACAGGAAGTAAATCGGCATAGCCGGGATCAAGTATCTGCCGTGCTGGTAAGCAACCGGCAGCCTCAAAGCATACACGACGCAGTAGCCAAGCCACCACAACATCAACGCTGCCAAACGCCAATTTCTGTTCTTAACGATATTCCAGAATTGAAAAATAAAACCTGGCAGCAATAAAATACCAACTCCTACCAGGGGCAGACTGGCTATGTGAAAGAAACGCGAAAAAAAGCTGGATTGCAACAAAACCGCATATTCAGCCTGTTTAGCGTAAAAAGTCGTAGGCCATGGATTCCCCGATAAGGCTCGATTAAACAACAGGAAAGCGGCAATTGGTATGATTGCGCCCAAAAACATCATTCCCAACCGGATAAGGCGGTTCTTGTTGGAATCTGTTTGAAAAATGATCATCCAGGCCACCGGGCCGAGCAACGTGATCGCGTCCGGCCGAATCCAGACAGCTATGCCAACTAACAAGCCCAATACCCAGGCAGGCGATTTTTCCCGCCAGGTAAAATAGATAATTACCAAAATCGCAGCTGTATAAAGGGCCGTTTCCATGCCAGAGGCTGCAGCCCAGACCAAATGCCATTCAGAGACCAAGACCAAACCCGCCACGGGCAACCAAGTTGTATTAGTAGGCACCATCAAACGGAACAATCTATCGCCAACCAGTGCCAATATAACCAGACAGGCAAATCCCAAAACAAAAGTCCATATATAAATGCCTGCTCCACCGATCCACTGCCCAGGTACAAGCAGAAAAGTCCACAAAGGCGAAGTAGATCCCGCGGACGGCATTCCCGGAATGTATGCAAACTCACCGTTAAGTGCCAGATTCCGGGCATAGGTCTGGTGAATCCAGGCATCATCCAATGGAAAACCGATCCGGTAGGTTGCCTGGCTGGCTAGAATGCAAGCTAAAATCGCAATTAAGGCAATAACAGGGATCATCCAGCGGTTATTTTTAACCCAAGTCATTGACAAATTCCTTCTCAGGGCTGCAGGATGATTTGATAAATTTTCATAGGTCCAACCGCCTTTAGAAAAATAAACCCGGGTGAATCATTTTCGGATTGATAAAGGTTTTTTAGCTTTAAATTATTTTGATCCAATACAAGATATTTTGCATTATATTTTCGGGCCGCTTCCATCAATTCCTCATTGTTTCCATCTGGAATGACAATTGAAGACCGGCCTGTAGCCAGGTAAAAGCCTGGAGGGTTATTGGCAATTACCAAAGCCTCCTCAGGGATGTTGTTTTCATTAAAATAATCTCCAACCGCCTTGTAGTTTTCCTGGCTTGCGTTCCAACCAAATGATTGGAGGTCAGGCTGTAGAACCCTCCCCCAGAACGCCCAGACGGTCACCAGGACCGCCAAGAGTACCGCACCGAATGAAAAGACACGCCAGGCTGTTAATCGGCTCCAGCCTCGTTTTGACGCCCCATAGGCGATTGCAGTCTCAAGGCCTACCGCACCGCAAGCCCAAAATAACGGTTGAAAAGCAGCGGCGCTGTGTAGAAACCCGCCGCGCGAGCCTGAAAACGGAAAAACAAAACTCATAGCAAGAAAGGTCAGTGACCAACCAATCACGCCATATTTTATGCTTTTTGTTTGCCGCTTGACCCATATCCCAAGGAGGATGAATGGGAGGAGAAAAACGAATCCCTGAACCGCCACAAAATTCTTGAGGTTAAGGACCATTGCCTCCAGCCGAACCTTTAATATTTCAGGCCAGCCGCTCGCCAACCAGCTCTCAGGAGTCAAAACTTCGGGATGCAATGTATAAGTCTGGTCGTAATTTGTAAGCCAAAGTGTTCTGGTGCCTCCTGGTGCAAATAATGCTCCATACAGATTGATGTTTTGGGCATACCAAGCCCCCATAACCGCGAAATAACCAATGGACATGGAAATGAGTCCAATCACCGCCTGCCGCCAAATAAAGGTTTTTCTTCGCTTATCCAGGACTGCCTCGGTTATCCAAACCAAGCCTGCCAGGCCGAACCACAGCAGTCCATCCGCTCGGGAGGCATGCATCCAACCCGCCAGTAAACCAAGCAGGCCATACCGCAACCAGGCAAGGTTGGCCTTCCAGCTACCGCTGTCCAGCGAAATGACAATAAAAAACAACGCTCCGCCAAGCATGTATGGGGCGAATGTTTCCGTCAACGTCGAAAAGACCAGATAAAATCCTGGAAATATGGCCAACCAGCCCGCCAAACGCGCTGTAGCGGGCCTGGCGCCAATGGCAAGGGTTAACCGATACGTCAACCAAGGGATCAAAGCCGAAATTATAAGAAACGGCCAGCGGGCTGCTAGAAACGTGGCGGCCCCCGTCAGGCGCATGCCCAGAAAACTCAGGATCGACGCCAGAGGCATCCAGTAGGTAAAAGCAGGGTGCGGCAATCCGGCTGGTTGGTCGAGATAATTCCAGAGAAATGGTTCGGTAAAGCCGCGTCCCAGGAATAATTGCTTCCCGCCAGCGTAATAGTATTCTGCATCCATGTATCCGGGAGCCGTTTGAAGGATGACCGCAATGAGTAGAATAATCACCGCTGCAAGCGAGAGGGTTACCGCTGGCCGCTGCAGTGCAGTCCTGAAAGACTCACCGTTCATAGCGGATTACCTGCAAATCGTTGAATGTCTTCAAGTCTGTTTGAGTGAAATGACTTTTCAACCATGCCAAAGCCGGGTGGTTTTGATTACCGGCCGCCTCATATTCCTCGATGGCTCGGCTAAAAACCACAAAATACACCACCTTGGCATTTCCCACTGCCGTGTCCAGATCGTTATCCGGAAACAATTGCATCGCGCTCTGTGAAGCAAACGCAAATGTGTCATTGGACGAACCTGGTTCATCCGCTAGAAAATGCTGGACCAAATCAGGCACATAAAAATGGCTCGGTAAAAAACTTAATTTATTATCGTGAATGATTACATCGCCCGGCTGTACATTCTGTTGTAATTCGAAAACCGCTTCACGAAAAGGCGAGCGCGGAAACTCGGCAAATGAATAAAAAAACGGTAGCGATAAAACAGCCGCCAAAACGATTGTTCCGGCAATCCATTTCCCAATCGCTCCCCGCCTTGAGACAACAATACCAGCCAGACCGTAAAACGCCATCGACGACACCAGGAAACCGCGCGGGACGAAAACAGGTCGAATAACATAGGATGTGACGAATAAAAGGACTGGAGGAACAAAAGCCCAGGCGATCAAGTAAGCCGGCTCTTTCCAGGCTTTTCGCGACCGCCAAACTTCATAAATAACCAGCAAAAGAGCCTGGATACTCAAAACAGCGCCAATTACCAACCATAATCCATTCAATGGCAGGTTGACAAACCACATCAAAATGGCTTGAACTACCTCCACCACGCCCGGCCGGGGGGTCCAAAATGCATGTTGCACTTTTTCTACCTGACCGGGGACCATCACCAACCACGGCAGACAAATTAGTGCAACCACAGCCTGGGCAAGAATCAAGTTTCTTAGCAGTCGCCAGTTTCGCCTGAATATAAGGAGGAAATTCGCCACAGCCAAACCAAAGATGGCCAGGTTGTGCGTATACATGGCCCCCGCACCAAACAGAACAACACCGGTCCACCAACCAACGGCAGTTTTTCCGGTTGCTTGTTCATTTTTCCAGGCTTTTATTAGGCAAAGCGCATACCCCAACTGGAAAAACTCAAGCAGCGCATACATTCGCAAATCTTGTGCATGATATATTTGCAACGGTGAAATCGCGGCAAATAAGGCTGCCCACAGAGCAGCTTTTTCGCCAGCAAGTTCTGAAACAAGAGCGAAAAGCAAATAGCTGCTGAGCAATGTCAGAATGACACTTAACAACCTTAAGAACCATAATTCGTGACTGATCGCCAGCCAAAAATGCAGGAGAAAATAATAAAGCGGGGGCATTGTATCTGCTGCAGTGCCGCTTACAATTTCAGGCAATGACCTTATGGATAGAAAATAACTAAAGGCATCATCGTACTGAATGCCGCGATAACCGATTTTGATGCAGCGGCTTACCAATGAAACCGCCAGGATCGCCAGCAAGAAGAGGCGCTGCCGATTCTTACTCATGGCTGCTTATGAGTCAAAGATGTCATCCAGGTTTTTTGAGGTTTTATGGCCCACCAGCGCACCATGTATAGCCCAATGAAAAGCAATAAGGGCAACGGGAAGAATAATAGCGGACTCTGGATGGGCTGGTACGACCTTTCAAGAGTTCGAATAAACACCAACCAGATTCCCGCAAAAAGAAGCACCAGACTTCCAATCGTTAGCAGACTCGCTGACCTGTGCCAGCGTTCATCCCACATTGCCAATACCAAAATGACCGCCGGATAGAGGGCAATAAAATTTCCAGGGTCCGTCTGGATGCCAATCCATTGGCTGGCAACCAATGTCAGGCAGGCTGTCCACAAAAATGCCCTGAAATCGCCCCGCAGCGAGAGCAACCACTCAAGCAACAAAACGACGATGAGGAAGACAGACACCCCCTGTCCGATCCGGCTGCCAACGCCAGGCATATAGATCGAAAAGACAGTGGCCGGCGTTCCAGGGGGGTTATAACCTGGATACCGGAGCACTTCCCTCAAGTTTTGCAGAATCCAATCCGGCATAAGCAGTGCTGCGGCAGCCGACAATAAAAACACCGTTCCAAACAGCCAGATAATTAATTTCCAACGTTTTCGATAGATAGCCCAAACCGTGATATACAGCAGCAAAACCACGACCACCTGCGGTTTTATTGTTGCAAAACCCAATAAAACGCCTGCCAATTCATCGGCTTCCATCCGCATCGCGAGAAGAGCTCCCACGATCAAGAGCGTCACCAGAATCACGGCATTTCCAAGGATCAAGGCTCTAAGGCCGTGATACCAGAACAATGAAAACAACAACAAGAGCATCAAAATAAGCGGAGTGGGTTTCCAACGGGTGAGGCGCAAGGAAAGGAAACACAAGACCACCAAGGCAATTTCCAACACAGTCATCCAGACAGCACGGGCCAGGGTGAAATCCTTAATCAATGCAAACGGCAGGAAGAAGGCAATGGAATATAAAGGGTAAGCGACTCGTAACTCATGCTCCCCGGGCTGCGCGGGGCGTCCATACGCCATGTTTTGAATTCGTAAGGCTACTTCATCCGAATATGGGCTGATTCCCTCGGTAATATAGGAGCGGGTGCCCATCCAATGAACCAGGAAATCATTCCCGCCTGGATTTAATGAAGCGTAACGATAGTTGCCAATCGTCATCAGCACAACTGCAGCAACGAGGACGATCGCTACTACGATCCAGATCCAGGAAGTATTCCGCCTTCTGAACAAATCAACCTCCAAATGAAATAGCCGCGATCACTTTTGACTCGCTGCTAAAAAACCAAATAATGAACTGGGGAATAGGCATAATTATAAATCCTTTTACAGACGCCTTTTCTTCATCGGCGCTTCAGGCAGGTGTCGATTCGGTCTGCATAGGGTTCGATTGTTTCTCCCATAACAACTGTTTGCCAAAAAGCCAAGAGGAAAGGAGCAATAAGACAGTGCGTAATAGTACTGTAACTGGCAGCAATTCAAACAGGCCCCTGGATAATAACAACGGCCATTCCAAAACATTCACCAGGATTAAAGAAACCGCCAATAAAATTGCGTACCTGTTTTCAAGCCCCAATAAAATGATCGGGATTAGAAACAAGACCCATTGCACACTCCAGCCCTGCGACCAAAGAAAAAACAGGGATAAGGCCAGACCGACAGCAGAGATAGGCGGCGGCGATGAGGTTTTCGATTTTAACAATAAGATGATGCCAATCAAAACAATGACCGGCAATGTAACCCATGGAGATATTCGCGGCGGGTTACCCACAGGGCGTGTTGCCAACCGGGCATCCAAACGGTCAACGAGACTGCCGAAGTTGCCGGTCGAATAATTTCCATCCACCAGTGCCCAAATTGTTTCCCAGGAGCCTTTGCTGCCCTGCGACTGCAAAGATGCTTTCGTATATTGCGGAGAAATAAACCATAGGACAGCAATCCCAACCAAAAAGATGCCAACAGCCAATGCTGCGGTCTTCAACATCCGACCGGGTTTGCGCCAATTCCACAACGCCGCCATTCCGAGCAATGGGAAAAACTTAACCAAGGCGCCCAAACCCAACATTACACCTGCGCGGGTAGTGTGGTTTTCAACTGCAAAGGTTATACCTGCCAATAAGAAAAACACAGCCAACGGGTCAAAGTACCACCAGCTGTATGGCAGCGCAATCAAGATCGCCATATAAAGATCGCTGCGAAAACGGCTATCCTCCTCAGCCCATAATCGTCTGGCGATGCGTTGAAAGAAATACAGGTTTCCTGCATCCGCTGCCAACAAAACGAACAGGAGTAGGTAGGTATAAACATGCTGCTGCGCTCCGGAGATCCGCATTAGAATTTCTGACAAAAATGGAAATATAGGCGGAAATTCCACCCAATAATTTAAAAAGGGCCATCCCGGGATTTGAGTAACCCTGAAAAAGGTCACAAAATCGCCGTAGCCGTGCAGCCCCTCAAGCGGCAAAGTCAAATATAAAATCATCCGCGCCAATACGAAAAGACCCAATCGTTTAAGTACTTCCGATTTGCGATTCATTGGGCGAAATCCTTTTGAAAGATCACGGCGGTATCATCACGATACAACAACCGCCAACCGTTTTCAGCGAGTACCTTCACCACCGGTTGGTCTGGCTCAACCAGCACCGTGCCAATCTTCCAATGATTCAGAATATTCTGCCATCCCTGGCTGCCTTGCGTTACCGTAAGCCAATCGCCAATGATGTCATCTCCATATAAATCAGTTCGTCCATCCACAAATACTTGTTTATCGGGATACGCCCAGGTCAGGTATCCCCCCCAGGCATAGGCGTTAAATAGATTCCCATTTTGCGGATTCGACTTCAACCAGCTGACGGCATCAACGGGGAATAAATTATGTTCATAAGCATTGACAAGTTGCGGTTGGCTAACAACGAATAGTTTTACGAAAGCAATAAAACCAATCATGGCCACCAACGATAAATTGATGGCCTTGCTGAGGTTCCTTGGAACCGTCCGGTTCAGACTATTCCCTGCAAATCGGCGAATAAGCCATGGATTTGCAACTTTTAGGGCACAAGCAGCCTGCCACATGTACCGCGATAGAATTGGTGCTGCTACCATGGCGAAAGGTCCAAAATTGCGCCGTGCCGCCAATCCCGCCGCGCCAAATAGAATTACGGTTATCCAATCTGCGCCAGCGACGCGCCGCCCAGCCAATGAAAAACTGGCGACCACCGCCAGTAACATCCAGAGAAAAGGTTGTTGAACCAAATCGTGAAAATCTGCTGAAGCCCATTCCGGAATTGAGCTTCGCAGAACTGCCACGCCCATGGTTTGAAAAGGGATTTTCCACATGTTCAAACCATTCGGGTTGATCAACACCGCCAATGCACAAACGACGACCAGAATGGCATATTGTCTTATATGCAGCCCGTGTTTTTGCCAGGTGGATCGACCTTCGAAGAAAGCATCCACCATTTCGCCTGCCAGAAAAGCGCCGATCAACCCAAGACCCAACGGATAACCGCCGTGCAGGTTGGACCACAAGACAAACAACGGCGGTAAAAGCCATAAACGGTTAATTCCCTTGCGGCGATAATCATCCAGAATCAGTCCGCAGACCGCCAGGAGGAGCAGCGAGAATATTTGCGGACGCGGCGACCAAACGACCGCCGCCACCAGAGTTGACAATAAAATGACAAATGCGCGCAAAAGGGCAGGCCCGCTCATTTGCCGGTATAGCAAAGCCATGCTCGCGGCAGCACTCAGCGCCACCATGCCGGTAAGCGCCAGGTACCCGCCGACCCGAAATAACAAAGCCATGCCGACTTCGGAAAGCCAACTGTGATTGATCCAGGAACTCCCCGCACGCGTGAAAGAAAGCGTGTCAGTCAACATCGGATGCCCGCTTTGCAGGGTGATTTCACCAGCCCGTAAATGCCACCATAAATCCGTGTCCAACGGCATGCGGGCGGCCATCAGGAAAACAAGCACCAGAATTAGCACATACACCAGTCGGTCGCCTTCGCCTCCTGGATTCCCTTTCTCATGCGCAACAATCGTCATTGTGTTCCGCCCCCCAGACCTATTGCTTGCGGCCTGACAGGGCTTGAAAGCCCATAAAATACCTTAAAATCGCCAATAGCCTGTTCCTGCCATTGAATGTCGAGTTGGGCAAAATTCTCTCGCAGATACTTATCCAGAATGGCATTATTGGCTGTGATATAGGCTACATGCTCCGATTGAGCAACAGTGGCAGTATAGGGAGCATACCGGTCATCCCGTTTGGAATAACGCAGATCGGGATGGTAAGGTAAGGCAGGCGAAAAGATCAGGTTTTCCTGGGACCGGAATGCCAGCGGATAACTGATCCAATAGGTAGAATATCCTCTCGTCTCACCTTGCTGCTCAAGAAAATCAATAAGTTGCGGATAAGTGCTGTGGTCATAAACCGTTTCCCCATAGAACTGGGTGGTTAACCCTGGCGGATTTTGTAAAGCACAATCCACTGTGCCCCAGGCTTGAAAGGCAATCACCATGGCAATGGCGGCGAACTTCCATTTACCTGGAATTTTCCAAAATGCCAAACCTGCACCGGCTGCCAGACTGCAAACCCAAAAAACCGGCAGGAAATAACGGCCGGATGGGTCCACACCAAACGAAGTAAACATAAATCCGGCGCTAAAAGTAATTAAGATGCCAATCAGCAACCAGTATTCATTTTTCTTACTTCGCGTGGCGGGATGCTTTACGAAAAGAATAAGCACAAGCAGCCAGAAAACCAATACAAACGGAATTACCGGCAAACCCAGCCAACGCACTTCCCAGGGCGGGCGAAAACCAAAAGCCGCCGTTCCGCCTATGACAATCAAATTGAGCAAATGCTGTCCGATCCGGCTCAGCCAGGATCCTGTTTCGACGGCCACATTATTGCCAAGCAGCTCTGCAAAAAGCGATAAAAACCCCTGGTTGAGGGCATAAATCCACCACGGCAAGGAGCCAAGGAGAAATCCGCCGGCCGCGGCGATAACTCCAGGCAAACACATATTGGCAATTTTCTTTTTACGCAAAATAGCAATTCCAACAATAACGATCATGGGAATACTGTAGACCAGTGTTAATCCGTTCGCCCACAATCCCAATCCAACAAAAAATCCGAATAATCCCGCACGAAGAATGGGAAGTCCTTTTAGTCCAACCTGCATTTGCCTTATCCAGGCTATGCCGCTAAGCAAAATCAAATTGCCAATCAGCAACGCCTCGCCGTAACCGCCCAGACTGGCTGTGGTATATAAAGTCATATTAACGGGGGGAATGGCCAGCAAGGCGGCGGCAATCATGCCTGCTTCCCAGGAATCGAACAGATTTTGACCCAAGACAAGGGTTGTGACCAGCACGCATAAATAAAGCAATACCTGAATCAGGCGGATCACCCAAATTTGGATGCCAAAGATCGCAAAGCCGGCGGCAACAAGGTAGGCATCCAGGCTGCCCATATAGGCCTGTCCATAGAAAAAGGCCGGCCGTTCGCCCTGCAACAGGATATGCCGCGCCATCAACCCCACAATTGCTTCATCGCCATTGAAGGGCACGGCATTCATCCATAGAAGCCACACCTTCCAACCGGCGGCTGCCGCTAAAAGGATGGTGGTGAATAGTAGACGGAAACGTCGAGATCGCATAGAATGTCAGTTGAGGGCAGTTCGCCAGCTTTTCCTTTTCCTATTGTAAAGGGAACCCCTAACGCAAGCAATTCAGATCACCCTTGCAGCTAATTTGCAGTTCTCCAACCCATGACTCAAGCAAAGAAACTACTGCCAATCGCCATTCTGATAATCATTGCTGGGTTGTATATGCTCGGTGCAAAAGCCGTGCCTTTTCACCCCGATGAAGCCACTTATATATACATGAGCGGCGATTTGGAAACCCTCTTCCACCATCCGGCTGAATTGTTTTATTCGCCAACTCCAGCGGATGCCATCCGGCAAAATTACCGCCTGTTGGACGCTCCCCTGACGCGCTGGCTTATTGGCATTGGGCGCATGGTTGCCGGTGCTCCGACGCTTACCGCCGATTGGAATTGGACACAGACCTGGCAGCAAAACGCCCAAGCAGGTGCTCTACCGGATTCAACTCTATTACTCATCTCCCGTCTCTCAGTGGCCTGGTTGTTCGGTTTTACGCTCTTCTTCACCTACCAGGCAGGTAAGATCTTGTTTGGGCCGCAGTTTGTCTGGCTAAATATTGTTTTTACCGCTCTCAATGCATTAATCTTGATGCACACCCGCCGCGCCATGGCTGAAAGCGTGTTGCTCTTCGCGGTTTGCTGGTTGATACTGCTTTTGGCAAAGAAGGAAAGCAACCCGATTCTTCTCGGACTTGCAGCGGCATTGGCGTTTAATGCCAAATTCACGAGTGCCGGATTGGTTTTGGTCATTTTAATGGCTGCCTGGGTGAATTCAAAACTGCCTTCCTGGAAAATGCGCCTGCGGAATGTGTTACTATGCGCAGTTTTCATCCTTTTCATTACCTACATACTTAATCCAGTAGCCTGGAAGAATCCCCTTCAAACAGTTCGGGCTGCCCTGGAGGCGCGTTCGACGCTGGCCGCCCAACAGGTGGAAACCGTTTCAACGGTCAGCCCGGATCTGATCATGCGAACACCCTCCCAGCGATTGGCTGGCTGGTTGGTATTCCTTTACATCTCTCCCCCGGCAACTGCCGACGTTGCAAATTACCTGCTGGATACGCAAAAAACAGAAGAGGCATATTTTGCCAATCCGGTGAACAATGTTTTTCGAGGGATTGTTGGCGGAGTGGTACTTCTGACGTTGTCGCTGCTGGGATTTGCTTTGGCAGCTTACCAAATCTTGAGTAACAAGCCGAAACTGCAGCAATTTGGATTATTGATGGTGGCCACATTGATTGCCTTTCTTTCGCTGGTCGCTTTCATTCCTCTACCTTTCCAGCGTTATGCCGTTATGCTAATCCCTTTCACGAACATGTGGATAGTCTATTTGGCCGTTGAACTTGCGGCAAAATTAAATAAAAACAGGGAAGCCCGAGCTTCCCTGTAAATTCTATCCTTGCGGTCAGATTTGCCGGTGAAAGATCCGGTGAACCTTATAGATCTTGGCACCCAAGGTTTCCATATCCTTGCGAACCTGGACAGCAGTATCAGCCATTTGCGTCTGCTCAGCGTGGTCGAAATGGAAATCGCTAATCGTCTTTTGCATTTCGTAATACATCAAGGCATTGCCGCCGCGCCCGTGGTATTCCGGCAGGACGCCCACGCCGTTTAAGGAAACCCATCTTGTGCGCTTCATCTCCAAAAAGATATCCAACAATGCCCAAGGGGTGATCTTGCCGCCATGCCGCTGCAAGGCGGCCGATACATCTGGAAATGCAAACAGAAAACCCACGACCTCCTCGCCGTACAGGATGATCTTGATAAATTTTGGATCAGCGATCGTCAAAACCCCATCCACTGCAAACTTTATCTCCCGATCGGTTAACGGATAGTATTCCCAGTTATTGACAAAAGTCTGGTTATAAGCTTTGCCGATCCGGTCCGCCCACGAGAGCAATTCCTTGCGGCCTGAAAAACTCTTCACCACAAAAGTCCCCCGCTGCTTTACCAATTCGGCCACCCGGTTGACTTTTTCCGGAAGGATGAAGCGGGAGCGGGGAATATAGCAGGAGACGAAATCATTTTCCTTTTCGAAACCCAATTCTTCCATGATTCGCGGGTAATAGGCATAGTTATAGTTCATCATGGTCATCATTTGACGGTATTGAAAACCTTCCACCTGAATTCCGTAACCGTCGAATCCGCTGAAACCCTTTGGCCCCGAGATTTCAGTCAACCCTCTTGCGCGCCCCCATTCAAAGGCGCGTTCGAAAACTGCCTGCGCAGCCTCCTTATCCTCGATGGTATCAAAGAGGTAAAAGGCCATCTTTTTGGTGTTGTGATACTGGTTAAAGGGTTTATTTTCGATCGCGGCGATGCGTGCCACAACCTTTCCATCCCGTTCAGCCATGAAGAAATCCGCATCCGAATGATCATAAAATGGATGTTTCTTGGGATCCAGCATGGCCCGCATGTCAGTCCAAAATGGGGGCACCCATTCTTTGCACCCGCGGTATAAATCATAATGAAACTGCAGAAAACGGTCGACCTGTTTGCGATCTTTGATGTCAATCTGATTTACCTGGATCATGGTTGCCTCGCGGAAGGTTTAAAAGTAAAAATCAGTATACTCGGAATTCAAGAGCACGCAATAGGGGAAATAAGTGAATTAATATCAGGATGAATGATTGAAATAAAGAAAGCGGCGAACCATCTTGTTCGCCGCTTTCGCGTTGATTACGACTGCCAGGTTTTACGGTCTTTCAGCCAGGGTTGCCTGTAAATCCATTTGTTTTCCATCGCGGATGATGGAAATTGTGACTTCCTGTCCGCTTGTGGAGTTCTGAATGATATTGACCAATTCCTCCGTGGTGGTCACGGCCTGCCCATCCACAGCGGTGATCACATCGCCTCCAATCAACACGCGTTTTCCATTGATCAGAACAGGTTTAAAACTGCCGTGCAATCCAGCATCGTCGGCCGGACTGCCGGATTCGACCTGCTCGATCAGCAGGCCCGACTGATCTTTTGCCAACCCCATCTGGCTTGCGATTTCTGCAGTTAAGGGTTGCACGTTGACGCCCAGCCAGATCGTTCCGGATGGAACATTCGATTGTTGCTGAGTCTGATTGACGGTGGCTTTATTCGGCCGTCCGGTCAGAGTGACCTCGATTGTCTGTGATTTACCATCACGCAGGATATCCAGTTGGACCTTCTGTCCGACCGTTGTCTGATCTGACAGGAATGCAATCAGGTCGTCCATGGTGTTGATTTGTTTTCCGCCGGCTGCCGTGATGACATCGCCGCCAACATTAACATCCTGTCCATTGATGGTTGTTGTCTGACTGCTGCCAATCAGTCCAGCCTTACTGGCAGGGCCATCCACACTCACAGCCACCACCAACACACCCCGCTGAGCCGAATCCAGTTTCATTGCCGTAGCCAGGTCAGGCGTCAGAGTAGTTCCCGTTATGCCCAGGTAAGGATGTTCGTATTTGCCATCCTTGATTAATGCCGGCACAACCTTTGACACCAGGGCAGAAGGAATGGCAAACCCAATGCCAGCATTAGACTGGCCCGACGATTCAATTTGCGAGTTCACCCCAATTAACGAACCCTGATCGTCAACCAATGGACCGCCTGAATTTCCAGGGTTGATCGGTGCATCGGTTTGGATGATATCCGGAATGGAAAAGCTCTGCCCCGTGGTCAGGTTGGTGCTGCTGGTGGATGCCGAAATCGTTCGGCCAATTGCACTGACAATGCCTGCCGTCATGGTATTTTCAAGACCGAACGGGTTGCCAATGGCAACTGCCACCTGGCCGACCTTGACCTTGGTGGAATCACCTACCTGGATCGGGACTAGTTTTACCGGAGCTTTTTCAACCTTGATAACAGCCAAATCGCTGTCCGCGTCAGCCCCTACCAGACTGGCTGCAACCATTCTGCCGTCTGAGAACTTGACTTGGATTTTGGTCGCATCTGCAACGACATGATCGTTGGTCACAATATGGCCCTGGTCATCCCACACAAACCCTGATCCCAGCGCCTGACCCTGCGGCGTGGTCACCTCGATGCTTACCACAGATGGGTTAACTGCTGCGTAAATGTTTTCCAGTGCAGATTCATATGCCGCCAAACCAGTCCCTGTTTGTCCGGATGAAACCGGCGCAGGTGCTGAAGTTGTGGGTGCAGCAGGTTCAGCGGTAGCCGTCGGTGAAGTGGCAGCCGCAGACAAAGGTGCAGTGCTGCATGCGGCCAGCAACATAGCCACCACCAGGGTGGCAAAAGAAATCTTGGCAATAGTTGTTTTCATTTCAAAGTCTCCTTCTTATGATGCAAAGGATAAAACGAGACCTTGTCAGCGTCTTTATGGCAACCCTAAATAGAGCTTAAGATTGTCTTAAGCCGGGAAGAATCAATACTATTTTGGTATTTCCTTATTTCCACAAGGCAGTGTTAACAAAAAGGCACTACCATTGCCTGTCGAATTTACTAATTCGAGTTGACCGCCATGTGCCACGGCCAAATCCCGCGCAATTGTCAACCCCAATCCCATGCCTTGTTTGATACGCCGGCTGGGATCGCCCCGGTAAAATGGCTGGAATATTTTATCCTTTTCCTCTGTTTGAATCCCAACCCCATTATCGCTTACTCTTACTAAGAAATTATTAGCATTCGCTGAGCAATCAATTTGTACTGTACCTCCCGGTTGCGTGTATTTCACCGCATTACTGAGCATATTTCCGATGATCTGAGCAACCCGGTCCGGATCCATACGGACTGGAGGAAGGTCCGGTTGAATATTCACCAGCCATTGAAGGGTCTTTTCCTCGGCTGCAGCTTCCCATGACCTGACTACGCCAGGAAGCCAATCGGATGGATTTACCCATTGCAGGTTCAATTCAAGGTTACCCAACGATTTATCATAGAGGTTGGCTAATTCCTCCAAAAGATTCTGAAGCCGTCGGGTCTCGTCATCCATCCCAAGTGTCAGGTCCTTTAGTAATCGCGGGTCATTTTCTGCGCCGCTGCCCAGGGCATGAATTGCCGAACGTAATACGCCCAATGGCCGGCCAATTTCATGGACCAGGTTCGCTAATAATTGCCGGCGTGATTGCTCCAGGCTGTGCAATTGATCAACCAGGAAATTTACTGCGCGCGCTTGCGAACGGAGTTCATCCGGTCCGCTTTCATCCAACCGTTCCCGCCTTTTTCCGGTGGCGATGCCATAAATCGCCTCTGTCACTTGCTGAACTGGCCGGCTGATGCTTATTGCCAGCCAGGTGCCAATGATCAGGCTTAATGCCATTCCGACCAATAAAATGACTGCAATCTGCCAGCGGACTTGAGAGAATAGCTCAAACAAGGAAGCCAAACGGTAGGTAAGTCTCACGATACCAACGATGCCGCCTCCCGCATCGCTCACAGGTTCGAAGACATCGATCATCACATTCCGGGTTCTGAGAAGAGAATAATTGGTCAGGGCTGTCTCTTTGCCACCCAAAGCGGCATCCAAACCGGTTGAAACAAGTCGCGACCCCCTCAAGTTTTCAATGGTGTCACTGGAAAACAAGATTCGTCCAGAAGAATCAAGAAACATGACCTGAATCGCCGGATCCAACTTGACGCGGGAGATCAGTTGCTCAAATAAAACTGGATCGCCCCACAATTCGAATTCTGCCCCGCTTACCTCTGCCAACAGGCGCGAATCGCCCAACAGGTTTTCAGCCAGCTGGGGAATGATAAATTGTTTTTCGATTGCATACACCAGGGTTACACCCATGATGGGAATGACCAGTAGAAGCGGCAATATCTGGCTCCAGATGAGCCGTCTACGAAGACTTCGGAACATTACCGGCCTCCTGCAAGCTTGTACCCGATGCCTCGCACGGTAATAATTCGTTTTGGTTGGCTGGCATTTTCTTCAATTTTTTCCCGCAGCCAACGCATGTGCACATAAACTACCTGAGGTTGGCCGATGAATTCTGCACCCCAGGCTTGCTCGAGCAATTCGTCAATTGAAAAAACTTTATCTGGTTGGCGCGCCAAAATCGAGAGAAGCGTGAATTCCCGCGGGGTGAGACTGATATTCTTTCCTGAAACACTGACTTCATGAGTGGCAGGATCTAAACGAATAGAACCTGCCTGAATGGGTTCGGCATCTGTAACATGTACAGAACCGTTTGAACGTCGTAATACGGCCTTGATATGGGCGATCAACACATCCACATCGAAAGGTTTGGTAATGTAATCATCCGCGCCCAATTCCAGACCAACGACCTGATCCAAATTCCGCCTTCTGGCGGTCACAAAGATAACCGGTACCTTAAAATCCGCTTTGAATTGTTTCAATGCGTCCAGCCCGTCCATTCCCGGCAAACCAATATCCAATAAAACCAAATCTGGAAGAAACTGGCGGGCAATTGCCAAGGCAGTTTCGGCCGTGTTGGCTGTGTTGGTATGAAAGCCAGCCTGGTCAAGGTTGAACGCCAGGCTGCGACGCATTAATGCATCATCGTCGACGATTAATATCTTTTTTGCCATAAGCACAGCACTTTCATTTTCTTTTCTGCTCAGAATTATACCGGTCTTGCCTCAACGATAGATTAAAAAGACTGCTTTCCTTCATTTCGCTCGCACCGTTCTTTGAAGTTGCAGATTTTAGGTAATTTGATATAATTTTTATTATATTCACCTATATAATCCTATTTAGGGTGGTTTATGCCCAACCAACTCGCCAACGAGACTTCCCCTTATCTTCTTCAGCATGCTGATAACCCGGTCAACTGGTACCCATGGAATGAAAAAGCTTTAAAACTTGCCAGGGAGGAAAATAAACCCATCTTTTTAAGCATTGGATATTCATCCTGCCATTGGTGTCACGTGATGGCACATGAATCTTTCGAAGACCCCGAAATAGCGGCTCTACTCAATCAATCCTTCATCAGTATCAAAGTCGATCGAGAGGAACGTCCCGACATTGACAGCATCTATATGAACGCGGTGGTTGCCATGACAGGTCAGGGCGGTTGGCCGATGAGCGTGTTCCTCACCCCGGATGGAAAACCGTTTTTCGGCGGTACCTATTTTCCGCCCATCCGCCGTTACGGCTCGCCCTCTTTTCGCGACGTATTGATCAGTATCACCCGTTCCTGGCAGGAAGCACCCGGTGAAATTTATCCGGTTGCTGAGAAGCTCTCCCGCCATTTGCAGGAAAGCGCACACTGGGGCGGATGGGAAGAGCAACCGCTCCGGGAGGAAACCATCCAGGCTGCCTTCAAAGAATTGGAAGCCAGTTATGATTGGTCCGGCGGCGGTTGGGGACAAGCGCCGAAATTCCCTGCGCCGATGACAATTGAATTCCTTCTGCAGCAAGCTTACCGCGGAAATCAGAAATCATTGGAAATCGCCAACCATACCTTAACCTCTATGGTTCGTGGAGGAATGTATGATGTGGTCGGCGGCGGTTTTCACCGCTACAGCACCGACGCTGCCTGGTTTGTGCCTCATTTTGAAAAAATGTTATACGATAATGCTCAGCTTGCTCTGGTCTACCTGCATGCATATCAAATCACTGGAGATGAAACCTTTCGACGAATTTGTCAACAAACCTTGGATTTTATGATTCGCGATTTGCTTCAACCAGACGGCGGCTTTTCCAGCAGCCTGGATGCCGATTCTGAGGGCGAGGAAGGCAAAACCTATCTCTGGACGTATTCGGAGTTACAAGCAGCCATCAACGATCCTTCCGACTTCGATTGGTTAAGTCAGATCTTCGCCCTGAATGTCAATGGAAATTTCGAAGGGAAGATCATTCTCCAGCAGAAACAATCCTTGCCAGCATTAGCCGCTCAAATGGATCTATCCATATGTGAGTTCACGCAAAAACTCGACCGCCTTTTAGCCAGGCTGCTGGCACAGCGGCAAAAACGCGTACAACCCCTTCGGGATGATAAAGTATTAACCTTTTGGAACTCGCTGACCATACAAACCTTTGCCGAAGCGGGCAAAGTTCTCGACCGCGAAGACTATCTTCAAATTGCTCAAAAGAATGCCCGGTTCCTCTTTTCTGAATTAACCAAGGATGGACATCTTTTGCGCTCCTGGCGCAATGGGAAGGCGCAAAATATTGCCTTTCTCGAAGACCATTCCGGTTTGATTTTGGGGCTTCTGGCTCTTTACCAGACTGATTTTGATCCACAGTGGTTCCAGGCCGCGCTAAAACTCGCAGATGAACTTAACTCGGGATTCGCCGATCCGGATGGCGGCTTTTTTGATACGCATGCCAGCCAGGATATGCTCTTAATTCGTCCCAAGGATATACAGGACAATGCAACGCCTTCGGGCAATGCCCTTGCCGCCATGGCTATTGCCCGTTTATCCGAATTGATTGGCGATGCAGCCATGACGAAAGCAATTATCCCGCTTGTGGCTAATTTGCAGGAAATGATGGCACGCTACCCAAACGCTTTTGCTTACTGGTTGCAAGGCTTTAATTTTCTGTTGGGACCTATTCAACAAATTGCTTTGGTCTGGCCGCGTGAATTGCCATCTCCCAAACAATACATCGCACTGCTAAACAAGTCATACCACCCATTTTCGGTACAGGCAGCCGCTTACATTCCGTTGCCGGATGGCGTTCCGCCACTTGTCAAGGACCGGCCGGCAGTAAATGGAAAGCCAACAGTATATCTATGCGAAAATTTCACCTGTAAATCACCCATCAACTATTTCAATGAGTTCGAGGATATTTGGCTTCGCCGGTCTGCTGGAGGAAACTCAACAAAACCTCGTTGAAACGGTCTGGCTGGTCTGCAATGACTGCGTGGCGTCCACCTGGAATGATCACATGCCGAGCACCTGTAATTCCATCAGCCAATTCAGCCTGAATTTCCAAGGGGACTGTGGTATCAAGTGCACCGGATATCACCAGGGTTGGAACATGAATTTCATCGAGTCGTTTACGCACATCGAACACCGCGAGCGCGCGCATTGCCAGGCGATACACATGCGGGTCAGATTCGAGAATCAATTCAGTGATTGCAGCGCGTAAATCCGCTTGATCTGGATTAGGGAAAAGGTGAAAAGCAACCATTTCAGCTTGTGAAGCACTACCACGAATGTTGGCAAGCATGAAACGCTTAAACAAGTATATCAAGCCGTTAAAACTGTGCGGTCGCAGACAGGCGAAGGTATTTACAAGTACCAACTGGCTGACCAGGTCCTGCCGGGTTAAAGCTAACTGCAAAGCAATGGAACCGCCCATCGATATTCCAACCACGGGCATCGGGGTCTGGAACATCCCTTGCATCCAATAGATGATCTCTTGGGTGACATTGGGAATATTCCAATGCAATTTATTCGGTGGCGTTTTCCCAAAACCGGGCAAATCAGGCGCAACCGGACGGTAGCCTGCTTTGACCAGTGCTGTCGTTTGAAACCCCCAGGATCTTCCATCTGCACCCAGACCATGAAGCAGCAATATTGGTTTTTCATTTGCAGGGGCTGGGTCATAACAATTAATCGTCAATGTATCCTCGAAGTGCTTTGATTCTAAATGAAATATATAACGGCTATAATATTATAAACTTCAGGAGGTAATCATGGAAAAATTTATCATCGAAGGCGGTTTCCCCCTGCATGGCGAGGTGACACCTGGCGGAAATAAAAATGCCGCCCTGCCGTTGCTGGCGGCCTGTCTTCTAACGGATGAACCCATCATCCTCCATAATGTTCCGGAAATTCGCGATGTCCAGACGATGCGGAGTCTGCTGCTCAGTTTAGGCGTTGATATCTCCGATGTCAGCCCGAACAACTGGAGGATTCAGGCAGCCGATATTCGTCCTGCCGATCTGGATCCGGATATTTGCCGGAAAATCCGCGCATCCATCCTTTTAGCCGGACCCATGTCTGCCCGCAGTGGCGAACTGCTGCTGCCGCCGCCAGGCGGAGATGTCATTGGCAGACGGCGTGTCGACACGCACTTACTTGCCTTGCGCAAATTGGGCGCAGATGTTACCTATGACCGTTCTTTCCGTTTTTCAGCGCCAAACGGTTTGACCGGCGCAGATATCCTCATGGACGAAGCCTCGGTCACAGCTACCGAAAATGCCATCATGGCCTGCGTATTGGCAAAGGGCACATCCACCATACGAAATGCCGCCTCTGAACCCCATATCCAGGAACTCTGCCATTTCCTAAATATCCTGGGCGCAAGAATCGAAAATATCGGATCAAACACTTTGTGCATTGAAGGCGTCGATCGTTTGCATGGCGGCGAATTTACAATTGGTCCGGATTATTTGGAAGTAGTCAGTTTTATCGGCGCTGCCGTGGTTACGCATGGTTCCATCCGGATCCGCAATGCTGGCGCGCAGTACCTGGATATGATCAGGCTTGTTTTTGGCCGGCTGGGCGTGATCTGGGATTATGACGGCGACGATCTGCTCGTGCCGGATACTCAACCGCTTGAAATCGATCCAGATTTGGGCGGCATGATTCCTGAAATCAGCGTCATGCCCTGGCCATCCTTTCCAACTGATTTAATGAGCATCGCTATTGTGGTCGCAACGCAATCGAAGGGATCCATTTTATTTCATGATTGGATGTATCCAAGCCGGATGTTCTTCACCGATAAATTGGTAGGGATGGGTGCCCATATAGTCCTTTGCGATCCTCACCGCTGCATTGTCCAAGGCCCAACCAGCCTGGGAGGTGAAAAAATGGAGAGCCCTGATATTCGCGCCGGCATGTCGCTGGTTTTGGCTGCACTGAGTGCCAAAGGATCGTCCACCATTCGGAACATCGGTCAAATCGATCGCGGGTATGAACAAGTTGACGTGAAACTGGCATCTCTGGGCGCTCATATTGAGCGAATGAAAGAATAAGAACGCAGTAATTTAATAAAAAAAAGCAGCGGTATAACCGCTGCTTTTTGGTTACCTAATCAGATGTTAGTTCATCGAGGTCTGGACGACATCCAGGAATTGAGTCACAACTTCGCGAAGCATCTTTTCCGGTAAAGCTCCAACCTGCCGGTGGACGATCTTTCCGTTCGCCACAAATAACATCGTCGGAATACCCTGGACGTTATATTTTTCAGCCCATTGCTGTTGTTCGTCGGTATTGACCTTTGCCACAAGTAATTTTCCGGCGTATTCCTTAGCCAGCTTTTCTAGCGTTGGCGCGACCGCCCGGCAAGGGCTGCACCAGGGTGCCCAAAAATCTACAATTACGGGTACAGTGGATTGCAGCACTGTTTTTTCAAAGGCGTTGTCGGTCACATGAATCGGTTCAGTGATCATCCTCTACTCCTAAACATAATTCTTCAATTTTTGAAGTATATCACATCAAATATAGATGCCCCATTTGATGAAAAGTTACAGAAAAATCGAAGCATTTATTGAATACCAATCGATATGCTCATAAATTGCACCGGTATGGCCAGTAAATTGGCCAAACTCATTTCGCCCATATCGAAAACTTTTTTCAATAATCGGCGCAATTCCGTCAGTTACTTGAAGCAGCCGCTCCTTTCAGGAGCGGCTGCTGGCTTATTTCGCTTTGATGGCGATTGTCTTCGGAAGGTTTTCTTCAGCTCTTGGCAGGATCAGAGTTAGAATGCCGTTATCAAATTCGGCGTGAGCATTATCCGTCATAACCGGCACAGGCAGAGGCAATGAGCGGGAGAAACTGCCAAATCTGCGCTCTTTGACATGATAAGTGGCTTCTTTGACCTCCTGCTCTTGTTTTGTTTCACCTCGCAAGGTCAGCACATCGCCAGTAACGGATATCTGAATGTCTTCCGGTTTCATCCCCGGTAGCACAGCCTTCACGACTAGATCGTTTTCAGTTTGGTACATGTCCACGGATGGAATGTTCCAATCTTCTGAATTGGTCAAAGTGTGATTGAAGGATTCATCAAACACGCGGTTCATCATTTGCCGAAGCGACAACATCTCACGGTACGGGTCCCAACGAACTATGTTTGACATAAAGCACCTCCTTTTTTCTCAATTTCCTTTCTACCTAACAAAATAAACCGCTTATATAAATCATTTATAAGCGGTTTGTTAGAGTTTTATTTATGCTGTCGGTCAATCGTTGTCTGTTTTGCGGTGGTAATCCACAAAACGGTATCCCACGCCGCGTTCTGTCAGAAGGTAGACTGGATTTGCAGGATCTTTTTCCAGTTTTTGACGCAGATAATTGATATACAGCCTGACGTAATGCGGTTCATCGCGATATTCATACCCCCAGACCTTGGAAAGCAATTGGTCATATGTCAGAACCCAGCCGGCGTTTTGTACCAGGTGGTAAAGCAGTCGATATTCGGTTGGGCGTAACTTGACCAATTTGCCTTCCACCCAAACTTCTCTTCGACTGAAGTCGATCTTGAGGCGGTCATCCACATCAATGACCTCATGGGTTGAAAAACCAGTTGAATCGATACGCCGAATAACTGCTCTAACCCGACTGACCAGCTCGCGGGGACTGAACGGTTTTGTCACGTAATCATCCGCCCCTAATTCAAGGCCATGTACCCGATCCTCTTCTTCACCCTTCGCGGTCAACATGATGACCGGAACGCTGCTGACTTCTCGGATCATCTTCAGCACTTCAAAACCGTCAATATCGGGCATCATGACATCCAGGATTACCACGTCCGGCATCTGGGTTCGCAAGGATTCAATAGCCTGCATACCGCGATATGCTTCAACTACATGGAAGCCGTCCTGTTCCAGATTCAAACGGATGAAACGCGCCATCCGCTCCTCGTCATCCACAACGAGAATGGTGCGGTTTTTGTAAATCTCATCCGACATTTGCATTACTCCCGGACAAATGTGATGATGTCTTCTTCTTCGCCGCTTGGCATAATTTCAATGAAAGTGATGCGTATCAAGGGCCAAATTAACGCGGTGACATTGGGTTCGAGGAAAGGCAGATCTTTTCCATCTTTTCGTCGAGGATTTTTGACAGTGATAATCTGGTCTGTCGGTTTCGGCATTTCTTCGACTTCACCCATGACAGGATCTTCATTTTGCAGATGAATGAGAAGCGTTGGCATGATCGATTCTTTACCTTATCGATTAATTAGTACCTGGAATTTAAGTTTTCCCAAGGCAACAATATCCCCATGATTAAGGGGATAATCCACATGAGGAATAATCTTTTGCCCATTAACCCGGGTTCCATTGGATGAACCCAGATCCATGATGACCGCTCGTTGGCCTTGAACCTTTAATGACGCATGCAACCTGGAAACGCCCTGTGTATATGCCTCGTAAGGCGACAGATCGACATCCGGAAGAATCGGCTGCCCTTCGGTAACGCGGCCAAAGGTAAATTCATTTCTGCCAGCCAGATGCATCATTTGACCTGATTCGACCAGGTGCAGCGAAATTGTGGCTTCAATCGTTTCCGGCGCAGCCGCACGCGTTTGAGTGACCGGTTCGGCCTGTAAAACGCTCGCGTCCAAAGTATCCGATGGCGAGCGGCGGAAAGCCTGTGTCATCCGGCTATCCGGATTCATTAATTGAGCGCCGCATTCAGAACAGAACAAGGTTCCAGGCAGGTTTTGAACGTGGCAGGTCGGACAAATGATCATGTCTTATTCTACTCCCGGACCAGGTAGAAGAAGTAAGGCTCTTGTCCCATATTTTATTTTTTTATCGCCTTCTTTGCTAAACCGCCGGCTCTGTTGAATATGTTCTGCCTCAACCAATACGGTGTGAGCTAACTCGCGATCGCCCTTGGCCAATAAATGGGTTGCCAAATGATGGAGGTGTTTTGTGGCATCTGCAATATTGCCATCTTCCACTTCACTTCGTGCGCGTTCCTGCAAACGGTACAACGTCTGTTTGGAAAGAGCTTCAACAATGGCAGCTGGGGGATTCTCTCTTTCAACAATTTGCGAAACTGGCCTGCGGATATCGACCAATAAACGGCCTCGCTTTATCACCTGTGAAGGCAACTTAAGCGACACATATCCCGTTCCCAATCGCAACTCTGGTACATTTGGCGGAATTGCGTCCACATACATTTCCAAAAGGAGACTGATACCTTTACCATATTGAAGACTGCCCAGCGAAATTGGTTTTTCAATTTCGATCGGACCTAAATCCGGCCTCAACCTGAATGCATACCGAATCTCGACAGATGGATCTGGATCGATTTCCAGGGTCACCGCGGTGGCATATACAATTCCAATTGAATCCAATTTGTGACTTAAGTAGGTGGATAAATCCTTTGATGAAGTAATATAAACAGTGGTACCGCCGCTAATGCTCACCAATTTGTCAAGAAAGGCATCGTTCCATTCGGAACCAATTCCCATTGCACTCATGGAAATATTTTCCTGTTCCGCGGCCCGTGCCAGGTTTAAGCATTCTTCTTCATCGCCATAGGTGTGACCATCCGTCATCAAGATCAAATGGCGGATGAGGGTATTTTCAGGTGTTCGTCGAAGCATTGCCACGCCGGTTTCCAGGCCGCGAAACAATTCGGTAGATCCAAAGGTCTCCAGTTGATTTATCCTGCTTTCAACTTTGACCAATTCGCTGGCTCTGGTTGGAGGAACAATCACCTCAGCACGGTCGCTGAACGCAACAATGCAAATCATGTCATTGGGTTTGAGGTGTTTGATGAGCTGCAGTATATTGGACTTTACCATCTCAATACGTTCACCCTTCATCGAAGTGGACCGGTCGATTACAAGGCAGATGGATGCCGATGGCATTTTTGATGGATCAGGTTCTCCGGTGCAATTAAGGTCGATAAGAGCATAAACCAATTGCGGCTCGGATAAGGCTGGGATTACTTTCCGGCTGACGCGAATAGTCATTGCTGCAGTCAGCGGTATTTTGGCATTGTCAGGCAGCGATTTATCGTAAGCCTGCCGTTTTTCCGAATCCGATAAGATTTCGTACGCTTCTTGAATTTCTAAGAATTGTTCCTGTGCTTTTGGGTCGGGATTGACATCAGGATGCAAGCGGCGCACGGCATCAAAATATGCCGCCCGGATTTCAACGGGCGTTGCTTCGTAGGATATTCCTAGAAGATTGTAATATTCTGCTGCCATGAACCTTATCTTTAGAGGTATTCCACTAAAATGACGCTGATATTATCCGGCCCGCCGCCTTCGTTCGCTGCTTCAACCAGTTCATGGCAGGCTATCGACAGATCGTTGGTACTCTTTACAATGCGGAAAATTTCCGGGTCAGGAACGACGCCCCACAAACCATCGCTACACAGGAGCATATATCCTGGGCGAGGCAAAGGATGGGTGTGAATATCCGGCCGGAAGGGTTCGGATTGTCCCAGGGCACGGTAAAGAACATTCCGGTTTGGGTGAACTTTTGCTTCTTCATCCGTGATCTGTCCGAGTTCCTGCAAACGGCGAACTAACGAATGGTCTTGAGTCACTGGTTGAATGCGTCCATCTGGATAGATAAAATAGGCCCTGCTATCGCCAACATGCGCCATAGTTACTTGTTCGCCTAACACCAGCGCCGCGGTTAGCGTCGTTCCGCCACCGGGTGCTTTGCGCGTAACTGAATGCTGGGCTTCTTTAACCCCATTTTCCATTACTTCCAATAAGCTTTCAGATTGACTATCCGAATCGCCGTTCAGGTAGGGTAAAAATGATTTTCGTAAAATGTAATCAGCAAAAGCTCGGGCAGCAGCTCCACTGGCAATTTCGCCATGTTGATGCCCGCCCATTCCATCGGCAATGATAAAAATCCCAAAAGGCAATTCCGACGCGCCATCTGCCAAAACCGAACTTAAGGTAAAAATTGCATCTTCATTATGATCGCGCTGTTTTCCAACAGACTGGGCACTTCCCACCAACAATTGTGCCGGTTTCAAGTCCATCGGCGCATTGGCAACTTCAACTGACATCTCCTCAGCAAGAGGAGCAGTCTTTATATTGTCGGGTACCGATTCATTCTGATTGCCAAATAACCGCTTGAAAAAATCAAACACGAAGGCCTCCTTAAGCTAAGGCGCTTAAAAACCCCCTACGTCAACAAGGCGTACACCATATGGTCGGAAGAACCAATATATAAAATATCATTATACACGATGGGCGTTCCTGTAATTGGGCCGCCGGTTGTGAACTTCCACTTGAACCGCCCACTCTTGGCATCCAAACAATACAGACAACCATCGGCACTGCCGCAATATAGGTTCTCTTTATATACAGTCGGCGATCCGCTTACCTGATGGTCTGTTTTAAAGTTCCAGATGGGTTTGGATGTTGCTGCATCAATGCAATAAATGTTTCCATCCGCAGAACCCGTATAAACATAATTATCCATGCGGCATGGGGATGAAACCGTTCCTTTGCCCATGCGAAATCGCCATACAGCCCAGCCAGATTTAGCATCCACCGCATAAAAGGTGCCATCCAATGAGCCCACAAAAACCATTCCTTGAGCGACCAGTGGAGAAGATGTGATGGCCCGTTTAGCCCGGAACTGCCACTTTGACTGGCCGCGGAAATCAAGGCAGACCAGTTCGCCGGGCTCCGTTCCAATGTAAATGTAATCCTGCGTGATAAATGGCGATGAGCGCACGGCGCCATTGGCGTCATAACGCCAGGTCCGCCGTTGCGCAATCAGGTTGATTGCATACAAGAAACCATCGTCCGAACCGATAAAAACATGTCCCTCAGCGACTTTTGGTGATGAATGAATGGGGCCTTCGGTCGCATAATTCCACGCTATTTTTCCCGTCCTCGCAGAAATCGCATAAACGTTGTGGTCTTCAGATCCGATATAGACCATCCCATCCTGTACGGTCGGACGGCAGGCAACTCCGCCTTCAGTGGCGAATTTCCATTGGAATTCGCCGTTGGCGGCGTTTATCGAATAGACGTTATTATCATAGGAGCCGATATAGATCGAGCCATTTTCATACAGCGGAGAGCTTCGAATTTCATCTTCGCACTCAAACGTCCACAACGGTTTGATGGTTTGTTCAGTGGCCACAGGAGATTGGTAGGCAAGCCTGACAAGCGCCCCTGTCTTCTTGGCAGTCGCCATCAACGCTTCCTTCATTGCAAGAGCGGTCGGGAAACGTTCCTGCGGTGAATACTTTAATGCCGTTTGAATGATTGCATCGAATTCGGCGGATATGGCAGGGTTTATTTGCCGAATTTGGCGCTCAGCAAATGAAAATGGCGGCTCAAGGCGCGGATCCTTGCGGGTTATGAGGTGATGAAGGGTTGCTCCCAACGAATAAACATCAGCCGCCGGGGTTGCTTCGCCGCGGTATTGTTCCGGCGGAGAGTATCCTTCCGTACCAATCATTGTCCCTTTTTGACCGGTTCGAAAAATCTTCGCAATACCAAAGTCCACCAGAATGATATGTCCCTGCTGGTTGACCATGACATTGGATGGCTTCATATCCCGGAATATAATGGGCTCAGGGCGGTGCGTATGCAGATATTGCAGAACATCGCAAAGCTCAATAGCCCAAACGATCACCTGATCTTCGGTGAGGAATCCTTCGGAATCAGACAGAACCTGGTCTAAATCCTTCCCGTGGACGAATTCTTCGACCAGATAGGAGCGCTCATTAAATGTAAAATAATCGAAAATTTTTGGAATGGACGGATGATTTAGCGTGACTAAAATGTTGGCTTCACGTTCGAAATTTTGAGTGATTGTTTGGCGGACGATTGGGTCCGGAGCAGAATTGATCATCTCCTTAACAGCCACCAGTTTCACCACATTCGGGAAGTGCAAATCCCGCGCGCGGTAAACAGATCCCATTCCGCCAACGCCGATTACATCTTGAACTAAATAACGGTTGACCAGCGTAAAACCCTGGGGTAGCTGGCGAATAGGTTCGGCCTCAGGAGTTAATCCCTGTGTAACGTTTTGATTATCCAGAACGACCTCCAATAAAATTCCAGGTATATTTCCCCCACGGACAGAGCACCTGTCTACCAGGTCGGTCTGGCCAGACTGAGCTTTGTTAAATTATAAGCACGCTTCCCTTGAAACGCAACCGAAAACACTGGTATGCCTTGCAATAATGATAACCTTCCTGAGCGCAGGTGATTGCCAAAACTGGACACGCGTATTGGGGTAAAGTAGAATTGTCTTCTCGAAGGATCATTTGGCAAAGGAGCAAACGGCATGACCGATTTTCCAGGAAAAGGGAAGGTAGCTGTCATTAAGACTTCCCCGACCACAGTTTTGGATGATATAGCCGATGTGATGAAGCTGGCTGGGGTTGAAGAGGCGCTACCCAAAGAAAATACCACTGGCCTGAAAATCAACATATCCTGGCAGACCTGGTATCCAGCCTGTTCCACCACACCCTGGCAACTCGAAGGGGCCATCCAGACCCTGCGAAGTCTGGGGTATAACGATCTACTCGGCATTCACAACGATACGGTCGTTGTCGATACGCGTGTCGGCGAAACCAACAACAAACATAAATTTGTTACTGATCAATATGGCATCCCTTGCGAGTATCTTTACGAGGAGCAATTCGAGTGGGTCCGTTACGAGCCCAAAAAGCGGCCATTTTTGGTGTTGGATAAAGTATTCCCGGAAGGCGTGTATATCCCAAAGGTTTTGGTGGGTAAAAATATAGTCCATCTGCCCACCGTAAAGACTCACGTCTTTACAACCATCACCGGCGCCATGAAAAATGCCTTTGGCGGTTTGCTTCACCGCAACCGCCACTGGACTCACTCGGTTATTCATGAAACCCTGGTTGACCTGTTATCTATTCAACAAGAAATTCATCCTGGTATTTTTGCCCTGATGGATGGCACCTTTGCTGGCGATGGTCCTGGTCCGCGTGCAATGCGCTGGCACGAAAAGAATATCTTATTGGCATCGGCGGATCAGGTTGCCATCGATGCTGTTTCTGCCAAATTGCAGGGGTTTGACCCCATGTCAATTCCTTTCATCCGCATCGCTCATGAACTTGGCCTTGGTGTCGGCGACCCGCGGGAGATTGAAATCATGGGATATGACATCAACCAGGAGTCGCCGTGGCATTTCGTTCAAGAGGATACATTTGCCTCCCGCGGACAAAAAATGATCTACCATGGCTCTCTAAAGCCGCTTGAAAAGGTTCTTCTGCAAAGTCCGTTGGTTCCCTGGAGTTATTTCGCCAGTAATTTTTACCATAACGTCTATTGGTATCCTTTTGTGGGCCGTAAGCGCGTGGAAGCGGCTCTGAATACGCCCTGGGGACGACTTTTTGAAGCCTATGGCGATGGAAAAGTCGTCATGCCTGGCATGGAACCGAAAACGGTGATACAAGGCGGCATCGCCATTGCTGCTGCGACGGCCCTGTTTGGGACCGGCCTCATGATGTTAAACCGTAGAAAAAAGTAATCATCGTTTGTTATTCCCAGACTCATAAAAAATCTCGTAGGAGAATGTATGTTTAATAACTTCACTGAAGCCTTGACGTTCGTCACTGAAAATGGCATCCGCATGATTGACCTGAAATTTTGTGACCTGTGGGGGCGCTGGCATCACGTCACCCTTTCGGCCAAAGAATTCAAACCTGCCCTGATGAATTCCGGAGTGGGTTTTGACGGGTCAAGCGTGGGTTTGAAAAGCGTCAAATCAGGCGATATGGCGCTCGTACCAGACCTGGCCACCGGATTTGTGGATCCATTTTGCGAGGTGCCGACCCTCAGTTTCATTTGCAACACGATTGAAGCAGATACAAAAGTGCTGTTTCGCAGCGACCCCCGCGAAATAAACCGCCGCGCTGAAGCTTTTCTTGTCTCAACGGGTCTGGCTGATGAAAGCCGTTGGGGACCGGAGTTCGAGTTTTATGTCTTCAACGATGTTTCTTTTGAAAACGGCATCAATGTCGCCAGTTATTCAGTCGATTCAGTGGAAGCCAATTGGCACAATGCGCAGGGCGGTCACGGCTATTACATCCCCATCCATGGGGGCTACCATGCCATTCCGCCGAAGGATCAACTGTATAAAATTCGCTCGCAAATGTCTGTCACACTTGAAGGCATTGGGGTACCGGTCAAGTATCATCACCATGAAGTTGGCGGCCCAGGCCAATGTGAAATTGAGATCCCCTTAATGGGGCTCATGTCGGCCTGCGACTCAGCCATGGTGGTCAAGTACGTAACAAAAATGACGGCGCATGAATCCGGTCAAACCGTGACCTTCCTACCGAAACCGCTTTACGGCGAAGCCGGAAACGGCATGCATTTCCATCAACAGCTTTTTACGAAGGGCAAGAACCAGTTCTATGACCCAAAAAGCCCGACGTTGCTCAGCCAGATGGCATTGTATTACATTGGCGGCTTATTGAAACATGCTCCGGCTGTGCTGGCTTTCACAAACCCGAGCACCAACTCCTACCGCCGTTTGGTCCCAGGGTTTGAAGCACCCGTCAATGCCTTCTTCTCCATGGGAAACCGCAGCGCTGCCATTCGGATACCGAAATATGCCACCGAACCAAACGAAGTCCGCTTTGAATTTCGGCCTCCGGATGCCACCTGCAATCCATACCTGGCGACCGCTGCCATGTTGATGGCAGGTTTGGACGGCATTCTCAACCAAATCGATCCGACTGCTGAAGGTTTTGGCCCGATTGACGAGAATATCTTCTCCTGGCCGGCGGAAAAACGGGCTACCATTAAAAGCTTGCCCACTTCACTGGAAGACGCCCTTAAAGCATTAGGCGCCGATTACCAATTTCTGCTGGCCGGCAACGTTTTTAGCGAAGAATTGATCCATGATTGGATTCGCGCAAAAACGAATGAGGATTATCAAATCCGGGTCAGGCCGCATCCTTACGAAATCGAGATGTATTACGACCTGTAATGACCAAAAAAGCGGGCTAATTGCCCGCTTTTTTTTCATACATGCTCCGGCATTTTCCGCACGGGCACAACAACCGCAAGTACCGCCAGTTGTAAATCCCAAAATGGTGCCCGTCTTCCCACTCGATGGTCAACGCATAAGATCCCACCGCCTCGATATTCCGGATTTGGGTGGCAGGCGATTTGGTCAAAGCTGTTGAAAATACTTCGGGATCTGGTTCTGACCGCATATTCTCGTGGCCTCCGCGGCATTCGGCGCATGGGCAAGCAGCTCGAACCAATGCAAATGGCATCCGGCTGAGATGGCTGTCATTCCATTGGATGATCAGCATTTCGGCATGTTTATCCACAGTGATTGAAGTCGGTAATATTGCGGTTTCCATTTTCTCTCGCTCCAATAATTATGGTTCCTGGCTGGCAACCACCGCTAAATAATTCGCAGCCGCCCAACCGCTGCGGTTCGCATCATAGGGGGCGACCAGATAAAACCAGGTGTAGCCGGACCCTTCTTTGGGACCGTCTTTTACCAAAAACACCTCAGCGTCACGGCCCAGGAAAATAGGATCGAAATCGGTGCCGGGGCCCTTTCGCAAGCGTAACCCATCTCCATCCGTACCAGTAATTTGCACATAATTACCCACTTGAATACTGCCTTGCTCTGGTGCCAGATTTAAGGTTGGCGTAGTAGTGGGTGTTAAGGATTGAATCACCGCAGGCGGCGTGGGAGTGTCGGAAGGGACGGCAATGACCGTTAATACAACCGTTGGTGCCTGGGCAGACCCTTGCGCGGGCATGGAACTCCAGATGATGATAAAGATCACTGCCAACATCACCACGGCCAATCCGACAGAGATGATCAACACCAGCGGAGAGATTAATCGTCTAATCATGGCTATGCCGGTAACAGGAAAAACGAAAGACCAAGCATGACGTAGATCGCCAACAGCGAAGCACCTTCCAACCAGTTAGACTCGCCGTCAAAGGCAACAAATGCACTGATGATCACCCCAGCCCCGAGGGCGATTAATTCAAAAGGATTGAAAATCAGTGTCAAGGGATTACCGACCGCCAGGCTGATGAATACCAGCAAAGGTGCCACAAATAAGGCGATTTGCAGGCTGGAGGAAACCGCAATTTCAACGCTCAACTCCATGTGGTTCCGGTGTGCCACCTGAACGGCGACCAAATGTTCGGCAACATTACCGATAATTGGCACGAGGATGATGCCAAGGAAGAACTCCGACAGGCCCAAGTTTTCAGTCACATGTTCAATTTCGCCAACCAGCAATTCGCTCAGGAATACCACGCCGGCTGTGGCTAACGCCAACAAAATGATTGATTGCATTAATGACATGGTCGGCTTATGGGCCTTTTCCACGGTTGTAGCTTGTGATAGCGGGCTGCGTGGTAATTTCAGCGCAAACAGAACGCCAAGCGCATACAACACCATCATCACAACGGCAACGCCAAGACTGAGCGCCTCGACTCCGATGCTATGATCGATGCCAATAGAACCGCTAAAGAAACTTGGAATGACTAGCGCCAAAATGGCAAGAATTAGGAGAATGGAGTTATTGGATGCATGTCGGCGGTCAAAAGTTTGAATGCCATTTTTTACACCGCCGACCACCATCGACATACCCATAACAAAAAGCAGGTTTCCAATGATCGATCCTGTAATGGAGGCTTTAACCAGATCGAGCAAACCAGCCTTTATAGCTACAAGGGTAATAATTAATTCCGCTGCATTGCCCAGGGTTGCATTTAATAATCCGCCAATGCGGGGTCCAGTGTAATAAGCCAGAACTTCAGTTGCTTTGCCGATATACCCGGCCATGGGAATCAAACCGACTGCGGCAAGAATAAAGATCCACATCGGTCCCCAGTGCAACAATTCCGCAAGAATAGCAAGGGGTAAAGCAATGACCAAAATTGATAATGGATTATTGCGTAGATGATTGCGAATGGCTTTCATTTTATTGACTCCCTGCGCTAATTATATCTGATATCGGTTCTCTATCCGTTTTCCGGGTAGACCGGTGTGATATAATCGGACAAAGCTAGGTTATGGAAAAGCCCTCAACATCGGCCCCTGTCCTTGGAAATCGTTATCAGCTCATGCAAACGCTGGGAACCGGCGGCATGGCGGTCGTTTATCGCGCCTATGATCTCCGTTTGGAACGCCCGGTTGCCATAAAGGTTTTACGGCAAGATTATACCGAGAGCGACGGCTTCCGTGAGCGATTCCGGCAGGAAGCCAAAGCAGCCGCCAACCTATCGCATCCGAACATCGTAACGGTCCATGATTTTGGTCTGGATGCAAGCCGGCTTTATATCGTGATGGAATATGTTCCCGGCACCGACCTTAAATCCATTCTCAAAGAACGCGGACGGTTGGAAATTGGCGAGGCGATTTCGCTAATCGTCCAGGCCTGTGCTGGGATTGGCTATGCGCATCGCGCTGGTCTGGTTCATTGCGATGTTAAACCCCACAACATGCTGGTTACACCGGATCAGCGCCTTAAAGTGACGGATTTCGGGATCGCGCGGGCGTTATCCTCTATTGCCCCTGACGAAAAACATGAGGTTGTCTGGGGGTCTCCGCTCTATTTTTCCCCGGAACAAGCCGCCGGCCAGGCACCCTCGCCTGCTTCGGATGTATATTCCTTAGGCATCGTTCTGTATGAAATGCTCACCGGGCAACTGCCATTTACAGCAACGGATCCGGTTGAATTGGCACGCCTGCACCGAGAGACTGTTCCGGTTGCCCCGCACCTGATTAATCCCGAGATTCCATTAGCCCTGGATCAGATCATTATGAAGGTTCTTTCAAAAGAACCCTCTGCCCGCTACAGAACAGCAGATCAGCTTGGCCGTGTTTTATTAACATTTAGCCAATCAGCTTCCGACAATGCCGCCAACGTTCCCGTACAAAATAGCAACCAGTCAGCATTAGCCCAGGTCCAACAACCAGCCCCAACGATGACCGATCCAGTTCAGGTGAACGTACCGGTTGAAAAAACCTCCACGCTTGCTCAAGACCCGGCTGCGGAAATTGATTGGGGTTCGATCGGCCTGGGGTTGCTAACATTGTTGGCTGTTGGCGGATTGATCCCCTTCTGGCTTTATGTCTATTTCACCTTAAATCCGCCGGTCCGGTAATCCATGCCCACGCCTATCATTTCTGCATCCATTCTGGCAGCCAATTTTGCCCACCTCGAGTCTGACATCCATCAGGCTGAACAAGCGGGAGTGGATTGGATCCATGTCGATGTGATGGACGGCCATTTTGTTCCCAACATCAGCATGGGGCCGTTGATAGTCGAAACATGCCGGAATATCACCACCTTGCCCCTCGACGTCCATTTGATGATAGAGAACCCGGACCAATACCTGGAGGCGTTTGCCGCCGCCGGAGCCAACCGGATTAGTGTTCACATCGAAGGCAACCCGAATGTCCACCGCACCCTGCAAAAAATCCGCAGTCTTAATGTCCTGCCAGGGATTGTGTTAAACCCGGGCACGCCTGCCGCCACCTTGCGAGAAGTCCTCCGAATGGTCGATTTAATCCTGGTGATGACTGTAAATCCAGGATATGGAGGTCAGGCCTTCCTCCCGGAAATGGTAGAAAAAATTAAAGATCTGCAGCAAATGATTCTAAATCAATCAACCCGTCCCCTGATTCAGGTGGACGGGGGTATTTCGCCCCGGACTTTACCCATCACGTTTGCAGCTGGCGCCCGTGTTTTCGTGGCTGGAAATTCAATATTTAAACACGGCGATGGCATTCCCGCCGCGGTAAAAGCTTTAAAGGATTCGGTTCGTTAAATAAAAATCACGGCTAACGCCGCGATTTTTATGGAAAACCTCGGTAAATTTATGCAGTCTTCACAATCGTTCGGATGCACTTTGCGCACAACACTTTTTGAACCATTCGGCCGTTTTCCAAAAAGGATACCTTCTGGAGGTTGGGCCGAAAAGTCCGGTTGGTCGCCCGCAAAGAGAAACTACGATTGTGACCAAAAGTTGTTGTTTTTCCACACCGTTCGCACTTTGCCATTGTCAGAATCCCTTTCCAATCCTTGTTTGCTAGAAGCTGTCAAGGCGAAAAAGGCGCTTGACCGCAAGGAGAGATTTTACCACAACATGCATCCTTTTTCAAGAAAAATGGTTAACATAAAGGAACAAAACGATGATCGATGACGGATTTAATTCATTAGGGAATATTTTTGTTTCGCATAAAGCCATCGCTACCATCGCTTCGCATTCTGCGTTGGAATCGTATGGCGTGGTTGGCCTCGCGCCAAAGGACCTGGCTGAAGGGTTGGTTCAGGTCCTGGTCAAGGATCCTTCACTTGGTGTTGATGTCGATTTCGATGGAAAAAACATTGATATCGATCTTTACATTATCGTAGAATACGGCACTCGCATTAAATCAGTGGCTTCGAGTGTTGCCGATAATGTCCGTTTTATGGTTGAAAAGGCGGTAGGGTTGCCTGTCAAGAGCGTTAATGTTCATATTAGAGGTTTGCGAATCAGTAACCCGGATTAATCGGCACCCAGGAGTCTTATGAATAGTGAATTGAATTTTTCCACCGCCGACGGACGTGCTCTCAATATCCGTGAAAAAATTGATGGTCAAGGCCTCAAGGAATTATTGGAGGCTGGCCTAACCTGGCTGCGTACCAATCAGCAACTGGTAAACTCGCTCAACGTCTTTCCTGTCCCGGATGGCGATACCGGGACGAATATGCTTTTAACGATGCAGGCTGCCTACAACGAAGTCAGCAAATCAGGGGAAGCGAATATTGGTAAAATGGCCCACTCGGTGGCTCAAGGAGCGTTAATGGGCGCTCGTGGCAATTCAGGCGTCATATTATCGCAGATTTGGCGCGGTTTTGCCCGTGGATTGGATAACCAGGATACCATGGATGCTCCTGGTTTCGTCCGAGCGCTGAATGAAGCCCGTACAACGGCCTACAAAGGCGTTGTTCGACCGGTTGAAGGAACTATTTTAACAGTCACGAAAGATATCGCCATTGCGGCGGAAAAGAAATTGAAAGAAACAGCCGATATCAAAGTCATCTTGGAAACAATTGTGGAAGAAGCGGAGGCGTCCGTCAAACGCACGCCTGATTTATTGCCAATACTCAAGCAGGCTGGCGTGGTTGACTCTGGCGGCAAAGGTTTGTCCATCATCTGGGAAGGCATGGTGCGTTATTTAAATGGACAATCGCTTGAAACAGCCAACGCAGTTGTGCAACCACTCGCAATGATGCAACTGGAAGAAACCATGGAATCAGTCGAACCTGGCCAGGATTATGAAGTTGTGGTTGATTTCCGGCCTTCCGCTCCATTGGACCTGGATAAATTTTATACCGACCTTTCAGAGATCGGCACTTCCATCCAGGTAGGCGAAGGCGATGGCATGTACCGCATGCACATCCATGTGCCAACCGAAAAACGGTATGAGCCCATCGATTACACCATGACTCTGGGAACCATCACAAAAGTTGCGATGGAAAACCTGGTCGCGCAGATGGATACGCTCGAGAAGAAAGCGGATGCAAAGGTTGCCTTATCACCTGTGGAACCTGGCCAGATTGCCGTAATCGCGGTTTCGCCAGGCAATGGCATATCGAGAATTTTTGCCAGTCTCGGCGCCAACGGCATCGTCGAAGGCGGTCAGACGATGAACCCGAGCACCGAGGAAATTTTGAAATCCTTTGAAAACCTTGCCACCGATAAGATCGTCATACTACCCAATAACAAGAACATCGTACTGGCCGCCCAATCCGCAGCCAGTGTTACAGTCAAAAAAGTTGCTGTCATCCCCACTCGAAGTGTTCCGCAAGGCCTTTCCGCCATATTAAGATTGGATCCGGACGGCGATTTTGAACGAGTGGTTAAGGATATGACCAGCGCCATTGACGATGTGGAAACTGGCGAAGTAACAACAGCCACCCGAAATGTCGAAATCAACGGCGTTGCGGTTCATGAAGGCGAAGTCATTGCCCTGCTCAATGGAAAATTGATGGTTGCCTCGGAAAACCTGGATGATGCCTGCCTTGAGTTATTGGCCAAAGCTGGCACTGACGAACGCGAACGCATCACGCTATTCTATGGCCTTAATATTAATAAAGCCGATGTAAACCGTATCGTCGACAAGATTCGGGAAACGTACCCCTCGCATGAGATTGAACTTCATGAAGGCGGCCAACCTCATTACCAATTCATCCTCTCCGTCGAATAATCCATGCGGTCTGCATGCGTCTTAACCGATAACTCAGCCCAATTTCCGCTTCCTGCTTTTCCAGGCCGGGGGTTGGTGCGCATTCTCGCCCACGATATCTCATTGCGTGATATTACTCATCCGGGCGGGAAGGATTTGAAATTAAATCAGTTTCCACACTCGGCATCATCCGGGTTAAATCCGCGGTTAATACCCCCATCCGAAGGTGAATTCCGGGAAGTGATGACAAATTTGAGTCAAGATTTCGACGATATACTGGTCATCCTCATTTCCTCGCATCTTTCAAATGCTTATGAAAACGCATTGGCGGCTGCAAAGGATACCCAGGGAAGAGCAACAATTACAGTCATCGACTCGCAGACGGTATCTGTCGGCCTTGGAATTCTCGTTCAAACGGCAGCCAGTTATCTTGAAGGCGGTCGATCAGCATCCGAGGTGGAAAAACGCATCCGGCAGATGATTCCACATATCTACACGTTATTGTGTACGCCCGGTCTGACCTACCTCCACCACGCCGGTTTCATCGATCAAAGCCAGGCAACGGTTGGAGAGCTGCTTGGACTTCTTCCCATTTTCTCCCTGGAAGAAGGCAAGCTTTCGCCGCTCGAAAAAATGCGCAATTACCGCGCTGTTTTGGATTTCTTTCAGGAATTTATGGATGAGTTTGATGAATTGGATTACATTGCACTGTTGCAGAATGGCTCATTCAGCAATCCGGATTTAAGGCAGTTGCGCCAGCACGCCGAAGAAAGTTTCCCCACAACGCAGTATATCGAGCATATGCTTAATCTTCCCCTCGCGACCCTATTTGGACCAAAATGTGTTGGTCTTTTCGCAATCGAGTCGTTGACCGCCCACGACCGCTTTGTTTGACCGTAAACTCCATGTTTAGAACATGGAGTTTTGTTTCATAGAGGGGTAACAAACGAACTTTAAGGTAAAATAAGTTCATGCCTTCACCGTTTGAAAAATTACAACGCTATATACGCTTAGAATCAGAACGCGGGTACGATAACCGTGCAGTAGTCGGTGGTTTGGATAAAATAATTCCCTGGTGGGAACCGGAAGCCAGGACCAGTTCAGTCCGAGAAGAGACCCTTCAGGCCATTCTTGGACATCTTCGCGCTTATCCAAAAGCAGAAATAGAGGATCGCCCACGCCTGGTGGTTGAATTGGAAAAATTGCTTGAGCCGTTATCAAAGCTGCCCAGGCCCGATCATGCGCCCCGTCCGCCGCAAAATAAGCAACCATCCAGACATGAACAACCAGGGCGGTCATCACATCCAAACCACGTTCCTGCACGCGGCAATGTCAACCCAGCTCCCCCTGTCATAAGTCAACCCCGGGTTGTGCCAAGCAAAACCCCTTTGTCGAATGCGCCGAGCAATGAGGTTCTGGAACAAGGTTTGCATGCATCCTTAATGGTTTTGCAAGGAATTGGTCCCAGCAATGCCAAGACCTTTTCCACCCTGGGATTAAATACTCTCGATGATCTATTGCATTATTACCCGCGCCGCTATGACGATTATTCTGAAATGAAGCCCATCAACCGGCTTTCGCCTGGCGAGGAAGTTACGCTCCTGGCAGCAGTCAAACGAATCGACAATCGCAACCTGCATGGCGGAAAACGCGAGATTACCGAAGCCATCATTGAAGACGGCTCCGGTGCTTTGCGTGTCACCTGGTTCAATCAACCCTGGCTCGCAAGCCGGCTGCCCGTTGGAACGCAAATTGTCATTTCAGGAAAAGTTGAAATGTATCTCGGCCGGCTGGTGATGAACAGCCCCGAGTGGGAATATCTGGAACAGGAACACCTTCACACCAACCGGATTGTGCCAGTCTATCCATTGACGGCTGGTATTTCTCAGAAACAATTGCGCAAGGCAATTTACCAGGTGGCCTCTTTTTGGGCGCCGCGCCACCGCGACTTTTTACCGGCCAGCATTCGTGAAGCCGGCAAATTGGCACCACTCTCCACCGCATTGGCTCAAATTCATTTTCCTGATGACCAAAGCAAGTTGGATGCCGCCCGGGAAAGGCTGGCTTTTGATGAAATATTTCTGCTGCAACTAGGCGTACTCAGCCAGAAACGTTCCTGGCAGGTTGCCAGTGCGCAAATATTCCAAGCCCCCATAGAATGGCTTGAGGGTATCAAAGCTGACTTGCCGTTTGAACTGACAACCGCTCAAAAACGGGCCTTGGAGGAAATTCAAACCGACTTGGCGTCGGGTCGCCCAATGGAACGGCTGCTTCAAGGCGATGTTGGCTCCGGGAAAACCATTATCGCCGCACTGGCGATGGCCGTCGTCGCGCGAGAAGGTGCACAGGCGGCTCTGATGGCGCCGACCAGTATTCTGGCCGAACAACATTATCGCAGTCTGATCCGTCTGCTCTGCTCCGACGAACCAATACCGGGAAAGTCCTTCCGCCCTACCGAAGTTCGTCTGCTGATCGGGGACACCCCTGAAACTGACCGCCAGGAAATCCTGGCTGGGCTCGCTGCCGGCGATGTAAAATTTCTGGTAGGTACGCACGCGTTACTTGAAGAACCGGTCGCTTTTCAACGCCTGCAGCTGGCTGTTGTCGATGAGCAGCATCGTTTTGGAGTTGCCCAGAGAGCTGCCCTGCGGAATAAAGGCGAAAACCCCCACTTGCTGGTGATGACCGCCACCCCGATTCCCCGCTCTTTGGCATTGACAGTCTATGGCGATCTGGATTTATCTGTGTTGGATGAAATGCCGGAAGGCCGCATACCGGTGGAAACGCATGTGTTATTACCGCTCGAACGCGAACGGGCTTATCAATTAATCCGCTCGCAATTGAAAGCTGGTAAACAGGCGTTTATTATTTATCCATTGGTGGAAAAAGGCGACCGCGACGATGAAAGCAAAGCCGCGGTTGAGGAGCATGAGCGGTTGCGCAAAGAGGTATTTCCGCACAATTCCATCGGGCTGCTGCATGGCCGCTTGACACCGGAAGAGAAAGAAGCGGTCATGAAGCGCTTTCGTGATCAGGAGATTGAAATTCTCGTGTCCACTTCGGTAGTGGAAGTGGGGGTCGATGTTCCCAATGCAACCGTCATGCTGGTGGAAGGCGCCAACCGCTTCGGCCTGGCTCAGCTTCACCAATTTCGCGGACGGGTCGGCCGCGGCGATGCCCAGTCCTTTTGCCTGCTGATACCGGAGACGGACGAATCGATCGAAAATGAACGCCTTAAGGCAATGGCAGAGACAAACGATGGCTTTGTTTTGGCAGAACGGGATTTACAACAACGCGGACCAGGCGAATTCCTTGGTACCCGCCAGGCAGGTTTTTCGGAACTGCGCATGGCAACGCTCACCAATGTGCGCTTGATTGAAAAAGCGCGCCAGCTTGCCCAATTACTTTTTACCCAGGATCCAGAACTTAACCAACCGCAGAACCAGCCACTAAAAGCAGAAGTATCCCATTTCTGGGGTGCCGGCCGCGGGGATATCAGTTAGGTAGGAGTAAAGCCGATGGTCAGAGCTGTTTTTCCCGGAACATTCGATCCCATCCACTATGGCCATATCGATATCGCCCGCCGGGCGACCCGTTTATTCGATGAACTCATCATTGCGGTTTATGATAAACCGTTAAAGAACCTCGTTTTTTCGCCGGAAGAGCGTCTGCACATGGTCCGGCAAACCTTTACAGGCGAGACAAAAATTCGTATCATGGGGTACAGCGGATTAACTGTCGATTTTTGTCATAAAGTCCAGGCCCAGGTAATTGTTCGGGGGCTGCGTGTTTTTTCGGATTTCGAGCAAGAATTCCGTATGGCATTGGCCAACCACCGCCTGGCACCTGAGATTGAAGTCATGGCGCTCATTACCAGCGAACAGCACACCTTTCTCTCTTCAACCACGGTTCGCGAAATCGCCTCTTTGGGCGGCGATGTCAGCAGCATGGTGCCGCCGCAAGTCGTCCTGGCTTTAGAACACCGTTTTGCCGAATTGGGCGACAACCAACAAAATATGCACGTTACCTCTTTGCGGGATTAATAGACCTTTGGCCTAAATATTGCAACATTTTTTGAACTGAAACTGTGCGGAGGATGGAATGGACATTTTGCATCTTGTAGATCGTTTGGAAGAATTATTCAATGAAAGCAGGCCTATCTGGTTTACCCATAGCGTCATCGTGGACGAGGACCGGATGCTGGATCTGATCGACCAGATGCGGGTGTCGATCCCCGAAGAAATCAAGAAATCCCAACAATTGCTGGCAAATCGCGACAGAGTTTTGGCGCAGGCTCAAGAAGAAGCCTCCCGGACAGTTCAATTGGCGCGTGATAAGGCTGACCATGTCGTCGACCGCGACCCGATTGTCCAGGCAGCCCAGGTGCGGGCCGATCAAATTATCGCCCAGGCGCGCGCGGAAGCCGATCTGACCCGCCGCGAAGCGGACGATTATGTGCAAGGTTCATTGACTAACCTTCAATTGGAACTGGAACGGCTGATGAATCAGGTTCAGAATGGCATCAAGACACTTCAGGCAGAGAATCTGCAGTCGCAACAGCCAAAAGAATAACAAATTTCACGCGATAAAAAACGGCAGATCGATTGATCTGCCGTTTTTACTTTCCATAATAATTTGCTACTTATTCCTCTTCCACTGCTTCGTCCTTCGCCCGTTTCCAGCGCGGAGGTTCATCCTGAGGTGGATATAGTGCAATTCCAATTACTTCATCCATATGTTCCACCGGGACGATTTTCAGGTCAGTGAGGACTTTCTTGGGGATGTCAATCAAATCCTTCATGTTTCTCGCGGGCAAAAGGATCGTTTTCAGACCTGCACGGTGGGCTGAAAGCACTTTTTCGCGCACCCCGCCGACCGGTAGAACCTTTCCCCGCAGGGTAATTTCGCCCGTCATGGCAACTTCTTTATATACCTTCCGGTTCGTAAAAGCAGAAATCAGCGCGCTGGCAATCGTAATTCCAGCACTGGGTCCATCTTTTGGAATGGCGCCTTCCGGAATATGAATATGTACGTCCAGTTGTTCGTAGATATCTGAGTCCAACTGTAATTCACGCGACCGGGATTTCAGGTAGGAAAGGCCTGCATGGGCTGACTCCTGCATGACATCGCCGATTTGACCGGTAATCTGTAAATTCCCTTTGCCTTCCAGAATGAGCACTTCAACGGGCATGATTTCGCCCCCGTTTTCCGTCCAGGCCATGGCGGTTGCCACGCCTACCTCATCCTGCCGTTCAGCTTCAGTCATAAAGAAGTCCGGCGGCCCAAGGAATTTTTCAACCGTGGCTGGAGTCAACCGCAGTGGGTAATGTTTCTTTTCCGATTTCAAACGCGCCACCTTGCGGTACATTCGTCCAATTTCCCTCTCAAGGTTGCGGACGCCAGCTTCGTAGGTATATTCCCGGATAATTTTGCTCAAAGCGCCTTCTTCGAAAATGATTTTCTCATCTGAAAGGCCGCTTTCATCAATTTGCCGCGGGATCAAGAATCGCCTCGATATTTCCAGTTTTTCTTCCTCAATATAACCAGGAAATTCGAGCACTTCCATGCGGTCCAACAACGCCGGCGGGATGGATCCCAAACTGTTGGCAGTCGTAATAAACATGACCCGTGAAAGATCGAAAGCCAGTTCAATGTAATGGTCAGAAAAGGCGAAGTTTTGTTCCGGATCAAGCACTTCCAACAGAGCAGCCGCTGGGTCGCCGCGGAAATCTGCTCCAAGCTTGTCAATCTCATCCAGCATGAATAATGGATTGATCGTCCCAGCCCGTTTCATGGTCTGTAAAATCCGACCTGGCAAAGCGCCAATGTAGGTCCGGCGGTGTCCGCGGATTTCAGCCTCATCGCGAACGCCTCCCAGGGAGAGCCGTACAAACTTCCGCCCCAACGCTTCAGCAATTGAGCGGCCCAGAGAAGTCTTTCCGGTGCCCGGTGGGCCGACAAAGCAAAGGATGGGTTGGCGGGCCTTTTTTGGCTTCAAACTGCGAACGGCAATATATTCCAAAATGCGGTCTTTGGCTTTGCTGAGGCCGTAATGGTACTGCTCCAGTATTTTTGCAGCATGCCGAACATCCAGGTTGTCTTCTGTTTCGTTTACCCAGGGTAAATCAAGGATCCAATCCAGGTATGTCCGCAACATGCCAACCTCAGGGGCCATGGACGGCATTTGCGAAAGCCGTTCAACCTCCTTCAAAGCCTGGGCGTTCACCTCTTCGGGAAGTTTGGCTTCCTGAATTTTCGTTCGCAGCTCGGTCAATTCCCTTGTCCAGATATCGGCTTCGCCTAATTCGTTTTGAATAGCCTTCATCTGTTCACGCAAATAGAATTCACGCTGGGTGTGATCGACCTCGCTTTGTACCCGCGATTGAATCTCATCCTCCAACTGCAATACATCCAATTCCTGGGCCAGCAGCCAGTTGGTGCGTTTAATCCGCTCGATAGGATCCAACATCATCAATAAATTCTGGCGCTCCTTGATGGGCAGCGACAGGGCTGTATCGATCATATCCGCCAGCCAGCCAGGTTCCTGGATGTTCAGGGAAAACAAATGAGCCTCATCTGGCAGGCTGCGGTCCAGTTGCACACAGCGCTCGAACAGATCGCGGGCCGTCCGCATTAAGGCTTCGGTTTGTTGATTGACTTCGGTCGATTCTTCCAACACCCTTGCGCGAATGCGGTAGAACGGATCAGTCTGAGTAAACTCCAGAACTTCAACCCGCCGCCGGCCCTGAATCAGGGCGGAACTATTTCCATCCGGCATATTCAGCAGACGGCCAACCGCAATTTCAACGCCAATTGGCAACAAATCTTCCGGCGCAGGTTCGTCCATCTCAGGGTCGCGCTGCACGAGCGCAATCATGGTTTCAAAGTTATATTGGGCTTCCTGAATGGCCAAAAGATTCGATCCAGGCACCACAAAAATGGGCGATACCATATGCGGAAATACAACGATATCGCGTAAAACGAGAACAGGCAGTTCAACAATACCGTTTTCATCCGGCGTAGCATCCGGCACCTGGTAGAGCTCTTCGGTACGCTGGTGCAAAGCCGAACTGAATTCATCTCCATCCGTTTGGCGAGACCATGTTTCTGGTTTCATCGAATTCCAATCTTTGTTTTGTTTTGAGTCCTTCATTCCACGCTCCGATGAAAGTCCAGGATAATTAAATTCATGCATTTCTATTTTGTTATCAATTCCCAGGTCTGCTTGGCTGCTGCCACAACAAACAAACTACCGGTTACAAGGATCAGGCCATTTGATTCCGCTTTTTCAAGCGCAACCCGGATCGCCTCTTCCAGGGGGACCACCGCGATGGCCGGTTTTCCATACGGCTGCGCCATCTCTACCAGTTTACCAGCTTCCAACGCCCTTGGGTGAATGGATTGGGTGGCAATAAAAAGATCAGTATTTGGCAGGAGTTCTTCGAACATTCCATCAATATCTTTATCTTCCGAAACGCCAAAAACCAGCACCACCCGCCTGCCTGGAAAATAAGTTCTCAGGGTTTCAACCAGCCGCCGGGCGGAATCTTGATTGTGCGCAGAATCTAAAACCACCGGCGGTTTGGTTTGCATTATTTCGAAACGGCCCATCCATTTTACGGATGCAAAACCACGTTGGATGGCCTCGTCCGGAATGATCAGCCCTTCATTTCGGGCTGCCAGTAAGGCTGCATAGGCTGTTGCAGCATTTTCAACCTGGTGCTGGCCCAGCAACGGAATTGTCATATCAAGGCGCGACTCCGGTTTATCCTTCTCGATGACTGAGAAGGACTGGCTGGTTAGAGAATGCCCGCCAGTTGCATAAATCACATCTTTTCCCACCTGCAAAATAGGCGCATTACGTTCCATTGCAAGGCGGGTTAAAACCTGGCGCGCTTCATCCGTCTGGGGGGCAATCGCCAACGGGCAGCCGGGTTTAATAATTCCGCCTTTTTCACCAGCAATTGCCGCAAGGGTTTTGCCAAGCACGGCGGTATGATCGTAGGAAATCGAAGTGATGACAGAAACCAACGGTGTAACGATGTTGGTCGCATCCAGCCGCCCCCCTAAGCCCACCTCCACAACGGCTGCATCGATATGCTGTTGCGCAAAGTAAACAAAACCAACCGCAGTGGTTAACTCGAAAGTGGTCAATTCCGGGATTTCAGCAATGTGCGGTTTTAATTCCTCAACAATCTCCACCAGCGATGCTTTGGAGATAGGTTGGCGATTTACTTGAATTCGTTCAGTAAAGTCAATCAGGTGCGGTGAGGTATAGAAACCAACTCGATAACCGGCGGCTTGAAGCCCTCCGGCTATCATGGCAGCCGTAGAACCCTTCCCTTTTGTTCCAGCAACATGAATGACAGGATATTTTTGATGCGGATTGTCAATCCGTTGCATGAGTGCCCGCATTCGCTCCAAATTGAATTTTTCTGGCAAATTCCGAAGGTTACGGGTTAAACTGTAATCAACAAAGCTATAAAGGTAATCCAGCGCCTGTTGGTAAGCGGCATCCAAGTCCATAAAGTAGGTTCCTATGCGAGTGGTAAGAAAGGATTGTACTAAACGGCAGATCTTTCCGCAAGAGCACAGCCAATCCGACCCAAAATCAAACCGCTGGATACGGGTGTTGACGCTGTTTGCCATTTCATGTTAGATTTATTTTCAGATGAGTGAAATTGCAATCGGCATGTTATCGTTGGTGATTGAAATACCGGGCTGTGCTACCCTCAAGGAAAAACGCAGTCAGATTCGGCCGTTGCTGGTAAGGCTGCATCAAAAATTCAATATTTCAGCAGCCGAGATCGATCATCATGATCAACATAGTACAGCGGTGATTGCCTGTCTTCTAGTCTCGAATGAGGCCAGGCATAACCAGCAGGTTTTACAACAGGTTGTAGATTATATTGAGAATTATTTTCCAGACCTAATCATTCAACAGCATCGCATCGAACAAATATAAGGAGATTCAAAAATGAATTTACATTTGGACGGAAAAATTGCATTGGTCACCGGGGCAAGCCAGGGTTTGGGTTATGCAGTTGCACTCGCCCTTTCCCGCGAGGGTGCCCGGGTTGCTTTGAACAGCCGGAATCTGGAGAAACTTCAAAAAGCCGCTCAAACCATCCAGGCCGAAACCGGAAATGAAGTAAAGCCGTTCGCCATGGATGTTTTAGAGCCTCAAGCTGCCGATGCGCTAATCGACCAGGTGGTCACTTCTTTTGGAGGTTTGGATTTACTGGTGACAAATGCCGGCGGCCCACCTGCGGGTTCCTTTGAGACTTTTTCAGATGATGACTGGCACCATGCGGTCGAGTTATGTTTTCTAAGCCAGGTACGCTTGATCCGATCTGCGTTACCCCATTTGCGAAATTCAAAATCCGCCAGCGTGTTGACAGTCACATCCATGTCGACCAAGCAGCCCATTCCCAACCTGATCTTATCCAACAGCGTGCGCCTGGCAACAATCGGCCTGACAAAATCCCTGGCACTTGAACTGGGATCCCAGGGCATCCGGGTTAATTCAATCCTTCCCGGTTGGACGGAAACAGACCGCGTGGTTACCCTGATGAAACACCGCGCTCAAGCCAGCGGCTTAAGCGTAGAAGAAGAAACCCGCCGGCAGTCAAAAGACAGCCCGCTCGGACGAATGGCCACACCGGATGAGTTCGCCAATTCAGCCGTTTTCCTGCTTTCACCGGCAGCTTCCTACCTGACAGGTGTCATGCTCAGTATAGACGGCGGCATGTATAAAGGCACCTTCTAAGAACAACAGCCTGTTATGAAATAATTAACGGTAAAATCAATCCGAATAAATACAGGTAAGGAGAGACCGATTGCCCACAACAGATGAAATAAACCTCTGGCTGGAGCAGATTCTGCCCCAGGTTCAGAAACCGGGACGGTACGTTGGCGGAGAGTACAACCAGATCAATAAAGATTGGAAAATAACGTCAACCCGGGTTGCACTTGCATTCCCGGATATCTACGACATCGGCTTGCCGAATTTGGGATTGGCGATCTTTTATGAGCAATTAAATACCCGGCCGGATGTATTAGCCGAAAGGGTTTACTGCCCATGGGTTGACCTGGAAGCGCTTATGCGCCGCGACCAAATTCCGCTTTTTGCCCTTGAAAGCCATCACCCGGTGGCTGATTTTGATATTCTCGCCTTTACACTGCCTTATGAAACGCTTTACACCAATGCGTTGAATTTGCTGGATCTTGCTGGAATTCCCTTGAAGGGAGTTGACCGAACATCACTGCATCCCCTGGTTATCGCCGGCGGACATGCCTGTTATAACCCGGAACCTATGGCCGACTTTATCGATGCGTTTGTGATTGGCGAAGGCGAAGAGGTCATTGAAGAAGTTGTCAATACCTACCAAAGGTGGAAAACTTCAGGCAAGGAACGCGGAGAATTGTTGGCAGCCCTGGCGTCCGTGCCGGGCGTTTACGTACCGTCACTCTACCAACCGCATTACCAACCGGACGGCACTTTGGAGCGCATCGAGCCTTTAGGACCAAATGCACCGAAAAAAATCACCAAACGCATCAATGCCAAGCTTCCTCCTGCGCCAACGCGGTTTTTGGTACCAAACATTGAGGTAGTGCATAACCGCATTTCTGTGGAAATTATGCGTGGTTGTACGCGCGGATGTCGGTTTTGTCATGCCGGCATGATCACCCGTCCCGTCCGTGAGCGTTCAATCGACGAGATCACCGATACCATTGAAACCGCTCTAAATTCCACTGGATTTGAAGAGATAGCTCTTTTGTCGCTTTCCTCTTCCGATTATTCCCATATTTCAGAACTTGTGGAAGCAGTCACCACCCGCTTCGCCGGACGGAACCTGGTGATTTCGCTGCCTTCCTTGAGAATCGAATCTTTTTCGGTGGAATTGATGGAGAAACTCAAAGGATCCCGCCAGGGCGGTTTCACGCTTGCACCCGAAGCAGCCACCGAACGGATGCGCAACATCATTAATAAACCCATTTCGACCGACCAATTATTGGAAACTGCCAGGGAAATCTACAGCCGGGGTTGGCAAACGCTCAAGCTTTACTTCATGATCGGTCATCCGGATGAGACTCTGGAGGATGTCCAGGCAATTGCTGATCTGTGCAAGGCAGTTTTGGCGGCGGGAAGAAAGGCAATTGGCGGCCGCGCCCAACTTCATGCCGGCGTGAGCACATTCATTCCCAAGGCTCACACGCCCTTTCAATGGGTACCTGCGGACAGTATCGGTCAAATCGAAGCCAAACAGGCATTGCTTCGCCGCGAATTACGCGGCCCAAACATGAAACTCAACTGGTCAGATCCGCGTGATACCATGCTGGAAGCCTGGTTGTCGCGCGGCGACCGCCGGCTGGGCTCGGTCATACTGGGCGCCTGGCAGCGCGGGGCCAGGTTTGATGCCTGGCAGGACCAGGTGAATCATCCCGCCTGGCTGGAAGCCTTTGCAGAAGCCCGATTGGATCCAGATTTTTACATTCATCGTACACGATTTGTGGATGAAGTTTTTCCCTGGGATCATATCGATACAGCCGTGAAAAAAAGCTACCTGTTGGAGGAATATCGAAATTCTCAACAAGGCATCCTGCGCGGCGACTGCCGGCAGCAATGTTATGCCTGCGGCATTCTTCCATCATTTTCAGACGTTCGCCGATTGAACCCGGGCGATTACTGGAAATGCCCTGAAGTTCCGCAACGAAAAACTGCAGTGGCAGCAGAAATGGGTGTTCAACCATGATCCGAATCCGCCTGACCCACACCAAGACCGGTGCATTGCGGTATACGGGAAATCTGGACATGCAAAAAGTGTGGGAACGCACATTCCGCCGTGCCCGGTTGCCGTTGGCTTACAGCCAGGGTTTTCATCCCCAACCGCGGATCAATCAGGCCTGTCCTCTGCCGCTCGGATTTAGTTCCACCGTCGAATTGCTGGATTTTTGGTTGAACGAACCATTACCATTGGATGAAATTCGCTCAGCCATTGAGGCAGCACTTCCTGGCGGCGTTTCTATACGTGCCATTGAAGAGGTGGATTCGCACACCCCTGCACTTCAAACCCAGGTTGACACCTCAGAATATGAGATTATTCTGCACCAGGAGGTTAATCCTGCTGAACTGGAGACAAAGGTCGCAGAGATCTTATCAGCCGGCAGCCTGCCCCGCGAACGGCGGGGAAAAAAGTACGATTTGCGTCCCTTGATCGTGGCTATGCGCATTGATGGATCTGCGAACTCGCCCATTCTGCTTCACCTTACGCTTTCTGTACGCGAAGGTGCAACCGGGCGGCCGGAGGAAGTGCTGTCGGTATTAGGTTTGGATCCATTTCGATCAAGCATTGCGCGAACGCAACTGCACCTCAAATCATCAACCCCGATTATCTCTTGAAAAAAGATCATGCCTGGGATTACTTTTGCCGAATGCACCAACCCCGCCTGCAGATTCCGGTTTCCAGGGCCGGTAACTATGATTGCCTGTCCGCGCTGCGGCTCGTCGCTCCGGATCATTCCAGATACGGCTGATCTCGGTTCGGTTAATCCGCGCGATCAAGAACCCATGGGTGCACCACTTGAAGCTTTTTTGGATAATATCCGCAGCACCTATAACGTTGGGGCCATGTTCCGCACCAGCGACGGGGCTGGACTTTCACATTTATACCTGTGCGGCACTTCACCCACGCCCGAGAATCCGCGGGTCGGCAAGACTGCCCTTGGAGCAGAATTTTCGGTTCCATGGAGCTGGCATGCAAATGGCGTCGAAGCCGCGGAAAACATCAAGAATTCAGGGAAACGTTTATGGGCGTTAGAGATTGGCCCGGACTCATCCTCCATTTTTTCAGCCAGGCTGGAATTCCCGGAGGAACCGCTTTGCCTGGTGGTAGGCAACGAGGTTTCGGGCATTGATCCGGGCATTTTATCTCTTTGCGATGCGCACGTCTGGATACCTATGCAGGGATACAAGCGGTCGCTCAACGTCGCCATCGCTTTTGGAATCGCGGTTTACACGCTGCGATACCGGACGCCAATTCGTACATTGTGGTAACATACGGTTGCATTTTTCTTCGGACCTCTGGAGACATTTATGCCCATTTATGAATACATTTGCCAGGATTGCGGTAAGAAATTCGATGCTATTCGCGCGATGAAAGATTCCGACTCGCCGATTTCCTGTAAGAATTGCCACGGGTCAAATACGCGCCGTGCGTTATCCGTCTTTTACGCATCCAGCGAAGGCCGCTCGGTCACCCATGCCGACGGCGGCTGCGGAAATTGCAGCGGCGGAACTTGCACCAGCTGCGGACATCAGAATTAACTCCATGGCCAAGAATTTTGACGGCAAAATCGTTTTTATCACAGGCGGTTCAAGCGGAATAGGCCTGGCAATGGCGAAGCAATTTGCCATGCGCGGCGCAAATATTTGGATTGCCGCGCGGCATATCGACCTGCTGGATCAGGCCAGATTGGAAATTGAATCACAGCGAAAGAATCCGGGCCAAAAAATCGGCACGGTTCAACTCGATGTGGCTGACCGCCAACAAATAACAGAAGTTGCGAAGGATTTTATCGCCAAAAATGGCGCACCGGATTTTCTGGTAAATAGTGCCGGTGTCGTTCATCCTGGCGAATTTTTACGCCTCGACCCTGACCGGTTTGAATGGATGATGAATATCAACTATTTTGGCACCGTTTTTACCACCCGAGCGTTCCTGCCAGCAATGATTGCCAGGGGAAGCGGACATATTACCAATATTTCATCCGGGGCAGGCTACCTGGGAGTCTACGGCTATACTGCCTATTGCGGCTCGAAATTTGCCGTCCGGGGCTTTTCGGATGCGCTTCGCAGCGAAATCAAGAATTGCGGCATCGGTGTCACCATCGTTTTCCCGCCGGACACCAACACCGCTCAATTGGCTTACGAGGAGCCATTCAAACCAGCCATCACCCGAGAATTAACCCAAACGAGCGGGCTGATGCAACCGGATCAACTGGCGCGAATTGTTCTCTCCGGTATAGAACGTGGAAAATATGTCATTACACCAGGTTTCATGAATTCTCTTTATTATTTCGCGGTCAATTTAGCTGGCAATGGCGTTTATCCGATCATGGATTGGATGGTCCGCGATGCCCGCAAGAAGGTCGGTGCGGCCAACGACAAAGCCTGTGAGTGCGACCTGGACGATCCAGACCAGGTTTGACACCAACAGGTGAACCAACTGCAGCCAAACAGGCGCCAACAGAATAACATTCAATCCGCCCAGGCAAAACTGCAGCACAAATAACGCCAGGGCCAGTCTGGCGGCAATTAGCGCAGATCGATTAGGTCCGTCCTTTGAAAAAGGCAGTGCTGCCAGGTAAACCAGCGCTCCTGTTAAAACTGCGATTACCGGGTGAAATACCCGTAAACGCAATAAGAAGTGGGCAGCCCCGGAAAACTCTGCCTGCATTCCCTCAAGAACAGAAGACGCCGGGAAGAGGGTATCGCCCAGGGCAGTGATTGCCCCGCTTGCTCCCAGGATCAAAATTCCAAGCAAACTGATAACCAGCAGCCATTCCTGCCGGTTTTGAACTTGGATGTTTTTTGGAGCCTCGCTGGCTGACCACAGCCAGGTCAATGTGAGACTGGCAAGCAGTAAAAACGTATTTACGAGATGGACCATCATCGTGATGGCGCGGCCGACTGAGTTGTTTTCAGCAGTCCAACCAAAAAGGACCAAGCCGGCGCCCAATGCAGCTTCCAACAACACAAAGAACAATGCAGCCGTTGCGGATTTACGGACCATGGACTTCTTATCGAAAATCCGCCACGCGAACACCACCAAAAGGACAACCAGCCCCAAGGTTAATCCAGAGCTCGCCCGGTGAATAAATTCAATGATGGTTTCAATCTGCGGCGCCCTGGGAATCACCTGACCGTTACAGGTAGGCCAATGGGAACCGCAGCCAGCGCCGGAACCAGAGGCACGGACAAATGCTCCCCAAACAATCACGGCAATATTGTAAAAAAGTACAAATCCCGAATAAATTGCAAAACGACGATGCTTCATTGGCACTTTATTCTCCTTAAGGGTATAAAAATTCTAACCGATCGCTGCAGCAACGTCAATTTTCCTTTCCGCCTGCCTTGCTTGGTTACAATCTTCCCGCATTGTCAATAAGAAAATCCCTGGCTGATCAAATTGGTTATGTTATACTTCTTCCGAAGCATACAAAAGGCCGTTTTTAAGAGAGGAGAGTTCGAAGAATGAAAGACTTTCTGGCGGTTTCCGATTATTCACCCGCTGAACTTCAGGAAATGCTCGATCTGGCAGTCGCTCTGAAGAAGGAATTAAAATCAGGCGGAAACAAAGCTGTTCTTAAGGGCAAAGTCCTGGGAATGATCTTCCAAAAACCCAGTCTGCGAACCCGCGTCAGTTTTGACATGGGCATGCGCCAATTAGGCGGCGACGCGTTATATCTTTCACCGGCTGAAATCGGCCTGGGGCAGCGCGAATCCATCGCGGATGTGGCGAGGGTACTCTCCGGTTATGTAGATGGTCTGATGGCGCGCGTGTTTTCTCATGATCATGTCCTCCAGCTCGCACAGTGGTCCAGCATTCCCGTCATCAACGGGTTAAGCGATTACAACCACCCTTGCCAGGCCATGGCGGATGCACTCACCATTCTCGAAGAGTTTGGTTCGCTCAAGGGTTTAAATGTTGCCTATATTGGCGACGGCAACAACGTGGCAGTCTCCTTAATGCATGTTTGTGCAAAATTAGGCGCAAATTTCACCATCGCCAATCCTGAAGATTATGATATTCTCCCGGCGGCGGTCGAAATCGCCCGGAAATTCGCTGCCCAAAGCGGTTCCAGGCTCTCTTTCCTGCGCGACCCCCACGCCGCTGTCAAAGGCGCCCAGGTTATTTATACCGATACCTGGACCAGCATGGGACAGGAAGCTGAATCCAAGAAACGTGAAATTGTTTTCCCGCCTTACCAGGTGAATGCAAAACTTGTCGGCGAAGCCGATCCAAAAGCTATTGTGTTGCACTGCCTCCCGGCCCATCGCGGTCAGGAAATCACCGATGAAGTCGCGGATGGACCGCATTCGCGCCTCTTCCCACAGGCGCATAACCGCATGCACGCACAAAAAGCAATTCTTGTTAAGCTACTTGTAAAATAATCGAGGAAACATGAACTCCCAGGAATACATTGCTCTAGAAGAAAAATACGGTGCACACAATTATCACCCCTTGGATGTCGTCATAGAGCGTGGTGAAGGCGTGTGGGTCTATGATGTGGATGGCAAGAAATATTTGGATTGTTTAAGCGCCTATTCTGCCCTGAACCAAGGTCACGTTCATCCGAAGATTCTGGAAGCCATGGTCGAGCAGGCGAAAAAAGTCACGCTTACCTCCCGTGCTTTTCGCAATGACCAGCTTCCTTTGTTTTATAAAGAAATCTCCGAGATGACCGGCTACGAAATGTCGCTGCCTATGAACAGCGGCGCGGAAGCGGTTGAAACAGCTGTCAAACTGGCACGGAAATGGGCCTATCAGGTCAAGGGCATCCCCCGCCATCAGGCTGATATCATCGTTGGCTCTGGCAATTTCCACGGCCGCACGGTTTCCATTGTTTCCTTCTCCACCGAGCCGTCCTACCGGGATGATTTTGGACCATTTACGCCCGGTTTTACGGTGGTCCCATACGGAGATGCCAGCGCTGTCGAGCGAGCCATCACACCAAATACTGCGGCTGTTATGCTGGAACCCATCCAAGGCGAGGCTGGCGTGGTCGTCCCACCGGAAGGTTACCTGCGGAAAGTAGCCGAAGTTTGCAAGAAGAACAATGTATTGCTAATCGCCGATGAAATTCAAACGGGGCTTGGCCGCACCGGAAAATTATTTGCCAGCGAATATGATGGCGTCCGCCCGGACATCACCATCGTTGGTAAGGCATTATCAGGCGGTTTCTATCCGGTCTCAGCAGTATTGGCGGACACGGCCTTGCTGGGCTTGTTCTCGCCCGGCGAACACGGCTCAACCTTTGGCGGCAGCCCCCTGGCCGCCGCAGTGGCGCGTGCGTCATTGAAGGTCATCCGCGATGAAAAATTGGTTGAAAATGCAGCCAAAATGGGCGAATACTTCAAGGAACAACTCGAAGAAATCCCCAGCCCGCACGTGAAACTGGTGCGGGGAAGAGGTTTATTGATCGGCGTGGTGCTAAAACCGGAAGCCGGCGGCGCTCGCCGTTTCTGCGAAGCATTACAGGGAAAAGGCATTCTCGCCAAAGAAACTCACGAGCATGTCATCCGTTTTGCCCCGCCGTTGATCATTCAAAAAGAAACCCTGGATTGGGCCATCCCGATCATCCATGATGTCTTAATGATGGCCTAAACGCCGAATAATGAGTCTGCAGTTATTTGGGTAGCCAAAAACTGCAGACTTTTTTGTTAAGCGCCTATAATTTTTGAAGAGGAAATCCCCATGGAGTGGAAACAAATCTACGATTCAAAGGTTGTAACCGCCGATGAGGCTGTCCGCGCCATCAAATCTGGCGACCGCGTATTCATGACCGGCAACTGTTCCGTTCCGCATCGCGTCCTTAATGCCCTGGTTCAGTATGCGCCAAACCTGGAAAACGTGGAAATCTGCCAGGCTTTGACGGTTGCCGGTTCGGAATATGTTTCTCCCGAAATGGAAGGCCATCTGCGGGTCAACACCATGTTCATCAGCACCAATGTTCGCAAAGCCGTCCAGGAAGGCCGCGCGGATTTTACACCGGTCCTGCTCTCTGAACTTCCTCTTCTTTTTAGAAACAAGGTATTGCCGCTTGACGTCGCATTGATCCATACCTCCCTACCAGATAAGCACGGTTACTGCTCTTACGGAATTGAATCGGGTCTTACAAAAACCGCGGCGGAATCCGCCAAAATCATTATCGCCCAGGTAAATAAACGCATGCCGCGCATCCTGGGTAATACCATGATCCATGTCAAGGATATCGATTACATTGTTCCGGTGGATGATGTCCTGGCCGAATTACCCATGGAGAACAGCGATAGCAATGCCATTGTTGAAAAAATTGCCGGTTTCATTGCCGAACGCATTCCCGATGGCGCCACCATGCAACTTGGAATCGGAGCCATTCCGAATGCTGTTTTACGGTTTATGAAGGAAAAGAAAGACCTCGGCGTCCATTCGGAGCTTTTTTCTGACAGCATCATTGAACTGGTCGAATCGGGTGTTGTCAATGGTGCGCGGAAATCCATTCACAAATACAAAATCATCGCTGGTTTTATGATTGGAACCCGCCGGCTTTATGATTGGGCTGATGACAACCCTGCCATTGAATTATTGAACACGGATTATGTTAATAATCCCTTCACCATTGCACAAAATGACCGAATGGTAGCCATTAATTCGGCCATAGAAATCGATCTAACCGGCCAGGTCTGTGCTGACAGCATCGGTCCAAAATTCTTCTCCGGTGTTGGCGGGCAAATGGATTTTATCTATGGCGCCGCGTTGTCAAAGGACGGCTTGCCGATCATCGCCTTGCCCGCAACGGCTTGCCTACGCGACGGAACGGTCATCAGCCGGATCACGCCCATGCTGAAACAAGGAGCCGGGGTTATCACCACCCGCAATCACATTCACTGCGTAGCCACGGAATACGGCATGGTTGATTTATATGGAAAAACCATCCGCGAACGGGCTCACCAGCTCATTTCGATCGCACACCCTGACTTCCGCGAGGAATTAAAGAAACAAGCCTCCGCTCTGCATTTCATTTGAGTGTAGAATAAAAAAGCTTAAGTTATTTCATCGACCGGGAGGCGTTCGTATGACACGCTTTGCTAAAATTGTTGCCACAATCGGCCCCAGCTGCGAGGATATTGAAACCCTGCGCAAGTTGATTCTTGCCGGTGTGGATGTTGCCCGGCTTAATTTTTCTCATGGGACGCATGATGAACACGCATTGCGGATTGCCCGCATCCGGCAGCTATCCGAAGAACTGCATAAACCGGTGACCATCCTGCAGGACTTGCAAGGTCCAAAACTACGGGTTGGAGAACTGCCGCTTGAAGGATTACCGGTCAAAACAGGGCAGGAGGTCGTCCTCACCCCGGTCGAGGAAGACAGCACCGCTCAAACTCCCCAGGGAAATGAAATCATCATTCCCATGCATGTACCCAATCTTGCGCACAGCGTAAAACCGGGCAACCATATCCTGCTTGACGACGGTCAACTTGAATTCGAAGTAACAAAAGTCGATGGCGACGCCGTTTATGCAAAGGTCATCCTTGGCGGACTATTAAAAAGCCACAAAGGTGTCAACCTTCCCGGATCCAACCTGGGCATACCGGGATTTACGGAAAAAGACAGGTCCGATCTCGAGTTTGGCCTCTCTCAAGGGATCGATGTGGTAGCCATTTCTTTTGTCCGTTCAGCGGCAGATGTCGAAAGTGTACGAAATGCCATCCACAGCCTCGCCCCAAACCTCGCGGACACCCCGATTATTGCCAAAATGGAGTTGCCGGAAGCCATTGAAAATATGCATGAGATCATTCATTGCGCCGACGGCGTCATGGTGGCCCGCGGCGATCTCGGCGTGGAGATGTCTCCCCAATCTGTTCCGATTATCCAGAAGAAGTTGATCGATTCTGCCAACCGGCACGCCAAGATGGTGATTACTGCCACCCAGATGCTTGATTCGATGGTTCACAACCCACGTCCTACCCGGGCGGAAGCCTCGGATGTAGCCAACGCCATTCTGGACGGAACGGATGCCGTCATGCTTTCCGGCGAAACCGCTAGCGGGAGTTATCCGGTGGAAAGCGTTGCGATGATGGATGCCATCATTTGCGAAGCAGAAAAAAGCTTTCAAGATTGGGGACATCCTTCCGGCTTTCCCGAAGATCTGAACCAGCAGGATGATGCTACATCCATGACCAACGCAGCGCGTGCTTTAGCCCATGATGCCAATGTGGCCGGCATCACTGTGTTTACTGAAACTGGGCGCACAGCCTTATTGATCTCTAAATCGCGTCCGGGCGTGCCCATATTTGCATTGACACCGGTTCTTCGCAGTTACTTCCGCATGGGTCTTTACTGGGGGGTTACACCCTACCTGGTTCCATTCACGCCTACTGTGGAAAGCATGCTGGCACGCGTGGAGGAAGTGATGGTATCATCCACCAATTTACAACCTGCCCAACAGGTTATCATCATCTCAGGATATCCGCTTGGCCGAAAAAGGTCGCCTAACCTGGCATTGCTTCACACATTGGGCGAATAGGTTTTTTTTTCCGAGGTGATCAATCCCGGCAATATCGTGTCCAAATAAATTTCACAAACACTCAACACAGAAAAATGATAGCCCGGTTATCACCGGGCTATCATTTTATTATTTGATCCATTTCATTTCTTAATTTATCTGAAGGATTTTTCAGCATTAATCGATCCGCAAAATGGCTCGCGTGGCATCCTTCTTGCAAGTTTGATCCATGGAAATATTGATCTTCATAGCAGCTAAATACAGTTGTTTTGCATGAATAAAAGCAATTCCCTTGAGTGAGTGATCATGGACAAACCGAATACCATTAACGCGATCCCAGGCCCGATTAATCTACTGAAACATCAAAAACCGCTCACTCAAACGGCGGCTTTCGCAGGTGCGAAGCGCAAGCTGTTGTCCACGCCAGATTCGTTGGAACACACCTTGATGAGAGTAATTACCTTGAGGCTGTTTATTCCAGTCGTTATCCTGGTGGTTCTATTGATGGCTTTCAGCGGGTATTTGTACGCCCGAATGGTTGACCGGGAACAGGTTCAAATTGCACAATCCATCGCAACCCTTACGGATGAATATCTAGAACATGCCAGTCAGTCACTCAATACTGTGGCGTTAATTGCTGAAAATAATCAGCTATACGCAATTTCAAACTTCATCCAGGCGGAACAAAAAACCCACGCATATTTTGAATTGATTTCATTATTTGATTCTGATGGTAATCTCCTCGCCGCCGCGCCGAATTCCGTTTCGCAAGCAGCGCTTATCCAAACCGGCCTGCAGTCATTTGACAACTCCGCGAATATCGGCGACGTGCAGGTTTCCAATCCATTTGTATCCCCGACTACTGGCCTGTTAACCATCCTCCTCTCGCGAAGTGTGTCAGGCGGAGGCAGGGTGGTTGGAGAACTCAACTTTTCCAATCTGCAAAAAACAATCATCAATGCACAGCCAATTACCAGGCAAGGTCAACTCTATTTTCTCTCCGATGCCAATGGGACGCTCATGGCAGATTCTATTTCTCAAATGAATTCACAACAGGCATCGCTTTCATTTTTTCGCCCCCGAAAGATGGTTTCCAGCAGTTCTCAATCCCGGCTCGTTTTCAATCAATCAGAGTTGGCTTTTGAAAGTGAAAAGCAGTTGAAAAACGCTAAATGGGTGGTTTCCACTGAGATACCGCTGCAAAAAGCCTTTACGCCTTACCTGTGGGCGGCCTGGATAACATTGACATTTTTCTTGCTGCTGTGGGCCGTACTCATCATTTCAATTAACCGCATGGGGATCAAACGAATTCTTGCACCACTGGTTGAATTGAGTGAATTGGCCCGCGCCCTCTCGAACGGCAGTTCAGAGGAACACTTGGCCATTCCCTCGTCTGCCAGCTTCGTAGAAATTCGCAATCTTACAGAGAATTTTAACAACATGTATGCGGTGCTCCACCAGCGTCAGGCTGCTGCCCAGGAAAGCGAACAAAAATACCGAATGTTGATCGATCAATCCAATGATGCCATTTATGTAGAACACTGTGGCAATCTGATTATTACCAACCAGAAATTTAACGAGCTGTTTGGCATTGGCAGAGACGATCCAAAAGTCAGTTCAAAAGGACTGCTTCAATTTGTCCTGCCGGCTTCCCGGCCGTTGGTAAAGGATTTGCAGCGCCAGATAATGACGGGGCAAGTCTCCAACTTGCGGTACGAATTCTCGGCGAAAGGTGCGGATGGCCGTTCGCTCGAATTGGAGGCGTCCTCCTCGGCCTTACCTTACCTGGATGGCATTGCCATTCAATCCATCCTGCGCGATATTACAGATCGCAAACGAACCGAACAGGGTGAACGTGAGCAGCGGATTCTGGCTGAGGCATTGCGCGATTCAGCTTCTGCCTTAAATAACACACTTGAAACGGATGAAGTTATTGAACGAATATTCAGCAATGTCGCCAGGGTGGTACCGTTTCAGGCAGCCTCCATCATGTTATTGGAAATGAAACCCAGGCCGCAAGCGCGCGTGGTAGCCTGCTCCGGCTACCAGCTCCATGGCGGTCAGGACTGGCTAAAAAAGCAACTATTCACCCTTGAGAATTCCCCCAATCTCAGGTGCATGTACGATACTGGCAAACCCATCGTCATTCCCGATACTGCAAAATCGCGTTTGTGGGCAACCGCTACCGAGAGCCGCTGGGTGCGCAGCTACACCGGTGCGCCGATCCGTGTTCAGGGCGAAATTATCGGTTTCTTGAACCTCGAGGCTGACATCCCCGATTATTTCAACCAGACACACTCTGAACGCTTGCAAGCCTTTGCCGATCAAGCTGGTGTTGCCATTCACAATTCCAACCTTTTGACCGATTTGCGAAAATCACGCGATGAATTGTATATCGCTTATGAAACCACCCTGGAAGGGTGGTCAAAAGCCCTGGAATTGCGCGATTATGAAACCGAAGGCCACACCCAACGCGTCATGGATATGACCATGAAACTGGCTGAAAGTTACGGCATCACCGGCGCCGAACTGGTAAAAATCCGCTACGGCACATTGCTGCACGATATCGGCAAAATCGGCATCCCCGATTCCATCCTGTTCAAACCTGGACCGCTAAACGAAGAAGAATGGGAAGTCATGCGCCGGCACCCGATGTATGCGCAGCGAATCCTGGCACATATACCCTATTTACAAGACTCTCTGGACATTCCGTTCAGCCACCATGAAAAATGGGATGGCAGCGGCTATCCCCGCGGCCTGAAGGGTAAGAATATTCCACTTTCAGCCCGGTTATTCGCCGTTGTGGATGTATGGGATGGACTACGGTCAAACCGCCATTATCGCAGCGGCTGGCCTGATGAAGATGTCATCCGCTACATTCAGGACCAATCCGGCAAGCATTTCGACCCCCAGGTCGTGGAAGTCTTCTTGTGCCTGTTGGGGCAACAAAACATTACAGCCAGCCCTCAAATAATGACTTAGCGCGAATAGGGCGGCTAATAAATTCAGGCTATAATAAAGATCGGTTATGAAATTATTTCTGACCGATCTTTTTAAACACTCACCTTCGCACAGGAAGGACCGAAAAAACCAGACATGATCATCCGCCCAATCGATACGGATATCTGCCGTGATCGCCGCCGTTTTGCGCTATTCCCGTTTTCGTTATACTACCAGAACCCGCAATGGGTACCGCCTTTTGTCTCAGACATGGCGCTGCTTTTCGACCGGACCAAACACCCTTTTTACCAACATTCGGATGCACAATTCTTAATCGCGGAAAGCGACGGCCAGGTGGTCGGCCGCCTGGCCGTGTTGCATCACCGGCCTTATTGCGCTTATCACCAAGAAAATATCGCCTTCTTTTATTATTTTGAATGCATCGACGATCAGGAGGTTGCCAACGGGTTATTCAAGGCAGCTGAGGATTGGGCACGCCGCCAGGGTTGCGATGTCATTTACGGCCCGCGCGGTTTTCAGCGTTCTGATTGTATTGGTTTACTGGTTGATGGCTACAAACTCATTCCTGCCATGGGAATGATCTATAACCTGCCGTACTACGAGCGCTTGGTCAAAGCGGCTGGCTTTCATAAATACACAGACCATTTCTCGGGCGAATTTGTAAAAGACTATCATTTGCCTGAACGGGTTTATGAAATTGCCGAACGGGTGAAACAGCGCGGCAACTTCTGGGTAAAAACCTTTGACACGATACAGGAAATGGAACGCATGATTCCAATGGTGGATACAGTCCATCATGAGGCTTTTAAAGATAACGCTGGCTATTATCCCTCCACAAAAGCCGAATTTGAAATGCTAGCCAGGAACATCATTGCGATCGCTGATCCGAAATTGATCAAAGCTGTGATGAAAGGCGACGAAATCGCGGGTTTTGTCATTGCCACCCCCAATATCGCCAAAGCCGTCCAACGGACGCAAGGTAAGGTATTTCCACTGGGTTGGATTGATCTGCTCCGTGAGAAGAAACGCACCAAGGTTATTGACGTCGACGTTGTCGGCTTACTACCGAAATATCAAGGCTTGGGCAATAATGCCCTGCTCTATGTTGAATTGGAAAAAACGCTCCGCGAGCGCGGCGCGGAGAAAGCGGAAATCATTCAGGTGGACGAGCGCAATTTCCGCAGCAAATCGGACATGGAAACCATGGGTGTTGTCTGGAATAAGACTCATCGAACTTTCAAAAAAAACATCAATTGAAAAGACACCATCAAGGCCATTTTTTTGATTGACCTCCGCCCGGTAAAAACAGACATAAAAAGGAAACTCTATGAAGTACAAAACTATAATAAGCACGGCGATCCTTGAACAACATTTGGATAATGTGAATTGGTTGATCCTGGATTGCCGTTTTGATTTAGCTAATCCTCGTTGGGGATTCGAAGAATACAGTAAAGTGCATATTCCAGGTGCGTTCTTTGCCGATTTGGATAAAGATTTAGCCGGGCCGATAACCCCCTCTAGCGGCCGGCACCCTCTGCCTGACCCCGATGCATGGCGGAAAACTGTCTCAAATTGGGGTGTCGATCCCGAAACGCAAGTGGTTGCTTACGATACAACAGGCGGCAGCCTGGCAGCTGTGAGAGTCTGGTGGCTTTTACGAGCCTACGGCCATGAGCAGGTTGCTATTCTGGATGGAGGCTTGCCAAAATGGTTCTCTGAAAACCGTCCAGTTACCGCGGCGGTTTCAGCCCCCCGCAAACCGATCATTTTCAAAGGCAGCTTGAACCCTCAATTGATGGTCTCTACCGATGAACTTGTCCGCCTCCATCATAATCCGAACTACCGTCTGGTGGATGCCCGCGCAGCTGAACGGTTTCGGGGTGAAATCGAGCCTATTGACCCGGTGGCAGGTCATATTCCGGGTGCAAAGAACCGCCCGGTGGCACAGAATTTAAACGCCGATCAAACCTTTAAATCTTCCGAACAACTCCGGAAAGAATTCACAGGTCTTCTCGGAAACATCCAACCGGAACAGGTAATCGCCTATTGCGGGTCGGGCGTAACCAGCGTACATAATCTACTGGCAATGGAAATTGCTGGATTGTCCGGGGGAAAACTCTATCCCGGATCGTGGAGCGAGTGGATACGCGATCCAAACCGTCCCATTGAAAAAGGTGGGTAAAAAAAACCGGACTGATTACTCAGTCCGGTTTGCTTTACATAAACATTGCGTTCAATTCGTCGAGCGCCTGTTTGCTTGGGCGTAACCGGCTGGCAGGCAGGCGGTTGAGCGGTTCATTCACCAGGTCGAAGCTATCGAAGAAATTGGGTACCCCGGGATTGATGTAAATCAAACCCGTGATTAACTCATTCTTACTCCGGGCTTCTTCCAGAACAATCGAAGCTTGCATCCGGTTGGTAGGGTCATGGTCTTTTTCCAACTTCTTTAACACGATGGTTGATCCGTCATGCAAGGAAACCTCGCGGGTCGTGCCTTCCTCATAATCCTCAACGGTGATTTCTTCCCGCGCTGGAACATAGGAAAGCTCATGCAAAGGCATTTCATGGTCTTTGCCAAAAGCATAGGAATGGATGGAAGTCTCCTGGTTGTGAAAGGTCACACACGGGCTGATCACATCCAAAACGGCGATGCCATTGTGGCTGATGGCCGCCTTGAGTAATTCCTTTAACTGGCGCGGATCGCCGGCAAAGGACCGGGCGACAAAAGTGGCATTTGCCACCAGCGCTTCTGCGCAGATATCCACCGGAAGAAACTGGTTGACGCCCTGCTTCTTGAGTTCCAGTCCTTTTTCTGCCGTGGCAGAGAACTGTCCTTTAGTCAGGCCGTACACGCCGTTGTTTTCAACGATATAGACCATGGGAACATTGCGGCGAATGATGTGCTTGAATTGACCCATGCCGATGCTGGCGCTGTCGCCGTCACCGCTTACGCCAATGCCTTTTAGGGTCACATCACCAGACATGGCGCCCAATGCCAGTGACGGCATACGGCCGTGCAGACCATTAAACCCAAAGGAGCGATTGAGAAAATAGGTGGGACTTTTACTCGAACAACCAATTCCGCTAAACTTGACAACATTCTCGGGAACCAGGTTCATCTCATATAGGGCAGCCACAATTTGACTGGCAATGCCGTTATGGCCGCAGCCCTGGCAAAGGGTGGATGGAGCGCCGCGGTAATCAGTCCGGGATAAACCCACCAGATTTAAATTGACTTGCGGGCGAGCAGCAGCTGAGTCGGTCATGCTAACTTCTCCTCGTGCGCTTCAATCGTTTCGCGCACCCATTTAGCCGTTAAGGGTAAACCATCGGTGTGGGCCACTTTGACCAGCTTGGCGGCATATTGCGGGAAATTTACCATCAACAACTGGCGGGTCTGTCCGTCACGATTGAGTTCAACCACATAAACACGGTCATGGTCTTTTAGGAATTTTTCCACATCCTCATTGAAAGGGATGCTCCGGATCCGCAAACAATCCGTGGCCATGCCCTTCGCCAGCATCTGATCGCGCGCTTCAATGACGGCTGGTTCAGCCGATCCGCTCATGATGATGCCGATATCGGATTTGCCATTGCTTGAAATGACTGGCGCAGGCAAAAACTTGGTTGAATGGTTGATCTTATAAGCAATCCGGTCGAGCACCCGCTCCCAGACGTCCGGTTCTTCGCTGTATTTCCCATACTCGTCATGGCCAGTGCCGCGGGTGAAATAAGAACTGCGCGGGTGTTTGTTGCCGGCCACGGTCCGGTAAGGAATTCCATCGCCGTCGACATCCAAATACCGTCCCCAGTCCTTGTTTTCCTTGACCAACGCTTCAATATCTTCTTCCCAAAGAATTTTGCCGCGGTCCATGGGTTGGTCGGGATATTCGAATTTCTTCGTCATCCACTGGTTCATTCCCAGGTCAAGATCGCTCATCACGACCACCGGGGTCTGCAGGCGCTCAGCAATGTCGAGCGCTCGCCAGCCAAACTCGAAGCACTCATTCACCGTGGAGGGTATCAACATGACAAATTGCGTGTCGCCGTGGCCGTCGAAATAAACCTGCGTCAAATCACCCTGTTGCGTGCGGGTGGGCAAGCCGGTACTTGGGCCAACCCGTTGTACGTCCCAAACGACGCAGGGCACTTCTGCATAATATGCCAGACCCAGGTATTCAGACATCAAGCTGAGTCCCGGGCCAGAGGTCGATGTCATGGCCCGCAAGCCGGCCCAGCCGGCACCGATGGTCATGCCGATCGCCGCCAGTTCGTCTTCGGCCTGTACAACCATGCAGGTATTTTTTCCAGTGACCGGATCCTTGCGCAGGCTTGGCAAATACTCATTGATCGATTCAGCTAGACTGGATGCCGGCGTGATAGGGTACCAACCCGAGAATTGAAGTCCGCCGAATAAGGCGCCCAGGGCTGCGGAGGTATTGCCGTCGGCCATAATGCAGCCGTCCGTTTTTCCGGTCATGCGCTCGACGCGATAACGGTCCTTCTTCTCCAGGTTTTCAGCTGCCCAATCAGCGGCCGCCTTGATTACGACGAAATTGGAATCGATGGCTTTTTTCTTGCCCTTGAAATGGAAATCCAGCGCCGCGTACAATTCATCCAGGCTGATGCCAAGCATTTGCCCAACCACGCCGACATAAACCATATTGGCAACATAATCGCGCAGGTTATGAGCCACATCGGCATCTTTCATTAGTTTCTTTACCGGCATCGGATAGGAAATGATATCCGTGCGGGAAATTTCCTGCTTGATGTCGTCGGCATAGAACAGGACGCCGCCTGGAACAAGATACTCCAATTCGCGGGAAAAGGACGCCGGGTTCATGGCAACCACGATATCGTCTTTTTCAAGGCGCGCCAAGTAACCATCTTTGCTCAGGCGAATGGTATACCAGGTAGGCAATCCCTGAATGTTGGATGGAAAGATATTCTTGCCTGAAACAGGGATACCCATGCGGAATAAAGCGCGCAGCAGCAGGTTATTGGCCGTGGCGCTGCCGGACCCGTTGACCGTGCTGATGGTGAGGCAGAAATCGTTCACGATGGTTTGCTGCTCAGGTACAGACCTGATCCCCTTTAAGGGAGATTCATCTGACATTTTGGCTCCTCAAGAGGTGATTTGTTGGAATAACAAGGATCACTCGAATTTTTGATTGGAGAGCGTCCGCGACCGTTGGAAAATCAGATCAGTGTGTTCAATCAATGCCTGATAACCGGCGGCATAATTTCCCGAACTGATCGATTCCACCATGCGCTGATGGTAAGCCCAGACACGTTCCAGGTAGTTGAGATCGGTGTAAACGTTTAACCCAACCGCTTCATAAATTTCCCAATAGGCTTCAAGAATGCCCATGACAAAAGGATTATTCAGACGGCGGTAAATCATCAGGTGCAATTCACGATGTTCTGCGTGTGGAATTTGCACGCGTGTGCCGTGCAATTTCTCAAGCGCACATCGGACAAGGTCGCGCAACCTATCGATGTCATCCGGAGTTAACAGCACAACCGCCTGGCTCCAATACACCATCTCAATATGGTTGCGTAAATCAGAAAATGAACGAAAAAGGTTCTGGTCGATTCGAACGCCATAAGCCAGGCTGTTTACCACCGCGGGAGCAAAAGTATACGGTAACCGCCTGATGCCGGTCTTCGGGCGAACTTCGACCAGACCAAATGTCCGGGCGACTTCCAATTGTTCCCGCAGACTCGCAACGCTAATTCCAAGTTCCTGACTCAACTCAGTCAACGGCGGAAGACGGTCGCTTTCCGAGTTCTCGGTCGACGCCAGATATTTCATGAATTCCGAAATTTGATCCAGGGATGCGCGTTCGCGCAGCATATTCACCAACATTATTAATCTGATTATTAATACGATATCATTCTATCAAATCTCAATATCAAAGTCAAGCGCGGATCATCATCCCCAATCCGTGTATTATTTCACGCAATTCATCATATGATTTATTGTTCTGTCGCGAAAACTTGAGGCAATTCCGCCAATGCTCTACCTAATCGAGTTCCGCACCAGGTGATCAGGCTGCCGTCCACATGGATAATCCGGCGGTTCTTAACCGCAGGGGTTGCCGAAAATAAGTTCATCCAAAATTCATCGGTTAGGCTATCAAAATCAAACGGCTCATTGGGCAATAAAATCATTTCTGGCATGGCAGCCAGCACATCCTTTGCGCAAACCACGGGATAGCGCACATCCCGATCAGCCGGATCCTCGCCAGCAGCCTCATTCCAGTTCGCCTCAATGGGATATAACCGCTTCCGCTGGGAAAACACGTTATCGCCGCCGCAGACCGCCAGCAAATCATTTGAATAGGTTTCCTGGTTGAAGGTCATCCACCACACTGTTCCATCGGATATGCTCTCTTGCCAAATTGGACAAAAGTACCTCAACCGCGGTCGGTCAACTAGCCCGAGTTCAGCCCAGCGGTAACTATCCTCAAGCAACCGCAGACGCAGTGCGGCATTATTTCCGGGCAGCACTCGGGTCAAATCCCACAGGTCATCCAAACTTTCACGGACCGACTTCGGGAATGTCAGCCAGACGGGAATGCCCGCAGAAACCAATGCTTCCACCAATTCTTTCGAATTTTCCTCCTGGTTGGCCAGCACGAGGTCGGGGTTTAATGCCAAAATGTCATTCAACCTGGCATTCTTTGGACCACCAACCTTTGGCAGCCGGGCAATTTCCAGGGCAGGTGCAGAACAATAATCGGTGACTCCGACCACACTCTTGCCGTACCCCAAATCAAACAGACTTTCGGTCATCGAAGGCACCAGGCTGATAACCCGCTGCGGTGGATGAACGAGGTCTGGTTTTGCCAAGAACATCGCGCTTATTCCAGCGGATTTTCCTGTGAAAAGCTAAAGGCTGCGGCTGCCATCAACGCAGCAGCGTTCGTCAGCGCCGCCTCATCAAAATCAAAACGCGGATGATGGTGACCGAAGGTCAGGCCTTTCACTGGATTTGCCGAACCAACGAAGAAATAGCATCCATGCCGGTCTCGCATCAAGAAAGCCATATCTTCAGACCCCGTGGTGCGAAATTCCGTATCCAGGGTAGCTGATGGCAGCACTTGCGGAACCAGACTCTGAATATGTTCCGTTACCCAGGGGTCATTGACAACCGCTGGCGTGATGTCGTGGATGTCCACTTCGCCGCTGCATTCCATAGCCTGGCAGATAAACTCCACCTGCTGTTGCACGCGGGTAAGTACACGGTCATGCGTCGCCTGATCATAGGTGCGGATGGAACCTGCCAATTCCACCTGCGATGGAATTACATTGTAGGTTTCGCCGCCGTGAATGCGCGACACGCTCAACACCGCCGATTCCATCGGAGGCACATTTCGTGAGACAATGTTTTGTAAAGCGCTGACCAGCAACGCCGCTGTCACGATGGGGTCGTGCGATTTTTCAGGCATGCCGCCATGCCCGCCTTTTCCAGTAATCCGGATGGCGAACATGTCAGCCCGAGCCATTACAGGTCCAGCAGTTACGCCTACCCACCCGAGAGGTTTTTCGTTCCACAAATGCATCGCCAGACAAAAATCTGGTGCCGGGTTTCGAAGCACGCCATCGGCGATGATTCGTTCTGCCCCGCCCAAGCCCTCTTCGGCAGGCTGGAAAACAAATTTGATCGTCCCGGCAATCTCTGCCTGATGCGCTTTTAGCAGACGTGCCACGGTTAAGCCAATGGCCACATGCCCATCATGACCGCAGGCGTGCATCACGCCGGGGTTCTGCGAAGCGTATTCTGCTCCTGTCTCCTCCTGAACCGGCAATGCGTCCATATCAAACCTCAATAAGACAACCGGGCCAGGTTTCTCCCCTTCCAACAAGGCAACAACCCCAGTGCCGCCCAAACCGGTGGTCACCTCCAGACCTTGAGCTGTCAATTCTCGCGCGATGATCCCGGCCGTCCGGACTTCCTGAAAGCCAATCTCAGGATGCTGGTGAAGATCCCGCCGCAGTTCACGGCTGTATGGAAATAACGCGGTTGCTTCAGTCAGAAAAAGGTTCGGCTGTGTTGTCATCGGATGAATATAATCCTCTTAAATTTCTCTTCATAGCGTGGATGATCCAGAGAGCTATCCGGCGTATGCCGGTTGCGCATGCGTTCATCTAATTTTGAATAATCTGGAATTTGACTGACATGCTCGTGGAGGGCTCTAATTTTTGTTGTCCAATGGCTGGTGACATCGATTGCAGTATTCGGCTGGGCTGTCAATGACATCCATACTTCTTTTACTGAATGCGGCAGCAACCCTTCATCGAACATTTCAGGAAAGAACATGGGACTGCCAGACCCGGGAAATACAGCATCGATCACAATTTGCCCAGCGGCGCGGTGATCGGGATGGTTAATATTATTATCTTTCGGAAAGTAATTTAAAGGGTCGCAGGTCACCAGGATATCCGGTTTTACCTCCCGGATTACCCGCGTGACCGCCCGGCGTTCTTCCATTCCCGCCGTCAAACATCCATCAAGGAAATCGAGAAAGCGCACCTCTTCGACACCTAGGATCGCGGCTGCCGCACGTTGTTCTTTTTCACGCCGCAAAGAGAGTTCTTTCGGATCGATTTTCGGATCATTGGCGCCTTTGTCACCCCGCGTTAATAAACAATAGATAACCCGGTGGCCAGTTTGTGTCCACCGGGCAATCGTTGCGCCTAAAAAGAATTCAGGGTCATCCGGATGCGCCAGGATGATTAAAATACTTTGCGGTTCTTCCCATCCCTCAGAAAAATCGGTCATTCTTTCTTGGGCTCTCCATTTTTACCGCAGGTGCAGCCTTCGCCATCGGGACCGTTGCAAGGGTTTTGCGCTTTTTTCTGAAAATTTTCCAATTCGTCTGCCGGTTGAATATCGCTTTTCGGAAATTCGCGGTATCCCAATTCTGGCAGTTCAACCAGCACGCCTTCGCGCAGCGGATAGACATCGATTACTTTGCCTTCACCTTGTGGCGTGATGACGCGTTTGTTTTTCTTGGGTAATTCCTGGCGGGCCTTTACGTAATGCTCATATTCGTAGATCAAGCAGCAGCGCAGCCGGCCACACATACCGGTTATTTCGGAGGGGGTTAATGAGATGCCTTGCTCCTTGGCCATGCGGATCGAGATGGAGCTGAAATCAGTCAAAAACCTCGAGCAGCAGCGTGATTCCAACCCGCAGGCTCCCATTCCGCCAATTATCTTGGCAACATCCCGCGGACCGATTTGCCGCAATTCTATCTGCGATTGGTTGTACAGGCGCTGCATATCCTGGCGCAGTGATTTTAGATCGACTTTTTCTTCACTTTCGGTACTGTAAAGAATCGATAAACGGGAGCCGTCAAAATTGTATTCAGCGGCAACGATTTTCACGCCCTCAAGGCGTAATTCGGATGCGCGCGCCCGGCAGGAGATCAGCACTTCAATCTCGCGTTGCTGCCAGGATTGCCGCAGCAGCAGGTCCCTTGGAGTCGCCCGGCGGTCCACTTGTTTCCACACGCCATCCGCCGGAATGGCAGGCTGGGCGACAATTTGGGCAATCTCGCCCAGTTGCCAGCCGCGGCTGGTTTCAACCACAACGACATCCCCCATTTGCAGATCCTGCAAACGGCTGGCATCGAAATGATATATTTTTCCGACTTTCGAGAAACGCACGCCGACAACAAAGGGCTGTGCAGAAGGTTCCATATGTTTAACCTATGATGTTGATTGAAACAGGTGGTTGGTTCTGGAAAGCATTGATTGAAAGTTGCGCAGCCAATTGCCCGGCAAGTGCCCGTAACGCGTTGGCAGGAGCCGATTGAGGCTGGCTTATGATGACAGGTTTGCCTTCATCACCCCCAGCCCGCACTGAAGCATCCATCGGGATTGCGCCAAGAAATGGCACGCCTTCATTATGCGCCAACAATTCGCCGCCGCCTTTTCCAAACACCTCCAGGCGCGTACCATCGGGTAGTTCAAGGTAACTCATATTCTCAATTACACCCAAGATTGGCACGTTCAATTCCTTAAACATGGCCAAGCCGCGTGCTGCGTCTTCGACAGAAACCATTTGCGGAAGCGTGACAATCACCCCCCCGCTTAAAGGCAGACTCTGAGCCAGGCTTAATTGGGCATCGCCAGTGCCTGGCGGTAGATCAATGATCAGGTAATCCAATTCGCCCCAGGCGACATCAGCCAGAAATTGGCGGATTGCCGAATGAAGCATCGGGCCGCGCCAGATGAGCGGTTTTCCGGGCGGAACCAGGAAACCGATCGACATCATTTTGACGCCGTAGGTCTCAGCCGGGGTGATTTTTCCATTATCGAAGGGCGGAAGGTGATCAACGCCCATCATCGTGGGCACATTTGGCCCGTAGATATCCGCGTCCAGCAAACCAACCTTGGCGCCAGACTGCGCTAAAGCGACTGCCAGGTTGACGGCAACAGTGGTTTTACCAACGCCGCCTTTTCCAGAAGCAACGGCAACTGCATTTTTCACCGGAAGACTCATCATTCCGCGCGATTTTCCATCGGATTGGACGTTGGATCCCATGCGGATCTCCACAGTATTTACACCCGGCACCGATAACACAGCCTCGCGGGCTTCTTTTTCAATTCTTGATCTTAATGGACAGGCTGGCGTGGTGAGGATAATTTCAAAATTCACCTTGCCGTCTTCTATTTCCAAACCTTGGATCATATTCAGCGTAACTAAATCTTTATGAAGCTCAGGTTCCTGAACCGTACTTAAAGCCGCCAGGATGGCTTCGGCATTGACAGGCATTATTTAAATCCTTTCGTACCTATAATTCTAACCGATGTTCCGCTAAAGGTTAACCTTTCCGAAAATGGTTCTCCACATCCACGCGGTATTGAGCGAATTGTTCAATTAAATCTTCATCGCTTCCCCGGTACCTGCGGACGGTTAACCGCGCACATTGCGTGCAGCCGCGCATGGCTCTAAAAGAATCGGAATTGCAGGCCACGCATCCACCCAATTTAACCATCATCAGAACAAAGGCAGATTGATCGCGGATTTCCGCGAAATCATTGCTGACGTTCTCCACCAATTGCGCCCACAATTCACCCCGCGCATCCTTCAAACTTTCAGCTACGCGCATTGGAAACATTAATTCAGTATCGGCATTATACATTTTTAATCTCGCAATCAGGCTTTCGGCTTCGCTTTTTCTGCCCTGGCGGCATCTTCGAGCGCAGCAACAGTTGGGCGGATACTGGCGTAATAGGCTGCCGATTTCATCAGTTTTTCCAGGTTGTACAGGTGCGCCTCTCCACGGTTGTAGCTTGAAAGTTCAAAATCATGATCCATCTTGATAGCATCGAATGGGCAGTATTCAGCACAGAAACCGCAATTCATGCAAATATCCATATCGATGCTGAACTCAGATGGATGCGGGCTTGGCTTTCCGGTAACCGGATCGGTCGCGCGGTTGATCCAGATGCACTGCGGCGGACAAACTTTTGCGCAAATGCCGCACGCGGTACAACGAAGGTTCTTTTCACCATTTTCGCCTTCGTCATACACCAAGAAAGGCAAAACACGGAATTCTTCCGGCAGAGGAAGTCTTTCCTCGGGGTATTGAATGGTGAATATTCCGTCGGTATCCGCCTGGCGGCGTTCCTCAATACCCTCAGCTGTGTTGTAGCGTTTCTTCCCTTTTTTGATATCGGTTATATAAGTCTGAAAGAAATGGCTCAGTGTAACGCCCAGACCGCGAATTACTCCGAAACGGTAGTTGAAGTTTTTCATGCTTTCCTCTATACCCATCTTTAGCGGTCCACTTCGCCTAAAACGATATCGATTGCCCCTAAAATGACCACCACGTCCGCCACCTTCTCCCCCCTGCTCATGGGAGCCAGAGAAGTGAGATTAATAAAAGTTGGGGCGCGCACATGATACCTGGCCGGGTTTGGTTTTCCATTGGAGACGACATAAAAACCCATCTCACCCTTCGGTCCCTCAACCCGCCCGTAGGATTCACCGGCAGGCACGCGTACCTGGTAGGCTGGCTTTCCAGTCATGATCGGACCAGTCGGAATATCCCTTAAGGCTTGTTTTATGATCCGGATGCTCTGTCGAATTTCTTCCATCCTCACCAGGTAGCGGTCATAAATGTCGCCGTGGTTTCCCGTGACCACATCGAATTCGAAACGATCATAGATACTGTAAGGATCTGCGCGGCGCACATCGTAAGGCACTCCCGATGCTCGCAGAATGGGGCCGGCTGCTGATAGGGAAATGGCTTGCTCGGCGGTTAAAACGCCCACGCCTTCGCACCGCGACCGGAGAATTTCATTATTGGTAAGGTAGGCGTCAATGCTTTCCAGTTTACGAGGAAGCCGGTCATAAACAAGATCGTGAACCTTCTTAAGGATGGAATCGGTGACATCCCGCACAACGCCGCCAAAGCGGAAGTAGTTGCACATCATGCGCGAACCAGATACTTCTTCAAAAATGTCCAGAATCAATTCGCGTTCTTCAATGGAATAGAGTGATGGCGTGAAATATGCCCCCAGGTCATTAAGCAAGAACCCGGTTGCAAAGAAATGGTTCATAATACGGGTAAGCTCGGCCATGATCACCCGGATGTAATCAGCCCGTTCAGGAACCTGTACCCCCATCAACTTCTCGACCGCCAGGGCATAAGCAAAATTGTTACTCATCGAGGTGATGTAATCAAGCCGGTCGGTGAACGGCATGTTTTGCAGGAAGGTATTGCGCTCGGCAATTTTTTCATGGTTGCGGTGCAAATACCCCATCACCGGTTTCAAATCGATGATTGTCTCACCTTCCAGCGAAACCACCATGCGGAAAACGCCGTGGGTGGAGGGGTGTTGCGGCCCCATGTTGACAACCAGTTGATCGGTTTTAAATTCTTCGGAAGGTGCTTTTTTCACCAATCCAGCGTAAAGCAACGTGTCTTGATCCGGCGTCCAATGGTCCGGATCGAATCCTTCGGGATATTGAACATTATCATCAAACGGATTTTGTTGATCGATGAAGACCGGTTTTCCTTCCGGCCAGCGGCTCTTATAAGGTTTGACATCCTCTTCATAGAATGGTTCCTTCCAATCCTTGCGAAGCGGATGTCCTTCAAAACCTTCCCACATCAGGATGCGGCGTAAATCAGGATGACCCTCGAAGCGAATTCCTAGCAGATCCCAGACCTCGCGCTCCTGGAAATCGGCACCCGGGTACAATCCAACCAGTGAAGGCACCACCGCGTCAGTACGCGGTACCTGGACTTTATAATTGAGCGCTGGTCCGCCAATTGTCTTATAGGTATAATAAACGACCTCAAAAAAGCCCTCATCCAGATAATCCGCCGCGGTAACCATCGATAAATAATCGAAGCCGTATTCATCCCGCATGGTACGGGCAAATTCGAGCAGGTGTTCTCGCTGTACGATAAATCCGGAATAACCCGCGCGTTGATCCGCCTTGATCCAATCCGCGGGAAATTGTTCGGGTAACTTTTCAATCGGGTTTGTGAGGATCTCATCAGTCATCATTCATCTCCTACGCCGCGGCTTCCGAATCCTCTGCCGGTTTATCAGCGTCGCTGCCGGTCAAGATCTCTTGTTCATCTGGTTCTAGGGCTGGTTTCGATTTTTCACGAATCAGGGCTGTTTTCCGGATGTCAATTAAATCGGGGCCTAAAACTGGCACGGGAATCGGTTCGCTGGCGCCTTTCTGATACCAGGAAACCGTCTTCAGCGATTCTCCTTCAATTTTCTTCTGCAAGGTAATTAAACCGTGCAACAGCGCTTGCGGTGTGGGAGGGCAGCCAGGAATGTATACATCGACCGGAATAAATTTGTCAACGCCGGCCACCACGTTGTATCCCCCTTTGAAGGGTCCTCCGCTGGAGGCGCATGCACCCATGGCAATGACGTATTTTGGTTCCGGCATCTGGTTATACAACCGTACAATTTGCGGGATCATCTTTTTGGTCACCGTGCCGGAAACAAGCATCACATCGCTCTGGCGGGGGCTCGGGCGCATCACCTCCATGCCAAAGCGCGCCAGATCATAACGGCTGGCAGCCGTGGCAATCATTTCGATGGCGCAGCAAGCCAGGCCAAACATCATCGGCCAGATGGAATTCAAGCGGCTCCAGTTATAAATTCGGTCAAGCGTCGTTAATGAAACTTGACTCTGCAGTTCATCTGGCACCTGATATTCCGGTTTCGTCAGTCCTTCAGAACTCATATTGCACCTTTTATATTGTTGGGGATTTCAAAAAATGATTTCGAAGAGACAACCTTAATTTTACCCCGGCTCAAGGATGTGTCAAGCAAACATTAAGATAAAACCTATTATCATAATTCTGAAAAAACCAGTACAATACATTCATGACCACTACCACCCGTGATCGGATTCTTGAAACAATCTCGCAATCCCAAACGGTTACCGTGTCTGACCTTAGCAAAAAATTACATACCACCGTAGCCAACGTCCGTTACCATCTCGATCCTCTTATCGAGGACAATCTAATCGAAAAGATTCCGCCGCAAACAGCCGGAGTGCAACGCGGCCGCCCTGCCAGCCGATTCCGGTTAAGTGAAAAATCCAAACCGAATGACTTGGCGCAATTATCATCAGATCTGCTATCGATCCTGATGGATTCTACCCGTAGCCCGGAAGGACGGGCGAACAGTATCACTCAAATCGCACGCATACGCAGCCAAGGGGTAAACACCCTTGGTAAGGCAACGCAGCGCCTTATCCAGACCATTGATTACCTCAATCGGCATGCATACCGCGCCAGGTGGGAAGCGCACCGGAGTGGGCCTGAGGTCCGTTTTGGTAATTGTCCATTCGCCGCTATCCTGCCTGACCATCCTGAACTATGCGAGGTCGATCGCCGCATGCTTGAGGAACTGCTTAATGTGCATGTTTCGATTCTGGAATGCTATCAGGCTGCTTCCGGAATTCCTGCAGCCTGCATATTTGCGCTAACCTTCACCCAGTAGTAGTCGATTGAATTAAGGAAACGGTGTGATTGAAAAACAAACGGTAAGATTGAATAGATGGCAGGCTGATGGCGTCTTGTTAATGACGGCGGCAGTTTGGGGTGGCGGATTTACAGCGCAACGCGTGGCAGCACTACATTTGGGTCCATTAATGATTAATGGAATACGTTTCCTCCTGGCAGCTGCTGTATTATTGCCGCTCGTCCGGTTTAACATAAACATTTCAAAGAAGGACCTGCCAGGTGTCATTCTGGCGGGAATCTTGCTCAGCCTGGCGTCTAATCTGCAACAACTCGGGCTGCGCTTTACCACGGCAGGGAATGCTGGATTCATCACTGGTCTTTATGTAATTCTGGTTCCCATTTTGCTATGGATTTTCTGGCGCGAACGCGTTCGATGGGCCATTATCACTGCGACTGGATTAGCCGTAATTGGCATGTTTTTCATAAACGCTGAGGGTATTTTCCGTTTTTCAATCGGCGATTTATATGAGCTTTTTGGGGTTGTTTTTTGGGCATTGCACGTTATTATTATTGGAATAATGGTGCGCAAAATGGATGTCCTTGCTTTTTCAATTGGTCAATTTGGCGTTTGTGGTATATTGAATCTGTCATTCGGACTGTCTATTGAGCCGCATCAACTTTCTTCCATAATTGCATCTGGCTGGGCGCTGCTGTACGCCGGGATCATTTCCGGCGGCATCGGGTACACCCTTCAAGCACTCGGTCAGAAGTTCTCTCCCTCCAGCGACGCAGCTTTGATTTTAAGTTTGGAAGCCGTCTTTGCTGCAATGTTTGGTTTCTTATTTCTGCAGGAGAAGGCAACAACTCCGCAGATATTTGGCTACGTATTAATTTTTTCTGCTGTGGTTCTTGCCCAATTTTTTCGCCATGGCAAATCCGAATCAGCAGAATCCACCAAAGATACTTTACCGATTGTTCAGGATCTATCATGAAAAACTGGTGGCACCATCCTGCCTTTCGGATTAGTCTGCTTTATCTCATTATTTCCATCTTCTGGATTCTTTTCTCAGATCAATTGTTGGGGTTTTTAGTTTCAGACAATCAAAAATTTGTTTTGTTTTCGACGCTCAAAGGTTGGCTATTTGTCTTCGTAACAGCCAGTTTGCTTTTCGGTATTTTGATGCGCGAATTCTCGGTGCGGCAGCAGCATGAGCGCGAAGTTGAGGCAATTGCAAGACTCACCCAGGCAACGCGATTTGCAATGTCTCGTGAAGAGTTATTGCCGGTCTTGCTAGATGAAATAATTCATTTTACCAGCGCGGAAACGGCCTCGGTTTTGTTTTTTGATGAAGCTATCAACCAGCTGCGGGTAATTCTTGCCAAGGGTCTTTTTACAGAATTCACTGGCAAGCAGGTTTCGCTGCAGAGCATCACTGGCAATGCCATCACCTCTGGCCACCCATATATAAATAATCAATTCCTTCCAGATGCAAGTACTTCCTTTCCAGAGAAACTGGAGGGTTTACATGCTATCGCCATCGCCCCATTGATCGTCCAAGACCATAAACTGGGCGCACTGGTCATGGCAAAAAAAGGTACTTTTGATCAGAATCAATTTCATCTATTTCTCTCGCTGGCCGATATTGCCGCCAGTGCAGTTCACCGCCTGTCGCTTTATAACCAGACTCTTCAACGCGTTCAGCAACTTTCCACGCTGCGGTCGATCGACCTTGCCATTACATCCAGCCTGGATCTCAACGCAACGTTAAGAATTCTGGTTGAAGAAGTTCAGAAATTAAAGGGGATTAGCGCCACTTGTGTCCTCATTCCAGACAAGCATACAGGATACCTCCATTACCGGGCTGGAAAAGGTTTTTCAACCAATTTGATTGAACAGAGAGTTCTTCCGACAGAGGCTTTTCGCATCGACCCCGAATTTCCTTCCCGGTTTACACTGACGATTTCTGATTTAAAGGGTACAACTTCCTCGCCGCGCAACGAAATCGGCCTGGCTGAAGACTTTTCTGTCTACCATGCCTATCCATTGGTTTCAAAGGATCAAATAAAAGGGGTTCTGGAAGTTTATCAACAAGATTCAGATCCCCTCAGCCAGGAGGAATTGGATTTTCTGGAATCGCTTGCAACGCAAGCGGCCATCGCAGTGGATGTAGCAACGTTAATTGAAGATCTGCAATCCAGCAATCAGGAATTAACGGCGGCGTACGATTCGACCATTGAAGGATGGTCGCGTGCCTTGGATTTACGCGATAAAGAAACTGAAGGACATACACAGCGGGTGACTGAAATGGCTTTGCATTTAGCCCGCCTGGTTGGCATCCCCGATAAAGAGTTAATCCATGTCTACCGTGGAGCCTTATTGCACGACATCGGAAAAATGGGAATTCCAGACAGCATCTTGCTCAAACCTGCTCCCCTCACCACGGAAGAGACCGAATTGATGAAGATGCATCCAATTTATGCCTACCATCTTCTTAAACCGATCCGTTTTTTACACCCCGCCTTGGATATACCTTACTGTCATCATGAGCACTGGGACGGCAGCGGATATCCGCGCGGACTGAAAGGCGATGAAATCCCCCTGGCCGCGCGCGTATTTGCAGTGGTGGATGTTTGGGACGCATTGGTTTCTGACCGACCCTATTCGCCGCGCTGGCCGAAGGAGGACGCAATAAAACATATCAAAGACAACACAGGTTTATATTTTGACCCTGCGGTTGTGAATGTGTTCGTCAACATGTTGGAATAAGTATAGAAGGATAATAAATATGGAAGAACGAATTCGGAATTACAACGGAAAAGATATCATCGTGAGTTTTATTCCGCAGCGCTGCATCCACGTCGGAGAATGTACCGCCCGGTTGGCGAAAGTCTTTGACACCTCCCGCCATCCCTGGATAATGCCGGATGCAGCCAGCGCTGATGAAGTCGCGGAAGTAGTCCTTCGCTGCCCAACGGGTGCGTTGCACTTCAGCCGCCTTGACGGAGGACCGCAGGAACCAATTCCAGATCACAACGAGATTATGCTAGCCGCTGATGGGCCGCTAAATTTATCGGGAGATATTGAATTGCTAGCTCCGGACGGATCGCTTTTCTTAAAAGATACACGCGTATCGTTATGCCGCTGCGGCGCATCGAAATGCAAACCTTTTTGTGACGAGAACCATACCGCAGTTCAATTTAATGAAGTCGGAAATTTATGCGATCCGGATATTTTTCTTGTCCCCCTCAAATCGGCAGCACGAGGGCAACCACTGAAGGTTCATTTCTACCCCAATGATTCCTATCTGATTGAAGGACCGTTCATTCTCCGAAGTTCGGACGGCAGCCAGGTGGAAAAAGCGGAGGGCGGTTCATTATGCTGTTGCGGTTTGTCCAACGCAAAACCATTCTGCGACGGCTCTCACATGTGATGCCGGCTAAGAATAAACAATCAATAATTTATAGCCAATAGACAATTGCCTTATTACTCAAAAACAATCTCCCCGCCGGCATCGGCGGGGAGATTGTTTTTTGTCCATTTTGGTTTATTCCACCGTGACGCTTTTTGCCAGGTTGCGCGGCTGATCAACGTCCAAACCTCGCAACGACGCAATGTGATAGGCAAACAACTGCAACGGGATGACTGTAACGACGGGTGAAAGCATCCATGGCGTTTCCGGTATCCAGAAGACATGATCCGCCAGCGCCGCCACCTTCTCATCCCCTTCTGTCGCGACGACGATCACCCCGCCACCGCGGGCCTTGGCCTGTTCAATCTGGCTGACCATTTTATCGTACCATGGGTCGCGCGGAGCAATGGCGAGTACCGGCATATCGCGATCGATTAATGCGATTGGGCCGTGCTTCATTTCGCCTGCCGGGTACCCCTCCGCATGGATATACGAAATTTCTTTGAGTTTTAGCGCACCTTCAAAGGCTATCGGCATATTGATACCGCGTCCCAGATACAGCATGTTGCGGATGTATTTCATCTCGCGGGCAACCTGCAACACCGCTCCTTCCTGGTCAAGGCAGCGTCCAACCAGGTCAGGTACCAGCCGGAGGTCGGACACCAATTTCCTGCGCTCCGCTACAGAGATGGTGCCGCGCAAATCAGCCAGTAACACTGCCAGCATATACAGGTCGACCAAAGGCGCAGTAAATGCTTTGGTGGATGCAACACCAATTTCCGGTCCGGATTGCATGGAAATGTATCCGTCCGATACCCTCATCGCCTGCGAACCGATCACGTTTACGATTGACCACAGGATAGCACCGCGCCGCCGGCATTCATCCATGGCAGCCAATGTGTCAGCCGTTTCGCCTGATTGTGAAACGGCCAGCACAACCGTGTATTCATCTATGATTGGCTCTCCGTAGCGCAATTCAGAAGCGATGATCGTTTCCACCGGAATGCGAGCTATTCGTTCAATCAGTACCTTGCCAACCTGCCCGGCATAAGCCGCCGTCCCGCAGGCAGTGATGATGATTTTCTGGATCTTCTTTGCTTTTTCTGCGGTAAGGTTTAATTGTGGCAGACGGATCTTGCCCTCTTCAAAATCCACCCGGCCTGCCAGCGTGTCGGTCAGCGAACGTACCTGTTCATGGATTTCCTTTTGCATAAAATGCCGGTATTCGCCCTTTTCCGCCGCAATCGGATCCCAGGCAATGGTGTGAATTTCCGGGTTGAATACTTTCCCCTCCAGGGTTTCCACTTTCACCGCTGATCGGGTGATCACTGCCATCTGGCGCGATTCCAAGAACATCACCCGCCGGGTATGTTCCAAAATTGCTGGAATATCCGATGCCACAAAATTCTCATTCTCGCCCAATCCAATCACCACGCCGCCTGCGTTGCCAATTCGCGCGGCGACTATTTTATCCGGCTCGCGCGATGAAAAGGCAACGATCCCGTGCGCGCCTTTGATTTGCTTCAAGGTGGTGCGCATGGCTTCTTCCAATCCGCTGCCGGCAGCCATAAAGTGCTCGATCAGGTGAACGATAACCTCGGTATCAGTATCCGAGTTGAATTTGACGCCTTCGCTAACAAGCTCCTCGCGCAATTCCAGAAAGTTCTCAACAATGCCATTGTGAACAACCACGACCTCACCGGTCGTCCCGACATGCGGGTGGGCGTTGCGTGCGCTGGGCTCGCCATGGGTAGCCCAGCGGGTGTGCCCGATGCCAACCTTCCCTTCAACGGGTTGGTTGACAACCAGCGTTACCAGATGGTCCAGTTTCCCAGCATCCCGCCTGACTTCAATTTTTCCCTTTGAAAAAACAGCCAATCCGGCAGAATCGTAACCGCGATATTCCAAACGGCGGAGGCCGTTTAGAATGACGGGAGTCGCGTTCTGACCGCCGATGTAACCGACAATACCACACATGGTTTCCTCCGTGAGTGGGTGGCAGAAACTGTTGCAAAGTACCTTCATTGCAAACAGACTGTCTGAGATCCGCTGGTTTTCGCGAATCTATCAAAGCAAAAAAAATTATTTGTTTTGATTAAGGGAAAGTTACGGGCAATTCATGCCCTAAAAGGCACTGCATACCCCGAAGGCTTCCGCTGATCTTTCGATTTTCCCGGCCGCCAGGCGCTAAACCTGTTCTACCCGGTTAACTCTGCCCCGCGGCAGAGAACCTTCGTCCTCGTCACTCCGACCTTTGCCCCCAATCAGATCAGAGCCTTGCGCTGTCCTTTCCCGGACGTGTGATGGATTTGCCTTCACCTCCTCAATCAGAATTGTTTTGATTATACCGAATGCAAACTTCCGCGTCAAACTACTGATGTTTTCTTATCCAAGGAGCATTTCGATTTCTTAATTTATTCAACCGAATCGAAAATGTAGAAAACAAAACAGCCTTCCAACAAATGGAAGGCTGTTGGGTCATTGACCTTACCCTGCCAATCAGCTGTTTTTCGAAATCAGCGCAACCACATCCGGGAAATCGATACCCAGGCGCTGGACGGTTTCGACGGTCGGAATGCCAGCACTAGACCAGCCACGGCGCTTGTAGACTGCGTCCACCAGCAGGTCATATTGCTCTTCCTTGTATTCCCGCAACTTCGCCATTTTTTCTCTGGTCGATTTACCCGTTGGATCAAAACCGGTGTTTTCCTTCAATTGGCCGTCGTATCGCTCTGCCCGCGACTCGTATTCGATTTCCGTCGCGGGTCCCATTAACCGGTAAGGTGGGTAATCCCATTTACGCGTGCCGAATCCCAGGCGCAGGTTAAACAAGCGCTGCAAGTTATACACTCGCTCTGATGCCAGGATGATTTCGTCAATCGTGATGGGCTGCCCAGTAACCCCTTCAAATAGCCAGGTGTAGTTCTCCACGTGCTCTGGCACCTTGCCAGGTTCTTTGGCAGTTTTGTTGCTTTCGGGGATGATGTCGTTCCACGGCAATTTGCACAACCCGTGCAGGCTGAACCAGGTCCGCCACATGGGGAAGTAATGCAAAGCCTCGGCTTTGGCTTCAAATGTGGGGAGCTGTTTGTGAACCAATTCCATGAAAGTCAGCCAGGCTTCATCATGTTGTGCGCCTTTGGAAGCCAAGGCATAACCGCCCTGTTGTGCCAGAGATTCCTTGGACATGTATTCTGAAATCTCCATACCCTTAACTTCCATGCCGATATCCTGCATCAAGTCGGGGTCGGCGCCGTATTTCTCGGTAAACAATTGTTTCATCGAGCGCACGCCCTGTCCCACCACCACACCAAATCCTTCACCGCGCGCCATCTGGTGCAAAAGTTCCAAGGCAACATTGGCATTGCTCCATGTTAATTCCATGCCGTCCGTGATCTCTTTGGTCAGGATGCCAAGTTCATAACATTCCATGGCAAAGGCAATCGAATCGCCAACTGAAATGGTGTCGATGCCGTAGGTATCGCAGTAAAAATTTAACTCGAGCACATCCTGAGGGTCATAGATCGCCAGGTTGGATGCCAATGCGCCCAGGGTTTCATATTCAGGGCCGTCAACGAACACGATGTCGCCTTTGTAAGGACCTGTGCGTAAATGGACGTGGGGAACGCCGTGCGCACAGGCCATGGTACAGCCGTACCAGCAGCCGTCGGGTCCGCGCCGGTCATACATTTCCTTCCAGACCTCGCCAGCCACCTGCAGTGCGCGCGGATCTGCTCCGAAGCGGAAATTTTCACAGGGAAGCAGATCAAAGCGGTTCATGATCTCGATCAGGTAAGGCGTCCCATTACCGCGCATGTTATTTTGCGACGCATCGAAACGGGTAATTTCCGAATTGATGCGCGAGCCTGCTTTTCGAACCAATTCCGGTTTAGCACAACCATTCGGATCGCCGCCCATATCGGTGTAACGCACCACAATGGCTTTAATCTTCTTATCCCGCAGTACCGTACCAGCTCCGCCGCGCGCCGCCTGTTTATAGCGTACTTCCTCCCGGCGTGCATCCCAATAGCTGATGTTTAGACCGCACATTGGAATATGTTCAGCGGCCTGCCCGGAAGAAATGACCGAGATGCCGCGCCGCTCGCGGTCGTCTTTGCCGTAAATCTCGGTGATCAACCGGGTAACCAGGTGGGTATCTACCGGCTCTAACGGTGCTTTTTCAATCGTGACGCGGCCGTTATCGCCGTCGATAAATATAATGACGTCGGTTTCAGCTTTTCCTTGAACCTCAAGCGCATCCCAGCCTGCAAATTTGAGGTATGGACCAAAATAACCACCCCCGTTGCTGTCGATGACAGAATGGGTTAACGGTGAAATGGTGACGGCGGTCAATTTGCCGGAACCTGGATATCCGGTAATCCCTCCAATCGGACCTCCGGCAATGACCAATTCATTGCTAGGGTCATTCCATGCGGTTCCATCTACAACCGCGTTCCACAACAGCCACATCGCAAAACCGCGCCCTCCGGTGAAGAGGTCCTTCATTTTCTGGGTAACCGGTTTGCTTGCGATCCGGGAAGATCCCAAATCAACGTAAAGTGTCCGGTTGGCATATCCCCGCTCGACCGGGCGGCAATCGTACTGAAATTCAGCCAGGACCGAATGAGCTTCGAGCACCATTTCGGGGGTTATTTGAGTCATACGCACTCTCCTCTACCAGTTCTAAAAATAAAATAGACCACAACACAAAATTCCACTGTTACCATTATATCGGCTGTCTGCTGCCTGCCGACTTGGGGTTAATCACCCTTCCCATTGACGAATGTCATCAGTCCGCATCCGTTTATAACGATCTGGAAAAAAGCCTTTGACTTGATCCTTTGATGAGAGTAATTCATGGATTGATTGGATGCGTGTCAATTTTGCATGGATGAGAAAGGCTTTTCAGTCCAGTGCCAGCCAAATTCCATCCACCGATCAGGGAAAGCTTTTGATGAAGTTGATCTCGATTCGCAAACCAAGTCAATAACCGGCGAGGTAGTATAATTCCCGTTCACGACCACAAAATTACATCCGGATAATCCTTGTGAATGTTCTTCGCCGCTACTCTGCTCCGGCTGACCTGGACCCGATTCAGAGAAAAAATTATCAGAATGTCCAAATTGATGCCGTAGGTGTGGGGCTGGCCAACGCCGCCGCCCCATTTTTACCCGTATTCCTGGCCCGCATGGCAGCCAGCAGCTTCCAAATTGGCCTTTTAACTGCCATGCCTGCCTTAACCGGTCTGATTCTCTCCTTGCCTTTGGGTAGTTTCCTACAAAAACAACGCAATGTTGTGCCCTGGTTCAGCATCACCCGCCTCGGCGTTATTTTTTGTTATGCCTTAACCGGGTTTGCTTCCATGTTGCTGCCAGAAAAATGGGTCGTGCCGGGGGTCCTTTTAATCTGGGCACTGGCCACCATTCCACAAAACATGCTATCGATTTGTTTTTCAGTGGTAATGAACGCTGTGGCTGGGTCGAAGGGCCGCTTTGAATTAATGGCAAGGCGCTGGACGATATTAGGCTTTACTACGGCAATTGCGGTCTTTTTCATTGGCCAACGCCTGGATAAAATCGTATTCCCGGTCAACTACCAACAGGTTTTCATCGCGCTTTCCATCGGCGGTCTGATCAGTTATTTTTTCTCCCGGCGGATTGCCATTCCCGACTCAATTCCCCAACCCGCTATCCAGGGAAAATCTATACGGGAAAATATTCGCGGCTACATTGAGCCAATCAAACTTGAGAAGCCGTTTATCTCATTTGTTTTAAAGCGATTCTTCTACACATCCGGGATCGCTCTGGCAACACCGTTATTTCCGCTCTATTTTGTCCGGGTGGTGAAATTGCCAGATAGCTGGATCGCTCTGATAAGCACAACTCAAACTGCCATATTGATCATCGGTTACCTTTTTTGGACTCGTCAATCCCGTACGCGCGGATCGCGCAATGTTTTGTTATGGTCGACCTTTGGACTATCGTTATATCCCTTTCTGGCAGCCATGACCCGCGTACCTACCATCATTACCATCTTTGCAGGCATCGCTGGCATTTTTCAAGCCGGCCTGGATCTTGTTTTTTTCGATGAGTTGATGAAAACCGTTCCGCCTGACAAAAGCGCAACCTTTGTGTCGGTCGGTAATATGTTTCAATATTTGGCTCAGATTGTCTCGCCGCTGTTAGGAACTTCGCTGTCAGAATGGATCGGGATCGGACCGGCGTTAATTTTCGCCTCGGTCATCCGCATCATAGGCTTTGGCTTATTTTTATGGAGTAAACCTTCCGCTCAAGGGTATTAGCATCTCCCATGCCGCTTTGACCATCCAGCATCTGTTTGGTATAGTTAATTTGCAGGAGCAATTGGATGGTCATTTTGGGAAAATGGCAACAAAAGTCTATATCGCTTAGTATCAAGCCGAATTCAATAACCATCAGCATCGAAGATCCTGATGGATCAAGCGTATTGAGCTATGATCTTCATGGCCGTTTATGGACTGCTCTCTTGCGCCAGGTTTCCTACCGGCGCGGGTTAAATGGAAAAGTGGTAGCCAAGTGGTTCGCCAACGGCTTGCAGCGCGAGCGCCGCTGGCTGTCGCCTGCCGAATGCGATGCTTTGCTGACCGAATGCCAACAAATCGTACGTTCCCTGATTCAAGCGCTCTCAAAGGGTGATGCACAATTATCAACGCCGTTGGCACCTTTTGATTATGAGCTGATTAATCATGCAGCAGCCTTTTCGCCGTATCAGGCTGCCCTGGACGAACAGCACTTTGCAAAGTTATACAAACCAGTCGGCATATTGCCGCCTGATCAGTATATGGCTTTGGTTTTACAATTGACCGAGGGTTGTGCATTTAATACCTGTACCTTCTGTACTTTTTACCGCGATCGACCTTTTCGAATTAAACAACCCGACGAATTCCAAAAGCATCTTCACGATATCCGGGATTTTTTGGGTGAAGGATTAAGCCTGCGACGGACGATTTTCCTGGGCGATGCCAATGCCTTGATCGTGCCGATGCCGCAGCTCACCGTTTTGATGGAAAAAGTCCATCGCGTGTACGACGTGGAAAAAATGGGCGGCATTTTTGCATTCCTGGATGGTTTTAGTGGAGAAAAGAAAAGCCAGGCCGATTATCAGATTTTGGCGAACCTTGGACTGAAACGAATTTATCTTGGATTGGAATCAGGCGACCCTGACCTGCTGCGTCTCCTGAAAAAACCAGGCGAACCGGCCGATGTCATTTCTTCGGTTCAAGGCATGAAAAAAGCCGGCCTAGCGGTGGGACTCATCGTGTTGCTTGGCGCCGGCGGCCATCGTTTCGAACAGAGCCATATTCGCGAAACGATTCGAGTGCTTAATCAGATGCCTCTGGATGCCGACGACCTGATCTATTTCTCCGAGCTGATTGAATCGGAGGGTATGCCGTATGTTCAGACGGCTTATGCAAACCATCTTTTTCCCCTGACATCCGGTGAACGCATTCAACAAGGGGAAATTATTGAAGCGGGATTGCGCTTTTCAGAGGCCGGCGGTACGCCGCACATCAGCCGATACGATATCCGCGAATTCGTCTACTAGCAATGAATTCGCTTCAAATTCTCATATTGGATAACCTGAATGATTTTTTACCCGCCCGTCTGCGGGGTCAGGCAGTGACCATCGAATTTGGAAATAACCAATCTTTCAAGCATCTGATCGAATCAATTGGCGTCCCCCACCCCGAAATTGCCGGAATACGGGTAAATGGTCAACCTGGCGAGCTAAGCGAAATCGCACTAAATGGTTCAACGGTTGAAGTGATTTCTTATGCAGATGGCGATTCGCGCATTCGACCGCCAGCCATCTGTTTTGTCCTGGACTGTCATCTGGGAAAGCTGGCATCCTATCTTCGCATTCTCGGTTTCGACGTCGAATATGCCAATGATGCAAAGGATAAAACACTCGCTGAAATTTCAGCACTTGAAAAACGCATTTTACTGACCCGCGACCGCGGCTTACTCAAGCGCAATCGAATCCAATTTGGTTATTTCATCCGCAGCCAAGACCCGCGAAATCAATTGCTTGCGGTCATCCACCGCTATGGTTTATACAATGAAATCCATCCCTTTACACGCTGTCCGCTTTGCAATGGGTGCCTGCAACCTGCGGCAAAAAGCGATGTGATTGATCTGTTGCCCGTCAAAACCCGCACCTTCTTCGATTGTTTTTGGCAATGTGATTCCTGTGGAAAGGTTTACTGGCGAGGGTCGCACTATCAACGTATCCAGGAATGGATGAAACAATTTCTGAGAATTCCCGAATAATAAAGGAAACACAGGTACAATTTACCCAGGTGTAACCGGAGAACTTCGTTGAAACTGCCTTATCCTGTTGGAAAACTGCCTCCCGCCATTCTCTCCAGCCTCCTGGCGAATGCGCCTTCATTTGATGACCGGATCCGTCTTGGCCCGGGCATTGGCCTGGATTGCGCGGTGGTGGATGGCGGCGATTTCTATTGGGTATTCAAAGCGGAACCCATCACTTTTGCCACTGACCAAATTGGCCGGTATGCAGTAGAAGTTGCCAGTAATGACATTGCGACCACTGGTGCAGAACCGCGCTTCTTGTTGCTCACTGTATTGCTGCCGGAGGGTCGCACCGATGAAGCCCTGATCCGCTCGATCAGCGATCAGGTTTTCACTGTCTGCCGGCAGCAGCGTATCTCTGTTCTGGGCGGCCATACCGAGGTGACACACGGCATTGACCGGCCGCTGCTGGCTGTCACAATGATTGGCGAAGTGGCAAAAGAAAAACTGGTTACGCCCCAGGGTGCGCAGCCGGGCGACGCGCTGCTGCTCACAAAAGGCATACCCATCGAAGCTACAGCATTATTATCCAGGGAATTTCCAGACAGGCTGAGACCCTTTTTGACACCTGGAGAGATCGATGAATCCGCCTCGTATCTCAATAACCCGGGCATCAGTATTTTGAAGGATGCCCAGGTAGCTTTAGCAGCCGGCCGGGTGACCGCTATGCATGATCCAACTGAAGGCGGTTTATCTGCGGCACTGTGGGAATTAGCCCAGGCATGCGGCAGCAGCATCGTTTTTGACCCGTCGGCAGTGAAGATTTCTGACCTTTCAACGCGCATCTGTCAGGCTTTCGCATTGGATCCATTCGCCACCCTTGCCTCGGGAGCGTTGCTTTTAACGGTCCACCCGGATGATGTAAATGCCGTCCTGGCGGCATTTCAGAACAATGAAATTGCTGCGAGCCAAATCGGTGTAATCACGGATGGCGATGGGAAAGTCTTCACGGTGGCTGGCGGACAGGCTAGCCCATGGCCTTATCCGGAACGCGATGAGATCGGGAAAGCTTACCAATAAGGGTCAGGGAAGAATTTATGCCGCTCGCGATCTCCATCTTGTTTGGCTTCGTCCCAATGTTTCTCTTTGCGGCTATCGTCTACTGGCTGGACCGGTATGAAAAAGAGCCGCGCCTGTTGTTGGGCGGCGTCTTTTTGTGGGGAGCTGTGGTTGCCGCGGGTGCCGCCTTTCTCCTGAATACGGGCATCGGTCTGGGCGTGTATTTGTTGACTGGTTCAGAAACCGCCGCTGAACTGAGTACCACTTCACTAATCGCACCCGTTGTCGAAGAAACCGTCAAAGGCCTGGCAGTACTGCTGGTCTTTTTATTGGCAAACAAAGAATTCGATTCAATCCTGGATGGCATTGTTTATGCAGCGGTTGCTGCGCTGGGTTTCGCCGCCACTGAAAATGCTTATTACATTTACAATTTTGGATACCTTCAGGAAGGGTATTCCGGCCTATTTCAAATGGCATTCATCCGGATTGTATTGGTGGGATGGCAGCACCCCTTCTTCACCTCCTTTATTGGCATTGGACTGGCAGCCGCCCGGTTAAGTCGCAGCCAGGGGCTCAAAATCCTGCTGCCATTGTTGGGTTTGGGTGTTTCGATCCTGGCGCACGCAGTGCACAACTCCATGGCACAGTTCCTTTCCGGCCTGGGGGGACTTGCCATCACATCTTTGGCGGACTGGATCGGTTGGATATTTTTATTCGGTTTCATGGTTTATATGATCTGGCGCGAAAACCAACTTCTTCAGGTACAACTCAAAGAAGAAATGCAATTGGGCATCATTACGCCCGTGCAATATCAAAATGCCTGCTCTTTTTGGAGACCCGCGCTGCCCAGAGCGAAATCGATGAATAGAACCCAGCGTTCTCAAGCAAACCGTTTTTACCAGGTCTGCGCAGAATTATCGCATAAAAAAAACCAGCTCTCCCTTCTTGGCGATGAGCACGGGAACGGGGATATCATCACCAAGTTACGGGGGGAACTCCAACAGTTATCGATCAGCCTGACTGGTTGAAATCTTGTTCAAGATCTTGAATGCTGGTAGAATTGTCCAGGCAAGATTGTCCCTATAGCGCAATGGATAGAGCGCCAGCCTCCGAAGCTGGAAGTGACGGTTCGAGTCCGTCTAGGGACACCTGAACCCGCCCATCGGCGGGTTCATTCTTAACCATTTCTAATGGAAGATATATGATTTTTATATATTTTGCCGGTAAGATTAAAATGGATTAGGGTTACACTATTGATTGCTGCACGTGGTGTCAGGTGTTTTAGAAAGGATTGAACATGTTTTTCGGTGGATACGGAATTTACCTGTTATTCAGCTTGCCTGCTTTACTGCTCGGGTTGTGGGCGCAATACAAGGTAAAAGCCGCTTTTGATCACTATTCGAAAGTACGCAATTTTACCGGACTGACGGGCGCCGAAGTTGCCCGGCGAATGTTGGATAGCAACGGACTAAACAATGTTCAGATCGAAGAAGTTCAAGGATTTCTCAGCGATCACTACGACCCCTCCAAACGTGTTTTACGTCTGAGTCCAGTGGTCTACCGCGCGAACAGCCTGGCGGCGGCCGGCGTTGCCGCACACGAATCCGGCCATGCGGTGCAGCATGCCGAGGGATATGCTGCCTTGAATTTCCGAACAGCCATGGTTCCCAGCGTTCAAATCGGCAGCTGGCTTGGCCCGGTCATTTTTATGTTGGGCTACTTCTTTTCCTCCAATTCGCTAGCCTGGGTCGGCGTGGGGTTGTTCGGCGCAACCGCTTTATTTGCCCTCGTCACGCTGCCAGTTGAACTGGATGCCACCCGCCGCGCGAAAGCATGGCTCAGCACCAGCGGGGTCATATACAATACCGAAATGGAAGGTGTCAATCGCGTTTTGGATGCTGCAGCCCTCACCTATGTTGCTGCTGCCATCCAGGCTATTTCGACGGTTTTGTACTACGTCTTTCTCCTGCTCGGCCGCCGGCGCGACTGAATGGATTTGTGAATAAAGAACGGGCCAATTTGCGCCCGTTTTTTAATTACCAAAACGGCACCAATTGTTACGAACTTCACAATTCCTTCAACATTCCGCCAACTTAACGCTATAATGGATTAGTGAGATGTTCGGTCGAAATTCGCCGAATAATACCCAATCGGATGGATGAATCAATTACAGGGACAATCATGGAAATCGAGAAAATCCCAGATATCGTCATAGGCCGGTTGCCGCGCTATCTTCAAGCGCTGCATCGAATGCAAGAGGAAAATCACCTCACCACCAACTCGAAAGAGCTTGGCGACCGCCTTGGCATTTCAGCCGCTCAGATTCGCAAGGATCTGTCACAATTCGGCGAATTTGGAAAACAAGGCACCGGTTATTCCGTTCCATTCCTAATCAAGACCTTGCAATCCATCCTCAAAGTGACCAGCGTCTGGGACGTTGTTCTGGTTGGAGCTGGCGATCTTGGCCATGCTTTGGCCCGTTACCAGGGATTCTCCAACCGAGGTTTTCGAATTGCGATTATATTCGATAACGACCCGCAGGTAATCGGTAACCAGATCGACCACTTTGTGGTTCAAGATATGGCTTTTTTGGTAGAAAAAGTGTCTGAATCCAATATCCAAGTTGCCATGCTGACAGTGCCCGCTGCATCAGCTCAGAAGGTCGCTGAGAACCTGATAAAAGCCGGGGTGAAAGCGATCCTCTCTTATGCACCTATAACCCTCAATCTCCCGCGGGAAATTCATGTGGAATACATCGATCCGATCCTAAAACTCCAGCACATGACCTACTATCTTGATGGTACAAAGTAAACGAAAACAAAACAGCGGCCAGTAGAAGATTGGCCGCTGTTCTTCAAAATTCTATAATTAATAAACGTTGACCAGGCTGCGCCGAAGCGCCTCGCGATTGCTGAGCGCCTTCGCAGCCCCTTCGGCAGTACAGGTAAACGGGTTATCGACTAAATAGGCTGGTATGCCCAGAGATTTGGTTAAGTAGCGGTCTATCCCGCGCATTAACGCCCCGCCACCACAAATGGCCACGCCCCGGTCAATAATATCCGAGATCAGTTCAGGCGGCGTTTTTTCCAGAACACGCCGAACCATGCCAACCAGTTCGTTAAGCGGATCCTGCAACGCGTCAACGATTTCGTCTGTCGTCAAATTAACCGGTTTTGGCAGACCTGAAACCTGATCCTGTCCCTGGATCTCGAGTGCCATTTGGGAATCTTGTGGCACGGCCGCGCCGATGCGAATTTTTAGCTGCTCGGCGGTGGGTTGGCCGATGATTAGGCCATATTTCTTGCGGACATAGGTAACAATGGCATCGTCCATTTTCAAACCGCCGGTCCGCGAAGTCTCAGCCGTGACGATATCGTTCATGGCTAATACGGCCGCCTGGTTGGTTCCGCCGCCCAGACTGATGATCATATTCCCTGACGGCGTGCCTATTGGCAAATCGACGCCCAGCGCCGCTGCCAGCGGCTGCCTCACCAGATACACTTCCCTTGCGCCAGCACCGATTCCAGCTTCATGAACTGCTCGGCTTTCCACGCTGGTGGTGCCGTACGGTACGGTCAGCATCACTTTTGGACCAAAGAAAAATGACCGGTTGCGCTGGATGATCTGGCCGAGCAACTTTTCGGTAATCTCAAAGTCGGCAATCACGCCACTTTGCAATGGGCGGATTACTTCAATACTCTCGCCGACCCGCCCCATCATATCCTTTGCAGCCTGGCCAATTTCAACAATCTTTTGTTCAGCCACCACCAGGGCAACCACGGTAGGAATCTGAAGCACAACCTGATTTCCTTCAGCCATGATCGTGTTGAAGGTACCCAGATCTATTCCTAACTCTCTTGAAAAAACAGGCATGCTAGATTAATCCTTCCCAGGTACACTCAAGATCTGCGGCCGCGTTGGTAGCGTCTCGCTGCGTCGATCCGAAGGGTTGACCGGCGTAAGGCAGCCTGAATTTTCAAATACCGATCCTGATCGGGCGGTATTCCTTCTTTCAGCATTTCTTCTGCGCGTTGTTTGGCAGCTTCCGCCCGGGTCACATCGATCTCGGCAACATTTTCTGCGGCATCCGCCAAAACGGTGACCTGGTCGGGTTGCACCTCTGCAATTCCACCAGCGACAGTGAAGAAAAATTCCTCGTTTTTAGACCGAACAGTAATTATGCCAAACTGGAGCGTCGTAAGCAGCGGGGAGTGATTCGGTAGAATTCCCATTACTCCCTCGACGCCGGGTAATACAACAATATCGGCGTCGCCCTGATAGACAATTCGGTCCTGAGACACAATTTCGGCGCGAATGGGCATTCGGGCCCCTCCTTACGCACTCGCTAATGTTTTGGCTTTTTCAACAGCGTCGTCGATCGTGCCAATCATGTAAAAAGCCTGTTCTGGAAGATCGTCGTGTTTGCCATCCAAAATCTCGCGGAAACCGCGCACCGTTTCACTGCGCGGGACATAACTTCCAGGAATGTTCGTAAACTGTTCTGCCACAAACATCGGCTGCGAGAAGAATCGTTCGATTTTCCGGGCACGGGATACGATCAACTTATCATCATCGCCAAGTTCGTCGATGCCCAGGATGGCAATAATATCCTGCAAATCCTTGTAGCGCTGTAATACCCGCTGAACTTCGCGTGCGGTCGCATAGTGGGCGTCACCGACAATTTTTGGATCCAAAATGCGGGAAGTAGAGACCAATGGATCTACTGCCGGATAGATCGATTTTTCTGCAATGGAGCGTTCCAATGCCACGGTAGCATCCAGATGGGTAAAGGTAGCCACTGGTGCCGGGTCGGAATAATCATCCGCCGGTACATATACCGCCTGCATTGAGGTAATGGAACCCTGGCGGGTGGAAGTGATTCGTTCCTGCAGCTCGCCCATTTCCGTTGCCAGTGTTGGCTGATAACCCACCGCCGAAGGCATACGGCCAAGGAGCGCCGAGACTTCCGACCCGGACATGGTAAAGCGGAAAATATTGTCAATAAACAGCAGCACGTCCTTGCCCTGATCGCGGAAGTACTCTGCCATTGCCAGACCCGTTAAGGCAACCCGCAGACGCACGCCTGACGGCTCATTCATCTGGCCGAACACCATCACAGTATCCTTCATGACGCCTGATTCAAGCATCTCGCGGTAAAGCTGCGTACCTTCACGAGTCCGTTCACCCACTCCGGCGAAAACAGAATTTCCCTGATGGACCGTGGCGATAGATCGAATCAGTTCCATGATGATGACTGTTTTACCGACGCCAGCGCCGCCAAAAATGCCTGTCTTACCGCCTTTGGTAAAGGGGGCAATCAAATCAATTACTTTGAGACCAGTTTCAAATACTTCGACCTTGGTGGATTGTTCTGCAAAACTCGGTGCTGAGCGGTGAATCGGGTAAAAAGTTTCCGACTCTACCGGACCTTTATTATCGACTGGCTGCCCTAATACATTAAAAATACGTCCAAGCGTATTCTTCCCAACGGGCACTTTGATCGGCGCTTGAGTACGTCCAACCGCCATGCCGCGCTGGAGTCCGTCGGTTGAATCCATCGCGATACACCGGACCCAGTTGTTTTCCAATTGCTTCTGGACTTCCATGACCATATCCGGAAATCCGGGGCGGGAAATGATTACTGCTTCATAAATAAACGGCAGATCGCCCGCGGGAAACTCCACATCCACGACCGCACCCTGAATTTGAACGATGCGTCCTTTTGCTTGATCCATCGAAATTCCTCCACCAAAAGATCTCTGGGTTATCAGGCTTTTCCCGATAGGGTTTCAGCCAAAGCGTTTGCACCGCCAGCAATATCCAACATTTCATTGGTAATGGCCTGCTGGCGGGCTTTGTTATATTCCAGTTGAAGATCGGTAACCAGATCGCGCGCACTATCCGTTGCATTCCGCATCGCAATCATGCGGGCAGCCTCTTCGCTTGCCCGCGATGAGAGGATTGCCTGGTAAACCTGCAGGCTGGTAAATCTGGGGATGATTTCATCTAAAAGACCGCCCTGGTCAGGCTCGTAAGTAAATACCGCCGAGGAAGGATGCGTGGTTGACCGGCCGTGCTTTTCTCCGGTTATTTCAATATCCAGTGGCAATAATTTTTCCACAACGGCCACCTGTTTGACCATGTTGTGAAATTCAGTAAAAGCAACGTAAACCTGATCAAACGCGCCATTCAGATACTCATCGATGGCCAGGCGCCCAATTGCCGATAATTCAGCAAATGTGGGGACATGGGAGATATCGCTAAACTCGGCCATTACTTTCCCGCCGCGCCGCACCAACATATCCCTACCTTTTCGCCCAACAGTAATATAGGATACGGGAACAGCAGAATTATGAAATTGCTGGAGTGTCTGGCGCACAATGTTAACATTATAAGAGCCCGCCAGACCGCGGTCGCTGGAAATCATGATCACCAAAACATTCTTCACAACCTCCCGCTGCATTAATAACGGGTGAAGTGAATCATGTCCGGGTTGGCGGGCCAGGTGGACTAATACCTTCCAAGCTTTTTCAGTATAAGGGCGGGTGGCATTGTGTGCCTGTACAGCTTTACGCACTTTACTGGCGCTGACGGTTTCCAGTGCTTTGGTCACCTGCGAAAGGTTTTTGATGCTCCGGATCCGGAGCCGCATCTCTTTTGCGGAGGGCATTCAGGCTCCTTAAACGGAACTAACTAAACGTGGAATTGAAATTCTGCAAGGCCTGGCGAAGTAAAGGTTCAGTTTCCTTGCTAATCAATTTCTTATCGGCGATATCCTTGGAGATTTCAGGATAGGATGTTTCCATATAGCGCAGCATGGCAGTCTGCCAAACCCTGATCCGCTCTACTGGCACACCATCGGTAAAACCGTTGACGCCGGCATATAACACCAGGACCTCATGATTGAGCGACATGGGTTCATACTGCGCCTGTTTCAGAATTTCCTGCAAGCGCTGTCCACGGTTTAGTTGGGCCTGGGTGGCTTTATCCAAATCAGAGCCAAATTGGGCAAAAGCCGCCAGTTCGCGGTAAGATGCCATGTCCAGACGCATCCGGCCGGCGACCTGTTTCATTGCTTTGGTTTGGGCGGAACCGCCTACACGGGAAACAGAAATACCCACATTAATGCCTGGCCGGATGCCGGCATTAAACAGGTTGCTCTCCAAATAGATCTGACCGTCTGTAATGGAGATAACATTCGTGGGCACGTAAGCAGAAACATCGCCCAATAAAGTTTCAATGATAGGCAGTGCCGTCAACGAACCGCCGCTACCGGCCAATTTGACCGCTTTAAAGGCTTCAGGGCCGCCTTCCATGGCTTTTATGGCCTGGGCGGCATCATGGTCGCCGCGCGGGCCGCTGTAGACCTTGCCATCGACGCTATCCTGAAGAACGGCAACAGTGCCATCAAAGCGGTGCGGCACAATCACGTAGCCAACCGCCAGACGGGCTGCCCTTTCAAGCAAGCGCGAATGCAAATAGAACACATCGCCGGGATACGCTTCGCGGCCTGGCGGCCGCCGCAGCAGCAAGGAGACTTGGCGGTAGGCCCAGGCATGTTTTGACAGGTCATCATAGATCACCAGGGCGTCCCTGCCCGATTCCATGAATTCTTCACCAATCGTGCACCCTGTGTAAGGCACAATATACTGTAGAGCGGCTGCTTCATCGGCAGCAGCAACCACCACCACCGTGTGCGCCATGGCGCCATAACGCTCCAACAGCGCAACCGTGCGTGCAATGGCTGCCTTCTTCTGGCCGATGGCGACGTAAATGCAAATCAGATCTTTACCCTTCTGATTGATGATCGTATCCAGCGCGATGGCAGTTTTCCCGGTTTGGCGGTCGCCGATGATCAATTCGCGCTGTCCGCGGCCAATCGGAATCATCGAATCAATTGCAATAATGCCAGTTTGAACGGGAGAATCTACATCCTGGCGGGCAATGACGCCCGGCGCAATTCGTTCAATCGGGCGAAACTTGGAATACTGAATGGGGCCTTTTCCATCGATCGGTTCGCCCAATGCATTCACCACCCGGCCGATTAAACCGTCCCCAACCGGCACCGATGCGATCCGGCTGGTGGAATGAACCTGCATACCTTCGCTGATGGTCGAATAATCGCCAAGAATAATGACGCCAACCTGATCTTTTTCAAGATTGAAAGCGATACCCATCACGCCGTTCGCAAATTCAACCAATTCCTGCGATTGAACATTAGCCAGGCCGTCCACCTGTGCAATACCATCGCCGGCTTCGATCACGGTGCCTACATTGCGGACCTCAAGTTGAGGTTTGAATGAATCGATCTGGTTTTGCAGATCATTCGCGAGATTTTGGATCAAATCAGACATTGAACCTCCGGGCTGGGGTAGTAAACCAGGGATTGAAACGTTATTCTGTCAAACTTGCCACAGTGGCTGCATCCAGACGCGGGATGAGGGCAGTCAACAATTTCACAGCATTGTCATAGTCATCGCGGTGCAGAATCGAAGAATGAGAATGAATATGGCGGGCAGGAACCGCGAGTACGATGGTCGGCACGCCGGTTTTGTGAAGGTGAATAATGCCGCCATCGGTGGCGCCGCCCTCGATGGTGGAGGTTTGTAGGGGAATTCCCGCCTCGCGAGCTGTATCCATGACCAGATCGCGCAATTTTAAATTTGGAATCATACGGGCATCATAAAGCAGAATGGTCGGACCCTTGCCCAACTTCACCGACGATTCTTCCGCTGTCACACCTGGAACGTCGCCAGCGATATCGGCTTCCAGGATGATAGCCACATCGGGGTCTACTGCTTCAACACTGGTTGCCGCGCCGCGCAGACCGATTTCTTCCATGACAGACGCGACGCCGAATAGCGAATTGGCATGATTCGTTTCTTTCAAAGCCGCCAGAGTTGAAATCACCAACGCCACCCCAACCCGGTCGTCAAAAGCTTTTGACAGGTACGTTTTGCCGTTGGCCATTTCCACAAAATCAGCGCGCGGGATGATTGGATCGCCAACCCGAACGCCTGCTTTCTCAACTTCTTCAAGGTTGACAGCACCGATATCGATGTACATATCCTTCTTTTCGACAACCTTGGTTTTTTCGGCCGCTGAAAGCATGTGAGGCGGTTTTACACCAATCACACCCACCACATCGCCCTTACTGGTCTTGATAATCACGCGTTGGGCTAGCAGCACCTGGTCGAACCAGCCGCCCAGCGGGATGAATTTAATAAATCCCTCTTTGGTTATTTGCTTGACCATGAACCCAATTTCGTCCATGTGCCCTGCCAGCATTACCCTTGGGTTGGCTGCGCTTCCGGTCTTACAACAAATTAAACTGCCAATGCCGTCTTTTGAAATATCACCCAGCGGTTCGAAGTACTTGCGAACCACTTCACGCACCGGGGATTCATACCCAGGAACACCATGCGCCTCGGTCAAATTCTTAAGCAATTGGACCGTCGCGTCCATGAGCTCTCCTTAGTTGCTAAAATAAAAATATATAAATGCACCAGTGTGAAGAATACTGGTAATCGAGTGAATCATACACGAAACGTGGATGCTTGTCCAGTTGAACGGCCGTGCCAAACCTGGCACGGCTTTCATTTTGAAAAAAACTGCAGAGCCAGCCGTAATCTTTCTTCCACATCACGAGAGGTTTCACGGGGGATGGATTGAATGGCTGATTGTGCCTCGACAATGCTATACCCCAACCCGGTTAGGGCATCCAAAACTTCCGCGTCCACATCCATCAAATTGGCGGCATTGTCCAGGACGCTTTCAGTGCCCACTTTCCCTTGCATATGCAATAGTATCTTTTGAGCCGTCTTTTTACCCACACCGGGCACCCGGCTGAAGATATCCACCTGTTCACTCAACACTGCCCGCCGGATTGTATCCACAGACAAAACAGAGATGATGGCCAATGCAATTCGAGGTCCTACGCCGTTGACCCCTAATAAAAGATTAAAATAATCGCGCTCCATTTCACTTTCAAAACCGAACAAGGTTAAAGCATCTTCCCGCACCACCAGGTGGGTATGTAAAAAAGTAAACTGACCCGGCCTTGCAGCTGTACAGGTTGCGGTTGGCGCAAAAACTTTCAAGCCAACTCCCCCGATTCTGATCACCAGGAAATCGCTTCCCTGGCTGAGCACTTCTCCTTGAATGTTGGCTATCATGCGGCCTCCTGCTTTTGGTTGACCATTTCATAGAGAATAACGGCTGTCGCAACGGCCAGGTTTAGCGAATCACTGACTCCCGCCATGGGTATGCTCACAACCGCATCGCAGAGATCCAGATGTTTTTGCTGCAATCCCTGACGTTCGCTGCCCATGATCACCGCGAGGTTTGATGGAAACACGTAGGTATGATAATTCTGTTTCGCCTTATCCGATGTTCCAATTAGTTGGATACCGGTGCGGCGTTTCCAATCGGCGAAGGCTGCAAAACTGGTTTTCACCAATTTCTGATTGAACAATGCCCCCATGCTGGCACGGATGCTGGAAGGGTCATAGGGATCCGTACTTAGATCAAGTAAAATAACCCCGGAACAGCCTGTTGAATCACTGGTGCGAAGGATCGTTCCCAGGTTGCCAGGATCGGCGATTGAATCCAGCACCACCCAGCAATCTTTGGAGGTCACTTCGATTTCTTCAAGAGGAACCCATCTTTGGCGAAGAACCGCTGCGATTCCCTGCGGCCCTTCCTTCAGGGAAATATTCTGAAAGACTAATTGGCTTACTTCGAGAATTTGGCCGCCTTTATCCTGATATGCCTGGACCAGTTTTTGGCCGTAATCAGATATTAACAGCTCCGGCGCGACGATTAACGTCTCAATTCTCTCTTTCAATTCCACAGCTTCGCCGACAATCCGCAATCCTTCAACGTAAAAAAGTCCGCTAGCCTGCCGTTCTTTTCGATCGCGCAGCTTACGAATTTCTTTGATCTGCAGATTTGAAGTACTTGTGATCATTGATGGCAACTATTCAGAGGGAATTAACTGATTCAATCGATAACTGTGGAGGTGGCAGATTGCGATTGCCAATGCATCTGCAGCATCATCCGGTTTGGGCACTTTCTCCAAGTTTAGCAGCGCGCGAACCATTTGTTGCACCTGGTTTTTATCTGCACCGCCATAACCTGCCACTGCCTGTTTGATTTCCATGGGGGTGTATTCGCCCACGGTCAACCCGGATTGTGCCAGCGAGAGCAACACCACCCCGCGTGCCTGCCCCACCGTGATGGCGGTTGTCACATTCCTGGAAAAAAAAAGCTTCTCCACCGCGGCACTTTCCGGGCGATGGAGAAGGATGATTTTTCTCAGTTCTTCATATAGCAGCAACAAACGCTGCGATTGCGGCAGCCCAGCCGGGGTGAGGATTGCACCAAAATCAACAACTTCCAATCCCTGGACGGTTTCACGGACCAATCCAAAGCCGGTCGTTGCTGTTCCGGGGTCAATCCCAAGGACCAGCACCGCCTATTCAGCCTCCATGGCCGCCATTGCTTCTTCAGAAATCTTCAAATTGGAGAAGACGTTTTGAACGTCATCCAGATCCTCAACCGATTCGATGGCGCGCATGGCCTGCAGCGTATCCGGTACGGATAATTCCATTTCTTGAGTTGGAACAAAACGTAAACCAGCTTCATCTGGTTGAATGCCGGCACCACGCAGCGCGTCGAACAGCGTTTTGAACGATTCGACCGGGGCGACGATTTCAATTTCGCCATCGTCCTGGGTAACATCGTCAGCACCGCCTTCAACCGCCAGTTCGAAAATCTTATCAAAATCTTTGCCGGCGGCTGGAATCGAGAAGTATGCAATTCGCCTGAATTGCCATGATACGGCCCCTGATTCAGCCATTGTACCGCCCAGGCGGCTAAGGGTATGGCGCAAATCAGCCACTGTGCGGTTGCGGTTTTCTGTCACGCACTCAACAATCAAGGCAACACCATTGGATCCATAACCTTCGTAGAATACTTGCTCGAAGACGACCCCATCTTTATTTTCACCCGTACCGCGTTTTATGGCGCGTTCGATATTCTCCTTCGGCATGCTTTGTCCGCGCGCTTTATCCACGGCTATGCGCAAGCGGAAATTCGAATCGATATCGCCACCACCTTCGCGTGCTGACATCACAATTTCTCGCGTGAGACGGGTAAAAAGCTGACCCTTTTTGGCATCACTCGCACCCTTCTTGCGCTTAATGGTCGCCCAATGGGAATGACCTGACATACCTGCTTCTCCTTTAACAATCCAGCATGTGGCAATTTACAGATTTTGGGGAATTATACCATTTTTCCTTTATCAAGGAAGTTGGCAAGCGATACTCGTCACGCCAGAATAAATCGCCCGTTGTGCTGTTTTACATTTTTGCAAGGATTAAGCCACATAACCAATCGGTTGGTAAAATATAACCAATTCATAACCTTTTTTCTGATATTTGGTAAGGTGGTTTTATAGTTCCAATTATGGCAAAACTATTTTTGTTATTCAGTTTCTTTTTATCATTTCTGGCCGATGGAGAACTTCTCCACAACAGGTACGGATTCGTTCCGCTCACCGGATCCCGGGAAGTATCTTTTACCAATCGCGGAGAATCCGCCCATTTGCCCACTTTGCATGAATTCATACCAACCATAAAAAATGGCAACCCCCGCCAATTGGTTGGGGTTTTTGTCAACCAAACAATGGCGCTCAGGGTGGTTCAGCAGCCAGTAGCAAACCCTGGGTTCGTCTCAAGCGCGCCAGAAGTGGTAACACAGTTCGCACTTGCATCTCAATACGGTACCACAGGCTTGTTAGCTCACAACACCGCAGCTGGTCAGTATTTCGATGAAATCCATTCAGGACAAAGAATAATCCTGGTTTTTGGCAACGGTGATTTGAGGTATTACGAAGTCGACCAGATTCGCAAATTTCAAGCGCTTTCCCCCACCAATCCATACTCCAATTTTGCAGATCTGGCATCCTCTGGAAAACTTCTAAGCGTGGAAACTCTCTTTTATCAAATTTACCAGAGCAAAGGTAATTTGGTATTCCAGACTTGCATTGCAAAAGATAGCGAACTTTCCTGGGGAAGGCTTTTCGTCATCGCACATCCGATCGATGCGCCAACCCAGCTTAGAATAAGTCCCACATCCTATCTTTCAAGCCATGCAAATCATCCGGTTTATTTGAACTGAATTGTTCATCGCTGCTTAAGACGATCCAAATCATCCGGGATCATACTGGCAACGATGATTAATCGGTGAGTATTTGAATATTCTGGCCAGCAAGTGACCAGGGTTAGGCGGATATCGTTGGACGGTTCAATCCAGCGAGCATTTTCAAGCCGCACGGCCAGGTCTGCATCCCGTTCAGGCAATATCATTACATTGGCCACCTGAAAACTAAATAAGGTCGTTCCCGAATACACGATGATGCGATCCCCTGGCACAAGGTCCACCAGGTGACCAAATACTTTTCCATATATATTGTGATGGCCGTTCAGGACGGTGTTACCCACGACTCCCAACGGCGCTGAATTCGGATGCCAACCCGCGGCGAATCTATTCGGAGCCTGAAATTGTAGATAATCATCCTTGCCTATTTTTATTTTTTCTTCAATTGCTGGAATTACCGGGGCATCCAACTTGATTGACGGTATCACAATACGATCCGGAATTAATGGACCTGATGGAGGATCACCAGTACTGGTCGGGTTGATTTGGTTGATTTCAGTCGTAGCGGGTGTGATATCAATTCCAGGGTTACCGGTTGGAGTTACAGACGGTTGCAAAGTGGGTGCACCCTGCTGGTCAACAACAGGCAAAGAAATCGGCAGAAACCCATTCTCTTGAATAGCGACATCCGGATTTGTATTTTGATGTGACCTTGAATAACTGCTTGCAAATCCAATAATGCCAGCGGTCAGTAATATTACACCAAGCAAAATCTTATAAGTTGATTTCATATACCTTTATCTAAAAGATGCGCCCTAAATTCAGGGCGCATCTTTTCTTGTGTTTCTGTTGTGCGCCTTACTTGCGGCGAGGTCGTTTTTGAATTCCAGTAAGAACTAGACCCAAACCGCCCAGAACCAATCCAAGATTGATGAAGAAATTCGACATTCCGGAACCTGACACAATTGGCCTGGTGAGATCAGCCCCAGTCACAGGAATCAGCACAGGGGTGCTTCGGGGGGGCGGAGGCAAAGTTGGCGGTGTTTGTGGTGTAGAAGTGCCATCCGTGGTGGGAGTAACTTCGATGACAGGCGTTGGTGTAGAGGTCGATCCTGGAGTCGGCGTTCCGCCGCTAATCACATCCGTGGGAGTCGGCGTTGGTGCCGGTGTATTGGTATCAACCGGGGTCGCGGTCAGCACGGGAGTGTTCGTTACCTCCTGCGTTTGAGTAATCGTCGGCACAGGCGTATCGGTGTTGACAGGTGTTTCGGTAGGTACCGGCGTGTCTGTGATCACAGACGTCGATGTAAAAGTAGGCACGGGTGTATCCGTCGGCGTATTAGTAGCCGTTGGGGTGAAGGTAGCAGTTACCTCGATGGTACTGGTTGGTGTATTGGTTGGCGTGTTGGTCGAAATAGCTGTAGGGGTATCCGTCGGCGTGTTGGTCGGAATGGCTGTAGGTGTATCCGTCGGTGTACTGGTGGGGGTATTCGATGGGATTGCAGTCGGCGTGTTTGTCGCCGTACTGGTGGGCGTCGAGGTCGGCGTATCCGTCGGTGTGGCAGTGGCTGTTGGCGTACTGGTAGGCGTTGCCGTATCCGTCGGAGTGCTGGTTGGGGTGCTGGTCGGGGTATCGGTAGCAGTTGATGTCGCCGTAAAGGTAGGTGTTGCAGTCACAGAGGCAGTATTCGTTACCGTCGGTTCAATGCAGCTTTGCGCTGGTGATGTCACTGAAATGGTCCTCGACCCCATCGGCCAGTGATCCCAGGTAATGGATAATGTATGAGGGACCAGATTGTCGGTTACCGCCAGGTTTATGACGGCCATGGGATCCATATACCCACTCCCTGTTTGCACGCCGTCATCCAATGACCATGTGTAGTCCGCACTTAGGTTTAAATTGTTATTAAACACCACCCATTGCAAATTATTATTGGGGGTGCATACATAAGAAAGCTCGAGGTATTTCTTACAAGCAAGACCGCTGGTTGCAGAAGTTACCACCTGTCCGTGTACCAGAAGTTCGACTGTCTTTTGTATCCCGGCAGAAGTGGTGAAAGAGACAACCCCATTAGGACCGATATAAAAAGATCCTGTTTCAACTCCACCGACTACCCGCCAGGTTACGTCGCCAGAAAGGGTACTCGAGTTGCGGACCACCCAATAGAACAAACCTGTCTGTTGTTCCTCCACGTAACCACATTGTTGTTCCAGCGCCAGTACAATTGCTTCGTGGTCAAGGGGTCCAGCCAGAGCTTTTACCACACGGGTATTATGAATTGGAACCGAGGAAGCGCCCTGATTTTCTACCGGTTGAGCGGCCCGCACAGGAATGATCGCTGTGGAGAGCACTATTCCAATCAATAGAAAGCCGATGCTTAATGAATAAACCAATTTGGTCAGTTGCTTCAGTGAAAGGTGTAATCGTTTCATGCTCAAATCCCTCCATTATCTCGCTTAATCGATACCAATAGTTCAATCAATTTTCAATTTGTAGCCCATTCGGTCTACACTCTGGATAAGATCGAAATTCTGATCAACCTCCTCAAATTTTCGTCTGAGCAGGAAGATGAGGTATTTTGTCCGTTGACGGACATTGGGTACATCCTCTCCCCAGACCGTTTGGGCAATTACAGGATAACTAACAATTCCAGGTGCATTTTTTGCAAGCAAAGAAACCAGGGCAAATTCCTTGGCCGTGAGCTGTATGGCATGATTCAGGAAAACTACTTCCTGGGTTTTTGCATCAATCAATAAACCCACTTTTGGAAAATTAAACCGGGATGCTTCACGGGGTTGTTTAGCCCTTCGAAGTACGGCATTTATCCGAGCAACGACTTCGCCCTTGTAAAAAGGTTTCGTCATGTAATCATCAACGCCTTCATAGAGGCATCGAACAATCTCATCTTTGGAAGATAGCGCCGAAAGAACTATCACTGGCGCATTTGAGAACTGGCGCATACTTCGCAAAGTCTCCCAGCCGTCCATTTCTGGCATCATAAGATCAAGCAGAACAAGGTCAGGCTGCACCTCGCGGGCACGGCGGAGTGCTTCGATGCCATTGTTTGCACTCAATACGTCAAATCCTGAACTGCGCAGGATATGTTTAACCAGGATAACCAGATCACTATCATCATCTACAACCAAAACCCGAATGCGTTCTGTTGCATAGACTTCATCCAGATCGACCCCCGGACTGACCGGCGTGTTTATGTATGTGCTCGATGCATATGCTTGCATCCCCGCCTCCCGGAAAAACGTTGCAAACAGGGGTTAAAAACAAAAAACCGGTCGTGATACCGGCCGGTTTCGCTATTTGGCTCCTTGAACACTGTGCAACAAGAAAAGATTTGCTGCTAAGCGACCATATTCAGTGTCCAGATCAACGCCGCCAAGGAAAGGTTTCCCTTCCAGGTTGCTATGAAGATAACGATGTTAAAGATGATTGCAAATAATAACCAACTTACTAATGGAATTCTAGCAGTTTACGAATAACTTGTCAATTACTAACAATTTTTATAACCGTTTTGTAAGTTGTGTTTTCTAACCGACATTCAACGGCGCTATAACCGGATTGATTAGGGTTCCAATCTCCTCAATTTCGACTTCAACCCTGTCTCCCGCTTCCAGGGGTCCAATCCCGGCCGGCGTTCCTGTAAGTATTACATCGCCTGGCATTAAGCACATGACAGATGAAATAAAAGCAATAATTTGCGGTACCGTGAAAACCATATCCCGTGTCGAGGCCATTTGGCGAATTTCACCATTTACACGGCAAGTGATGAGGGCATCCGCTGGATCAACCTCAGTCTCGATCCATGGCCCTAATGGGCAAAAGGTATCAAATCCCTTTCCACGTGTCCACTGCCCATCCCGGCGCTGCAAATCCCGCGCGGTAATGTCATTTGCGACTGTATACCCTAATACATGGCGGTTAGCCTCCTCCAGAGAAATCCAACGCCCCTCCTGGCCAATAATAACGGCCAATTCTGCTTCGTGTTCCACCAAACGACTCTGGGGCGGGATTTCAATGGCAGCGCCTGTACCAATGACAGCTGACGGCGGTTTGAGAAAAATGAGTGGGATTTCAGGCACATCCACGCCTTGTTCATGCGCATGATCAGCGTAATTGCGCCCCATACAGATGATTTTACTGGGTAAAACCGGAGACAACAGGCGAACCGCGGCAATTGGTAGAGTCGCCTCCTGCCGGCGGTATTCGCTGAAAATCGAGCCGTCAATGGGCCCTACTAGGTCTCCATAAACCCAGCCGTATCGTGGAGCATCCCTGCCAGTCTGATAGCGGATAAAACGCATTTTCTCAATCCATTGAATAATATCACGATGAAGTTTAGCATATCTTCGACCAAATGAGATGATCAATGCCTTTATAATAAGGAAAACCTGGCAGGAGAAAGAAAATGAGTACCAACTTAAGCCCCAGTGCCCAACGCGTCCAACAGGCCATTCAAGAACTCGGTTTGAGTTGCAATGTCATTGAATTGCCCGGTTCAACCCGAACGGCAATGGAAGCCGCCGACGCGGTTGGATGCAGACTTGGACAGATCGTTAAATCATTGGTCTTCGCATCCGTTTCAAGCCAAAAACCGGTTCTGGTACTAGTCAGCGGTGCCAACCGGGTCAACGAACAGCGCTTGTCTGCGGTTTTCGGCGAAGCGGTTGTAAAAGCGGACGGAGATTTCGTCCGCACTCAAACCGGCTTTGCCATTGGCGGCATCCCGCCTATAGGCCACATTCAACCCATCCAGACCTTCATCGACGCTGACTTAATGGCATTCGACGAGGTATGGGCAGCGGCCGGCACGCCGCACGCAATATTCAGTTTGACGCCATCAGAATTACTTGCGATGACTCACGGCGAAGTCGTCAATATTTCATGATCTCTTAACGTTTCGACCACCTTCCTGTATAATAGAAACTTACCGGGCGGGTAGCTCAGTTGGTTAGAGCACATCTCTTACACAGATGGGGTCGCAGGTCCGAGTCCTGTTCCGCCCACAAAAAAAATCTTTCAATATAGGCGTTCACCTGTCCCCTACTGGGGTGGGCTTCTTCTTATCGCACGCCCAAAAGAACATCGATGGTCAACTGGTCCAACCGTTCGTACTTCAATCCCCGTCCGGCAATGGCCAGGCGGTTGAAAGGTTGCGCCTTTAACTGCTGAACATTTTCCGCTGAGTACTTGCCAATGTAATCTGTTTCTCTGTTAATTTCCGACAACAGCGCTTGGATTTCACTGTCGTGGTTGAACTTTTCGGCCTTTTCTTTAAGGATCAGATAAGTTCGCATGCAACCCCTGGCAAAATCCTTCACCCCTTCATAATCTTCACTGCGGTAGGCGTGTGCATCAAAATGACGCGAACCGGCATATCCAACGTCTTCGAGGAACTTGACCAGGTAGAAAGCAGCCTTGATATCGCGCGAGCCAAAACGCAAATCCTGATCGTAACGGCCGGGATATTGGTCGTTTAGGTCGATGTGGAACAGTTTTCCAGCCTCCCAGGCTTGGGCAACACCGTGCATGAAGTTCAACCCTGACATTTGTTCGTGAGCCACCTCGGGATTTACCCCCACCATTTCGGGATGATCGAGGTGCTCAATCAGAGCGAGCATATGGCCGATGGTCGGATTATAGATGTCGCCGCGCGGTTCGTTAGGTTTGGCTTCGAGTGCAAATTTCAAATCAAATTTCTGGTCAATTGCGTAATTGCACAGATAATTGATCGCTTCCCGGTTTCGTTTGATGGCATCCAGGGCGCTCTTGCTTGAATCCGTCTCGGTGCCCTCGCGGCCGCCCCACAAAACGAAGATTCTGGCTCCAAATTCAACCCCTAGGTCAATGGCTTTGATCGCTTTCTGAAGCGCGAATGCACGCACCTGAGGATCGTTGCTGGTGAATGCGCCATCCTTAAAAATCGCCTCGTGGAATAGATCTGTGGTTGCCATTGGAACCACCAGACCGGTATCATTGAGCGCTTTTCGAAATTCCTTTTTTATGGATTCCGATTGCGACGGCGACGCATCGATGGGGATTAGGTCATTGTCGTGGAAATTGACACCGTAGGCACCCACCTCGCCAAGCAGGTAAACCAGTTCTGCCGGAGTTTTAGGTTCGCGAACCGCGTTACCGAATGGATCGTGGCCAGTATTGCCAACAGTCCATAAACCAAATGTAAACTTGTGTTCGGGTTGGGGGGTATAGGCATTCATGGATTTTCTCCTAATTCTGGATGAATAAAATATGGTGGATCAATTTTGAGTTCATAGTTGATTACAATCGACCGTTCGGGATTGGCATAGGCAAATTGAACCCTCCTGGATCGGGCCAAATCGGCTCGATCGGGATCGTTGATTACGGCAATAACTGGAATCTATTTAATTGTTCTTCTTGAAATAGACGTCAATAATCACTGCCAATACCAATACAAAACCTCGTAAAACATACTGCCAGGCGGGTGCCACATTCATCATTTGAAGCCCGGTGTTCAAGCTGGTCATGATCAACGCACCAACCATGGCGCCAAAAATTGTTCCGGAACCGCCTAATGTGGAGGTGCCGCCCAGCACGCAGCTGGCAATGGCGTCCAATTCATAACCGGAACCGGCAGCAATCGTCCCGTAGCCGACGTACGATGCCAGAACAACGCCTCCCAAGCCGCACAACAATCCCATCAAGACGAAAATCAAGAAGATTTGCTTTTTGATGTTGATGCCTGAAAGGCGGGCAGCTTCGCGGTTTCCGCCAATCGCGTAAGCATATCGGCCGAACCGTGTATTTGTGGAGACATAGGAAACGACAACCACTGTCAATGCCAAGAGAAGTACAGGAACCTGGACGCCGTTGTATTTATTGACGATAAATACATACAAAAAGACAATAATGGAGAAAAATAAAGTTTTGAGCCCATCTTGAATAAGGGGTTTGTTGACAAACCCGTAGCGCGTTTTCGTGCGCCGGTCGTTATACATCAATACAAAAAGGAGGATCACCACCAGTATGCCCAATAGCCAACCCGCATCCTTTGGCAAATATCCCTGTGCAATCCAACTGAATCCCGGTTGGTTGGCAGCAATGGTTTTCCCAGATGTTACAAGCAAGATGCCGCCGTTTAAAATGAATTGGCCGCCCAATGTCACAATGAAGGCGGGTACGCGCAAATAGGCTATGATATAGGCTTGAAAGATGCCAAACAAGGAGCCAACGATCAGGCCTACCACCACAGAAAGTGCAGCGGCCAATATTGGCTGGTCTGGAATGATCTTCACCCAAATATCGCGTTGGAATAGAGCGACCACCACCGAAACAAAACCGGCCAACTTACCCACTGAGAGGTCGATGCCCCCAGTCACCATCACCAAAACCATACCAGCCGCCAATAAAGAAGTGACCGTCATTTGCCGAAAAAGGTTTGAAATGTTCTGAGGCGATAGGTAACCGCCTTTGGTGACGATGGCAAAAATCCCCCAGATGACGATTAATAAAATGATGATGATGTAGGTCTGGATATTTTTGCGAAATCGCTGACTCAACGCCGTTAGATCCATGGATGCACCTCTTGAAGGATGAAATACCGGTTAGGCAATTCCCGTTGCCAATGTCATAATACGTTCCTGGGTTGCTTCAGAAATATCCAGCACGCCATTTGAACTGCCCTTGCACATCACCATGATGCGGTCGCTCATGCCAAGCACTTCCTGCAGGTCGCTCGAAATCATGATGATCGAAATGCCTCTATCAGCTAGTTCATTCATTAGTTTATAAATTTCATATTTTGCACCTACATCGACGCCGCGGGTCGGATCATCCATGATCAAGATTTTGGGGCCAGACATTAACCATTTGGCGATAACCACTTTTTGTTGATTTCCACCAGAAAGCGATTCGGCAGGAATGAACAAGTTTGGCGCCTTAATGGCCAGATCTTTGGCGAATTTTAGACTCTCGGCCAGCTCCTGATCTTGATTCACGCGCATAAAGGATGAAAAGCGGTCGAGATTCGGCAGAGAAATGTTACGCAAAATGGATTGAATCAGCACCAAACCGTGGCGCTTGCGATCTTCCGGTACCAGGCTGATGCCATCTTCCATTGCATCGTGGCCGCTCTTGATGGTAATCTCCCGCCCATTCAGTTTCATTGTGCCGTGACTGATTTTTCCATATTCACCAAAAATGGTCATCACCAGTTCGGTCCGTCCTGAGCCCATCAACCCAGCGATGCCAAAAATTTCTCCCTGCCGTAAATCGAATGAAACCCCTTTGATCACTTCCCGTCCAGAATCAGGATCAACTGCCCGTAAATCGTTGACCTCAAATATCTTATCGCCTGGTTTGCGGTTTCCTTTTGGCGGAAACCTTTCCTTCATTTCACGGCCAACCATGTATTGGACCAGTTTCTCAGAGGTAAGTTGGCCAATTTCCTGCGTTGTCACCACTTTGCCATCCCGTAAAACAGTTACATTATCGGCTATACGAAAAAACTCTTCGATTTTGTGGGTGATATAGATACAGGTAACGCCATTTTCTTTTAATGTACCGAGGATTTCCATCAGCTGGGTTACCTCTGCCTCAGATAACGCGCTGGTCGGCTCGTCCAGGATGAGTACCTTGGCATTCTCCGAGAGTGCTTTGGCGATTTCCGTCATTTGCATTTTTCCCACGCCCAGGTTATTTACAACATCCTGAGGGTGGATATTCATCTTGTATTTATCAAGAATTTTTTGAGTTTCGGAATAAACCTGGTCCCATGTGATTGATCCTCTTTCGACCGGTTCTCTTCCCAGAAAAATATTCTCACCCACCGTCATGCCAGGCACCAGGGTCAGTTCCTGGTAAACAATTGCGATCCCCTCCTGCGCTGCCTGATGGATGGCGCTTCCTTCAAGTTTCAACTCCCGTCCGTCGTAAATGATCTTTCCATCATAATCGCCAGAAGGATAAACGCCTGAAAGAATCTTCATTAAGGTTGACTTGCCCGCGCCGTTTTCTCCACACAGGCCGTGGATTTCTCCGCGCCGGACCTGAAAACTGACATCATCCAGCGCAACAATACCGGGAAATGTTTTCGTAACGTGTTGAAAGTCAAGAATAATGCTCTCATCCATCGGCGGCACCTGTTTTTTGTTGAATCAGATAAAGGGGGATAAAACGATCATTACCAATATTATTCCATTTCCATTCTTTGTCTACTTAACTTTCAACTTGGTTTTCTTCCGCGCCTGACCAATTACCATCAGGCGCGGAAGATCGCTACCAAGTCAAAAAGTTATCAGGATCTAGGGTTTGGGCGGGCGTTGGGCCTCTGGAATATCGCGGTAAACGGCATCGTAGCTCTGGAAGCCGCTCTTCACGATTTCTTCATAGACATTGTCCTTGGTGACCTGAACCACCTTCAGGAACACTGCCTGGATGTCGCCTTCCAAATCCTGCCCGGTCAGCACCTTCAGCGAGAAGGGCTGCACGCCGGAGATGGGCTGACCCTTGATCAGGGCGTCCATCATTTCCACAGCCTTCGGAGCCAGCAGGCGGATATCCTTGTAGACCGTCACGGTCTGCTCGCCCTTCACGATGCTGTTGCAGCCGTCTGCCGTGGCATCCTGTCCCGAGATCGGAACTTTGCCAGCCAGACCCTGCGCCTTGAGCGCTTGCAGTTCGCCCAATGCAGTGCCGTCATTCGAGGCAACCACTGCGTCGATCTTGTTGCCCTGTGCCGTCAGAATGTTTTCCATCATCTTGAGCGCATTGGCAGCATCCCAGTTATCAACCCACTGGTCGGCAACGATCTTGACTACGCCGGAGTCGATGTAGGGTTGGATCACTTCCATCTGGCCCTGGCGAACCAGCACGGCATTGTTGTCGGTCGGCGAACCGCCCGAGAGCACTACCTTGGCAGGATTGTCTTTAGTCCAGGTGGTCGATCCCGGCAGCCCAAGCGCCGTCATGACGCCCAAAGCTTCCTGCCGGCCAACTTCAACATTGTCGAATGACAAATAGGCTGAGATGCTCTTGGTCTTGATCAGCCGGTCATAGGCAATCACCTTTACGCCGGCAGCCACGGCCTTATCAACCGCGGTGCTGGCAGCTTCGCCGTCTTCAGCGATGATGATCAAACCTTTGGCGCCCTGTGCGACCATGTTGTCGATCTGGTCGTTCTGCAGTTTCACGTCGTGATTGGCTTCCTGCACCAGCACATCGTAGCCCTTCTCCTCAAGCAGTTTCTTGAGAAGGTCGGCTTCGGGTTTCCAGCGTTCAGTGGCGAAGTCGGAGAATGACAGACCGATCTTAATCTTTTCGGTTGTGGCAGGCGGCTGGGTTGCGACCGCTGCCTCGCCAGGTTTGGGTGGCCGTTGGTCTGCGGGGATATCGCGGTAAACGGCATCGTAGCTCTGGAAGCCGCTCTTCACGATTTCTTCATAGACATTGTCCTTGGTGACCTGAACCACCTTCAGGAACACTGCCTGGATGTCGCCTTCCAAATCCTGCCCGGTCAGCACCTTCAGCGAGAAGGGCTGCACGCCGGAGATGGGCTGACCCTTGATCAGGGCGTCCATCATTTCCACAGCCTTCGGAGCCAGCAGGCGGATATCCTTGTAGACCGTCACGGTCTGCTCGCCCTTCACGATGCTGTTGCAGCCGTCTGCCGTGGCATCCTGTCCCGAGATCGGAACTTTGCCAGCCAGACCCTGCGCCTTGAGCGCTTGCAGTTCGCCCAATGCAGTGCCGTCATTCGAGGCAACCACTGCGTCGATCTTGTTGCCCTGTGCCGTCAGAATGTTTTCCATCATCTTGAGCGCATTGGCAGCATCCCAGTTATCAACCCACTGGTCGGCAACGATCTTGACTACGCCGGAGTCGATGTAGGGTTGGATCACTTCCATCTGGCCCTGGCGAACCAGCACGGCATTGTTGTCGGTCGGCGAACCGCCCGAGAGCACTACCTTGGCAGGATTGTCTTTAGTCCAGGTGGTCGATCCCGGCAGCCCAAGCGCCGTCATGACGCCCAAAGCTTCCTGCCGGCCAACTTCAACATTGTCGAATGACAAATAGGCTGAGATGCTCTTGGTCTTGATCAGCCGGTCATAGGCAATCACCTTTACGCCGGCAGCAGCAGCCTTATCAACTGAGGTTACAACGGCAGCGCCGTCTTCAGCGATGACAATCAAGCCTTTGACGCCCTGTGCGACCATGTTGTCGATCTGGTCATTCTGCAGTTTGACGTCGTGGTTGGCTTCCTGCACCAGCACATCGTAGCCCTTTTCATTAAGCAGCTTGGTGAGCAGGTCAGCTTCTGGTTTCCAGCGTTCGGTGGCGAAGTCGGAGAATGACAGGCCAATTTTTACTTTTTCAGGTGCGGCTGTGGTTGCAGCAGCTGGAGCACAGGCGCCGAGGCTTGCGGCCAACATAGCGAGTACAACCACGAGATAAAGCAAGTGCAACGATTTGAATTTCATTTTTTCTCACTCCTTTGGTGGAAACGGTTGGAAATCAATGGGTAACGCAGGGGATATTTCGTGGTTTCTGAAAAAGGGCTAATTCTATTTCTCCTCTCTTCATAAAAAAATAGCTGCCGTTGATAGTTCGACCCTTATTAAAGAACTACCCGTTACATGAGCGCAGGTTCTCGTAAAATCTCATCAAGAACCAGTGCGATTGCTCCCATAACGCAGGCATCCGATCCATGCGCGGAAGGGATGATCCTTAAGTGATCCCGCCCAGGTGCAAGCGTATTGGTTGTAACCACCCGCTCAATATCTTCCAGTAGAAAAGAGCTGGCATTATTAAGTGAACCGCCCAGAACAATCACTTCGACATCAAAGAGATTCACCAGGTTGGCAATGCCAATGCCAAGATAAAATGCCACTTTCCCCAGCGCGTCTATGGCAGTCTGGTCGCCCTTTTTGGCGGCTTCCAGGACGTCGTCAAAAAGGATGTGTTTGTCGCCGCCTTTTACCACATCCTGTAATATGGATTTTGCCCCGAAAGCCAGAGAACGCTGAATGCGCTGTTCGACTGCGCGCGGCCCAACAAATGTTTCCCAACAGCCGCGTTTTCCGCAACCGCATAATTCGCCGTTTACATCCAAGGTCATATGTCCGGCCTCGCCGGCATAGCCAGCCATGCCACGGAAGATCTTTCCTCCCATCACAATGCCACTGCCAAGACCAACGCCAGCGCTCAAATAGATAAAGTCGTTGACGTTTCGTACAGCCCCAAAATAATATTCACCCAGTGCAGCGGCATTGGCCTCATTTTCGACATAAATCGGGCAGTCGAAGTGCCGCGCCAATAAATCCCTCACGGGGACTTCCGTCCAATGCAGATTTGGCGCCAAACGCAATAATCCGCTGGAGACGTCCACCAATCCCGGCACACCAACCCCGACTCCCAGCAGGCGCGAATTCCGTTCTTGAATAAATTTCGATGCTTCCAAAGCCAGATCCACACAATCGGCCATTATGACATCCTGGCCAATTTCTGGTTGCGAAAGTTTCTTGCAATGCCACAAGACATTCGCCGCGAAATCGGTGACCATTACCTCTATGTAATCAACATTGATTTCGATGCCAAGGGCGCAGCCCCCTTCAGGATTTAACTCCAATAAGATGCCAGGGCGGCCTGTGCCAGATTGGGTGAGCTCGGTTTCACGGATCAAATTCTCCTGGATGAGCTCGCCAATGATATTGGACACCGTGCTTGGGTTCAAACCGGTCTCTTTTGCCAGTTTTGCGCGCGATAAGGTCTTGTGCGTGCGAAACACCTCCAGGATAATGGCACGGTTCTTTCGCCTGACCCAGGCCTGGTCTGCTGTGACGTTTTTTGCAGGGAGCATATAAAATTCCAAAAAACACGAGGGAGTTAGTTTATTGGTGCAATAAACTAACTCAATTGTATATACATTTAGTAGAAATACAAGTATTAATTTTCAAATTCTGTCCATTCGTATCTTAATAAATGGACAGCCCGCTCCTTGGTGGTAGGATCGGGCTGTGTGCAAAATTACTGGATCATAAACTGTTAAAACCAGTCACGTTTCATAAAAATAAAGGTTACCAGCGCACCCAACCCCACAGAAATGGCGATCACAAAGAGGTAGGAATAGTTCGAGTTGCTAAAAGGCAAATTCATATTCATACCAAAAAAGCTGGTGATGATGGTCGGAATGCTCATAACAATGGTTACTGAGGCCAGGAACTTCATGACAACATTCAGATTATTGGAAATGATGGAGGCAAACGCATCCATCATTGAACTTAAGATGTTATTGGAGATGTTGACCATTTCAATAGCTTGCTGGTTCTCTGTGATGACATCCTCCAATAAATCCTCATCATCTGGGTACATTTTAAACAACTGGGCACGGTGCAGCCGTTCAAAAACCAGTTCGTTGGATTTCAGCGCAGTGGTGAAGTAGACCAGACTTTTCTGAAACTTCAAAAGGTCCAGCACTTCTTTATTCCGCATGGCCGATTGGGTTTTATCTTCCAGCAAATCCACTGTGCGGTTGATGTCGCGCAGATAAGCCAGGTATTTGTTGGCAGTAGCAATCATCACTTTCAGAATGAAGCGGTTTCGTTTACCGGTGGATAAACCTCTCACCCGACCAGACTCAAATTCCTCGATGATTTCATGGGAATGGCGGCACACCGTTACCAGGACTTTGTCCGTAATAACAAAACCCAACGGGATCGTGATATAGGGGACATCTACGGATGGCCCCAGGTATTTAGGTACCTTAATTACAATCAAGATTTTCCCGTCATCTTCCCGTTCTGTACGCGGCCGTTCATCCACATCCAGGGGATAGGTGATGAAATCCTGAGGAATTCCCAGATCGGTCACTTGTGCAATTTCCTGCGGTGTGGGGTCAACCAAATTGATCCAGCAACCGTCGATAATTTCCGGAATCGATTCCAATCCTTTTTCTGTACTTTTATAAATCGAAATCATGCCTCACCTCTTCACGGAAATCAGATCTTTCAAGCTTTTCCACCAGCTTATATCAATGGAGGCTCAGTCAAGCTGAAACAAGACCTGTCAAGTCATTTTAACGTTAATCCAATTTATTGCCAATTAACGAACCCGCAAGCTGGCTGATCAACCTATTGACACCCCGAACCTAAAAAGATAGAATGCAAACGTACAATCCAGATTAGGTTGTTTTCCATCATTTCCGAGAACAGTATCTTGTTTTCAGGAATGAGAAACGGAAATTGATTTGAGTATGGATTAGAAAAATTTAGAAACTGAGAGGAGGTGATCGCGTGTCCGCGGACGATAATTCGGGCTATGACTTACTCGAGCCAGATATACAGGATCGACCGAAATCGATAAAAAATATGGATACGTGTGAGAACCTCCTGTTTGTCCCAGATCATGGGGCTTGTAAATAATCTCACCTAAAAGTATCCCGGCTCGCTGTAAACCATCTGCCTGATTGGTCTTGGATTGGATGCGAATCCAATCAAATGTCGTTCATTGTTAAATCCTCGTAAAACAGTGGTTAACAATGTTGGCGCTCACTGCCGCTCCAGGCGCTTAGAGCGTGTCAGGAGGTACTCCTATGGCATTTGTAAGTCAATTAATTGGCAATCCGGTGACCGATCTGGACGGCGCCCAGGTTGGGGTATTGGAAGATCTGGTGGCAACCACCCTACCAGAGACCTCACATCCCGTTGTTGTAGCAATCGTTATTCGCCGGAAAAAACTTGAACTGGTGGTGCCGTATTCAGACATCACAGTCCTTTTTGCACACGGCATTCCCCTGAATGTCAGGCGCGAGGAAATGCATACTTATACTCCGGGCGAAAATGATATTTTCTTGGTTCGGGACGTCATGGACAAACAAATCATCGATACCGATGATGTGCGCGTTGTGAGGGTAAACGATATCGAGCTGGTGCAAATTAACGGCAAGATCGTTGCCAGCAATGTCGATATCGGTACCATGGGCATTTTCAGGCGCATCGGCATGGCGCCGATTGCCCAAGGCGTCCTGAAAATGATCAAACGCGAGGTTAAGCCCAGTTATATTTCCTGGGATGACGTGGAATTATTTTCACGCGAGCAATTTGTACGCCTGCGCGTTCCAGGCGGAAAATTGGATGATTTGCACCCTGCGGATATCGCCAATATTCTTTCGGACATGAACCGGACGCAATCCAGCGAGTTGCTCGACACCCTCGACCTGGAGCAGTTGGCGGATACGTTGGAGGAAGTCGAAGAAGATTTTCAGGTCAGTCTGGTTGAAAACATGCCGGACGAAAAAATTGCCGACGTGCTGGAGGAAATGTCGCCGGACGAGGCAGCCGACCTGTTGGCTGAGCTTCCCAAAGAGCGCAGTGAAATCCTGATTGGCTTGATGGAAGACGACGAGGCCGATGACGTCCGCAAATTGCTGACTTACCCGGAAGAATCTGCTGGCGGCATCATGACCACCGAATTCGTCACAGTTCATCCTGGCCTGACGGCCGACCAGACCATTCAATTTCTGCGTGAAACCGCACCGGATGTGGAACCGATCTTTTATGTCTACGTCGTCGATGCAGAGGAAAAATTGCTCGGCGTCTTCTCACTCAGTGAGTTGATTCTTGCCAAACCCGATTCGTTGGTAGAAGACTTCATGCATACCCGCATCGCCAGTGTGCAGCCCCTGGATGATCAGGATGAGGTGGCTCAAATGATCGCACGCTATAACCTGCTCTCCATTCCGGTCGTTGATGAACAGAATGTGATTCAAGGCATTGTCACATCGGATGATGCGCTGGATAAGATCATCCCCACCGTGTGGAAGAAACGCCTGCCGCGTTATTACCGCTAGTATTTTTGAGATGGCGTTGGGTGGATTATGAACCAATCTACACGGCTGAGTAATAAACAGATATTCGTTCGCACCCTAAAGCGGGTGCTCATATTTCTGTCGGTTTTTGGCCCGGCAACCATTACAGCCATGGCGGATAATGATGCTTCGGGCGTGGCCACTTATTCCATTGCCGGTTCCACCCTGGGCTACCCCATCCTCTTTGCCCTGGGCATTATCACCATTTTGTTGGGAATCACCCAGGAAATGGGCATGCGGCTGACCGTGGTCACAAGGCGCGGGTTGGCAGATCTCATCCGCGAAAAATTCGGCGTAAAAGTGGCGCTGCTCATTTTTGGAGCGCTGCTGATTGCCAACATGGGCTCCATTATCGGCGATATGTCCGCAATTCGGACGACAACGAGTATTTTTAATCTGCCAGCCATACCTGCCCTTTTTATCATGGTCATTTTGATTTTTCTCTTTGTGACCCGTGGAAATTACAAACTCACCCAATCGGTGATGCTCTTTTCCTGCCTTTTCTATTTAACGTATATTATTTCCGCCATCAAAGCCAAACCTGATTGGGGCATGGCACTTGGCAACCTGGTTTATCCGCATGGCGTCGAATTTACAAAAGAGTACATGCGTAGTTACCTGATCATTGGCCTGGGAGTTTTAGGCACCACCATCACGCCGTGGGGCCAGTTCTTTGTCAGCAGTTTCGCGTTTGATAAAAAAATTGAGGAACGCAACCTGCGCTATTCCCAGTTTGAAACCTACCTGGGAGCATTTTTAACGGATTTCTTTTCCTTCTTCATGGTCGTGGCTACCGCGTCAACGCTTTTCGTACGCGGAATCGTGCTGGTGTCTGGCGAACAGGCAGCCATGGCCATTCAACCCTTCGCTGGCGAATTTGCCGGCGAGTTGTTTGCGATCGGGATTTTAAATGCCGGTTTTATGGGCATCGTGGTCATTTCGCTGTCGACGGCTTATGCCTTCTCTGAGTTTTTTGGTCTTTCAGGCGGTCTTAACACTTCATTTAAACAGAGTAAAACCTTTTATATTATTTTCCTTGGCCAGCTCTTGACCGCGGCAGCCGTTGTGAGTTTTCCAGGCATCAACCTGTTTAAACTGGCCATTACCACCCAGGGCATCAATGCCGTAATGCTGCCGCTGGTATTCTTCTATTTGATCAGTTTGAGCAGCAATCCGCGCATTATGAAAGAATATGTCAACAAACCGTTCCAAAAGTATTTTGCAATCGTTGGTACGGTTTTAATTTTTGTTGCCTCGGTAGCCAGCCTTAGCGCAGTTTTCTTCGGTCTGGGGGGGTGACCTGGCGTCATCGGAACAGGCGAATTAATCCTGCTGCACCGTAGGCAATCAGTGCTGCTCCGGCCAAATTGGTGACCACCGTCGTCCAAAGATAGCGCCACAACGGGACCTTGTAGATCCCACTCATCAGACTGATAACTTTTGGACCAAATGCAGGGATCATGCGCCCGAAAATTAAGAAAATCGGGGAATCGACCGGGAATTGTCCCAGCTTGAAGGGCAGTTTTTTGCGTTGTTCCTCAAAGTTTGTAATGTTGCGTAAATGTCCGCCCAGATAATATTCCACCAGCGCAGCCAATGAATTTCCAAGGGTTGCAACCAGCATGGCCTGCCATGGATGAAAAAGACCGCTGAGCACCGCCGTCAGGGGTTCCGATGGCACAGGCGAAGCACCCAGGATGCCGTAAATTGTGATGCTGACCAGGAACGCAAAAGGTCCAGCCCGGTGAATAAAATCTTTTACCTGGTTGATTTCGTTTGAAAAAAAATTTACCGCTACAAATAAAAGGATGAGCGTAAAGACCAGGATCAAAATCGAGGTCAGGTTGGTTTTTTTAGGTTCAGGATTCGTCATAGATGCCATGGCGTTCGAAGGATGCAGCAAAGCCTGATTGTAACATGGAAAAAGGAACTGGATTACCTGCCCGGTTTGGCTGGAACAGCAATCCCGGGCAGCGTTTTCCAATATGTTTCTATAAAAATATATAAAAAAAAGACAGGTAGTCCGTTCCCTGTCTTTGCGAGCCACCAGTCGGGGCGAGAGGATTTGAACCTCCGACCTCTTGCACCCCATGCAAGCGCGCTAGCCGGACTGCGCCACGCCCCGATTGACGAACGCTATTATAAGCGCGATTTTCGCTTTTGGCAACCCTTCTAATTTACACTGTCCCCCAGGCATAGAACGTCGGCACAAAAAGGATGCGCTCACCCTTATCCCAGGCGGCCGCATCCAGGTTGCGCAGGGCATCCAGGCGGTCTTTGGAAAGGACGTGTCCTAAATCCGCTTGCAACACAGCCCATTCCGATTCCCAAGCGTTAAAAGATGGCGCCTCATTCCATTGCCCGCCCAACAGCCCGCTATGAACATCAAATAATCCGGCCTGGTGAAACAAAGCACTCAATTTGCGGCCCATATTCGGGTCGGCGCCCTGGCTTTGAAGTGCCTGGCCCTGCAAATATCCCAATTCGGCGAGCGAAGCCGGATAATCGATTCGTCCGCCATAATCGGGTTCAGCCAGAGCGATGACTAACCCACCCGGCCGGGTGACGCGTTTCATTTCTTTCAGAATTGCATCAGGCTCATTCACCCACAGTAAGAAATAATGGCAAATGACTGCATCAAAGGCTGCATAACTTGCAGGCAGCGCAGCTGCATCCGCTGCAGCCAGCTGGCTTTGGGGAGCATAAAGCCGTGCCTGGCCCAGGTAATCCTGGCGCAGATCGATGCCGAATAGAGTAGAGCCCGGCAGTAAATGCTGCATTGAACCCAGTACCGCACCGGTTCCGCAGCCGGTTTCAAGGATTCGGTGATAATTTGCCAACCGTACTTGCTGAACAATATACTGCCGGATTTCCTCTGTCCACCGGGTTTGTTGAACAAAGCGCCGGTGCCAATCCTGCGGCGTAATCATAAAATCAGCGGTTGTTCCAGATGGTGTTCCAGTCATCGGTCAGGAAGTTTCCCAACACCTTCAATTCCCCTTGAGATGGAAGCACATCGCCGTCCGGCTCAACATACAACCAGGCTTTTCCCTCGCCCTGCGGGGGAAGTTCATTATCGCCCATTATTTCCAGAGCCACAGGATGCTGGCGGGAATAGGGAACCGGCAAATCCCAGACCATTTGCATGTTCATTTCAGCAACTTTATGCCCGGCGAGGTCCAATGCAGCCATTAATTCATCGTTTTCGGTACTGAGTGAAATGGAATTGACACCCATCCGGCCAAGTCTTGCCACCAGATCGGGTGCCAGGTCGGCATTATTCGCGGTGACCGTGAGATGAACGGTGACAAATATATCTTCCGCCAGCGTGTCGCGCAGCGCTTCCCAGGCCTGGTCATCATCAGGATCAAGCACGACCATGACGTGATCCAGACCGCTGAGCAGCAATTGATGCAGGTATGCATGGTCGGATAGCTGCAACCCGCTGGTGAGCAGCCCGGTTACCTGGCCCAGTTCTTCTGCTTTTTGAATAATTTCTGGCAGGTCGGGGCGCAGGGTGGCCTCGCCGCCTGTAAAGACTATATGAGGAATGCCCGCGTCCCAGGCTTTCTTGAGAATGGTTCCCCATTCTTCGGTTAAAAGCTCGCGCTTGACGCGTTCCACGGGGGTCACCCCCTTCATGGCGCCGTCTTCAATGCGGTACGTCAGGGCACAATCCAGGCGGTATGGGGCCAGGAGGGCGCCGGAATAGATCTCCCTGCGCGCCATTCCAAGAAACGTGATCGGATCGAGATCCGGCGTTTTATTGAGTGTGTCGATGCGGTCCTTAAAATTACGTAAGTCCTTTTTTGCTTCCTCGGCAGTCACGCGGTAACGGTCGGTGACCAGGCGGATAATTTCGTCCTCAGGCGTGCGTTGGATCAGGTGATAGGCAAATTCGGTGGCGGTCTGATTCAAGTGCAGCACCGTGCTGGCATTAATGATCAGTAAACCATTGCCATCCGGATCAATTCTCAGATGCATCCGCAGCGGCGTTTCTGCGTCCGCTGGCGCCTGATAATGATAGATGCCCACCGGCAAGATCAGCGCGGGCGGGAAAAATCGGGACCAGAATTGGTTGAGGATATTTGGCATGTTCTTCTCTCCTGATCAGGAGGTAATGGACAGAACGGACTGAACGGGTTGCTGATGGCTCCGCGCCAATGGGCAGCCGCCGCCGCATTCCGGCAGTAATTTGCAGCTTAAGCAATCAATGGGAAGATCTTTCCGTTCCCGCAAGGAAACCGAAAGCTCATGATTCCAAATAGAATCCCAGGAATCGGTGAGCAAATTACCCAGCGGCTGGTAATAGGACTGGCAGGGCAGAACGCCGCCGTCCGGCTCAACGCACATGTTGTACAAGGCAGCGGTGCAGCCTTTTACGCCTAATTCCATTTGCAAGGGGTCGAAGTGGCAATACTGGGTGGGCGTATACCAGATTAATCGCTGCTGATGGGTTTCTGTCCGCTGCTGCGCCAGAGTCAACAAGGGCGGCAGTGCGGTTTCAGGCAAACCGGTTCCAACCGTCTCGCCGTGTCCGGAGTAGATCAAAGCGTTCAGCCCCACGGTCGGCACGCCAGTTTCGGCCAAAAAATCGAGTGTCTCAGCCAGGAATGGCGAGTTCCGCTGGAGCAGCGTAGTGTTGGTCATGACGAAAAGATTGGTATCCAACGCATTGCGCAGGCCTGCTGTGGTTTCTTTCCAGGCACCCGGGTGAGCCACCAATTCATCATGGATAGCCGGGTCATGAGACTCGAGCGTGATTTGCACATGATCCAGGCCGGCGTCCGCCAAATGGCGGACGAACGCCACATCCTTCAAACGTCGGCCGTTGGTATTAATGCCGGTGATTTGTCCGTTCTTTTCCGCGTGCGCAATCAACTCGGGCAGATCCTCGCGCAGGGTTGGTTCGCCGCCGGTAAAAACGATATGCGGTATGCCCAGGTCCCATAACTTATCAAGAATTTGAAACCACTGCTCTGTCTTGAGTTGCGGAAAGCTGCGCGAGCGGGCATTATAACAGTGCGAACAGGCATTATTGCACTGGTAGGTCAATGCCAGGTCCATGCGGTAAGGTGCGCTCGGGCGCACCGAAAACGGCGGGAGAACCTCCAGATCCATCTCATGCACCGGGCATGGCCCATCCGGGGCGAGCAGGTCCTCAATTTTTTTGGCAACCAGGTCAAAGTCAGGCCCCAACGTTTCCCGCGGTGCGTTGAATGCCCTTGCCAGGCTTTTTAGCGCCAGCGGCCTGGGAATTCTTTGCAGCGCCAGGAAAGCCATAAAGGTCGCTGAAGGGTTGAAATGATAAACCCTGGCGGCGTTGACCAATAATAAACCGCTGCCGTCTGGATTGATGCGAAGGTGCGCCCGCACTTTCTCCTGCTGGTCTTCACGCAAAAAATGATAGACACCGGCTTTCGGCGGAGAAATAGCCCGCTGGCCGAATTCATCCAAATTCATCAGCGCTTTCAGTGGGGCAAACCAGGCCATTAGCGGCCGCCTCCGGCACAGGCGCAAGCACAACCCGCACAGGCACAGGCACAGGCACACGAATGGCCACCGCCGCCGCCAGTGGAGCGATAGCTCCCACCCGTACTGACAGGTATCGGGTTGGTCTTGTTGGTGATGCCGCCGGTAAATCCAGTGATATCACCCACGACATTGGAAGAGAAGGATTGTATTCCGCCGACCACCGAAGCCGCGAACGAACCGCCAGGCAAGCTGGGTAGCGATATGGTAGAACCGCCGCCGCCGGAGGAGGTCGACGGCCGCGCCATCGAACCGCCGGAAGTGGCCACCGTATTCCCGCCAAAACTACCGGAGCCCATGCCGGGGTCATAGCGCCACCACCAGTTCGGCACGATCACCGGACCGCTGCCAAAGGTTTGTTTGGTGCGGTCGTCGAATTTATCATCCAACATCGTCCAGCCCATGGTATCGTCAAATTTCTGCACTTTGACTTCCGGCGTTTCGGCGCTCTCGACCTGTTCCCAGGCCTTCGTCATGATGTCCTTATAATAGGCGACAGTCTCTTTTGAACTGAAGCCTTTCATGGCGGTCTGTACGCTCTTGACCAGGTTGATGACCACATCCTGCAGGGCGGCTCGTTTTTCCTTGGCATTATCCAATAGCATCGCCTTGAGAAAATCGATTTCGTAGGTGCGCAGGTCTGGCGGTTGAGGATCGCTGAGTTTGATCTTAAGCGGCTCCTTGGTGACCACCTCTGCGGCGCCTTTCTTCAACGCCGAGAATAGGATCATGGTCATGATCTTATCCAGCGGCTGCTCCATTAATATGGCAGCCTCGACCGCCGTCAGACCCCGTTTGATTCCATTGCCCTCCAGGGCAATCTTGGGTGGCAAATATTGCAGTTTGCGTTTCTGGCTTCCTCGAATTGAAGCGTAAAAGATCAAAATAAAGAACCCGCCAAAAGCAGCGCAGCAACCAAATCCCAGGATGTTATTCCAGAACCCGCTGCCCACGCTAACCACCGGTGCCTGATTGAACTCACTTTTGCTGCGAATTGCGCTGGCATCGGTGATCAAACGGGACGGGAATGATCCCCCAAAAATGTAGGAATCCATCGTGCTGGCTTCCTCGTTATACCAACGATAATACACCCCGCCGGCGCTGTCGAAACCGCTCTGGTTCGGATCGGTGGTACCCGGCCAGCCCTGCGGCGGATAGTAACGCGGTTCGCTTTCTTTCAACCCCGGCGGCAGGAATAACGTGACCGTCATCTTCGTCTTACCGGCCACCGTTCCGGCTTCGAATGTGTTGGGTTGGAACTGGAAACTGGCATAATCCTCGCCGTTTACCTGAGCATCGGCTTTGTAAAGGACATCCTTGACGCCGGTTATTTGAAAGCCAACTTTTCCAGTTTGCCCTGGCTTGATGGCGTTAGGGCGCAAGTCCAGCATGACGGCATTTGTTACATAATCCGAATTGGAAATCTTGGTGATTGGCGTGCCGTTGAGATCGCCTTTGGCATTATTCGCAGACCACTGCGAATCCTGGGGCATGATGATGTCAACGAACTCCATATCAGCGCCGCTGGGTTCATTGGCAAAGGTAAAGGTGTACTCAATGGTTGCCGTGCCATCGGCATCGATATAAAAATTGACTTCCTGTTCATTAACCTGGAAGTAATAGGATTGCGCGGCTACTGGCTGCAGCATGGCAACGAGCAGCAGCAGCGCCGTTAGGATTCCCCACCAACGGTAACGCTTCATACCACACCCTCCCTGAAATAAGGCTTACCACTTGGGTTCTTCGGTCAGTTGATAGGTCGTGCCGCAGGATGGGCAGGTGACAAATGGGGCACCTGCAACCATTTTGATATTTTCTGAAGTTAAAGTCCCCCCGCAGGACTTGCACTTGAGCGCATCCAGATTGACATCGCCGCTCAAGTCGATTTTTACGGTTACATCCTCTTTTTCGCCGCCTGGTTTCTTCCGGCCAGCCAGGAAAACCAACACCAAGCCGATCGCTACGCTAATAATCCCCACTACCAGCCAACCGGTATTTCCTTGTGGGCTGAAGGTTGCCCAGATAAAAAGCACGCCGAAAAGAATCAAAATCGCCGCGATAATATAGGCTATGGTTTTTCCAGCATTCATAAAAAACCTCCATTGTTATAGAGAATAGTGTAGCAAAGAAACCGATTCTCTACAATGTAAGGATTGTCCTATTCTTGAATGGACCACTCAACGCTTTTGTTAATTCATCTTGCACTATAATACGATTGCCGGGATACCCGGATGGTTGGGCAGCCATTGGAAAATTGTGAGGAAACCCGCTATGGAAATCAACGCGTTGTATAAGGAACTCGAACACCTTCGCCAGGAAATTCATTTTCATAATTACCGCTACCATGTGTTGGATGCACCGGTAATCAGCGATGTTGAATACGACCGCTTGATGGTGCGATTGAAAGCGATTGAAAATGAACATCCCGAATGGATAACCCCCGATTCACCCTCGCAAAGAGCGGGCAGTGCTCCACTTGACCGGTTTGTCAAAGTCGCCCACCCGGCGCCAATTCTCAGTCTGGCTAATGCCTTTGATGCTGACGGTGTGAGAGCCTGGTTGGAACGCAGCGTAAGACTGGATGAGCGCGTACGTAAAGCCAGCCTGGTAGTGGAACCAAAAATTGATGGTCTAACGGTGGTCTTGACCTACCGCAAAGGCATTTTCGTTCAGGGAGCCACGCGCGGCGACGGCGAAATTGGCGAAGATATCACAGCCAACCTGCGCACGGTCAAAGCCCTGCCGCTGCGTATACCAGTAAATTCGGATGGACCCCGCGTGCCGGATTATTTCGTTGTTCGCGGCGAGGCTTTCATTACCCTCAAGGATTTCGATGCATTAAATCAAAGGTTGCAGGAAGCCGGAGAAAAAACGTATTTGAACCCGCGCAACACGGCGGCCGGGTCTTTGCGCCAACTGGACCCTGCACTAACTGCCTCCCGCCCCTTAACGCTTTACGTTTACCAGATTGCCGCGGCTGACGGTCCAACGCCAACCACCCAGTGGGAGCTGCTGGATTATTTGAAGGCGCTCGGCTTTCCCGTTGCAGGCGAAATCAGTCTGCACCCCGATTTGGAATCAGCCATCGCTGCCTGCCAGGCCATTGGTGAAAAACGGGATGACATGGCTTATGAAGTCGACGGGACTGTCATCAAGATAAACGATCTCGCCATTGCCGCTGAACTGGGCATCGTCGGAAAAGACCCACGCGGCGCGATTGCCTTCAAGTTTCCCGCCCGCGAAGTTACCACCATCTTGAAAGATATCGGCGTCAACGTGGGCCGCACAGGCGTTTTGACACCTTATGCCATTCTTGAACCGGTTGAGATCGGCGGCGTGGTCGTCAAGCAGGCTACTTTGCACAATTTTGATTACATCGCTGAAAAGGATATTCGCATTGGCGACCGGATCATGCTGAAACGGGCTGGCGATGTGATTCCATATGTCATCGGGCCGGTCAGCGATGCGCGCACCGGCCAGGAAAAGCCCTATGTTCCGCCGTCCATCTGCCCCACTTGCGGACAGGCGGTGGAACATTTTGAAGGCGAAGTAGCCTGGTACTGCGTCAATTCAGCCTGCCCGGCACAATTGGTGCGCAACCTGGAACATTTCGTCTCGCGCGGCGCAATGGACATCGCCGGCATGGGGATCAAGATCGTCGAACAACTGGCACAGGCTGGCCTGGTGCGGGATGTTGCCGACATCTTCACCCTACGCCGCGAGGATTTATTAACTCTGGAAGGTTATGGCGAGAAAAAAGCCGATAATTTGCTTCAAGCCATTTCAACGGCACGCGGCCAACCATTATCGCGCCTGATCAATGCCCTTGGCATCCACGGCGTGGGCGAAGTGATGGCACTGGATCTGACGGCTCATTATCATAATCTGGACAGCCTCAGCCAGGCAAGCGTGACAGATTTGCAGCAAATTGAAGGCATCGGACCCAACATTGCCGCCGCTATTGTGGATTGGTTCGAGCGCGACAGAAATCGGGCGGTGCTTGCCAAACTTAAGGCCGCCGGTCTATGGCCGGTAGTCTCTACCCGGCCAGCCGTTGAAGCTGGCAGCCAACCATTGAAAGAAATGACCTTCGTTGTCACAGGCACCCTGGCGGGGTTTTCACGCGAGGGCATTAAGGAATACATCCAGCAGCATGGCGGCAAGGTCACCGACAGCGTCAGCAAAAAAACCAGCTACCTGGTGGTCGGCGATGCGCCTGGTTCAAAACTGGAGAAGGCCCGCGAATTGGGCGTGACGATTTTGGATGAAGCTGCGCTGCGGAAGCTGGTGGAAGGTTGAGCAGCAAATCGATTATTCTCAAGCCCGGCCGGGAGAAATCCGTTCTGCACCGGCATCCCTGGATTTTTTCTGGAGCGGTTGATCAGGTCAACGGCTCACCGCAGGCTGGCGAAACCGTGCTGGTTCGCAATGCCAGCGGCGATCTTCTTGGCAGCGCGGCTTTCAGTCCTTCTTCACAAATCCGCGCCCGCATGTGGACCTGGGATACTGAAGAATCGATCGATGAAGGGTTTTTCCAAAAGCGACTCAAAAAAGCGCTTGAATTTCGCCAGGCCGTAATCCCGACCGGTGAAACCGATGCCTGCCGGCTGATCCATGGCGAGTCGGATGGGTTGCCAGGCCTGGTCGTCGACCGCTATGCAGATTGGTTGGTGGTGCAAATTCTCAGTTGCGGTTCAGAGGCTCACCGGGAAACCCTGGTGCGTTTGCTGGAAGAGTTGACCGGCATCGGCAACATATACGAGCGCTCGGATGTGGACGTAAGGCAATTGGAGGGATTGGCCGATCGTACCGGCGTGTTGCGCGGGGTTCCGCCGCCGGATCTGGTCTGGATTCATGAAAACGGTCTGACGTTTGCTGTTAACTTGAAAAAAGGCCAGAAAACCGGCTTTTACCTCGACCAGCGTGCCAACCGTCTGCGTGTTGGGCAACTGGCTGAAAACCGCAGTGTGCTCAACTGCTTTTGTTATTCCGGTGGATTCAGCCTGTATGCTCTTAAAGGCGGCGCGAAGGATGTGATTTCGGTTGATTCATCGCAGGAAGCGCTCGACCTGGGCGAACTGAATCTGCAAACCAATTCACTCCCTGCGGAAAATGCAGAGTGGCTGCAGGGCGACGTTTTCCATGTCCTGCGCGAAATGCGCGACCGCGCCCGGAAATTTGACCTGATCATTCTGGACCCGCCCAAATTTGCCCACACTGCCGCCCAGGCTGAAAAAGCTGCGCGCGGCTACAAGGATATCAACTTGTTGGCATTTAAATTGCTGAATCCGGGCGGAATCCTGGCAACATTTTCCTGTTCGGGGGGTGTTTCGGCTGAATTGTTTCAAAAAATCGTCGCGGGGGCAGCCCTGGATGCCGGCGTGGACGCCAGGATCATCGATCTACTTCGCCAGGGGCAGGATCATCCCGTGGCGCTTAATTTTCCAGAAGGCGCTTATCTCAAAGGCATTATTTGCCAGGTATAAATCCTCATGACCTATGAAATCATAGCAACTTTAGGCCCTGCCAGTTCCACTCCGGAATTGTGGCAGGAAATGACCGCTGCAGGTGCAACGCAATTTCGCTTGAACTCCTCCCATCTATCGGTGCCCCAGGTAGTCGAAATGGTTGAGTCCTTGCGCGGCTTCTTTTCGAAACGCAGAACGACAATCCCGGTCGTAATCGACCTGCAGGGCAGCAAATGGCGGCTTGGCAATTTTGCTCCGGTTGAAGTAGCGGAAGGAAACGAAGTCACCCTCGAATTGGCTGAAAGCAGCGACGGCGCTGGTGTTCTTCCGCTACCGCATGCTGATTTCTTTACAGCTGCTCCCCAATCAAGCCGCGAAATCCGGTTGAATGACGCGAAAGTGGTGCTGAAAATTGTGGAAATCAAGGGCAATTCGATACTAGCGACGGTGGTACAAGGCGGACCCGTTGCGTCTAATAAAGGTATCACCTATGCGTCATCCGATTTTCGCAGCGAAGGATTAAGTGAAAAAGATCAGGCCGTAATGCAGGCAACCCGGCAATATCCTTTTGTGCGTTATGCCATTTCCTACGTCAAAAACGCTTCGGAAATGATCGCATACCGCAAACAAATTGGCGCGCCAACTTACCTGATCGCAAAACTGGAACGCGGAACGGCCATCCAGGAAGCCAGGGCAATTGCGGACGAGGCTGATGAAGTGTGGTTATGCCGCGGCGACCTCGGCGCTGAACTGGGATTAACAGGGATGGCTCAAGCCGTCCATCAATTCTCAGCTTTGGTTAACCAAATCCCCATGCCGGTCATGCTGGCCGGGCAGGTGCTGGAGCACATGGCAGACCACCCGAACCCCACCCGGTCTGAAATTAGCTGCCTGTATGACGCCCTTGTTCAGGAGTATCAAGGCGTCGTCCTTTCGGACGAAACCGCTATTGGCACCTTTCCGGTCCAAAGCTGCAAAACCGCCGCTTTGTTTCGGGATATTCCGTTTGGATAATGTGCATGCAAAAAGCGGCCGGATGGCCGCTTTCGCATGCTTTGGTGGAGATGGCGGGAATCGAACCCGCGTCCGAAAGATTAAACCCGCGAATATCTACGAGCGTAGCCAGGCTTTGTTCTCGCAGACGGCCTGAAGTCTGGCAAAACAGGCAATCCGCCAGCCGCTGGGACCCGAAAGCCCTCTTTCGACCGGAACGCGGCATGCCGGTCGGCACCCGTGGCTTTTTAGCGCCTGCATCCACCACCGGCCAGGGAGCGGGGTGGGCAGACGTGACCTCACGTGGAGGTCATGCGGCTAATTCTCTCACTTATGCAGCGAGGGGCATAGCAGCGTAGGAAGTGCGGTTGGCACTTAAGGTTTGTGCTGAGTTTACGAGGTCGGCACCTCTCGGCTCGCAATCCGGGA
>CAZHYQ010000002.1:0-218796 GCA_964536805.1 uncultured Longilinea sp.
GCCGAACGCCAGGCCAAAATCGAGGCCATGCGCGTGGTCGGCGACCGCATTGCCGCCCTGGATGAACAGGTGCGTGATGTGGAAGAAAGCCTGGGCAAACTGGTTGCCACCATCCCCAACCTTCCCGACCCCAGCACGCCCTTCGGCAAGGATGAACACGAAAACGTCGTCCTGCGTACCATGGGCCAGCCCAAAACCTTCGACTTCACTCCCCTGCCGCATTGGGAGCTGGGACCCAAACTGGGCATCATCGACTTCGAACAGGGTGTCAAGATCACCGGCTCGCGCTTCTATGTGCTCAACGGCGCCGGCGCGCGCCTGCAGCGCGCCCTGATTGCCTGGATGCTCGACCTGCACATCCGCCAGGGCTACAACGAAAAATACACGCCTTTCATGGTCAAGGCGGATACGCTCTTTGCCTCGGGCCAACTGCCAAAATTTGTCGATAACCTCTATCATGACATCGAGGAAGATTACTGGTGGGTGCCGACGGCTGAGGTGCCGCTGACCGGCATTCACATGGGAGATGTCTTCGAGGATGCGGTTCTGCCAGTTCGCTACACTGCCTACACGCCTTGCTTCCGCCGCGAGAAAATGAGCGCCGGGCGCGACGTGCGCGGCATCAAGCGCGGCCACCAGTTCGACAAGGTCGAAATGTATATCTACTGCCGGCCGGAAGACTCGGCCCATGAGTTGGAAAAAATGCTGGCGGATGCCGAGCAAACCTGCGCCGGTCTGGGTCTCACGTACCGCATTGTGCGGCTGTGCACCGGCGACCTGGGCTTCAACGCCCGCATCACCTACGACCTGGAAGTCTGGGCGCCGGGCTGCGGCGAATGGCTGGAAGTATCGTCGGTCTCTAACGTGGGCGATTTTCAAGCCCGCCGCGCGAATATCAAATACCGCCCGGCCGATGGCGGCAAGGTGCGCCTGGTGCACACCCTCAACGGGTCAGGCTTGGGTCTGCCGCGCACCTTCATCGCCGTGCTGGAAAACTACCAGCAAGCTGACGGATCGATCGTGGTGCCGGATGTGCTGCGCCCATGGATGGGCGGCGTAGAAACCATCAGCGCCCAATAAGGTTCGAAGGATCCCCACATGGCAACCATTGCCCCCATCGCATTCAAAATCATCCTGCTGGCCTTTATGCTGGTCGGCTTGTTGGGCCTGGTGATTCCCATTTTGCCCGGTCTGACCATCATCTGGGTGGCGGCTTTGGCTTACGGGCTGGTCATGGGTTTCAACCTGACCAGCGGCATCCTGTTTGGCGTCATGACGGTGTTGATGCTGATCGGCAGCGTAATCGACAACATCTTCATGGGTGCCAGCGCCAAACAAACCGGCGCCAGCTGGCTGGCAATCGGCGTTGCCCTGGCCGCCGGGGTGATCGGCAGCCTGATCCTGCCGCCCTTCGGCGGTCTGGTGCTGGCGTTGATCGGCCTGTTCGCGGTCGAAATCATCCGCCTGCGCGATTGGCGCAAAGCCGCCAATTCAACCAAAAGCATGGCCATGGGCTGCGGCTGGTCGGTCGTCATCCGCTTCGGCATGGGCGTGCTGATGATCGGCCTGTGGCTGGTCTGGGCGTTTCTTCTTCAACATTAAATTTTGGAGCAATAACAACCACTCCCGTCAATCTGCGGGAGTGGTTTGATTTTCTTCCACTGCCAGCCTGCGCAGCGCTTGCAACAACTCCAGGTCACCGGCTGGCTGGCCGGGCAGGTCATTCCAGAAAGCGCCGATCATGCTGTTCGAATGCGCATCGGAATTGCTGAACTGCACCATACCGTAGCGCTCAGCCAGGTCGCGGATTTCGTCTTCCCGTTGACGCGGCGTGTTGTTTGAGCGCACCTCGATGCCATCTGGCGGGTACAGAGCCAGATCGGCATGAATGATGGAAGCATACCGAAATGGGTGCGCCAGCACGAGGTAACCGCCCTGCCTGCGTACAAAGCGCCACAGGTCGGGGTAATCCCAGTCTCTCCGTTCCAGACGCGGGTCTGGCAGACCCAGCACCAGCCAGTCTTCCTGGCCGGCGGTGATTTCGATGCCGTTATAAATGCGGAACGGCGCAAAGAAGTGTCTCATTTCGGTCAGCCGCGCCTGAGGCACCAGTTGGAAATGATCGGTAAATGCCAGGCCATCCAACCCGGCTGCGATGGCTGCCCGAATCTGGCTCACTTCATCATCCGTCGCGCAGGCAGAACGGTTGCTGGCGTGTACATGTAAATCTATACGCATAAAATAATCCCTTCGATAAACCGCTTCATTTTACCAGACCCCGGTCAGATTCCCTCAAAATAAAAACAGGCTGCCATTCGCCTGGCAGCCTGTCCTCAAGTAAATAAACGCTTAATCAGCGTGGGTCAGGTAAGCTTCCAGCATGAGCAGGTTTTTCTCGCCAGCCCGCTGCACAATACTTAGCATATTCTGCATGCTCGAGACTTCCTCAAGCTGTTCGGTGACGAACCATGCCAGGAATTGTTGGCCAAGGTAATCCTTCTTGGCGACCGCGATGTCCATCAGGTGATTGATCTGGGCGGTGACTTCCTCTTCCCACTTGACGGCCAACGCAAAGGCTTCTTCTGCGCTAGCGAATTTCGCCTTGGGAGCCGCCAGCGGCGGGATGACCACCTCGCTACCGGTGTCGACGATGTACTTCACCAGCTTCATGGCGTGTTCGTTCTCTTCGGCAGCCTGTTTGTAGAATAAACCCGCCACTTTCTTAAGGGCATTGCCGTCAAAATACGTCGCGATGCTCACATATTGCAGTGAAGCCGCAAATTCACGCCCGATCTGGGCATTGATCTCATCGCATAACTCTTTGCTGATCATAATCATAATTGTTTTTCCTTTCACTCCATCGATGGGTGGTTGCACACAGTTATTAGGGAATTATATCACTTCAAAGGTAATAAATCTCGCCATTGTGCGCGGGTTGTAATTAAAACTATGTCCCTATCGCTTTTCACGCGCAGCCAGCGCCAGGTAAAGTGCCACGGAACCTGCCACCGCCGCGTTCAACGAGTCGATCTGCCCGTGAATTGGCAGGCGCATCAGCAAATCGCAATTATTGCGCACCAACAAACGCATGCCCTCGCCTTCGTTTCCCACCACCAAAGCCAGCGGTCCATCCAGACGCACCGAGCTGGCCAATTGCGCCTCCTCGCCGCCCTCCAGGCCAATAACCCATGCGCCGGCTTCTTTCAGCTCATCGATCGCCTGCGCCAGGTTGGCAACCGCCACCAATAAATGCTCGCTTGCGCCTGCCGAGGCATGAACCACCGCCGGCGTGACGCTGGCTGCCCGCCGCAGCGGAATCACCACGCCGTGCACGCCAACCACTTCAGCTGTCCGCAGCAAAGTCCCCAGGTTTTGCGGATTTTGAATCATATCCAGCACCAGCACAAAGAGCGGTTCCTGGCGTTCCTGGGCACGATCGAAAATATCGGCCATGGCAACATACGGATAGGCACTGGTTTCCAGCGCCACGCCCTGCGCTTGCGACCCTGGCTCGCCAATCCCATCAATCTGGCCGCGTTGAACGCGTTCGACTTTCAACTTGCGGCCGGCCGCCATTTGAAGAATCTCAGCCAGCTTGCCTTTTTCCTCCACGCCGGCTGCCACCCACAACCGGAACACATCCCGCCGCCGGGTGCGCAGTACTTCAAAAACCGGATTTCGCCCGGTAATCCATTCTTTCATGCCTGCTCCAATTCGATCCTTGAATGAGTTGAGGATGGTTCTGAAAAAGAAAGGCGATGCAATCCGTGGATTAAGCATCGCCCATGAACCTTCTTTCTGTCCTAATCAAAATGCCAGGTGCTGCCCTCTTTCGAGTCCTCTATGGATACGCCCAATTCCTTTAACCGGTCACGCACCAGATCCGAGAGCGCCCACAACTTTTGCTTGCGCAATTCAACCCGCATTTCCAGCAGCAAATCGATGAAAACGCCGGCTTCACCGCCGCCCTGCGTTGCTTTTTGCAAAGTCAGTCCTAAAACGCCGGCCAGTGTGTGTAGCTTTTCCTGCGCTGCCTTTAATTGTGCGTCATTGGCGCCATCGGCGCGCGCCTGGTTGGTGGCACGCACCAGTTCAAACAGCGCGGCCATCGCTCCGGCGGTATTAAAATCGTCATCCATCGACTCGCCAAATGCCTGTTCACTGGCGGTCAACTGAGCAGCCAGGCTTTTCAGGCTGGCTTCCGGAGCGCCCTTTACACCCGGCAGGGCTGGTTTCAACGCCGATGAAAGCCGCTCGACGCCCTTTTCGGCCTGATCAATCACATCATCGTTGAAGGTCAATGGGCCGCGGTAACCGGAATTGAGCACCATGAAGCGCAGCGTATCCGCACTATGTTTGGCCAGAAAATCCTCGATGGTCACCAGGTTGCCCAGCGACTTGGACATCTTTTCGCCGCCCAGCTGGAGCATGCCGTTGTGAACCCAGTAGCGGGCGAAAGGTTTACCAGTCAGGCTCTCCGTCTGTGCAATTTCATTCTCGTGGTGCGGGAACACCAGGTCATTGCCGCCGCCGTGAATGTCAATCTGTTCGCCCAGGTGGTGCAGGTTCATGGCCGAGCACTCGATATGCCATCCTGGGCGGCCCATGCCCCACGGACTCTGCCAGGCTGGCTCGCCAGGTTTGGCAGCCTTCCACAGGGCAAAGTCCATCGGATTTTCTTTCTGTTCATCAATTTCAATGCGCGCGCCAGCCTGCATATCCTCCAAGCGGCGGCCGGAGAGGTGCCCGTAATTGGGGTCTTTTTCCACCCGAAAATACACGTCGCCGCCAGCCGGGTAGGCAAACCCGCGCTCGATCAGACCCTCGATCATCGCGATGATTTGCGGAATCTCCTGGGTGGCGCGGGGATTGATGGTGGCTGGCAGAATATTTAGATCCTGCAAATTTTGGGCAAACTCGCGGATATACCCTTCCGCCAGTTGATAAGGATCGACACCCTGCTGGTTGGCGCGCAGAATGATTTTGTCATCCACGTCGGTGAAATTCATGACATGTTTGACTTCATAGCCGCGGTAGATCAGGTACCGCCGGATGATGTCGAACACCAGGGCTGACATGGCATGCCCGACGTGCGCCTTGTTGTAGACCGTCGGACCGCAAACGTACATCCGGACTCGATTTGGCTCGAGGGTCGCGAATTCCTCTTTGCGGCGGGCGAGGGTGTTGTAGATTTTCAAAGTCATCGCGCTGTCCTTTCGTGCCATTAGCGATCTTCCGGCTTGGCAAAAATCATCCGTCCGGCGGCTGTTTGCAGCACCTTGGTGACCGTTACGGGTATTTCCTGGTTCATGAATTCGCGGCCATTTTCTACCACCACCATCGTACCATCATCCATGTAGCCCACGCCTTGATTGGATTCCTTGCCGTCCTGGATGACCCGGATGCCCAGCGTTTCACCAGGCAGCAGCACAGATTTAACCGCATTGGCCAGCTCGTTGACGTTAAGCACCAAAACGCCTTGCAACTCGGCGATGCGGTTCAAATTGTAATCATTGGTCAGAATGGGGCACTTTAATTGCCGCGCCAGGATGACCAGTTTGTCGTCCACCTCGCGCACGCCTTCCACATCGATATCAGTCAACCGTACCGGGATGGAGGGCTCCTTTTGCAGCACGGAAAGCACTTCCATGCCGCGCCGGCCGCGCTGGCGGCGCAGACTGTCGGCTGAATCGGCAATGTATTGTAATTCAGCCAGCACGAAATGCGGGATGAGTAGAGCGCCCGGCAGGAAGCCTGTGCGGGCAATATCGGCGATCCGGCCGTCGATGATCACGCTGGTGTCCAGCAGGATGGTGCGGCTGTCCGCCCAGTTCAGGCTGGCGTCATGCCCGCGCATTTCTGAACTGCCTCCGCTGCCGCCTTTGCCGGAAATCGAAGAAAAAACACTGAACAGATCAGACTGGCGCATTACAAAAACGGACACGCCCAAATAACCAAAAAACAACACCCCGACGAAGGGCAGGATATTTCCAAAAGGATCCGGCAGCAGCGAGATGGGGAACGCCAAAAGCGCGGCGACTAAAAGTCCCGCGATGACGCCTGCAAACGCAGCAAACAGGGTTTGAGCCGAAACGCGCCCCAATAATGCCCGCAGCGCTCGTATGGGCCGGGTGGTGAATATGGGGGTGAGAATCAGTCCAACCAGTGCGCCCACCAACCCGATGGTGAAGGCATATTGCTCAACAGTGAAATTTGTCACCCCGGGACCGGTCGCCAGGCGGCCCAAGTGGGTGCCCCAGATAACGCCAACAATTGCAAAAACAATCATGCCAATTAAACGAAAAATGAAATCAACGCTCATGATAATGACTCCCCAAAAATGTTAAGGTGCGGAATGAATGAATTAAATGATGTCCTAAAATGATAGCACTTGTCATTGTGCGAGTCAATGAAGGGCGGTCGGGCGGAGGCCTGGCGTCGGTTTTGTTGACACGCATCCTGAGGCATGATAAAATTTCGCCGTTCGGTAATCCGCCCCCATTGTCTAGTGGCCCAGGACGTGGCCCTCTCAAGGCCAAAACGCGAGTTCGAACCTCGCTGGGGGCACAAACTAAAACGCCATAGTGGCGTTTTTTTGTCCCTCTCACACCATCGAGGTGCAGGGGCCAAAACGCAAGTTCGCCTGCCCACGCAGAGGGAACCTCGCTGGGGCAAAAACTATTGCGGAATGTTGATTTCTGATTGCTGATTGATCAGCCGAAGGATAGGATTAGGCCTTTTCCTGTATACAAGGCGTAAAGACCAGTAAGCCTCGTTATTTGTCGTTGCCGGATAGCTGCGCCATCTCGGCATCGCTCAAAATAATTTCAGCCGCGGCCAGATTCTCGGCTTGATGTTGCGGGTTGAAAGACATCGGGATGGTGATCACCCGCGCCTGTGTTGTCAGCCAGGCCAGCGCGATCTGGTAGGCTGAAACACCCCGCGATTGGGCGATGCTTTTTAGCACCTTGTTTCCGGCGACGTAGCGGTGCTTTACCGGACTGTAGGCTGTCAGCAGGATATTGTTTTGCTGGCAATACTCCAGCACGCCGTTCTTCACATAGGACTGGTCGGGCAGACAGTAGGAAACCTGATCGGTCAACAGCGGTGTTTCAGACAGGGCTACTGCTTGTTTGAGCAGCTTGAGGTTGAAGTTGCTGACGCCTACATGCCTTACTTTGCCCTGACTCACCAATTCGTTGAGCGCTCGAAAAGTTTCCGGCAGTTTCATCCCCAACCTGGGCCAGTGGATCAGGTACAAATCGAGATAATCCATCCGCAACCGCCGCAGGCTGTTTTCGCAACACCGCAGAACGTCCTGGTATTGCAAATGGTCGGGTGAGACCTTTGAGGTAATGAACAAGTCTTCACGCGCTACGCCCGATTCCCAAATCGCCTTCCCAAGCAACTCCTCGGCGTGTCCCGCTGCGTAACCCTCCGCGGTATCAAAATGGGAGTATCCGATTGCAAGAGCCGATCGCAATGCCGCAATCGAGCGTTCATCACTGCTCAAATCCGGGCTGCCGGTACCGCCGATTGTCCAGGTGCCAAAACCAATTTTTGGAATATGCAGGGTTTCAATCAATTCGTATCTCATAATCAGAAATTATAGCATCGCAGCCATAACCCATGACGAATGGCAAGCGTCTTTAGGAGCAAACAACCGTTCCAATTCACAATTCATTCAGACCATTTCCATTCACGGATGATGCTTCCATTTCTTGATATATAATCAAACGAGGGGAATAAAATAACGTACAAAGGGCATTGGCATGACCGTAATCTCCATCACCACCGATTTCGGCCAAAAAGACGGCTTTGTGGGCACCATGAAGGGCGTCATCTGGAAGATCTGCCCCCAGGCGCAGATTGCAGATATCACTCACGATGTGCCGCCGCAGGATATTTTCACAGGCGCCTTTGCATTGTGGCGCGCGGTCCCGTTTTTTCCGACAGGAAGCATTCATGTGGCGGTGGTTGACCCCGGAGTGGGCACGCAGCGCCGGCCGATGGCAGCCCGTCTCGGCGACCAATACGTCGTCGGACCGGACAATGGCTTATTCACGCTCCTTATCCAAACCGCAGTAAAAGAGAAACAGCCCGTAACGTTCATCCATCTGAATCAGCCCGAGTATTGGCTTCCAGCCGTCAGCCGCACGTTTCACGGCCGCGATATTTTTGCGCCGGTTGCCGCCCACCTGGCAAATGGCGTGGCGCTGGAAAAACTGGGTTCAGAATTTGCCGATCCCGTCCTGCTGGAAATTGCGCAGCCTGAACGCACTGAAAATGGCTGGATCGCGCACATCACTGTGATCGATGCTTTTGGCAACGTCACCACCGATCTGAACGCCAGCCTGCTGGGCGGCCGCAGGGATGTTCGCCTGCGGATTGGCAATGCCGAGGTTACCGGCATTATTGCTTCTTACGGACAGAGAAACCCCGGCGACCTGGTGGCAGTGGTTGACAGCGAAGGTTTCATTGAAATTGCCGTGGTCAACGGCAGTGCTGCAGCCCGCCTGGGCGCAAAGCTCGGCGACCAAATTGAAATTCTCATCCCGCCCGGACTGCAATGAGCGATCTGCCGCTGGTTGTCAAGGATTTGACTTTCCGGTACCGGCGGCGGGAAGAACCCGCCATCGACCATATCAGTTTCGAATTGCACCCCGGTCAGGTCATGCTTATCGCTGGTTCCAGCGGCTGTGGAAAGACCACGCTGATGCGTTGCATCAATGGTCTCATTCCCAACACCTACAGCGGCGAAATGAGCGGCGAGATTCTACTGTTTGGCAAATCGGTCACCGAGATGGAGATGGCCGAAATTTCGCAAACCGTCGGTACGCTGCTGCAGGACCCCGAACGGCAAATTCTGGGCAGCTACGTGATCAATGAAGTGGCCTTTGGATTGGAAAACCTGGGCGTGCCGCGGGATGAAATGCTGCGGCGCATAGACACTGCTTTGGAACGGTTGAACATTCTTTACCTGCGCGACCGCGAAACCTTTGGAAATTCCGGCGGTGAAAAACAAAAGATCGCCCTTGCCGGCGTGTTGGCCATGGCGCCCCGGATCCTGTTGTTGGATGAGCCGCTGGCCAGCCTCGACCCGGCTTCCGCGCAGGAAGCCCTGCTAATCTTCCGCCAGTTGGCCGATGAAGGCATCGCGGTCATGATTGTCGAGCACCGCGTCGAGGATGTGCTTGCCATCCATCCCGATATTGTTTTATACATGGAAGACGGCAAGGCTACCTATTACGGCGATGTGGAAGGGCTGATGAAGGTGGTCGATTATCACTGCATCCGCTTGCCTGCCGAAGTGGTGGTGGAGCGTGCCAGGCAGGATGATGAGGAGCCTTACCGACCTGCCCTCAAGCCGGCCGGGCGCGAAGCACTTGTTAAATTCGAGGATGTTCATTTCCGCTATGCGCCGGATCTCCCCGAGGTGCTAAAAGGCATCGATTTCACCATCCGCCAGGGAGATGTCATTGCCATCCTTGGGCACAATGGCTCAGGCAAGACGACACTGGTCAAGCATGCGTTGGGGTTGCTGAAACCCACCAGCGGCCGGGTGCTGCTGGAAGGACAGGATACGCACAAGATCAGTGTTGCTCAGGCTTCCAATACCATAGGGTATGTTTTTCAAAGTCCTTCGCAAATGCTGTTTGCCCAGACGGTGGAAGATGAACTGGCTTTTGGCCCAAAAAACCTCAAACACCCGAGCGAAACCATCCGGCGGGATGTGAATTGGGCCATCGAGACTGTCAATTTGAAAAGCGAACTCAAAATGCCGCCGTTGGCCCTATCCTTTGGCCAGCAAAAACGCATCAGCATCGCCGCGGTGCTGGCCATGCGCTCGCGCATCCTGATGATGGATGAGCCCACCGCCGGCCAGGATTATTGGAACTACAAAGCCTTCATGGACAGCATTCTGCAAATGCCAGGCTTTGACTCTGTTCTGTTTATCACGCACGATGTCGATCTGGCCGTCATCTATGCCACCCGTGTGCTGCTGGTGTACGGCGGCAAATTGGTCGCGGATGGCACCCCTTACGAGGTTATGAAGGATGAGAGTCTGCTGCGCTCTTCACGGGTAATTCCGACCTCGTTGCTTAACCTGAACTTGCGCCATTATCCTCTTACAGGATCTTTTTACCGTGCCGAAACGCTGGCCCATTTGATTGGTTAATATATACATGGTGGTTACCTTTCAATGGTGCAGTTTTGCCAGAGAAAGCGATTTATCCTTCATTTTCCAGCCAAAGGAGTAAAGATGAAAACCAAATCGATATGGAAGTTCGGAACGCGCGAGGTCGTTTATGCCGCCATCGGCGCTGCGTTGTATGCAGTGCTAGCCCTCGCCACCAACGCGCTGCAGATCCCCAGTGCAGGAAACGTTTCCTTCCGGCCAGCAGTGGTCATTCCAATGTTCTTCGGCGTCGCTTTCGGCCCGATCGTCGGTTTCATTTCCGGTTTTCTGGGCAATTTCATCAGCGACCAGATCGCCGGGTATGGCTTCTGGCCCTGGTGGGACCTGGGAAACGGCATCATGGGCCTGATCCCCGGTCTGATCGCTGCATCCATCGTCAGCTACAAGTCGGGTAAATCCATCCTCAAAGCCGAGATCTTCTGCGTCATCGGCATTGTGGTGGGTATGGGCATCGCCTCCCTTTCCGAGATGTGGGTGTCCGGCGCGGACATAAAAACTGTGCTGGTTGGCAATTTCATTCCTGCCGTTGTCCCAAATCTCATCAATGGGCTTATCCTGGTGCCGCTGTTGATGATTGCTTACGACGCGGTTGTCTCCCGCTCCGGCCGGTAAACCGCGTCTGATTGTGGCCAGATTGGCGGCCGGCAGCTTTTCCCTGTTGCCGGCCGCCAGCAAAACCAAATTGATTTTCAGGATGCACGATGATCATTACCTGGCGCTATCATTCACACCATAGCCTGATGGAAAGCTTCGATCCGCGAACGCGTTGGATCTTCTCGCTCGCATTTCTTTTTTCCGTAACCATGTTTTGGGATGCGCGTTTTCTGATATTTTTCTTCATCCTTTCTTTTCTGTGGTATTTTTCCGGCCGCACGCGGTGGAGCGAAACCAAACGCGGTTGGATGCTGGTGAGCATTTTGCTTTTCACCATGATCGTGATCAATACGCTTATCACTGGCGGCGGGGCTGGCGGCGTCGTACCGGAGGGCGGCCGCCTGATCTGGCCGGACGGCATTCCCCTGCCGTTTGGCATCCTCTGGCATTTTGGGCTGACCTATGATCGGCTGTGGTTTGCCGTCTGTCAGGTACTTCGCATTGGCAGCATCTCGGCCATGTTCCTGGCGATTCCCTTTACCATGGATCCAAGACTGTACGGCGTGACCTTTCGAAGGCTGGGCATTCCGGATAAACTGGCTTATTCAATGGAATTGGCCTTCCGATATGTACCTACCCTGGGAAGGGATTTCAGCACCACCTACGACGCGCAGCGCGCTCGCGGGTACGAACTGGAACGCCTCAACAGTAATATTTTTCAGCAAATCGCCCGCATTGCTCCGCTGGTTATCCCGGTTACCATGAATTCCATCTTGGCTGGCGAAGATATCGCCAATGCCATGGACCTGCGCTGTTTTGGTACCCGCCCGCGCGAATGGTTGTATGAACTAAAATTCCAACGGCGCGATTACATCCTGCTAGCCTTCAGCGCATTAATGTTTCTGGCCAGTTTTGCTTTGTCAACCTACCCCTTGCACCTCGGCAAGTTTTGGGTGCCAGCCTTTTTAACAGCCATCGGCGGATAGATAATTATTTCCTTTAGCGCCAGCCATTTTGTACCTCCTTTGAATCTGAGGTTCATACCTCAATGAGGTATAATTTACGCATGGATTGGATTGACGTTATACTTGGCATTGGATTGACTGTATTGATTTCCGTGGTGTTTGGCACACTGCTGCCGCCTTACGGCTATGCTTTTGGCGCACTCGCCGGCGGATTTCTCACCTGGCGCGCACTGAAGCGGCGGCGGCAATTGCTCGATAAAAGCGATAAAGAGAAGCAATAATCCGTACTGGCGGGCAAAATCAAAATAATCTTCTGTGAAACTGTCATAATTCTAAGAATATATTAAGGGTTCTTGACAATTTAGCCAGTTGACTTTTAATGTGATAAGTTGTATCATGATTTGTGTAAGTGCTTTCACTAAAGCATTTACATTTATTCCACTCCCGCCTTATTCATGACCAATAAAACCCTGCCCACCATTTACGATGTTGCGCGTACGGCTGGCGTATCCATAGCCACCGTATCCCGGGTGTTAAACGACCCGCACAAGGTGAATGAGGAAACTCGGTCCGTGGTGATGAACGTCATTGACCGGTTGGGTTTCATCCCCAAAGCCGAAGCGCGTGCCCGCGCCATGCGCTCCACGGGACGCATCGGCGTACTCACCCCCTTCTTTACCGCTCCGTCCTTTGTTCAACGTCTGCGCGGCGCAGCCGAGGTCCTGAGCAAGCACAATTATGAGTTGGTGATTTACACTGTCTATTCCAACAAACATCTCAACACTTACCTTGAAACATTGCCGATCGCGCATTCATTGGACGGTCTCATCATTCTCTCCTTACAATTCAGCGACCCTTATGCCGACCGGCTGGCGGCTCAGGGATTGGAAAGCGTACTGGTGGAGTACCCGCATGCCATGCTAAACAGCATCGAAATTGACGATGTTGCCGGCGGCCATCTGGCTGCCGAATATCTGGTTAAAAAAGGATATTCCAGTTTTGGTTTTGTCGGCGATACCACCGTGCCGGAATTTGGCATTCACCCGATCACGCTGCGTCTGGCGGGTTTCCGCCGTGGTTTGAACGAAGCTGGTTTCGATTTGCCTGATGAGAATATCCTGCTGGTTTCCTATGATATGGAATCGACCCATAAAAAAGGCCGAGATTACCTGAAACGTGCCAACCGCCCGGCAGCAATTTTCGCCGCAACCGACCTTCAAGCCACTGCCATGCTGCGTGCATCGCGCGATCTAGGCATCAAAGTTCCGCAAGAGCTTGCCATTCTCGGTTTCGACGACCTCGATCTGGCGGAATACGTCGGGTTGAGTACCATTAGCCAGCACCTGGATGAATCGGGGCGGGTTGCCGCCGAATTGCTTCTGGCACGGCTGGCCGATCCGCAACGGCCCGTCCAACATATCCAGTTGCCCCTGACTGTGATTACCCGGGAAACAGCCTGAGTCGCAAACAGACTCAACTCAAAAACAAGGAGGTAGCAAATCACCAAATCCTATTGTTGTCACCACCTTAATCTTGGGGTCCACAGGACCAATCACCTGTTGATTCACAATACTCTCTTGGAGGAGAAATGAAAAAGTACCTTTGGCAATTAGTGCTCGTTTTGGTCATCGCCAGCATGGCGATCAGCGCTTGCGGTACTGCCGCGACCGCGACGACCGCACCGTCGACCGGTGGCACCACCGGTGGCCAGGGATCCGAACAGGGTCAGGAACTGGCCGATGCCTATGCCGGCAAACTGAAGGGTAAAGTCGTCACTATGGCTGGTCCCTTCACCGACAATGACGCGGTGAAATTCGATGACTCGGTCAAGGCGTTCGAAACCGCAACCGGCATCGACATTCAATACTCAGGTTCGAAGGAATTCGAAGCCTCCATCGCCATCCGTGTGGAAGGCGGAGACGCCCCCGATATTGCCGATCTGCCGCAGCCTGGTTTGCTGAATACGCTCGTTCAGACCGGCAAGGTCATCGACCTGACCAATGTCATCAAGCAGGACTGGCTGAAGAAGAACTACAACCAGTCATGGCTTGACATGTCCATGATGACCGATCCAAACGGCAAGAAGATCATGGCTGGCATTTGGGCGCGTGTCAATGGCAAGTCGCTGGTTTGGTACCCGAAAGCCGAGTTTGACAAGGCTGGCTACAAAATCCCGACCACCTGGGACGAAATGATGGCCCTCACTCAGCAAATAGCCGATGACGGCGATGCTGCCTGGTGTATCGGAATTGAATCCGGTGCTGCCACTGGCTGGGCGATGACCGACTGGGTCGAGGAAGTCATGCTGCGCACGACTTCGCTGGAAAACTACGATAAGTGGGTTACCGGCCAGTTGAAGTTTGACTCCCCCGAAGTCCGCAAAGCTATGGACTACATCACCAAGATTTGGTTCAATGACAAATATGTCTACGGCGGCCGCGCGGCCATTGCCACCACAGCCTTCGGCGATGCCCCCAAGCCCATGTTCGACAATCCTCCCAAGTGCTGGCTGCATAAGCAGGGCAACTTCATCACCACCTTCTTCCCTGAGGGTAAGAAGGCTGGCGTCGATTATGATTTCTTCTACTTCCCTCCCATCGACCCGGCCTACGGCAAACCCGTGCTGGTTGCTGGTGACATCTATGCCATGTTCCGCGATGCCCCTGAAGTCCGCGCTGTGATGCAATTCTTCTCAACCGGTGCTTCTCTGGAACAGTGGGTAAAGGCCGGCGGCGCGATTGCCCCCTACAAAGATGCCAGCCTTGACTGGTACTCCAACTCGGTTGACCGCGGCGTGGCCGAGATTATCCAGAATGCCTCCTCTGTCCGCTTCGACGGTTCTGATTTGATGCCCTCCGCGGTCGGCGCTGGTTCCTTCTGGAAGTCGATGACCTCCTATGTGACCGGATCGATCGATCTGGATACAGCTCTCAAGGAAATCGACGCTTCCTGGCCCAAGAAATAACCGGCCTGCTCAATCTGCCTTAACTTTCAGGTTCAGGCATCGATTGAATCCAACGGGGAGCAGGGCAACCACCGCAGGGTGTGAAACCCTGCTCCCCTCCTTTGATCTATAATAATTTCATCCCAACCATCCGTATAAACCCCTAGACCAGTTCGAGAAGGGAGTCGCCATGGCAATTACAAGCGGCGAAAATAAAAAGCCCAACATCCTGGACCTGTTAGCGTCCTCTGTTGGACAAATTCTCATTTCATTGTTCGTTCCCATCCTAACCTTCCTCGTCCTCTGGCAGGGATATATTTTCCTGCGAGATTCCAACGCTCCTAAATTGGTCATTGTGTTGATCGCGGTTGTCTGGGGCGTCGGCGGTGTTGCACTCCTTTACTTCGTTTCGAACTGGCTGGTGGAAAAAACCTCCCGGCAATGGGTTCACCGCCTGCAGCCGTTTGTTTTCGTCGGCCCCGCCATCGCATTGTTAGCATGGTACCTGGCAATTCCAACGCTGCGCACGCTGTATTTAAGCTTCATGGATGCCAACAGCCGCAAATTTGTCGGGTTGGAAAACTTCGGCTTTGCCTTTACCGACCGGGTCATGCTTGAGGCATTCCGCAACAACCTCCTGTGGATGATCTTCGGCACTGCCTTCAGTGTTGGATTGGGACTTGCCATTGCTGTGTTGGCTGACCGCAGCCGTTTCGAAAAGGTGTACAAAGCCATCATATTCATGCCCATGGCAATCTCTTTTGTTGGCGCAGGCGTTATCTGGAAATTCATGTATACCTACAAAGGCGAAGGAACCGGGGTCGTCGAAATTGGCTTGCTCAACGCCATCTTATTGGCGCTGGGGGCCAAATCGCAACCCTGGTTGACCACCCCGCCCTGGAACAATTTCTTCCTGATCGTCATTATGGTCTGGCTGCAAACGGGCTATGCCATGGTGATTTTATCCTCGGCCATCAAATCCATTCCGGCTGAGTTGCTCGAAGCAGCCCGGGTGGATGGGGCCAACGAATTTCAGGTGTTCTTCCAGATCATGATTCCAGCCATCCGCGGCACGCTTATGTCGGTCATCACCACCATCGTGATTTTCAGCCTGAAGCTGTTTGATATTGTGCGCGTCATGACAGGCGGCAACAACGGCACCAACGTGATTGCAAACGAGTTCTACATCGAACGATTCACTTATGGCAATGCTGGACGAGCCAGCGCCATTGCCATCGTGTTGCTGGTCGCTGTCATTCCTGTCATTATTTACAACTTGCGGCAATTCCGCGAGAGGAGGGCTTTCTAATGGCTGCAAATACCGCCAGCATGAAAAAACGGAAGTCTTCATCCGGCTTTTGGGTTAACTTTGTGTTGATCCTGATTTGCATTATCTGGTTGGTGCCGACCATTGGCGTGTTGGTCACCTCCTTTCGCGAACCTGCAGATATTTACGGCTCAGGCTGGTGGACTGTCTTCCCGCATCGCGGTTGGACAAAAGCCAGCGAGATTGCCGTGGACCCGGCCATCGACGTCGACCAACCCTTCAAGATCGAAGGCATCACCTCCACCTTTACCGAAATGCGCCAGGGTGTGAAATTGGCGGATGGCCGCCGGCTTACATGGATTGGCAACAAACGCACCCGCCTGGTGAATGTGGAAACCTTCGGTTGGATTGGTTTTGACCTAAATCTGACGCTGAAGAACTATCGCGACACAATCAGCGGCGGAACCGTGACTTACCTGGATGCGTCCGGCAATCAAATTCAACGCCAGGGCAACGATCTTGGCGGAGCCTTCCTCAACTCGATCGCGGTTGCGGTGCCAGCCACCATCATCCCCATTCTCATCGCGGCCTTCGCTGCCTACGGCTTTGCCTGGATGAATTTCCCCGGCCGCAAGTTCCTTTTTACCATCGTGGTCGGTCTCATCGTGGTGCCACTGCAAATTGCTCTTGTGCCTATCCTGCAGGATTACACGGCATTGAACTTGAACGGCACGTACCTGGCCATGTGGCTGGCGCACACCGGTTTCGGTTTGCCGTTGGCAGTTTATCTGCTGTACAACTACATTGGCGAGCTGCCGCGCGACATCCTTGAATCGGCATTCATCGACGGTGCATCTCACTTCACCATTTTCACCCAGCTCATCCTGCCGCTGTCGGTGCCGGCCTTGGCATCCTTTGCCATTTTCCAGTTCCTGTGGGTCTGGAACGACTATCTGGTCGCTCTGATCTTCCTGGGAGATAAGAACCGCGTCGTTACGATGGCGCTGGCTGCCATGGTGGGTGAAAAGGGCCAGGACTGGCACCTGCTAACCTCCGGCGCTTTTATCAGCATGATCCTGCCGTTGGTTGTTTTCTTCGCTCTGCAGCGCTACTTTGTGCGCGGTCTGACGGCTGGTTCTGTAAAGGGTTAACCCGATGGTTCAGTCACCTCCTACCGCCTGGTACAAACAGGCGGTATTCTATGAAGTTATCGTGCGCGCGTTTTACGACAGCAATGGAGATGGGCACGGCGATTTGCGCGGATTGATGCAAAAGCTGGATTACATCCAACAGTTGGGAGTCGATTGCATCTGGCTGCTGCCCATCTACCCGTCGCCTTTGCGCGATGACGGCTATGATATTGCCGACTATTACAACATATTGCCCACCTACGGAAGTCTTGACGATTTTAAAGCGCTGGTGGAGGCTGTTCACGCGCGCGGCATGCGCATCATCACCGACCTGGTATTAAACCACACCTCCGACCAGCATCCCTGGTTCCAGGCTGCCCTGGCTGACCGCAATTCGCTCTACCGGGACTATTATGTTTGGAGCGATAGCGATCAAAAGTATAAAGATGCGCGTATCATCTTTTTGGATACGGAAAAATCCAACTGGACATGGAGTGATCAGGCGGGACAATTCTACTGGCACCGCTTTTATGCCTCGCAGCCAGACCTGAATTTTGATAATCCTGCCGTCCGCGCTGAAATGCTCAATGTCATGCGTTTCTGGCTCGATATGGGAATCGATGGTTTCCGGGCGGATGCCGTGCCATATCTGTTCGAACGTGAAGGCACCAATTGCGAAAACCTGCCAGAAACGCACGTCTATCTCAAAGAACTGCGCCGGTTCATGGACGAAAATTACCCGGGACGGATCCTCCTGTGCGAAGCCAATCAGTGGCCGGAGGACGTACGGCCGTATTTTGGCGACGGCGACGAGTTCCACATGGGATTCCACTTCCCGGCCATGCCACGCATCTATATGTCCTTGCGCGCCGGTGATGCCTCCTCGCTGATCGATATCCTCAACCGCACGCCGGCCATCCCCGAAAACTGCCAGTGGTGCACCTTCCTGCGCAATCATGACGAACTGACGCTTGAAATGGTCACCGAGGAAGAACGGCAGTACCTGTGGAATGAATATGCCCCTGAAGCGCGCATGCGCCTAAACCTGGGCATCCGCCGCCGCCTGGCGCCGCTGCTGGATAACGATCCGCGCAAGATCGGGCTGGCCAATTCGCTGCTCTTCACCCTGCCCGGTTCGCCGATCCTTTATTACGGCGACGAGATTGGCATGGGCGATAACATTCAACTGTTCGACCGCAACGGTGTGCGCACGCCTATGCAGTGGAATGCTGGCACGAACGCAGGCTTTTCAAGCGCTCCGTCTGATAAGCTTTATGCACCGCTGATCGATGATACCGATAACGGCTACAAAATCGTCAATGTAGCCGTTGAGGAAAACGATCCCGATTCGCAGCTTAGTTTCATCCGCAAGCTGATTTCAACGCGCAAGCGCAGCCCGGCGCTGGTCAATGGCAGTTTCACCTGGGTGCAGCCGGGAGTCAACCCGCCGGTTGCCGCTTACCTGCGCGTTAGTCCTGAACAGACTGTACTGGCACTCCATAACCTATCGGAAAAAAGCCAGCCATTTGCCATGGAATTGCCAAAATCCGGTACTGTGAAGGATTTATTGAGCGGTGAAGCCATCGCCGCTGATGGCGTGCTGCGCCTGACGCTTGCTCCGCTCGAGTTCCGCTGGTTGGAACTTCCCTGAAGAGGAATACTCGCATGCAAATTTCCTCCCCAGCAGCCACCATAGACCCAGCGGCGCGTTCGCTCGAGCGTCTGTTGCCACGGTTGAAGGAGCGCTATCGCGACTTTGTCAGGCAGCAACCGCACGAATGGCAGGCGTTCATCATCCGCCTTGAGGCGCACTTTCCGCGACTTTTCAATTTGCTCTTGCCGCTATACGGTTCACAGTATGATTTCTTCTATCACCTGGAAACGCTGTTGAACCTGTTGGCCGATGCCTGGATCAACCGCCCAGCCGACCTTAAAAAAATTGACCGCCAACGCGAATTGGCGCCGGAATGGTTCCAAAGCAACCAGACGTTGGGCGGTGTGTGCTATGTTGACCTGTATGCCGGCAATTTGAACGGCATCCGCGCGCAGATCCCTTATTTCAAAGAACTGGGTTTGACGTATCTGCACTTGATGCCGCTGTTTCGCTCGCCGGAGGGCGAAAACGACGGCGGCTATGCCATCAGTTCCTACCGCGAGGTGGATCCCCGCCTGGGTAGCCTGACCGAACTGGCTGGCCTGGCAGGCGAACTGCGTCAAAATGGCATCAGTCTTGTGGTGGACTTTGTTTTTAATCACACCTCCAACGAGCATGAATGGGCACTTAAAGCCCGCTCTGGCGAACCTGAGTATTTGGATTACTACTTCACCTTCAGCGACCGCTCCATGCCGGATGCCTACGAAAAAACGATGCGCGAGATTTTTCCGGATGAACATCCCGGTGCATTTACTTTCTTTGACGACATGCAGCGCTGGGTGTGGACCACGTTCCACTCTTACCAGTGGGATCTGAACTACCGCAACCCGGCGGTTTTCAATGCCATGGCCGCCGAGCTGCTGGCACTGGCCAACGCCGGCGTGGAAGTCCTGCGGTTGGACGCGGTGGCATTCATCTGGAAGCAGATGGGCACTTCATGCGAGAACCTGCCGGAAGCACACCAGATCATCCAGGCCTTCAATGCGGCTGCACGCATCGCCGCGCCGTCCCTGCTGTTCAAATCCGAAGCAATCGTTCACCCGGATGAAGTGGTGCGCTATGTTTCGCCGGAGGAATGCCAGATCTCCTATAACCCGCTGTTGATGGCCCTGTTGTGGGAAAGCCTGGCCACCCGTGAGGTGCGCCTGCTCGATCTTTCACTGCGTGAACGGTTCACGCTCAAACCCGGCTGTGCCTGGGTGAATTATGTGCGCGTGCACGACGATATCGGCTGGACCTTCTCCGACGAAGACGCGGCCCGCCTGGGAATTGACGCCTATGGTCACCGCCGCTTCCTGAATGATTTTTACACCGGCCGGTTCCCGGGCAGCTTTGCCCGCGGCTTACCCTTTCAGGAGAATCCCAAAACCGGTGACTGCCGCATCAGCGGCACCTGCGCTTCTTTGGCAGGATTGGAAAAAGCCATCACCGAGGAGACAGAGCGCGAGGTCGAGCTGGCCATCCGCCGCATCCTGCTGATTCATGCCATCATCCTGACCGCCGGCGGCATACCCTTGATCTATCTGGGCGATGAAATCGGCACATTAAACGATTACAGCTATCGTAACGACCCGCGCAAATTCAACGACAGCCGCTGGGTGCACCGCCCTGCTGCCGACAGGCAGCGCATGGACCTGCGCACGGATGCCGCAACCATCGAAGGTCGCGTTTACCTGGGACTGCAGCGTTTGATTCGCCTGCGGAAAAGTTGTTCCATGCTGGCCGATGGCCTCTTGCAGGGTGTCGACACCGGCTCTCCCCATGTTTTAGGTTACCTGCGCATTAACACTGGCGGGCAGGCGCTGGTGCTGGGCAATTTCAGCGAAAAGCCGCAAATCATTACGGCCAACCAGTTGCGCCTGTACGGACTGAGCTACAGCTTTACCGATCTGGTGAATGGTGTTGAAATCCCTGACGGTGACCTCACGCTGGAGCCGTATGCTTTTGTGTGTTTGAAGGGCGAATAATTTCAACCGAGAATGACCAGAAGGATCAATCCCACCACGATGGCAATCACGCCCGCCGCTTTCAGGCGGGTAATTTTTTCTTGAAGAAACAACCTGCCAAAAAGCAGCACAAACAATGGCGACGCATCACTGATGGCTTTGATGGCTGCCGGATTGCCGCCCTGCAGCGCATATAAAAGCAGCAGCCACTGTGCCATCACAATCGCAGCCCGGCCAATGGTTAATGGTAAATTGGAACTGGTCAGCCAGCGGTAATTGGGGCGGAAGAAAATCTGCGCCAGCAGCGCGATCATCGGACCGCGCAGGAAATAAAAGGTGTACGGATTGATCCGTTGATCGCTGAGAAGATATTTGATCGGCAGGATGGTCGCTCCAAAGATCAGGGCCGCACCCAACGGGGCGAGTAACCGAACAAAGTTCGATCTTCGCGCCGGGTTCGCAGCGGCGTCGCCGACGGCCATTTCGCGCTGCAAAACCACCACTCCAGCCACAATAAGCAGCACGGCGAGGATATCAATCCAGGTTGGTGCGACGCTAAAAGCGACCACACCTGAAATCAATAATGTAAATAATGGGCTCAAAGATAGCAGTGCGCTGGCCGTGGCAGCGTTATTGATTTCGAATGCACGAAAATACAGGTAATTTCCCAGCGTATCCAGCAATACCGTCCCAGCCAGGATCGCCAGGGTCAACCAACCGCCCTCGAAATGCCAAAAGAAGGGCACGCCCGGCAGCATCATCACCGCCATCAGCATGAAATTGACCGGGATATAATTTCGAGGCGCCACACGGCGCATTATAGAACGCGCCGATAAATTTGCGCCGGCTCCTAAAGCCGCTGATGATAAACCCAGGATAAATGGGACCATAAGTCCTAATTGTACCCGGGCGCTTCAAAACGGCTGAAGAAAAAGTCCACAGAACGCACATATTCGATGCGACTTTATTTACCCATTATTTTGAACACCAAAAAAAAGCGCCGGATATCTCCAGCGCTTACAAAACAGAAGGATTGGTTCTTAACTTAAGCACAAAACCCGTTCCAACACGCTCCGGCGGTGCTGGCCGTAATGTTCATCCAGCGGTTGGATGGCCAGCAGCCGTTCGCAAGCCGGCGCAGCGTAACGCAGTTCGCGGCGCGCAGCTGGGCGATCCTGCTCGCACAACATCAACAGGGTGTAATAAAATGCCAGCCCCTTCCAACGGCCGCTGCCATCGCGCAGGCTGTTCACCTGCCGCAGACCCGATTCAAGCCGGCGCTCGCTATCCGGGAAATCTGTCGCTGACAGGTAGCGCAGCCAACCCACCGCAGCATGCGCGCACTCGCCTTCGAGACAGCCGTCAGTAAAGCACTTGCCGGTCAGGTAGCGGCGGGCAGTATCCATCGCCATGACCCCATTCACGGTTGGCGAATCTATCAAGATCAAAGCTCTGGCGCTTTCCTCGAAAAAAATGGCATTGGCAGCCTGGCGAGTGCGAATGCGTTCGCCAGTATATAGCCGCAAGCCTTCCTGTGGGGGGTTCCGATCGCCTTGATCCATGTTGGCTGCGATCTCGCCTGCCAGTTCGTAGCGTTCCAGCGCTGTCAGCGGCAGCCCCTCCAAAAAGGCCTGGGTGCAGCGCTCAAGGGTCTCGGTTCGCGTGCTGACCATTTGTAAGTCCATGGGTTCCTCCAGGAATTTACCGTTAAGGATAATAAGATTATAGCACATATTTTCTATGATGCAAGCCTTTGGCGTTTGCCTTGCGTCGGATGCGATCTTGGGGCATAATTCTTCGCACATGAGCACATCTTTAAGCGTAAATCATTTGGAATTGGCCCACGGCACGCTGGAATTTCCAGTTTACCTGCCGGATGCCACCTTCGGCGTGGTGCGCACTGTAGACTCGACAGACCTGCATCAAGCCGGCATCCAGGCGGTGGTGATGAACACCTTCCACCTCATGCAGCGGCCGGGGTCTTCCACCATCCAATCATTGGGCGGGCTGCACCGCATGGCCGGCTGGGACCGCCCCATTATTACCGATTCGGGCGGTTTTCAAGCCTATTCGCTCATTCGCCAAAATCCCCGCTTTGGAAAAATGGACGAGAAAGGCATCACCTTTCAGCCCGAAGCCTCCGATCGCAAATACCAGCTCAGCCCCGAAAAGTGCATCCAGTTGCAGGTAGCCTACGGCTCGGATGTGGTCATCTGCCTGGACGACTGCACCCACGTGGACGCTTCCGAAGCGGAACAGCAACTGTCAGTAGCCCGCACCATTAGTTGGGCACGGCGCTGCAAGGATGAATTCAACCGGTTGGTCAGTCAAAAGAAACTGGATGAAAGCAGCCGTCCGCGAATATTTGGCGTCATCCAGGGCGGCGGAATCCCAGCGCTGCGCAAGCAGTGCGCCGAGGCGCTGCTGGAAATTGGTTTTGATGGTTTTGGCTTTGGCGGCTGGCCGCTGGATGGCAGCGGCAATTTGCTGACCGATATTCTGGCCTATACGCGCTCATTGGTACCGGCCGAATTCCCCATGCACGCGCTGGGCGTTGGCCATCCCTACAATGTTCTGGCCTGTTGGGATATGGGTTACGGCATTTTTGACAGCGCCATGCCCACCCGCGACGCCCGCCACGGCCGGCTTTACACCTATACCCATTTGATGGGCCTCGACGGCGGACTGGATGGGGAATGGCTGCGGTATGTTTACATCAACGATGAGCGCCACATCCGCTCCGATAAGCCAATCTCGCTTTATTGCAATTGTCCGGTATGTTCCCATTATTCCGCCGGTTATCTGCACCACCTCTTTAAACTCAACGACAGCCTGTTCCTGCGCCTGTCCACCCTGCACAACCTGAGCTTTATGGCACAACTCACCCAACGGATTCAACAGAGGGCACCGTGAGTGAAGCACTGCTTGACCAAATCGTTGCGGAAGTGCAGGCCTCGCCCAGGTACCGCAGCATCCATCCCGATCTGGTCAGGCGCATTGCCGGGCAGGAACTGGCCAAGGGGCGAAAATCCAAGGAAGCCGTCAAGGCGGTGCGCAACAAACTGCACCAGATCGGCGGCGCATACCAGGAAATCCCCATCGACTATGCGAAGTTAATTCGTGAATTGGCGCAGTTGCCCGCACAATCCGGCGATCCTGATATGAAGGCCTTTTGCCGCCGCGCGATGCAGCAGCATGCCTCCACCCGCGAGCGCCTGCCCATATTGGAAAAGATCTTCATTGAGGCGCTGGCGCCCCTGGCGCCGGTGCAGTCGCTGCTCGACCTTGCCTGCGGACTGAACCCGCTGGCGCTGCCCTGGATGCCCCTGGCCGAGGAGGCGCCCTATTATGCCTGCGACATCTACAGCGATCAGGTCAACTTTCTCAATCATTTCCTCGCGCATATTGGACGGACCGGAAAAGCCGAGCTTTGCGATCTGACCGCTGAAATGCCTTCCCGGTCTGTCCAAGTGGCCCTGCTGCTCAAGACCATTCCCTGCCTCGAGCAGGTGGAAAAATCCATCGCTGCCCGCCTGCTGGAAGGGATCCCAGCCGACCACCTGCTGGTCTCCTTTCCGGTGACCTCGCTTGGCGGACGCGGCAAAGGAATGCTCGAGAATTACGAGGCGCACTTCATGCAATTGGCAACCGGGCGCAACTGGCAAATCCGCCGTTTTGAATTTTCCAGCGAACTGGCTTTTCTGGTCAGCCGGAAAGGATAGCGCATGCCCAGCGTTGATGCAATCCAGCCGCTGATGGAAGAACTGCTGAACAGCCGCAAATACCGTTCGCTCAACCTGCCGGAAGAGACGGTGCGCGATCTGCTGGAACAGGAATTGCCGCGTCACCGCAGCAGCAAGGATGCGCTCAAAGCCGTTCGGCATAAGTTGCATACCATCGTAGCCCCCTATTTGGGCGATCCGGACTATGACGCCATGATTGCCGAACTTCAAACAGCGCGTGCGGCCGGGTTAGACGTGCTGCGAGAAATCTGTCAAAAGGCCCTATCCTCACACGCTTCCACCCGCGAACGGCAGCAAGTCCTGGACGATTTTTATCCGCGCCTTTTTGCCCTCACCGGCGTACCTGCCAGTATCCTTGACCTGGCCTGCGGATTGAATCCATTCGCCTGGCCATGGATGGGCTTGCCAGCCTCCACCGCCTACCACGCCTACGATATCCATGCGCCCCGGGTGGCAGCCATCAATGCCTTCTTCCAAACAATGGGATTAACGCCGTTGGCCGAAGTGCGCGACGTACTGGTGCGGCCGCCGCAAGTCGACGCCGATGTTGCCTTCCTGTTCAAGGAAGCCCACCGCATGGAACAACGTCAACGTGGATGCAGCCGGCCGTTCTGGCAGGCTTTGAATGTACGCTGGCTGCTAGTTTCATTGCCAGCCGAGAGTTTGAGCGGCAAGTTCCAACTGGCCGACCGTCAGCGCGCCCTGGTCAGCGAGGCAGTTGGGGATGCCGCCTGGCCGGTAACCGAATTGGCGTTCGGGTCTGAAATCGTCTTTTGCATCGAAAAACGCCATGACGCGTAAAAAAAAGCGCACGCCGCCGCAGATTGCTGTCAGTGCGCCCCGGGAAATAGCACTGGCGCGTTTTCAACCGCTGCTATCGGCGGATGATTTTGCCTTGCTGTTGGCCGAACTGGACAAGCCGTTATATGCAGCCCTGCGCGCCAACCCTTTAAAATGCGATCCACAGGCTGACCCGGGCAACTGGGCGGCACGCTACGGCTGGCAGATTCAACCCGTGCCCTACTGCCCGGCCGGCCAGCAGGTGATCCAGGCGGAAACGCCCATCAGTGTAACGCCGGAACACCGCCTGGGCTTTTACTACATTCAAGACGCTGCCTCGATGCTGCCGGCGGAACTGTTCGATTTCAGCGGCACGGCTTCGCCGTTGATTCTCGACCTGGCGGCATCGCCCGGCGGAAAAACCACGCACCTCGCCGCCCGCACTGGCGACCGCGGCCTGATCATTGCCAATGATTCCTCAGCCGACCGCATCACCGCGCTGCGCATCGTACTTTCCACCTGGGGCAGCATCAATAATGCCGTAACGCATTTTCCCGGTGAAAAGTTCGGCGCATGGTTCCCCGAAACCTTTGACTATGTCCTGCTGGACGCACCCTGTTCGATGCAGGGCATCCGCACCACCGAATCCCACCCGATGCGGGCCATCACCGAACACGAAATTACTGCGCTGGCAGCCCGCCAGGCAAGATTGTTGGCATCAGCCTTTCAAGCACTGCGCCCGGGCGGCCAGGTGGTCTATTCCACCTGCACCCTGACGCCGGAAGAGGATGAAGGCGTTCTGGATGCTTTAATGCGCCAGTTCCCCGGCGCTGTGCAGATCGAGGATTTAAGCCGTAAATTGCCGATGCCTGCCCCGGCACTGGCTGGGATTGAAGAACGTCTTTTCGACCCGGCTGTACAAGGCGCAGCCCGACTGTGGCCCCACCGTTATGGCACCAGCGGTTTCTTCGCGGCGCTCATCACCAAGACTGCCTCCGTGAGTAATTCCAGCCAGGAACCGCCTGCCCGTCCGCTTGACCGCACAGGTTTCGAGCTTATACCGGCCGCATCGGCACACGAATTGGTGCAATTTTTTCAGGATGCCTATGGTTTCGATCTGAACGCGGTCCTGGCGGCACAAGACCTCAGCCTGTGGCGGCGCGGAACGCGGCTATTCGCATTCCCCAATGCCTACCTGAACCGCTTCAGCCAATTTCCCGTCCAATCGCTGGGGTTACCGTTGGGCGATGACCGCTCTGGCGAATTTCAACTGGCCCACGAATGGACCGCGCGCTTCGGGTTGCAATTCCAAAATGGCGTGGTGACGCTGGATGAAGCACAGACCCTGGACTGGCTGCGCGGCGAGGACCTGCCGCTGCCGGCAGTTTATGCCGACGGCGCCATCCTGGTGGTGCGGGACCAATTCAATCGCAATTTAGCCCGTGGCCATGTGCATGCTGGATGGTTGAAGAACCTTTTCCCAAGAAGGTAATAAGAAAAAAGATAACCACAGAGCCACAGAGATCACTGAGTGTTTACTTTATATCAAGGATTTGAATGAATGTATTCCACTTATTTGTCTCCCATCTATAAAGAAAAACTCTGTGCCCTCTGTGACTCTGTGGTTAATCCCCCTCTAGAACATCCAACGCCAGGGCTGCAGCCACCACAGCCGCGGTTTCCATCCGTAAAATACGGGCACCCAACGACACGGTTTTCACGCCAGCCGCGCGCGAAAAATTAATTTCTTCTTCCGATAACCCGCCTTCCGGACCAATCAAGATCGCCAGTCGGGATGCTGAACGGTCATGGAAACTTCCCAGCCCGGTACGCAGACGCAGGGTCTGTTCCCCTTCCCAGGCAACCAGTGCTAGGTCGTGAGAGTCCACGGCATCTTTGACGGCAACCTTCCATTGAACTGCCGGGCGCAATTCAGGGATGCGCCCACGGCCGCACTGTTCGGAGGCTTCGCGCAGGATGGCTTCCCAGCGCGTCCGTTTACGCTCCACTTCTTCGCCATCCTGTACCAGGCTGCGCTGGGTCACCAGGGGTACGAAAGCCGCTGCTCCGACCTCGGTGCACTTTTGCAGCATCCACTCGAACTTCTCGCGTTGCGTCAGGCCCAGGTAAAGCGTCAGGTGCGCGTGCGGCTCGCCGCTGGCTGCCGCCCGCTGCAAAATCCGCCCGGCGACCCGCTCGGAGGAGACTTCGGTCAATTCCACATCCGCCTGCCATCCGCGGTTATCCAGCACCACCACGTGGGTGCCAGCCTTCAACCGCAGCACGCGGTCAATCTGCCGCCCAACATCGGGAGGAAAGACGATCTCATCGTTTTTCAAATTTTCGGGAGAAAGAAAGAATCGATTCGTCACAGATGCCTCAAAATGTTTCCGCAAGGTTTGTTGCTGGAAGCCATAGCCAATCCGTCGTAAAATGATTATACTTGCCGGCCGGAAAACCGACTCATTTGCTGGATAGGATTTTACGTGATAAATAACGGATCGGAAAATCGTAATTACAGGTATCTCGACCTGGTGATGGCACTTTTTGTCACTGTCCTAATTGTCAGCAACATAGCCTCATCAGCAAAAATCGTGGATTGGGGTTTCTCGATTGCCGGATTGCGCCTGGCTTTCGATGCCGGAACCATCCTTTTCCCCATCAGTTATATCTTCGGCGACGTGTTGACCGAAGTATACGGCTTCAAGAAATCGCGGCGTGTCATCTGGACTGGCTTCGCATGTCTGGCGCTTGCTTCTGTGGTGTTCGGCATCGTGCGCGTATTACCTGGCGAAGCCATTTGGCAGGGTTATGCCGGCCAACCAGCCTATAACGCCATTTTGGGCGGCATGAGTACTGGCGGCATCGTGCTGGCTTCCCTGACCGCTTACCTGGTTGGCGAGTTCAGCAACTCGGTCATCCTGGCGCGTTTGAAGGTCGTGACCAACGGTAAATGGTTGTGGTTGCGTACCATCTCCAGCACGCTGGTCGGCGAAGGCGTTGATTCGCTCATTTTCATCCTGGTTGCCACACTGGCAGGCGTGTTCCCCTGGGAATTGTTTGGGACGTTGGTCCTGACCAACTACATCTTCAAAGTAAGCATCGAGGTCTTAATGACTCCTGCCACCTACGGCGTTGTCGCATTCCTCAAACGTGCCGAGAGTGAAGATTACTACGACCGGCACACGCGCTTTAACCCGTTTGGGATTTAATCACGGCCAATTTCCTCCGCAGCGTACCGTTCTGTTTGTGCATCGTTCTTATATTTATTGCGTTTGACAGGTTTATCAGCCGGGGTCTCTTCCTTGCCGGCGATCACCACGCAATACTCGCCGCGCGGCGGGTTGGCAATCACCCAATCGATCAGTTCGCTCAAACTGCCTCGCTGGACAGTTTCAAATAGCTTTGTGAGATCATTGGCAACAGCCGTGCGCCGATCGCCATAAACAGCTAACGCGTCCTGTAAGAATGCCAGCAGGCGGTATGGACTTTCGTAAAAGATCAACGTATGGGGCGACTGGCTGTCAATCTCTAGAAACCGCCGGCGTGGCCCACCCTTGTGCGGTGCAAAACCGCGGAAAGTGAAACTGTTCACCGGCAAACCGGAAAGGATTACCGCCATGATCAGTGCCGTCGGGCCGGGAATGGCTGAGAGTTCCAAGCCCTCGGCGATTACGCTACGCACCAGGATGAAGCCGGGATCCGAAACAGCAGGCGTGCCGGCATCCGTCACCAGCGCCACATTTTGCCCATTGCGCAGCAATTCGAGGATTTTCGGCAGGACGCGCTCTTCATTATCTTCGCGAAAGGATAATTGCGGCTTGCGAATCTCAAAGTGCTTAAGCAAGAATCCGGTCTTGCGGGTGTCCTCGCTGATCACCAGATCCGCGCCTCTCAGCGTATCCAGTGCGCGCGCTGTAATATCCCCCAGGTTACCGATCGGAGTAGATACCAGATAAAGCATGGCATAAACCTAATGGAAAGATTCTGACTTGAAAATCAACCATCGAGAGTATAACATGGTTCATAAACTGGCCATTTACATGCATAGACCCGTCCAATTAATCATCCAACGTAAAGGAATGCTGGCCTGACCCTGCATGGCACCATTAGCGGAGCAACGGCACAACCCTGCAAGTGCCTATGCAGCGCTTTCGAAGAAGCAGACCGACCACTCTTTTAGAAAAAGAGACTAGAGCCAGCTACTTGTTAATCAAAGGCACAAATACTTTCTTGTTCAGCACAGGCGGAGTCGGAATTGCCGCCAAAGCCTGCATCAGGCGGATGCGTGGTTTGCTGATGTTATTACGGGAATCGCTGACCATCAACCCGGTGGAAGTCAACGCATTCAGCACCTGGTCGACAGATAGCCGGGGATTTTTGGATTTCATCACAGCCCAGGCGCCGGCAACATGCGGGGCTGCCATGGAGGTTCCCTGAAGGTTGGCATAAGCGCCGCCCGGTACAGAGGAATAGATCACGGCACCCGGAGCCAGCAATTTGAGGAAACTGGCACTGTTTGAAAAGCTTGAAACGACATCCGTTGTGGCACCGTCGCTCCCATCCCCGGTCGATCCAACGCTGACTGCGCTTGAAATGCAGGCTGGCGCGCTAAGCCCGTTGGTATAACCGTTATTTCCTGAGGCGATCACTGTGGCGATTCCAACGGCGCGCAGTTGATCAATGATCGGTTTACGCGAGTCACTGTCACAGTAACCGGTGTAACTTCCACCGCCAAGACTCATATTGACGGAGGCGATTTGATAGGTTCCACGCAGCAGGTAGATCCGTTCCAGCCCTTTGATCTGATCGGAGGTCCAGGTCAGTGCGCACGGTATGGGCGATGTTTGACAATATGTGGCCGAATCAAATCGCGAGAAAACCTGCATTGCGATGATCCTGGCATCCTTGGCCACGCCCGAAAAACTAGTTCCCTTGCCAGCCGCGATGCCGGCCACATGGGTTCCATGCTCGCAGCCGTAAATGGTAAGATTACAATTGACACCCGATCCGACGGCTGTCGTCGCAGTCACGCCGCCCGGACAAACAGAGGTGGATCCATAATTGGGATCGGTAGTGGAATAGCAGCCTTCCGAAACCACCTTGCCCGTCAGAAAGGGATGCGTCTTGTCGACGCCGGTGTCTAAAATCGCCACCGTTTGCCCATTGCCAGTGAAGCCGCTGGCCCAGGCTGCCGTTGCGCCGATCAAGGGCGTGCTTTCAGCCAGCGTGGGTGCATCCGGCAGGTCCTCCTGGACGGCAATTACCAGACCGGAATCCAGCGCTGCCTTCAAGCCCTCTGCATTTAGGGTCGCCACCACCAGCGGCACTGTTTCAAATTGGTAGGGTTCATCGAGGGCCAATCCTGCAATGCGCTCAATCAGCGCCTGCTGAATTTGCGCGATATCCTCACGCTGGGCATCCACGGCTGCTGTCCCAGCCAAAGTGGCCTCCGGCTGGAAGGCAGTGTTAAGCGTAAATATGACGCGCAGGCTGCGTTGCTGGACCGCTTTTTCAAGCAAAAGCTGCGCCTGCGGCGAATTATAGAGATCTGTAAGGCTCTCCGAGCCGGATTGCGCCGCCACAGGTGCCGAAGTGAACAGCAGAATCGACAATCCGATCGAAACGATCAACACGCGGCGGAATACCGATAAGAATTGCACATCAACTCCTTTGAGTTTCATTCGGTGTAAACAATCCAATCATGACCATACGGTCCAATTCATGATGCCAGGCGACTGCAGGCTTCCACTGCCAGCCAAAAAAGCGCGGTGCGCACATCGCCGCGGTCGACCCAGTCGCGAAAATCCCAACCCTCGGGCGAGACCAGGTCCCCGCCGTACGCCACTTCTCCGCAGGTCACGCCGCGGAATTTGGCGACCGCAAAAAATGCGGCCGCTTCCATTTCCACCACCAGGCAGCCTTCCGCCACCCGGCGGGCACGCCGCGCCTGCGTTTCACGGTAAAAGCCGTCCGTCGTCCAACTCTTCCCCAGCCGGTAGTCCACCTGGCGGCTGCGCAGCGCAGCTTCCAGGGCTGCCGTGGCCGCGGGGCTCGCCTCAACCTCGCGTGACGGCGGCAGGTAGTGAAAGGATGTACCTTCATCGCGTACTGCCGAGGTGATGATCACCGGGTGCCCCACCGCGATCCCGCTGTCCAGCACGCCGCAGCCACCGCAGGCAATGAACTGCCGCCCGCCGGAGGATATGGCCTCTTCCATAAAGCCCGCTGCCAGCGGCGCACCGACGCCGGGGTGCAGCACCAACAGACTGACGCCGTTATGCTCAACGCTGTAAACCGGGTTCATCCCGGCCTCCGAACGCAGGTACCCGATCACGGTCAGCTTGCCGGACTGCGCCAGTGCATCCAGCACATCGCGAAAAAAACACAGCACCCAGCGCTGGGGCAGGTTCTCCATGTGGAGCGCATCGTGCGGGTTGATGATCGCATTGGGATCCGGGTCAAATTCGATCAGGGGAATCTGGTTGAATGCATTCGGTGTTGTCATCAGGCTGCCTTGAGTGTGTAATTAACGCGCTGGTTTTTCCAGTTCGCGCAGCGCGTCGCGCGCAATCCAACGCGCGCTGCTGGAATCGATTTCCAGCATCTGCCGTGCGGTGGCAATGGCACGCTCGCGCAGCGCCGGGTTGCGTTTGCCGATCTGGCGCAACGCCCAGTTGACCGCTTTGCGCACGAAATTACGTTCGTCGATGGCGTAGCGCATCATCAACGAAAAATAGGGCTCAAAGGCGGCGTCCGGCAGCTCCTTGCGGTGAACAGCCTGCACGGCCATCAACACAAACCCGGCGCGGCGCACGAATTCCTCCGGTCGGAGGGGCCAGGCCAGCGCCATTTCTGAGCCCAGAGGGTGCGGACCGAACAGGTTCATACACACCTGGTCGCACACATCCCACGAGTCGAAATCCGCCGCCCAGGCGTCCATTTGCTCACGCGTCAACGCCTGCGGTTCGTCCACCAGGCTCGCCAGGATGCGCGCCTCGTGAATATTCGTCGCCCACAATTCCAGTGCCAGGGCATGGCTGCGCTGCCGTCCTTTGGCCAGCGCGCGCACCTGCGGCATGGAAACACCCAACTGCCCGGCGGCACGAATGCCGAAATGCTGCTGCCCTTCCACGTTATGCGGATCGGCCAGCGCATTCAAGCGCGCCAGGATCTCATCTAGCTGCAGCGGCGATTCTTTATGCGGGGTCATAATCGATCCATTCGATGTTCTCGCATCCAGCGAAGCGTTTGGCCATCACCTGCATGGCCTGCGGATTGCTGTCGATGAGGATAAAATTACGCTCCAACTCCAGGCAGACCGCACCGGTGGTGCCGCTGCCGGAAAAGAAGTCCAGCACCACCCCGCCCGGCGGCGAGGAGGCTCGCACGATGCGCCGCAGTATACCCAGCGGCTTCTGGGTGGGGTAACCGGTTTTCTCGCGGCTGTTGGTCGGTACGATGGTGTGCCACCAGGTGTCGGTGGGCAGCTTGCCGCGGGCCGCCTTTTCGGGTCCCACCAACCCTGGCGCCATGTAGGGAATGCGCTCGATATCGTCCACGTTATAGATGTAATTATGCGGATCCTTCGCATACCAAAGGATGTTGTCGTGTTTGGCTGGCCACTTCTTCCTGGTGCGCCCGCCATAATCGTACGCCCAGATGATCTCGTTGAGAAACGACTCGCGCCCGAAAATGCCGTCCAACAGCACCTTGCAATAATGCACTTCGCGGTAGTCGATGTGAAAATACAGGCTGCCGTTGGCTTTCAACAGCCGGCGCGCCTCGATCATGCGCGGCTCGAGGAAGCCCAGGTAATCATCGAACTGGTCCTGGTATGCGCGCTCGCCCAGCGAAACTGTGCGGTAGCTGCGCCCCTGGAAGCCCACCCGGTCGCCGTTCTGCTCGTCCTGCACGGTGTGCAGCTGCTTGCGCGCCTGCGTTCGACCGGTGTTGAACGGCGGGTCGATGTAGATCAGGTCGATTGATTCAGAGGGAAGAGACTGAAGGACGGGCAGATTGTCAGCGAAGTAGATGCGATTGGGCATGGGTGGATTTTAACACAGACGCTGTGGGAAATTATTATTCCTTCAACAACCGCTTTCCCTATCTCCCTGGAAATGCTGGGATTAAATCAAAACTAATGCCAGTGGATCGGTAAATGGATCCACCTCAGCCAGCTCCAGGTCAGCGATTGCCAGATCCACCCGGCACTGTAAAAGCACCTCCAGAAACCGTTTCAACTTGCAGTACTCATCGAAGGTAACCGGCGCCATGGGTTGGTAAATCAAATCGAGTTCGCGTTTGCGAATGAATCCTTGCTGCACAGGCGGTCCAAACAGCACCAGGCGCGCGACCCCCAACTTGGTCAGCACTGCGTGCCAGGGTTCGATTTGGGAAATAATTTCTTCAAGGCTCATACCGATAATCCCTATTCTTTCACCAATAATATCGACGGATGTACCCTCACTGGACCGATATTACGCTGGCGTAATGCGCACGAAACTCCTCCTCCAGCAGATCCATGAAGATGACATCGTAGGCTTTCCCGCCGATCCACCGGGCCTCGCGCCGCCGGCCAATCTCGTGAAAACCAAGCCGCTGATATGCGTGGATGGCGCGCTCGTTGTAGGCGAACACGCCCAGCATGATGTTGTGCAGGTTGAGCAGGTTAAAGCCAAAATCCAGCAGCAGACGTATGGCTTCCTGTCCGTAACCTTTGCCCCAATATTCCTTTTCACCGATAAATATGCCGATCATCGCGTTCCGGTCAACCAGGTTGACGCCAAACAACAGGCAGCGCCCAATAGCCCTGTTGGTGGATTTCTCAACAATGGTGAAAACGTGGTCCTGCCGTTGAGCTGTTTCACTCACATCCCGCTGTGCCCGTTCGAGGCCATAGGTCATGTAGGCTTCATCGCCCAGCGGCACGCTCACCGCCAGGTCATTCAGCCAGCCAGCCCACAGCGCGGCATCCTCCGGCGCAACCGGCGATAGGTAAACGCGTTCACCGTTCACTTTTGCAAAATACATGCTGTTCTCCCAAAAACCGTGGGTGGTTTCCCCTGCTTGCGGGGGTAATCAAGGATATGAAGTATCATTTTAGCATAGAGCGTCGGGCATTTCCCGGTTTGAGTTAGTGCGAATGCGAAAAACATTTACAAGAAACGACGTTGTAAAGCACTTGACAGCCGCTGTGAAGCGATTACAATTTGTGTAATTTATACACAAAGTCTGGCATCGATCACTCTTGCATCGGTGACTGAAAAAGGAGTAGCGAGCATGCCTGAACCTCTCACCCTTAATGGAAAATCCTATCTATCCTACCTGGATACATGGCTGGCTGGCCTGCCTGAAAAAACGCTGGAGGAAGTTGCACCGATCCCGGGCGAAACAGCCGTTTTTTCAGTGGATTTGATTAAAGGTTTCTGCAGCATCGGACCGCTGGCCAGCCCGCGCGTCAACAGCATTGTTCCAGCTTGCGTGGCCTTGTTCAAACGCGCCTGGACGCGCGGAATCCGCCACATCGTTCTCACCCAGGATACGCACGAACCGGACGCGGTCGAGTTCGGTTCCTTTCCGCCGCACTGCATCCGCGGCAGCCAGGAATCCGAAACGGTGGAAGCCATTCAATCGCTGCCCTTTTATCCCGAAATGACGATCATCGAGAAGAACTCGATCCATTCCGGACTGAACACCGGCCTGAATGCCTGGCTTGCAGATCACCCCGAGATCAACACCTTCCTGATCGTCGGCGATTGCACCGATCTATGCGTTTATCAGATTGCCATGCACCTGCGCCTGGATGCCAATGCCCGCCAGCTGCAGCGGCGTGTTGTCATCCCGGCCAATTGCGTGGATACCTATGACACCCCGGTCAAGGTTGCGCTTGCCCAGGGCATCCCTCCGCATCCTGGCGATTTCCTGCACGCCACCTTCCTCCACCACATGGCGCTGAACGGTATAGAGGTAGTGGCAAAGATCCTGTAAAGAGAATTTCATCCTGAGTCCCTGAAAGGGCTCAAGGATCTCATTTCTCAGTTTAGATCCTTCGCCTTCGGCTCAGGATGACAATCCAATGATAAAAAACGGACTGGCAGGTTCACCAGTCCGTTTTGCTTTCTTCTTACTTCAGCCTTACGGCTGCGGGTTTTTCCAGTAACTCATTTCTTCGATTTTAACTGTGAATTCCTTCTGGTCCTTACCCTGCGCGGCAAATATGCCGAAGTAGCCTTCCTTGAAGGTGCTGTCTTTCACTTCCTTGATCAGCTTGCCGTTGATGTAAACCAGCAGCCGGTCGTTGATCATCATCGCGCCAACACGGTTGAGTTGGTCTGCACCAGCTACGATCTTGTCGCTGGCCGTCCAGGGGATGAGGGTGGTCATTTTGCCGTTCGCACCTTCCCGCCCATTCCACAGCCGCAGCGAATACTTGCCTTCACAGCTCACACTCAGCAGGTAACCCTGGTCAGCATCGTTCAGATCCGGTACGCGGAAGATGATGCCGTAGTAATCATTATTGGCGCAGTTGCCCGACCGCACCGACATTTCAATATAGGTGTCGGCGATTTTTGGCCAGGTCAGGCGCCAGCCAGCGGTGGTCTTTAGCGGGGTATATAACATGCTGCCGCCGGAAAAATCGATTTCGCTGAAATCGCTGCTGCCAGTCGGCCAATTATCGCTGCCGTCCATGGTATCTGTCCAGGCCGGACTGCCCAGCTTGACGCGCGGATCGTCACCGGAGGGAACAGCCGTCGGCCCTTGCGTGGCGCCACCTTGCGGGGTAAATGTAGCAACCGGTGTCAGGTTTTCCGTTGGCGTTACCTGCGGCGCGGTTGTAGCGGTCGGCGCAGGTTGGGTGGCGGTTGGAACTTCGGCAGCCGCAGTCTGGGTAGCCGTGGGAGCAATGGTTGGCAGCGATTGCGGCGCGGAAGTCTGAGCGACTGCCTCACTGGTGACGGTCGGCATGGCCGTCAGAATGCCAGATACGCGCGTCGCCATATCGCTATCCGATGAGGATGTGGGCGCAGTCGGTCCGCCCGGCAAGGGCAGGTTCCCGCAGGCAGAAAGCAGAAAAACAAAAATAATTAACACGGGTATTAATTTCTTCATAATGATCGCTCCTTAAACCGGCATTCGAACAGACAGGTCTTTACCTGCTGGAAATAAGACGAGAACAGCCGCGTGAAAGTTCCAGATGCAATCCTTTTCAGTATCAAACTACAGCTTGTAACCGATTTTGCGCAGCAGATCTTTGCGCCAAGCGATGTCTTTTTCGCCCTCGACGCCTTTAGGTTTGGATCCTTCGATGATTCCCATGATCCCGCGGCCAACGCCATTATCGGCGATGACCACTTCGGTTTCATTGGCGGTTGCGCAAAAAACGCCAGCAACTTCAGGCACGTTTTGGATTACTTTCAGTACGTTGATCGGGTAAAAACCCTCGCCGAGGAACAGGATAAAGCTGTGCCCCGCCCCAATCGCCAGGGCATTCTTTTTGGCCAGTTCGATCAAATCAGCGTTGGTACCGCTCCAGCGTACCAGGCACATGCCTGAGGCTTCACAAAAGGCCAGGCCGAATTGGATGCCGGGAACCGCGCTTACCAACGCTTCATGCATGTCTTCAACGGTCTTGATAAAGTGGGATTGCCCCAAAATGAAATTCATCTCTTCCGGTTTTTCAATCTTGACGCTGATCAGTTCCATTTCAATCCTCCAGGGTGTCTTTCAGTCACCCCAATTGTACACTCACTTTGTCCAAAACTCGATCCGGCGATCGGAGGCAACTTAGGGTAAAATAAGGGACACTTTCTGAAAGGATGCGCCAAAGCTATTGTTTGAAGTAGTTTTTCTCGGCACATCGGCTTCGGCTCCCTCCGCAAAACGCAATTTACCCGCGTTGGTTGTCATGCACGATGAATACCGTTTCTTGATTGACTGCGGCGAGGGAACCCAACGTCAAATCCTGCAGTCTGGCATTGGGTTTAAACGCCTTAACCGGATCTTGATCACGCACGGCCACCTCGACCATATCCTCGGGTTGGCTGGTTTATTATCCACCTTTATGCGCTGGGAATCGATCGAGGAGCTCGAAATCGCCGGCGCAGCCGGCGCCATCGACCGTATCCGCGATTTGCTTTACGGCGTGGTGCTGCGGGGAAACCGCCCGCCTATGCCAGTGCAATTGCGCGTTTTATCCCCCGGTCTGGTTTTTGATGGGCCTGATTTCACCATCACTGCTTTTCATGTCCATCACCGCGGGTCCGAAAGCCTGGGGTACATCTTCGAGGAAAAAGGCCGCCGTCCATTCTTACCGGAAAAAGCCGAGGCGCTTGGCATTCCGCCAGGTCCGTGGCGGCGCGACCTGGTGGAAGAGCGTGCAGCCACGCTGCCGGATGGGCGCGTCATTCAGCCAGCCGATGTGTTGGGTGAATTTCACCCCGGCACGCGCCTGGTGGTAATCGGCGATTCCGGTGAAACGGACAGCCTGGTGGAAGTATGCCGCGGCGCCGATGCGCTGGTGATCGAATCGACCTATCTGGATGAAGAAGCCGAAATGGCCAGGCAATTCGGCCACCTCACGGCGCGCGATTCAGCCAACCTGGCCCAGCGGGCGGGTGTTGGCCAGTTGCTGCTCACACACATCTCCCGCCGCTACCGCGAGAAGGATGTGCAGCAGGAAGCCCAGGATGTGTTCGCCAACACTACGGTCGCGCGTGATTTTGACACCTTTCAAATCAAGCGTTCCGGTGAATAATTATTTTCACCGGTAGATATTAATAAATTGGCGCCAGGCGAGTTTACAGCAACGGTCTTTGACAGGTTGTCCGAAATGTGATAAACTCTTGCCCGATAGCCAAATGATATAGCCCCATGTGGCGCTCTTATCCAGAGAGGCGGAGGGACCGGCCCGATGAAGCCTCGGCAACCTACTAAACTCTTACGAGTTTCTCAAGGTGCCAATTCCGGCAGAAAGTTCTGGAAGATGAGAGGGTAGCGTTTCGTTGAATTACGTATGCCCCTCCACTCCGGATGGGGCATTTTTGTTGTGTTTGGAGGACACTGGATGAATACAACCTTTATGAATTCGGCCAAGTACCTGTTCACCTCGGAATCGGTGACGGAAGGCCACCCCGACAAATTATGCGATCAAATCAGCGATGCCGTTCTGGATGCCTGTCTTGAACAGGATCCGCGCTCGCGGGTTGCCTGTGAAACCGCCACAAAAACCGGTTTCGTGATGCTGCTGGGCGAGATCACCACCAATGCCACCCTAAATTACGACACGCTTGTCCGGCAGGTGATTAAGGACATCGGTTACGATGCCAGCGAGAAAGGGTTCGACGGCAATACCTGCGCCGTTCAGGTTGCCATTGCCCGCCAATCCACTGATATTGCCATGGGCGTCGATCAGGGGCTTGAATCCAAGGCTGGCGAAAAATCCCAAGACGGCGTTGAAGACCTCGGCGCGGGCGACCAGGGCATGATGTTCGGGTTTGCCTGTAACGAAACCCCCACGCTGATGCCCATGCCCATTTATCTGGCCCACAAACTCACTCACCGCCTGGCAGAAGTCCGAAAGAGCGGCGCCCTGCCGTGGCTGCGCCCAGATGGCAAATCGCAGGTAACGGTTGAATACTCCTTTGGCAAACCAGTGCGCGTCGATACCGTCCTTGTCAGCACCCAGCACACCGAAGAGGTATCACACCATGACATCGAGGAAGGCGTCTTCGAGCACGTCATTGCCCCGGTCATTCCGGAAGACCTGCGCAATAAGGAAATGAAAGTGTTCGTCAACCCCACCGGCCGCTTCGTTATTGGCGGCCCCATGGGCGATGCTGGCGTCACCGGTCGCAAGATTATCGTGGACACCTACGGCGGCATGGGGCGGCACGGCGGCGGCGCCTTCTCCGGCAAGGATCCGACCAAAGTCGACCGTTCGGCGGCTTATGCAGCCCGTTGGGTTGCCAAAAACGTGGTTGCTGCCGGACTGGCCGAACGCTGCGAGTTGCAGGTCGCATATGCCATCGGCGTGGCCCACCCGCTCAGTATTAATGTCGAAACCTTTGGCACTGGCATCATCCCCGATGAACAAATTGCCGACCTGGTTCAAAAGCATTTCGATCTGCGCCCTGGTGCCATCATCCGCGACCTGGATTTGCGCCGTCCAATCTACCGCAAGACGGCTGCCTACGGGCATTTCGGCCGCGAAGATGCCGACTTCACCTGGGAACGCACTGACCGGGCCGCTGCGCTGCGCAAGGCTGCCGGTCTGTAAGAATTGTGATTATAAAAAAAGCCCGCTTTCCACAAGGCGGGCTTTTCTTTTGCAAAAAAGGTGATTTTTGCAAGGTTGTCAGGCAGTCTTTAAATGCCGTATGATAACTGCTAGGACTAATCGAAGGAGGCAATATGCTCAAGGTAGGATATATCGGTCTCGGCTTGATGGGCAAATCCATCGCGCGCAATATTCTCAAAGCCGGATTTCCGTTAGTGGTTCACAACCGCAGCCGGGCTGCCGTCGACGAGCTGGTTGCCGAAGGCGCTACCGCCGCGACCACGCCCGCCGAAGTTGCCCGCCAGGTGGATGTGGTTTTCACCAATTTACCTGACTCGCCGGATATCGAACGGGTGGTGCTGGGTCCGCAAGGGATTCTTGAGGGCGCCCATGCCGGCCTCATCTTCGTCGACAATTCGACCATCAAACCGGCTACCGCGCGCGAAGTCTCCCGCCGGTTGGCCGAAGCTGGCGTAGCTGCATTGGACGCACCTGTCAGCGGCGGGGATATCGGCGCCCGCAATGCCACCCTTTCCATCATGGTTGGCGGTCCGGACGCAGCGCTCGAGACCGTCCGCCCGGTCTTCGAAGCCATGGGCAAGACTATCACCCACGTCGGCGAGGCTGGCAGCGGGCAGGTGGCCAAGGCAGCCAACCAGATTATGGTGGCCGCCCAGATGGTGGCAATGGGTGAATTGCTGGTGCTGGCGCAGAAAACCGGCACTGATCCGGTCAAGGTGATTCAAGCCATCCGCGGCGGTGCAGCCCAGTGTTGGACGTTGGACGTCAAGCCGCCCCGTTTGTTTGCCGGTAACCGCCAGCCCGGATTCAAGGCGCGCATGCAGGCCAAAGACCTGAACATTGTGCTTGAAACAGCCCGCGAATACGGTGTTGCCCTGCCCTCAACAGCCGTCAATGCCCAGCTATTTAACGCCATGTCCACCCTCGGCCTGGGCGATCTGGATAATTCAGCCGTCATTGCCATCCTCGAACAGCTGGCCGGAATTCAGCTCAAAGAAGAAAAAGTCCTATAATCTTTCAACTCGAAACCAAAAGCAACGCCCCTGGGGAAATCCAGGGGCGTTTTTCATGGTCAATCGTGAGGTTTTTCAGAGCTTTCTTCAACCGGCGGTGCTGGTTCCGGGTGGACAGTCACATATGTTCCTGGCAGTACCTCGGCGATGGCTGCCTGCACTTTTTCGGTCAATGGATGCAGATCCTCGAGCGGCATCGTTCGATCAAAAAGGACGTGGATTTCGGCGAATTGATCAGGTCCAGATCCGCGAATGCGGATTTTATGTACGCCCATCACGCCAGGAACAGCCTTTACCGCGGCCTCAATTTTTTCCTGGCTACCGTCCGGTGCGGTATCCAGCAGCCCATGAATGGTACGCATGCCCAATTGGTAGCTGACATAAACCACAATGAGCGCCACCGCCATGGCAGCGATCGAATCAGCTTTGTGCAGGAACGCCAATGATGGCACCTTCGCGGCAACCGCCACCCCAATCAGGCCAAGGATGACCACTGTTGAACTCCAAATATCGGTACTGAAGTGCAGCGCATCGGCTTCCAGCGCCTGGCTGTTATGTTTTTTCGCCGCCTTGGAGAGCATGCGCGAGCGGTTGTAATCGATGAAAATCGAAACGCCCATCACGATAAAAGCCCAGATCGAAGGTTTAATTTCGACCCCGGTGGCAAAGAATAATCGCTGGATGGCTTCATAAATGATCCAGACCGAGGTGGCCAACAGCAGCAGCGTCTCGAAAAGCGCAGACAGGTTTTCGATTTTGCCGTGTCCGTAGGTATGCTGTTTATCGGCAGGTTTGCCGGAAATGCGCACCGCAAAAAACGTCACCAATGCCGCCACCAGGTCCAACCCCGAGTGGGCTGCCTCCGCCAGGATGCCCAGGCTGTTGGTCATCAGCCCGACAATGATTTTGAAGGTTGTCAGACCCACCGCGGCGATTACTGATGTGGCAGCGACATTGCTTTTTTCTTGTTCAGCGTTATTGGTTGTGGAAATCCTACTCATGCTTCTCCCGTTGTCGTCAGCCCTGCCTGTTGGCTATACCGGGCGTAAAAATGGCTACTTCTTCAATTTTATCGGCAGTTTGCCAATTTGCACATTGGATGACCGTCAATTCTTAGTCAGGCAAAACTAAATGTTCCACCAGAAAGCGTTCCATGCTTTCGATGAAATCCAGGCGGGTTTCGCGCTTGCGAAAGCGGTGACCCTCGCCAGCATACAACCGGTAAAGATATGGCACATTATTCCGCTTCAATGCAGCCACAATTGCTTCAGATTGGGCCGGCGGCACGACTGGATCCTCATCGCCCTGAAAGACTGCCAACGCGTCGCGGATGGCGTCTGCCTGAAATTCCGGCGACCGCTCACGATAGGCCTTCAAAGCCTGCGGCAGGGGACCTACCAGGCGGGTATTGTAGAATCGTTCGAATTTATGAGTGGTTTTTTCCAAGGTGAGCAGGTTGCTAACACCGTATGCATCGATTGCGGCGCGGAATTTTCCGGGGAAATGGATCAGGGTGTTCAATACAGTAAATCCGCCGGCGCTCGAGCCGTACAAAGCCAGGCGGTTGCCGTCAGCCTTGCCCAGCCTGACCAACGCCTGTGCTGCTGACACAGTGTCCAAAATGTCCAAATCTCCCCAACGGCCGTTCAAAGCGCGTTGATAGCTTCTTCCGTACCCTGTGCTGCCGCGGTAATTCAATTCCAGCCAGGCAAAGCCGCGCGAAGTGAAATACTGCGCTTCCTCGTTAAATTCCGCCACTGCCTGCATGGTCGGGCCTGAATGCACGCGGATAATGGCCGGCGGCAGCCCTTCACTGGCGAAGTCCGGGTTGGTGGGTGGATAAAAGAGACCGTAGATCCAGGCGCCGTCCGCTGATTTCCAGCGCAAAGGCTGGGCAGGAGAATAATAATCCGCTGCCACTGCATTCATTTCAGCGCCGGCTTCAATATGCAGCCCATATTCATCGAGGGCTGCCAGCCGGACCGGGAGGGCTGACCCGGATGCGAAGAATGCCACCTGGTCCTCGAGCGGCGAAACGCATAACTGGGTTGCCCAGGTGAAATCGCCCAGCTGGGTACGCTGGCTTGCGCCAGTCATATCAACGCTATTGAGCGAAATGAAGCCGGCGTTGTTGCGCAGGAAGGCCAGATTCTGGTTTTTGCCCGACCAGCCGTAGCTGCGGATGCCCTGCACCCAGGCAGGCGGCACCAGCGAGACACCCTGCCCTTGCACCAGTTTGCGTCGTTCCCGGCTTTCCAGCTCCATAACCACCAGTTGGTCCCATTCACCCATACAGGTCAGGTAGCTTATCCAGCGGCCGTTCGGCGAGAATTGCGGTTGAAGTGCCGGAGCATCCTTTTGGCCAGCAGCCAGCCTGGAATGGGCTATGCGGGGCGGCTCACCTGCGAGGCTAGCCAGCACAATGGAGGCACCATCCCAGGGCATATCGGGGTGTTTCCATTCCACCCAGGCCAGGCGGGTGCCATCTGGATGCCAGACCGGATCCATATAAAAATCGGCGCCCCAGGCCAATTTACTGGGCGGTTGCGCGCCGTGTGCATCGACCAAATAAAGCGCGTCCTCCTGGCCATTACTCGCCACAAAAACAACCCAGCGTCCGTCCGGCGAAAGCGCTGGCGACGCCAGCGTACCCATTTCCGGGGTTATCGGCTGGGGTGTGCCGCTCTCCACTTCCAGCCGGAAGAGCTGCCGTCCGCGGTCAACAAAAATCACCGTGCCTGCGCGCACATCAAAATCGCCGCCGCCATAGCCCACCCTGCCGCCAATGTCATATGCATCGCTCAGTATTCGGGGCAGTCCACCCGCCGGTTTGATCATCAAAACCGTGTTTTCCGAACCGCGTTCCAGCCAGAGTAAATCGCCATTGGCCGGATCCCAGCGTACATCGCGGAAACTTGCCCGGTCGGCTCGTGCGTCGCCAGTGAATGGGCTCTTCCAAAGGCCAAATGGCCGATTTTCCACGGATTTCATGCCAGGACTCCTTACGGTTAAAAGAAAAAATCGGGGTTCATTAGGCTGCCCCGATTTTCCCAGATTAGAGATATGCTTCGAATTTCTCGACCAAACGGCTTAATGGTTGAAAACCCATCACGCGCTGTTTCGCCTCGCCATTAACGAACAAGATGACCGTTGGGACGCTCATCACGTTCATGCGCACCGCCAGGTCGCTGGCTTCGTCCACATCCATATGCAGCAGGCGCATGCGGTCCTTCCATTGCAGTGCCAGTTTTTCCAATTCAGGTTCCAGCCGTTTGCAGGGGCCGCACCAAGCCGCGCCAAATTCCACCATCACCGGCAGCTTGGAATTCAACACTTCCTGATCGAATTGTTCCCCAAGAATATTCACCATGCTGATCATTCGATTCCCATCTATTTGGATTTCAAAAACAAAGCAAAGGGAAATTGCTTTCGAAAAACCCTATTTCTTTTCAGTGCTCTTTCGCCTGGCAGGTTTTTTGTCTTTCGCACCCTTCGCGGCTTTGGCAGCTTTGGTTTCCTTTGCTTTTTCTTCCTTCGCCTTCTCTTCCTTCGCTTTTGCTTCTTTCTCTTTGATCTCTTTGGCTTCTTTTTCTTCCTTGGCGTCTTTTTCGGCTTTCTCATCCTTCATGTCGTGCGGGGTCCACAAGGCAACCAATTCGGCAGGATTTTCATGAACCCTGATATCTTTCCAGCTTTTTATCGGAAGCGAAAGGTAAGCCACCGAGGCAGTGGATAGTGATTCGACCCGCCCGCTAAGAATTTGCAAGAGCCCTTCCAAACCAGGATTATGGCCAATCACCAGGATGCGCTCGAGATCATCCGGCATCAAAGACAATAATTCAAGGTAAATATCCGGTTCAGCCATATAGAGCGAGTCGAGGTAGGAAACCTCGCCGGTATAATTCATGACTTCCACAACGGCCTCAACCGTCATGCGCGATCTCACGGCTGTGGAGGTAAGAATCCGCTGCGGAATCAATTCATTATCTACCAGCAGCTTGCCCATGCGCGGAGCATCCTTCTTTCCGCGTTTGTTCAGGCCGCGTTCATGGTCTTTAATCTCGGGATGTTTCCAACTGGATTTGGCGTGGCGCATTAGAATGAGTGTTTTCATACAACCATCCGTGGGAATTGACTGTTGAGCAAAAATCAAATTAATTTAACTGCCTAAAAGTATATCACAGCGCATGAACGGTATGAAGTGGCTAAGCCCTTCCAAAGAAAAAACTCTTAACATTCCGAGACTTTTTTTGGTAGAAAACCACTTAGAATAATTATGTGAATGATCTTCCTTTGCGTTTCATTGATGAACCCATTGAAGTCCATTACGACCAGCCGCCGCTGTTTGAGAAGAAACCGGAATGTCCGCAAGGTTTTCTGTGGCGCGGTGAAGAATTTCGCGTCGTCGAAATGTTGTCTGAATGGCAGGATTTCCGCCGGCGTGGACGCATGGCGCGCAATATGATGCCCGTCCACCTGCAGCATGCTTCCCGGGCTGGTTCTTGGGGCGTAGGGCGCTTCTTTTTCCGCGTCCGGGTTGCGTCCGGGCGCATATTTGAAATTTACTATGACCGGGCTCCGGATGATTCATCCCGGCGTAAAGGAAACTGGTTCGTGTTTGCTGAAAGAAGCGCATCACAATAATCAAATCATAAACTAAATATTATTGAACAAATATTAATTATATATAATAATACTCAAGTTACATATTGACATTATCGCATTCCATGCTAAAATATTCTCAAATTAGCAGGAATGCCACCCGAGTAAATCCATTACATCAAATGGCTTTATGGGTTGCAGGTGCTGCAGGTTGTGATTCTTGAATATGAAAAGGTCCGAAGGAGCCCCAATGAATTCGATTTTAACCAAATGTCCAATCTGCAGCGGTGAACTGGCTGTCACCCGCCTTTATTGCCCGCAATGCGATACCACGATTGAAGGCCACTTTAGCCCGGGACGCAACCTGTTTGCCAACCTGTCCCCAGAACAGATGCAATTCGCACTGACGTTCATCCGCTGCGAAGGCCGGCTCAACCGGATGGAAGAAGAACTGAATCTCTCCTACCCGACCTTGCGCAACCGTTTGAATGATGTCATTCGCGGGCTGGGATTTGAACCCGGCAAGGAAGAAATCCAGCCGCAAATTATCCGGCTGAGTGCAGAGGACCGCCTGCGGATTTTAGACGACCTTTCACAGGGCAAGATTTCATCCGAGGATGCCCAACAACAGCTCCGCGGCGTGAAAAAAGCCGAGGCGGTCGAGGGTGATCTGCAAGGAAGGAAGGGTTAATCATGGTACAGACAGAAGAACGCCTGCGGGTATTAAAAATGCTTCAGGAAGGCAAAATTTCTGCCAGTCAGGCAGCCCAATTGCTTGAAGCCCTGGAAGATATTCCTTCCCCAAATTCCGTAAAGACTCCGGCAGCCGCAGCCATTCCCAGCCGCCCGGGCAAGTGGTTTCGCGTCCGTGTCACCGATACCGACAGCGGCAAGACGCGCGTCAATGTTCGCCTCCCATTAAACATGGTTTCCGCCGGTGTGAAGATGGGCATGCGTTTTTCACCCGAAGTGGAAGGTCTGGACGTAAACGAGTTGATGGCGTTCATCAATTCCGGCGAGGTCGGCCAGATTGTCGACGTCATGGATGAAAAAGACGGCGAACACGTCGAGGTTTTCATCGAGTAATGATTCAAGCCGAACCTGGCTGGCGACCAGGGTGCACCACAACTGGCAGCCAAGTAAAGCGCAAACCTTGAAGCTACAAAAAAGCGGCGTCCATTGGGACGCCGCTTTTTAGTAATCACCGAACCAGGCAGCTAAAGCATATCGTGAAAGCTCAGCATGCGGTTGCGGTTGCTTTCATCAATGAGTGCCAGACGAACGGTGCGAAATCCATTGCGAAACGAAATGACCTGGGTATGCTTTTGTATCAAGGCATTTTTCCGATAGCAGGCTTCCAAATTGTAGTTTGGAATGCGCGGGCTGAGGTGGTGGATTTGGTGAAAGCCAATGTTGCCCGTGAACCATTGGAGTAGACGCGGCAGTTGATAATAGGAAGCACCAAGCAGCGCCGAGGCGACATAGTTCCACTCTTCGTCGCGTGCCCAGTACACTCCTTCGAACTGGTGCTGGACGTAAAACATCCAGATGCCGGTCATGCCCGCCAACCAGACGACGGGAAGGATGATTCTGAGGTAATTCCACACGCCGCCAAACAGGATGCTCCCAAATACAACGGCCGCCAGAATCCCAAAATCTGTCCATAGAACATTCAGGTTTTCCTTGCGGCCAAATTTTGGCATGGGCAGTCTGTGCATGATGAAGAATGTAAAAACCGGTCCCAGTCCAAACATGATCAACGGAAATCGGAAAAGCTGGTATCCAATCCGCTGAATCAGCGGCAGGGCGCGGTATTCCTCCACCGTCAGCGTGGTCACATCGCCCACGCCGCGCTTATCCAGGTTGCCGCTGGTGGCATGGTGCACGGCATGCGCGTGCCACCAATGCTCGCTTGGAGTCCAAACCAAAACACCCAACAGGAAGCCAACAATCTTATTCGCCTGGCGGGAAGGGAAAAATGAGTTGTGTCCGCAATCATGGAAGAAGATAAAAGTCCGCACCAATAAACCAGCGCTGGGAATTGCCAGGGCCAGCGTTAGCCAGTAGGAAATTTCCAGACTGCGGTACATCGCATACATCATTGCGAAGAACGGCAGTAATGTCGTCACCAGTTGCAGCACTGCTTTGCGCGTGTCTGCACGCTGGTAGGGTGCCAGTAAGGGGTTTAGTTCTTTCATGGTCGGCAGCGCTGCGGCTGTTGGCGCTGAATCGATGGGGGCAGGAGCTAATTCTAATTCAGGTGGAGCAGTTTCAAGGACAATACTCATAATTTTTGTCTCCTAATTCGGCTTAAAGTTTACAAAAATAGTTAACATATGCAAACACCCTGGCATCACATTGCCAGGGTGCATTTATGTTGAATTTACTGTGACGGTCATATGACCATCAGCCAGGTCCTAAAGAAAGATGATCAATAGTATCTGTGCAAGCAGGATTTTTACGATCATTGCCACCGGGTAGACGGTGGCATAACCGATATTGGGCAGTTCATTGCCGCTCTGTTCGAGCGCAAAGCCCAGCACGGCCGGCTGCGTTTGCAGACCGGCCAGCACGCCCACCATCATGCCCATTGGAATATGCAAAAGCTTATACCCTACCCACAAGGTTACCAGCGCGGTGATGCACGTCAGTCCAGCACCCACCGCCAGCACCAGCCAACCGTCGCCCTGTTGCAGGGTGGAAAAGAAGGCATAACCGGCACGGGTACCAATGCCGGCCAGGAACAGGACCAGACCGATTTGCCGCAGGGTCAGGTTGGCGCTGTAAGGCATTTCCCAGATGATTGGTCCCGTCCGTCCCATTGCGCCAAACACCAGGGCTGTCACCAGCGTACCGCCGGCAATGCCCAGGCGCAGCGTTACCCCTCCCGGCAGCGGAATGGGAATCATGCCAACCAGCAGGCCCAGCGCAACCCCCAACCCGAAGGCCAAAACATCGATTTCGCTGACTGCCCGGTATGAATCGCCAAAAAAATTGGCCACCAGGCCTAATTTATCATGAGGAGCGAGCACACGGACCTGGTCGCCCAATGCCAGCACAGTATCGCCGTGCGGCAAAATTTCCAGGTCGCCGCGGCGAATCCGGCTGACGATGGCGCCAAACCGTTCGCCCAGGCGCAGATCGCGCAGCCGCCGCCCGGCCATGGCCGGATTCGAGACAAAAACGCGCCGTTTGTCATAAACGCTCAGGTCGAACTCAAGCCGTTCCGTTGCGGGTTGACCCAACATGGCGGTCACCCGTTCGAGATCGTCCTTGCGGCCCACCACGCTCAGCAAATCGCCCGCTGCCAGGCAGTCCTGACCTGTCACCAGATGAACCTGGCCGTCATGTTTGATGCGGCTGAAGACGACATCCCAATCATTGCGCGAAACCAATTCAGCAATCGTAATCGGCTGGTTGACCACCACTAGTACGGTACAGCTTTCCAACGGCTCCTGGGCAACGCCGTATTCACGCGCATTTTCCATTTCAGCGTGGTAGTCAACCTTCCATACGCGCTGAAGCAGGTAAATGACCAGCAGCATGCCCAACACCCCCACCGGGTAGGTCAAAGAGTAGGCAATCACAGGTTCGGCGCTCATCTGTTCCAATAGCCCGGCCGGTGCGACAGCGCGGATATGTTCCAACACCCCCGCCAGCGCTGGCGTGTTGGTCAGGCTGCCGGCAAACATACCCGCCGCCAGGGGAGTCTTGATAGCAAACAATAACTTGGCGGTTGCGGTGAGAGCGCCAGCCAGCAGCAGTACACCCAACACCAGCAGGTTACTCTTCATTCCCTGCCGGCGCAGAGAACCAAAGAATACTGAACCGCTGCTCAGCCCGATAGTATAAACGAACAGCACCAGTCCCAGGTTGTAAACCACATCCGGCAGCTTCAGATTTGGATCCAACGCGCCGAAGGCCAATCCGACAAACAAAACCGCGGATACGCCCAGGCTGGCGCCGCCAATTTTCAATCTGCCCAACGGATAGCCAATGGCCGCCACCAGAAAGAGCAAAAGGAGCGGATTATCGCGCAAAACCTGTACGACCGCCGCGAGGATGTTCATTTATTCTTTATTGAAGTAATTTAATAAAAGCCAGCCCGCCAAAAAGCAACGTGACAACCGCACCAACAATCAGCGTCTGGTTTGAATCGCGTTGATCCACCAATTCAAAACCGCCCAGAGTTTGGGTCACTTTCCATAATGGACCGCCAAACCATGCCAGCAACAGGCCGCCCAACAGCCCGCCCAAATGGCCGTTATTATCAATGCTGCCGGTAAACCCAAGCGCCAGATTGATTACGACGATAAAAGCGACGTTGGCAAGCATGGAGCGTGCGTTGCGGAAGAGTTTTCGGTTCTGGTAGATAAAAATCCCTTCGGCAGCCACCAGGCCAAATATGGCGGTCGAGGCTCCCAGGGAGGGCGCTGGCGTGAGCAAAAATGATAGCACATTGCCCGCGAACCCGCTCACCAGGTAAAGAATTGCATAGCGCAAATGTCCGTATTGCTGCTCCAGCCCGCGGCCGATCACGTAGAGGGCATACATGTTGAAGAAAATGTGCGTGATCGAGCCATGCAGCCACATCGGTGTCACCAAGCGCCAATATTGACCTGCGATGATCAACGCGTTAACCTTCATCCCGTAGGCTGCCGGTAGATCGACCCCCATGGTGGATTGCGTGATCATTTGCGCTGCATAAACCAGCACGCAGGACACAATCAAAAAGTAGGTCACGTAAGGGTTGCGGGTCGGCAGCCGCCAACGGACTGCCGGTTCAGGCGGCGCGCTGACCGGGATATCGCTTTGAGCTGAATGGGAAATGTTCATATATTTACCTTGCGGTGTGGATTGCGCATGTGTTCGCTTTGAATGATCGATATGATCGAATCCACCGTCGCGTCCAGGCAGCAATACTTATTGGTAACAATGTAGTCGAAAATTGGCAGCATTTCCAGTTCTCCCGGAGCGGCTGCAATGCGTTGTTCAATCTGATCTTGCGTATCGGTTTTGCGGCCCAACAACATTTCGCGCCAATCCTCCTTGCTGGCTGGCGTGATGAAAATCAGCAGTGCTTCAGGGATCAATTCACGAAACTTGCGGGCACCCTGCACATCCACCCGCATAATTACATCCAATCCGCTGTCCATGGCGTTCTTGACCTGATCGCGTGGAACGCCTTTGTAATCTTTGTAAACCAACGCGCATTCAATAAACTCATTGTTGTCGATCATTTCCTGAAAACGCTCATGCGAAACAAACAGGTAATCGACCCCTTCCTGCTCCGTTGAACGGGGAGGCCGCGTTGTGGCAGTCACAATTTTATGCAGCGGCATACCTCGTTTCAGCAGCCCTTCAATGACGGCATCCTTCCCAACCCCTGAGAGCCCGGAGATGACGATGAAGAGCGGCTGCGGTTTTTGCAGGTCGAATGTTAGGGTCGCGTTGTTTACAATTTGGTCCATAAGAAAATATCCCGCTCCAATCCCAATTATTTCTACGGAAATCTAATAGTAGCATGATTATAATGGATTAAGGATGAACTACAACCGGAGGATTCTGCATGCCGACGTACGAATATCGCTGTCTCGACTGCCATAAACGCTTTGATATTTTCTTGAAGTTTTCCGAATATGGCGTAAAGCAAGTTGTCTGCCCATATTGCCAGAGCAGCAATGTGCAGCGCCGCATCGGGAAAATCCGCGTTGCCCGGTCGGATGAAAGCCGGCTTTCAAACATGGCCGACCCTGCCAGGTTGTCAGGACTGGATGAAGATCCGCGCGCGCTCGGGAAGATGATGCGCGAAATGAGCCATGAAGTGGGCGAGGATATGGGCGGCGAATTTGACGAGGTTGTCTCGCGCCTTGAATCAGGCCAAAACCCTGAGGACATCGAGAAGGAATTGCCCGACCTGGGCACGGGTTCTGGTATGGGAATGGATGACGAAGATTACTGATTCGATACGACAGGCGCTGTGACCAGGTTTTTCAACTTATCAAAAGATGTCAACCAGGAAATCCGGTTGAGAAATTCGGCCAATGTGCCGGTTTCAGCTCGCAGTGCCCGCACAGCCGGTCCAACCGGGTCGCGCCCGAACGCGCCAACAGGCGTATCGGCATAGGCGCCGTGGAATGCAAAATAAGCCTGGTTCAAGCGGCGAATCTGGTAGCCGTTATCCCAAAAGAAACGGCGGCGGGCTTCCATATATTCCTCGGCCTGGCTAATTTTTCCTTCCGCCAATAAGGCATCGACCTTTAAGCGGGTGGTGTGCATTTCAGCACGGTAATCAAAGGACTGGGCTGTTTGCGACCCGGATTCCATCCATTGCGGCGGAGAAATCTGTTCCACAAAGGGTAACGCGGGCACCTGGTCGGGAAAATAGCTGCGCATGATCAACCGGCCCACCTCGCCGCCAACGATCGAGGCGGTGGTTTCATTCATGGTGCGCAATTCGGAAGTGGTGGAATAATTCCATCCCAATGGGCGAAAATCGAGGTAGTTATGCGTCCATTCATGGACGATGGTATCGCTCAGCCACGACAAATCAGCCGTGGATGCCACCATGGGCGGATAAGTTCCCATGCCCCCAATTTCCACCACCAGCGCCGAAACATTGAGACTCTTTTCAACCCGCTGTTCCAGCAAAGTAATTTGTTCGAGGGTTAAATCGGGCAGCAGCGAGATGATCGCATCCTGCCGAATGGTATCGCGCGGTGAAACAATCAAAGCCAGCGGCAGCGGGGTGACATGGTACAGGAGCGGCGGAAGGGTCTGACCGCCCAATGCCAGCCCCGTTTCAGCCAATGCCTGGCTGGCTTGCTGCTGCAAAATGGATTCGCAGATCGGCTCCAGTTGGCGGCGCTGGTTTTGCAGATCGGTCTGTTTGACCACCAGGTCATGGGCAGCCATTTGCGGATCTGCCACCTGCGGATCGGCGTAGATCTGATCGATCTTGCTTTGCATGTCCGCCAGGTCGGAAATCAGCTTCATGCAGCTTTGTACAGTGCGTTCCTGATCCGCCGCAGCAAGGTAGCGTTGCGCTCCCAGGGCGCTTTGGGTGAGTTTTAAGAAAACCGCGTCCCATTCCCAGGCGGTGTAATCGAATTCGATGCCGCGTGTAAATGCCCTCACTCGTTCAGTGAAATCCGCCGGCATATAAACGCTGTTTGCCAGCATGAAAACGCATATGATGGCCGAAATCAGGATGGCTTCGATGGACCGGAATATTGCTTTCATGTCTGGCAAATTATACCTTAGACATTTTCACCAGAAATTTAATCCAAGGTGATATGATATGTTCTGAAAACATTACATATATAAAAAATGCTGATGATTTAAAGATCATTGAGGGGAAGGAAACAAATCGAATGAAACGCAAAACCGTGATTACGCTGGTTATTATTGCCATTCTAATAGCTGGGGGATTTTTAATTTATCGTAACATTCGCAACACCCGGGCCACTGCTGCTCAAAACTACCAGACCGCGGTGGTTCAACGCGGCAGCCTGACGGCAATCGTCGGCGCCACGGGCACCGTGCGTGCCAACCAGAGCGCGGTACTGGCCTGGCAAACGAGCGGGCAGGTGGAGTCGATCAACATCAAGCTGGATGATGTTGTTAAAGAAAACCAGGTGCTGCTTTCCTTGGCCAAAGGTTCGCTTGCACAAAATATCATTTTAGCCGAGGCCGACCTGGTCAACGCCCGCCAGACCCTGGATAACCTGAAGAATTCCGATACCGCTGCCGCGCAGGCTGAGATCGCATTGCTCAACGCAAAAACAGCTTTGGAAGATGCGCAGAAGAAACGCACTAGCAAAGATTACAAGCGTGCCAGTCCTGATACCATTGCCGCCGCCCGGGCGAGTTACTATCTGGCGAAGGACAAGGTTGATCAAATGCAGGCGCTGTTTGATAATTTCAGCGGAAAACCGGAAGACGACCCGGGCCGCGCCAATGCCCTGACGCTGTTGGCAGGCGCCAAACGCGACCGCGACCGGGCCCTTGCCAACCTGAACTGGCTAACCGGTCTGCCGGATGAAAAAGAAAAAGCATTGGCTGATGCGCAAATTGCGCTGGCTGAAGCCCAGGTCAAGGATGCGCAGCGTGCCTATGACCGCTATAAGGACGGGGTCGACCCGGATGCCATTACCGCGGCAGAGGCGCGTGTGGCTGCCTTGCAATCGACGCTCGATATGATTCGCCTGGAAGCGCCGTTCAGCGGCACAATCACGGAATTGGACAATAAGGTTGGCGATCAGGTCAGCCCAGGCACCCTGGCAGTGCGCATCGACGACCTGTCACACCTGTTGGTCAGCGTCCAAATCCCCGAAATTGACATCAACCGCATTAAAATCGGGCAGGATGCCAACCTGACATTTGACGGCATCGCCAATAAGCAGTACAACGGCAAAGTGACCCAGGTGGGACGCGTCGGTACAGCCGTCCAGGGAGCCGTCAACTTCACCGTCACCATCGAATTGACCGATACCGATGAATCGGTCCGTCCGGGCATGACAGCCGCCGTGAACATCGTAGTTGAACAACTGGAAAACGTCCTCACGGTTCCCAACCGGGCTGTGCGGCTGTTAAACAATGAGCGGGTGGTCTATAAACTCGTCAATGGCCTGCCGCAATCCGTCAAGATTACCCTTGGATCGACCGCCGATCTTAACAGCGAAATTGTGGCCGGCGACATCAAGGAAGGCGACACCGTGATCCTCAATCCGCCCAGCGAGTTCCTAAATAACCTGCAACCTGGCGGCGGCGGATTTATGAGGGGACAATGAACGAGCGCGATGTTGTCATCCGCGCCGTCGAATTGACCAAGACTTACCGCATGGGTGAAATGGATGTGCACGCCTTGAACGGCGCGTCATTGGAGATTTACCGCGGTGAAGTCGTTGCCATCACAGGCCCATCCGGTTCGGGAAAATCGACCTTGATGAACATCCTGGGTTGCCTGGACCGCCCCACCAGTGGTGAATACTACCTGGACGGCGGTCTGGTGTCCAGCCTGAACGATGATGAACTGGCAACGGTGCGCAACCGAAAAGTGGGCTTTGTTTTCCAAAGTTTCAACCTGCTTTCACGCACAACTGCCCTATCGAATGTCGAACTGCCCTTGCGGTATGCCGCCATCACCAAAGGACGCACCGACCGGGCACGCCAGGCCTTGGTAGCCGTTGGATTGGCAAACCGCATTCACCACCGCCCGACCGAACTTTCAGGCGGACAGCAGCAGCGGGTTGCCATTGCCCGCGCCTTGGTCAACGACCCTGCCATGCTGTTGGCCGACGAACCGACCGGAAACCTGGATTCGCATTCCGGGAAAGAGATCATGGAGTTGATCCTGACCTTGAATAAGGAACGCGGAACGACAATTATCATCGTCACGCACGACCCGGCCATTGCCGCCCAAACGGAGCGCACCATCCGCATCATGGACGGCAAGGTTTTGGAAGCGGAGGCTGCCCGATGAATTTCATGCAAGCCATCCGCGAAGCCGTCGAAAGTCTCAGCGCCAATAAATTGCGTTCCGGGTTAACCATGTTGGGCATTGTCATTGGCGTGGCGGCCGTCATCGCCATGCTGGCGGTTGGTGCCGGCGCGCAGAATTCCATCACCGGATCGATCAGCGGCATCGGTTCCAACCTGTTGTTTGTCTTCTCCGGCAGCACCCAGGGGAACGTACGCAACGGGAAACCGCTCACATTGGATGACGCCAACGCCATCGCCGACCCGTTTCAGGCGCCCTCGGTGGCAGCGGTCGCCCCGGTGGTGCAAGGGAACGTGGAAGTGACCTTCTCGGGGGTCACCACCAGCAGCAGCATCATGGGGGTTACGCCCGATTACCAGCGGGTTCGAAATTACGAACTGACCGAAGGCGAGTTTATCAATCCCGATAACATGCTGGCGCGCGCCTCAGTGGCCGTGCTGGGACCAGACCTGGCGGATAAACTCTTCGACAGGCGGGATGGATTGGTGGGCGAGATTATTCGCGTCGAAGGCCAGCCATTCCGCGTGATCGGGGTGTTGAAATCCAAAGGTGGCAGCACCTTTGGCAGCCAGGATAACGTCCTGCTGGTGCCCATGACGACAGCCACCGCCCGGCTGGTGCGCCGCAACAACGATCGGGTAGACACGATCTTTGTCGAGGCATCCACCGCCGATACCGTTCAACAAGCCAGCGATGAAATCGCAGAAATCCTGCGCCAACGCCACCGCACCCAGTTGGGAGAAGATGATTTCACCGTTTTCAGCCAGCAGGACTTCGTTGCCACAGCCAAGACAATCACGAACGTGCTCACCATCTTTCTGGGTGGGATCGCGGCCATATCGCTGCTGGTGGGCGGCATCGGCATCATGAACATCATGCTGGTATCCGTCACAGAACGCACCCGCGAAATTGGCCTGCGCAAAGCCATCGGCGCACGCCGGCGCGATATCCTGATCCAATTCCTGACCGAATCTTCCCTGCTTAGCCTGGTGGGCGGCTTGATCGGCATCGGGCTGGGGTATCTGATCGCCTTTGCCGTCGGGCGCATTGCCGCCGCCAGCGGAACGCCTTTCACGCCCCAGGTTGGTCTGGATTCCATCCTCCTGGCGACCATCTTTTCGACTGCGGTCGGCCTGTTTTTTGGACTTTATCCAGCCAACCGTGCTGCCGGTTTGGAACCAGTGGAAGCGCTCCGTTACGAATAACCGATTTATAGTTAATCCATGAAAATAAGTTTCAATGGAAGGCGCCTTTTGACGCCTTCCAGTTTTAATCTATCATTCCTTACCCTCGGTACGGAAATAACTCACTTGAAATTGTGACCTGATCTATGGCACAATAGAAATCATCGGAGGACGGCATGCGGCTTTCGGTCGGTGCGGATGCACGCAATCCCGTCGTGGATGCAGTGCTGAAAATGCTCAAACACGAAGGCCACCGGGTAGCCTTTTATGGCCCTTCGGGGCGGGCTGTTGTACCCTGGTCGGAAGTTGCAGCCTGTGTGGCGCATGACGTGGCAGGCGGTGCAGCCGATGAAGGCATCCTGTTTTGCTGGACCGGTACCGGCGTCAGCATTGCCGCCAATAAAGTGCCTGGCATTCGGGCTACCCTGTGCAGCGATAGTGAAACCGCGCGGGGGGCGCGACTGTGGAATGACGCCAATGTGCTTTGCCTTTCCCTGCGTACAACCACCGAGACCCTCGCCCAGGAAATTCTGAAAACCTGGTTCGCCACGCAATTCCAACCAACCCCGGAAGACGAAGCCTGCCTGGCAGTGGTAAAGCGGCTGGAGTTTGAAGCCGCCCACCCGGATGAAGAACCTCAACAGGGTTGTCACGGGGAAGTATCCCCGCAAGAAACCGAATCCAATTCGCATCAATAAGGAGACAGTGGAATGAGTGCTTGGAAAGTCCTGCTGACAGATGGTCTGGAAGAGAACGGGCAAGCAATTTTACGCGCTTCGGCGGATGTCGTTGAAAAAACTGGCATTTCCGCAGATGAGCTGCTGCAGATCGTCGGTGAATATGATGCGCTCATCGTGCGCGGGCGCACCAAAGTTACCCCGGCTGTCTTTGCTGCTGGCAAAAACCTCAAAGTAGTTGGCCGGGCTGGCGTTGGCGTCGATAACATTGACCTTAACGCGGCCAAAGAGGCCAAAGTGACCGTGGTCAATTCGCCGCTGGCAACCTCTGTTTCGGTAGCCGAACTCACCATGGGTCTGATGCTCTCGGTTGTGCGTGACATCCCGCGCGCAGATGCCACCATGAAAGCTGGCAAATGGCTGAAGAAGGAATTCGAAGGCGGCGAATTGTATAAAAAGACCCTGGGCGTGATCGGTTTCGGCCGCATCGGCGTTGCGGTGGCCAATCGCGCCAAAGCCTTTGAAATGGATGTGATCGGCTATGACCCGCTCATCCCCGCTGAAGAAATCAAGAAACGCGGCGGCGTGCCGGTGACGCTGGATGAATTATTGGCCAAAGCCGATGTCATCACCATGCACATTCCGTTGACGGCTGAAAGCCGCGGCATGCTAAATGCCGACGCATTTGCCAAAATGAAAGACGGTGTTCGCATCGTTTGCGCAGCCCGCGGCGGCGTTATCGATGAAGATGCCTTGCTTCAGGCATTGGAATCCGGCAAGGTTGCTGCCGCCGGTTTGGACGTCTTCACCGCTGAACCGCCTGGCCTGACCCCGTTGGTCAGCCACCCGCACGTCATTTGCACCCCGCACGTCGGCGCGCAAACCGTTGAAGCTCAAGGCCGTGCCGCCAACGATATTGCCACTGAGGTGGTCGCTGCGCTCAAGGGTGAACCCCTGCGCTGGAAAGTTGCCTGATTCGGCGTTTTTCAAACTTCCAATCTACGGGCGGTCACAACCGCCCGTATTTTTTTTGGTCAGTCGATCGTCAGCTTGTGGTTATACAATTTGCATTGAACAGAGGAATTGGAATACAATAATGACTATCCTTGCCTGAAAGCACTAGTTCACAAGGAAATCAGAGCGCTGCAGACAACAATTCCTACAAGGACTGCTTTCGATGGAACAAAAACTGGACAAATTGAAGAAAATTCTCAACGAAGTCGCTGATTTATCGGCAGCAACCAGTGTATTGAGTTGGGATCAACAGACCTACATGCCAGAAGGCGGCGCGGAAGATCGCGGCGATGCGCTGGCGACCCTTTCCAGCCTGGCGCATTCGCGTTTCACCTCCGAGGAGGTCGGCAAATTGCTCGATGAATTATCCAGCGACGCCGGCCAACTCAAACCGGACTCGGACGAAGCCCGCCTTATTAAGGTCACCCGGCACAATTATGAAAAAAACACTCGCGTACCCTCTGAAAAAGTGGCCGAGTTTGCCCGCGTAACCACCGTGGCACAAAGCATTTGGGCCCGAGCGCGCGCGGAAAACAATTTTTCACTTTTCCTGCCCCATCTGAAGAAAATCGTCGAGCTGCGCCGTGAATACGCCGCTCTTTTTGCCCCGTATGACCATGTCTACGACCCTCTGCTGGACGATTACGAGCCAGGCTTAAAAACGGCCGATGTCCAGGCCATCTTTTCTGCCCTGCGCCCGCAACAAGTCGCGCTCATTCAAGCCATTCAATCGCGTCCGCAAGTCAACGACGGTTTCATGCACCGTCATTTTGACGAAGAAAAACAATGGCATTTTGGCGTCGACGTGATCACCCGCTTTGGTTATGACTGGAAACACGGCCGGCAGGACCGCTCGGCCCATCCGTTCACCATCGCTTTTGGCGCCAGGGATGTTCGCATCACCACCCGGTTTGATCCTGAAAATGCCGGTTCAGCACTCTTCAGCACCATGCACGAATGCGGACATGCGTTGTATGAGCAGGGGATTAACCCTTTGTACCGGCGCACGCCGCTGACCGGTGGCGCATCCATGGCCATCCATGAATCGCAATCGCGGCTCTGGGAAAACCTGGTCGGACGGTCGCTGCCCTTCTGGAAATATTTCTACCCGAAATTCAAACAGACCTTCCCGGCGGCGCTTGGCAATGTGGACTTGATGGACTTTTACAAGGGCATTAACAAAGTGGAGGCTTCCTTTATCCGCACCCAATCGGATGAAGCCACCTACAATATGCACATCATGCTGCGCCTGGAATTGGAAATCGCTTTGATGGAAGGCAGCCTGGATGTCAAGGATTTGCCGGAAGCCTGGAACGCGCGCATGCACGATTATCTGGGCATCACGCCGCCCAACAATAAAGTCGGCGTTTTGCAGGACGTGCATTGGTCCGGCGGGATGATTGGATATTTCCCCACCTATGCCCTGGGCAACCTGGTGTCGGTGCAGCTTTGGGAATGCATTCGTCGCGACATACCCGAATTGGACAGTCAGATTGAACACGGCGAATTCAGCGCCCTTTTGGCCTGGCTGCGGCAAAATGTCCATGTTTTCGGATCGAAATACGAACCTCAGGAATTGGTCCAAAGAATCACTGGCTCAAAGATCGATCCTCAGCCGTACGTCCACTATCTGCAGTCCAAGTATGGAGAAATTTACCGGCTCTAACCATAGGTAGCCTATGACCCAGGTGCTTTTCGTAGACGATGATTTAATGTCACTGCAATTGATGGCAAAAGCCTCGCTGCTGCTGGGCTACCAGGCATTGACGTGTGCATCGCCGCTCGTTGCAGTCGATATGTCTCGCGAAATGCAGCCGGATGTGATCGTGGTTGATATGAATATGCACGAGATGGATGGAATCTCGTTAATCCGCGCCATCCGTGCGGATGGGGCCACGCAGCACATTCCCATCATTGTCTTATCCGCAACTGACATTGAACAGGGTCTTCCGCCAACCAATGCGGCCGGTGCCAATGACTACCTTTCCAAACCGGTTGATTTTGATGAACTGAGCGCGGCCATTGACCGCGTTCAGATGGTTCGAAATCAATGAAATTTGGCATCATTTTGCCTTCCTATGGAACAAACTCCAGCCGGCTGGCAACCGTGGACACTGCCCTGGCAGCGGAAGGATTGGGCTTCGATTCCATTTGGACCACCGATCACCTGGCGCTGCCGCAGGCTGACGCAGCCCGCTTTACACCTTTATTAGAATCGGTCACGACCCTTGCGTTTCTGGCCGGGCTTACCAGCCGCATCCGTCTGGGTATTTCAGCACTGGTGCTGCCGCAACGCAACCCGGTGGAAGTTGCCCGTCAAATCGCCACACTGGATGTGCTTTCCGGCGGACGGGCGATGCTTTCCTGCGGGGTCGGCTGGTCAAAGGGAGAATTCGAAAACCTGGGAAGCAATTTTTCAGACCGCGGCCGGCGCATGGATGAAGCACTCAAGGTATTGCGAGTGCTATGGCGCGGAAGTAGACAAGCTTCGTTCGAGGGAAAATATTACCGTTTCAAGGATGTGGATTTCTCCCCCGCACCCATCCAACCTGGCGGTCCGCCTTTATGGGTCGCCGGGAACTCACCAGCAGCGGTGCGGCGCGCGATGTTTTTGGCGGACGGATGGCACCCAAACCAGGGAACGCCGGAAGACCTTGCCCGTATGCTCGATCCCATCCGGCCCTATCTGGCGGCGGGACGGCCGTTTACGATTTGCCGGCGCATGCACCTGGAATTTGGGACTGCGCCAGACCCTGAAAGGTCACTTTCCGGAACGCCGGAGCAGGTTGCCGGGCAATTGAGGGCTTACCGCGATGCTGGCATGAACTATGCTCTGATTCACATTCAGGCGCAAACCCAGGCCGAACGCGAACGCGCCATGCGTACCCTGATGACTCAAGTTGTGCCGGAAATCGATTAAACACACTCATGGTTAAATCATTCAAATGGATGCGCAGCAGGTGGATTATCCTGCCAATCTTTATTCTATTGGCCGCGGGTTGCAGCGGCAACCTGCCTGGATCTTCCTTGCTCACACCGCCTGCGAGCCTCACCGAGATGGCTACTCAAAGTTTAGAACCGGGCAGTCCGGCCACGCCAACGGTTACCGCAACCAGTGCAGCGGTTGCCCAGCAAGCCCTGCCCACCGCAGCCGAGGAAATGGTAGAGACCGCCACCTCTGAACCCGCTGCCTTGCCGACCGTGGAAATTCCGCCCACCGTGGGGCCAACTCCGACCAAAACCGTTTGGTGGCGGCGCACCCCCACCATCACGCCCACTCCGCAACCGCTGCCGGCGGTGATGTTCATTAAGAAACCGGGACAGTATTCGAAGGTTAAATCTCCACTCGTGATCAGCGCCAACGCGTCACCCGGCGCAGATGGCCTGGTTTGGGTGGAATTGATCGGCGAGGACGGACGTAATCTTTTTCAAACCCGCTTGAATTTTACAAAATATGCCGGTCTGAGCATCTCCATCGCACCGGAAATCACATTTGACCTTCAAGCACCGGCTGAACTGGCGCGGTTGGTCATCAGCACCCGCGACAGCTACGGCCGTATATCCGCTTTGACGTCCACCGATATCATCCTGATCCAGATGGGCGACGATCAAATATTTCCCGCTGGTTATGCCCGCGAGCCGTACATCGTTCGTTCGCCACTCCAGGGTCAGGTGATCAGCGGCGGCATGCTGCAGGTGAGCGCCCTGGTCCGCCCCGTCAATGACAATCCGCTCATCCTTGAATTGGTGGACGAAAAAGGGGCTGTGATTGGCTCGACATCCTTGCAGCTGGTGTTCCCGACTGGCAATCTCAGCCACACGCCTTTCGATGTCACCTTGCCATACACCGTCAGCCAATCGACCAAAGCCCGCCTGGTGCTTCGCCAGGAAAGTACCGGGCGCATTCCTGGCACCGTGGCGCTTTCAAGCCTGGAATTGACCTTGCAGCCTTGATTCCTGGTGGCAAATATTCCATAAAAAGAGGACGGTCAATTGACCGTCCTCAATTAATTCTTTATGCACCGCCTGCGCCGTAGGCGGATGGATCAGTGGGCGTTTGCCCGGATGGATCCCAAACGTAGACCCAGTCGCCTTCCCTGGCCCAATCAAACAGGTAACGCGAATCGCCAATCGAGAGGTTCACGCAGCCGTGTGACTGGGGATAACCAAAAACGGTGCGCCAGTAAGCGCCGTGCAATGCGCGCGCCTCGTCGTAATACATCGTCCACGGCACGTCCTGCAGATAGTAATAATCAGAGCGGTCGGCTTCAAAGGCACCGCTCATGGTCTCCAAATCCAATTTTTTGTAAATCTGAAACAAACCCGGTCGGGTAAAGAATGGGTCCGCGCCGGTCGCAATGAGTGTGGCAAACTTGAGCTGGCCGTCCTGATAGATCGAAAGAGTTTGTTCGTAGAGATTGACTTCGATCCAGCGGTTGTTATCAACGCCTTGCGGCGCCTGGGAATTGACGCTCACGATGCGAATATAGCGCCGCTCCAACCATTGGCGTAGACCAATGCGGTACCATTTGGTGCCGTCCTGTTCCACAACATCGTAAACCTGTACGACTGTCTCGCGCCGCAAGGTGACGCCGGTTTCAGGCGCTGCATATCCCGGGCCGCTGCGGACAGGACCCTGGTCCACGATCCAGCCAAAATTATTGCGCGGCGTGGCGCGAAATTCCAGGCCTTGAAAACCCGAATACCGTGCCCGGGCAGCCCGCATCCATTCGCCGCTGGAAAGTTGTACAAAGGACTTCCCGTCCACATCTTCCCAGTTGATATAAGCAACGTAGCGCAGGAAACCCGGATCCAGGTAATGGGTCGCGTTGGTCTGAGCTACGGCATCGCTCAAGGTGGAATAAATCGGCGCAGGGTCGCTGTTATCCAAATTAATCTTGGCAAAACCGATATTTACTGTAACCAGGCTGGCATCAGGATGCAAAGCAGGCAGTGGGCGCAGCGGGATGGACAAACCCTGTTTGTCCATTTCCGTAACCGTCTGCATAGGGCCTAATGGCAAGCAATTGCTGCCGGCCTGGGAATAGGCTTCCGGCAGGCATAATAGGTCACCCATGTAGGATTCGGATCGATCCCCGGATTGCGCAGCAACCGGGCGAACCCAGAAGAACAATCCCACAACTGCCAGGATTGCACCCAGCATTATATTTTTAAGCGCGTTCACTTTCATTCTTCTACCTTTAGAGGTTTATTGCCTTGATAAAGCCGGTCCATTTTGTTTGGACTTTGACTGAATTTATTTCAAAACATATCTAGGATCATTTTGCGTAGGCATTGTAACCCAATTCCACAAATCCTGCACATCATGCTCGTCCGCAAGCCATTCACAAAAAATTGTAAAGGACGCGCAAAGTCTGAGCGCGGTGTGCGATGCTCAAAAGGGGCTATACTGTACAGGTAATTTATTCGAGCGCATATCATGGAAAAACTCAACAAATCACAATCTAAATTACAAATCTGGCTTTTGGCGGCGCGCCCCCGTACCCTCCCCGCTGCAGCGGCACCGGTTATCGTCGGCACAGCAGTAGCTTATTATGAAAATGCTTTCCGTCTCCTGCCCGCATTGGGCGCGTTAGCCGGGGCGCTGTTGCTTCAGATCGGCGCAAATCTGGCCAATGATGTATTTGACTTTCAAAAGGGAGCCGACAATTCCAAACGGATGGGGCCGGTGCGGGTGACTCAGGCGGGAATGCTTTCGCCCGCGGAGGTGAAAGCCGGCATGTGGCTGACCTTCGGGTTGGCCGCACTGATCGGGGTCTATCTCACCCTGGTTTCCGGCTGGCCAGTGGTCGCCATTGGACTGGCTGCCATTGCAGCCGCCATCCTATATACTGGCGGGCCGTTCCCTTACGGCTATCGCGGGTTGGGAGAAGTTTTTGTCTTTCTGTTTTTCGGTCTGGCGGCTGTTGGCGGGACGTATTATGTACAAGCCAGCCGCATCACTTGGAGCGCAATCATCGCTTCAATACCGATGGGATTGCTGATTGTCGCCATTCTGGTGGTAAACAACTTGCGCGACCTTTCCACCGACCGCGCCAGTGGGAAAATGACACTGGCGGTGCGGCTGGGCGAACGCGGAACCCGCCAGGAGTATCTGCTGGTTGTGCTGGCTGCTTACCTGATTCCGCTGCTTTCAGCGCTTTCGAGAGTCAACTCTATATGGTTGCTGCTGCCATTCTTAACCCTCGCGAGGGCTGTCGATTTGATCCAGTTTGTTTTCCATAACGAAGGGAAACCACTTAATTACGCCCTGGGCCGCACCGGCCAGTTGGTGCTATTCTTTGGCCTGGCGTACGCCGCCGGCATCGTGCTTTCCCGTCTTTTGCCGCTCTAAAAAGGCAGGATAACGAACAGGCGGGGCTTGATCCCGCTTGTTTTTATTTCTGGAAGCAGTTTACGCGGGGGCCTTCCATGGGCACAAACGCCGCTCCAGCAAATCGACCCCGAAATATAACCCCAGCCCCAACAGGCTCATCAAAAGCACGCCGCCGTACAAGGCGGGATAATTAAACAACGTACTGCCATTCAAATAGATGTAATAGCCCAATCCGCGTTGGGTGGCGAACAGTTCAGCCACGTATAATACCGCCACCGCAGTACCTACCGACTGTCGCAGTGCGGTCAGCACGGCTGGCAGGCTGGCAGGCAAATAGACAAACCGGAATAATGCCCGCCTTCCTGCTCCCAGGCTGCGAACGCTCTGAATCAACTCAGGCCGCAGGCTGGCGGCCGAATCGCGGACCAACACCAGAATTTGAAAAAATAGTATCAGGAAAATGATGATGATCTTCGGCAAATCGCCAATTCCAAAGAAAAGCAGGATGATGGGGACCAGCACAACCTTAGGAACCGGATATAGCAGATAAATGACGGGAGAAAACAAGTTGTTAAGGCGTTTCGATTGCCCCAATACCAGCCCTGCCGGTGCCGCCGTAATAACAGCCAGCAAGGTACTGGCCAGCACGCGCCACAGGCTGGCGAGAAAATGAACCGTGAGGTTACCGCTCCACAGTTCCCGGAATAAAGTTGCCAGCACAGCCAACGGTGATGGCAGGATGGGCCGGTTGACCAGAATTGCCAGCAGGTACCAAAGAATAAAAAGCACCGCGGTGGCGAGCAGCAGGTCGCGCCGTTTCACGCTTCCTCCAATCGCTCGCGCAGCATGCGGCAAACGCGGGCATAGCCTTCGCTTTCGCGGAACGTCGCATCCGCCGCGCCAGGGTTTTCGATCACCTGCGCTGCCCGATTCGGTACCTTTCCCAACAATAAGATCCGTTGACCCAAAACGGCAGCTTCTTCGATGGAATGGGTCACAATCACCAGCGTCAAAGCCTGTTCAGCCCACAATTCCAACATCAGGCGCTGCAAGCCCTCGCGGGTGGGCGCATCCAAAGAAGAAAATGGCTCATCCATTAAGAGCAAATCCGGCTGCAAAGCCAGGGTGCGCGCGATGGCTGTGCGTTGCCGCTGCCCGCCGGAAATCTGCCCGGGGTATTTCTCCGCAACTGTCAAAAGCCCAAGCCGGTCCAGCCAGGAATCAACATTCATGGAAGAAGTGGATTTCAGAGGAGCGTGGGTACCGTCGGGACCGTAAAAATTGCGGACGCGCAAGCCAAGATCAGCGTTTGCTCTGACCGTCGCCCAGGGCAGCAGGCCGTAATCCTGAATGATCAAGCCTGTTTGCGGGCGGGGCCGGGTCAGGTTTGTGCCGTCAATTACCACCCGACCAGATTGTACAAAATACAGCCCCGCCAGTAAACCCAGCAAAGTGCTTTTACCGCAGCCTGAAGCGCCCAACACGGCCCAGGCTTCGCCCCGCCCAACCTGCCAGGAAAAATCCTGGAAGATGGGCGGCGCGCTCGGATAGCCAAAGGTGATGCAATCCAGATTGATCATGGAATCTCGTTGGGCAAACCAGGGTGGGTGGCACCAGTCATCCGGGGCATTCTAATGGTCCCTATTTGGGCAGGAACTGCCCGGTGACGCAATCGGCATAGCTTACATCTTTAGTGAGCAGTCCCTTTTCCTTTGCCCAGGAAAGCATATCAGTAAACTGCGCTTCGCTGGGCACGCCAGCCGTGGCAAAGGGTGGCACCTGGAAACTCTCTAACAGCGGAGCAGGAACAAGGTTTTGTTCAGATAGAAGGGTGGTCCAGCGTGAACCGTCGGCATTGATCAGTTGCACAGCCTCTTCCCAGGCAGCCAGAAAATTTTTCACCGCAGCCGGGTTGGCATCCAGAAATGCCTTTCTGAAGGACAGGGTTGAAAAACTGTATTCGGGATGGCGCGAATCCTCCAGGACCACCACCGCGCCTTGCTTCACTGCCAGTGTTGAGAGCGGATCGGGCAGCATGGCGGCTTTGAGTTGGCCGCTGCCGAGCAACGCCATGCGGTCGGAAATGCTGGGCACGGATGTGGTTTGAATTTCATCTTTGCTAAATCCCTCGGCCTGAAGCAGCCGTTCCGTCAGGTAGGCAATGATTGTCCCATCGGAAACGCCAACAGGAACGCCTTTCAACTGCTCGACAGAGCCAATGCCAGATTCTTTCGCGGCCAGGATGCGAAAAACCGGGGCCGAACTGGTGGCAGTGCGGGCATAACGCACCGATTGGATTTGAATTGAATCCTTGTTGGCAAACATGGTTGAGAGCACTTCGTTGACCATGGCGTCCGCCTGGCTGGAGGCAATTAACTGATCGCGTTCGGGGGCTGAAGCCACCGGGATAATTTCAACTTTTACACTGTGCTTCTCGAATAGACCTTCCTGCTGTGCCACAAACAGCGGCAACGTATCCAACACCGGAATTCTTGCCACGCGCACGGTGTTGGTAGCATCCCTCGCAGCGGACTGACACGCAGTCAACAGGACGCTCATAACAAGCAAAATTGCGGTCAAACCGTTACCAACATTTCGCCGAGTCATTTGTCTTCCTCCTCAAATGGTTTTACCCAACCCTCTATGCGTCATTATAATCTGTCCGCCATTTATTCTGACAATCCGCGCTGGATGCTTTTCAATCTCTTTACAAACGCCCCCGAGTATGCCGCGCTTTGCTTGACACGCCTTAACCCCTGTGCTAAATTTGTCTGAGGCTTTCCAGCAAAGATAAAAAATCAAAAATACAGAATCATCCCAACATTAAGGAGTGCAGCCTTGACAAAGAACCGCAATCAATTAATGGTTGAGCGCATGCGCGAGTTGCAAGTATCCTCGCCGGATATCGAAGCCAGCGCGGTTGTCAGTGTTGACGGTTTGATCATCGCTTCGGCACTCCCGGACGGCGTGGAAGAAGACCGCGTCTCGGCCATGTCGGCGGCAATGCTTTCATTAGGCGAACGCATTGCCACCGAATTGGGCCGCGGTTCTCTCGAACAAGTGTATATCAAGGGCATTAGCGGTTATGTTGTTTTGATGGCAGTCGGCGAGGATGCAGTACTGACTGCCCTGGCCAGCGAACAGGCGAAACTTGGATTGATTTTTCTGGATATGCGGCGCGCGGCTGAAGATTTGCTAAAACTCATCTAAGGCGGTCATTTCATGCAACCAATTCCCCAAAGTGGTTTGTATTATCCAAACAAATTTGGGCGAATATTAATTCAATCGCTGGAAAGCGTCATGGGACGCAACGGGGTGAATTCCATTCTCAACCTGGCCAATTTGCCTGGCCGGATGGAGAACCTCCCACAGGATGATTACGAGAAGCAATTTGATTTTGCGGAACTGTCATCCATTCTTGCGGCATTGGAAGAGGTCTACGGCCTTCGCGGCGGCCGCGGATTGGCATTACGGGCTGGAAACGACACCTTCAGCAGTGGTTTGCGGGACTATGGCGCTCTGGCCGGAATCAGCAATCCGGTTTTCAAAAGCTTGCCCCAACAGGTCAAATTACGGGTTGGCCTGCCGGCACTTGCAAGGATTCTTAACCAATTGAGCGATCAATTTTCGACGGTGGAAGAGAAAGATGATCGGTTGTACTTTAGCGTCCAACGCTGCCCGGCATGCCACGACCGCCAGGCCGAGAGTCCTGAATGCGCCTATATCCTGGGTTTGTTGCAGGAAGGTCTCAAGTGGATTACCGATGGCGACAAATTTCGGGTGACGGAAACAGAATGCATTGCAAAGGGAGATCCCGCCTGCGTGTTTGAAATCGATAAAAAACCGGAAGATTAACTATATCATTCATCACAGTCCAGGTTTTGGCATGCAGAACCCTGGGTACCTGCACTTTAGACGCCAACTGGTGCAAAGGTTGCAGCTTATCAATCAGTATTTCACTCAAATAGAAGTTGCTAATAACTTGATTTCGATGAACCATCGCTACGAATTCGCATCTCATTGAGGCATTAATGAAAACCATCATCATCATCCCCACATTCAACGAAGCAGAGAATCTGCCAAAACTGGTGTCGGCAATCTTTGCCCTCCCCGAACCCTCGCTTGGACTGCTAATCGTCGATGACAACAGCCCTGACGGCACTGGCAAAATTGCCGACCAATTATCCATCGATACCGGCGGGCGCGTACAGGTATTGCACCGCGCCGGCAAACTCGGGCTCGGCAGCGCCTATCTCCAGGGGTTCAAACGGTGTGTCGAATTGGGTGCCGAAGCCATCGGCCAGATGGATGCTGATTTTTCACACCCTGTTGAAAAAATTCCCGAGATGATGGAAACCCTTTCACGGTGCGATGTGGTCATCGGCTCGCGATATGTTACTGGCGGTAAATTGGACGAGCGCTGGCCTTTTTGGCGCAAGGGACTATCAGCCTTCGGCAATTTCTATGCGCGTACCATTCTTGGGCTGTCAATCCGCGATACAACCGGGGGCTTTCGCCTGTGGCGGCGTGAAACGCTCCTGTCCATGCCGCTCGAACGCGTGCGCTCGAATGGTTACGTCTTCCAGGTCGAACTGGCCTACATCGCCACCCGTCTGGGCTTTAAATTCCAGGAAATCCCCATTTATTTTGCCGACCGCCGCTGGGGTCAATCGAAAATGTCGCTTCGCATCCAGGCTGAAGCCGCCCTGCGTGTCTGGCAACTCCCCGGCATGTACACCGATTTGAGGAAGAAAGTCTCATTGTCCTAATTCCAACTGACTTATTTTTTCCGCGGCGCGATAAGCCAGAATTAATTTTCCCCACTCTTCAATGCTCACTGTTTCTGCCCGGCGCATCGGGTCGATTCCGGCGGTGGTTAACATTTGAACCGCTTTTTCAGGCGGCCAGTGCAAACCGGCTGAAAGCGTATTTCGCAACGTTTTTCTTTTTTGCGCAAAAGCCACCTTTGCCAGGTGAAAAAAAATTTCCAACCGGTCCACTGAAATCCGCGGATGCGGGTAGAGATCGACCCGCAGCACGGTTGAATCGACCTTTGGCGGCGGATAAAATGCGCCAGCCGGAATGTGCGCGACCGCTCGCGGTTCGCCATAAACCTGTACGCTGAGTGCCAGCATGCTGAGATCGCCGGGTTTGGCGCAAATTCGGGCGGCCACTTCCTTTTGCATGGTCAGCACCAGGCGGGATGGCTGTACCGGCGCTTCCAGCAGGTGACGGATGACCGCCGAGGTGATGTAGTAGGGAATATTCGCCACCACCAGGTAGCCCGGATCGCTGATCAAGGAACCGATGTCCTGCTTCAAAATATCGCCGTGAACAATGGTCACATTGTTTACACCAGACAGCACTTCCTGCAAGGGTGGAATCAGGTTGGCGTCCAGTTCGACAGCCACCACATGCCGAGCCGCCCGGGCCAGGTAACGCGTCAGACTGCCCAACCCAGGGCCAATTTCCAGCACGCTGGCTTGCGGCGGAATCTCCGCTACCGCGACAACCTTTTCCAGGGCAGATGCATCCAGCAAAAAATTTTGGCCCAGGCTTTTTTTGGCAGCAAGGTTGTATTTGCGCAGAAGCGCCGGGATCGATAGATCTGGCAAGCCGGTCACGGAAGCCTCACCGGCACATAGGCTGGCACCGGCGCCAGAAAATACAAGGTGACGTATTGCGACCAGGGCACATAATCGTCGTCGCCGTAAGCCACGTCAATCCAGTATCCCGTCATACCGCCTGTATCAGCCACCACTGCGAGGCCGTAACCAGGAACATAGACCCGCGCACCTACCAACAGCCCGTACCAAGCCCGCGGAACGGCAATGACGCCCTTCTGAACCTTCATTCCGCTTGAAGTGCCGGTATAGCAGCGGTCTCCGCCGGACCGGCAGGGCGAATAGGAGGTTACATAGACATTTACAGCCCGGTAATATTCCAGGTTGCCTGCTTCGGTTTGAACCGTTTTCAAATCAATCTTCGTGCCCAGCCCGACGATTTGTTCCCTGGCTTCCTGTGCCACCCACTCGCCGTCTGAATGGCGCGAAATCTCCTGACCATCTTCAAAGCGCACCCGCTCACGCGAAACCGTTATCCCTAAGATGCCGGGTTTTATGACATCCTTTTGGTCAAGCGCCACCTGATCTGAATTTTCATATTTCACAGTAAAAGGAGTGAAAGTCTGGTTGATCACCAGTTCTTCTCTCACGCGGACCACTTTCAAATTACCGTCCTCAGGAATGGTTTGATCAGCCGCCGGCAGGCTGTAATCCAGACCCTGTAAGGAAATCCCGGCCTCCGCCAGCGCACCGCCCACATTTCCGGCGGCGCTGCGGGCTTGCACGGTTTGCCCATCGGCCTGTATGGAGATTAAAACTGCGCGACGCAGGTCAGCTTTGAGCGGCCCTGTCAACGGCGTTTGAGGTTCGGGGGTCAGGCGGTCGGCTGGCGCTAGCAAAATTCCGGCCTCCGCGAGAGCCTCGCCCAGCGTTGCGGCACTCGATAGAATTGTTTGAGTCTTTTCACCAATCTGCAAATCAATCGTTTGAGCGCGTCGGATGACCAATGCCAGATCAGCGCCAAGCGCCAGTTCCTGGTGAAGGGTTACCTGTTCGCCGTTGGCCCAAAGGCGGTCTTCGGGTTCCAGTTGCACAGCGGCGTCAGCCAGCAATTCAGCGGCTGTTTGGTCAGCAGATACCATCCGGCTGGTTTCGCCGTCTGGCAATTCCAGAATGTTCACCACGCGAGAGCGGCGGATGGTTATCTTTTGGCCATTTTTCAACCAGGCGGTTTTTGGCGGCTGCAACACATCGCGTTCATCCAGAGGTATTCCAGCCGCCCTCAACGCGCTTCCAACCGTAAGCGCACGAATGCGGGTGGATTGCTCCTGCCCGTTAATCACGAATTGTACTGTTCGCGGAACTCCCAGGAGAAGAAACAGGGCAATTACCAGCGCCAGGCCGGAAAACACGAAAATAATCTTCGTTTTAAGACTCATCTACGCGGCATTGTAACAGAATAATCAATTTCGTGTCTACGGGGGTGAAAACAAAAACGCCCCGTTTGACGGGACGTTTGTGTGCCGAGACACAGAATCGGACTGTGGACACTGCGATTTTCAGTCGCATGCTCTACCAACTGAGCTATCTCGGCCGGTTCTTGTTAGAACGTGCGTGAATTTTACCACGCATACTCCGCTTGTCAAGAAATCCACGCCAGATCACTTTCTCCCTGCTTACTAAATCCTTTGACATAATCCCACGCCCCGGCTAAAATGAAAGGGGCAGGTTATCTATCTTCCTTGCATGGAGTAATTCAGTGGCTAAATGGGCTGGCAAGTATGTAATTGGCCTGACCGGCAATATTGGTACCGGAAAAAGCGTGGTTCGCAGAATGCTGGAGCATCTGGGTGCTTACGGCATCGATGCAGACGCGCTTTCTCACCGTGCCATGGCGCGCGGCGCACCCGGTTACCAACCCATTATCTCAGCCTTTGGCAGTTGGGTGCTCGGACCGGATAACGAAATCGACCGGACAAAACTGGGGCGCCTGGTTTTCAACGACCCGGATGCCCTGATTTCGCTCGAGCGCATCGTTCATCCTCTTGTCAATCAGGCGGTCAGCTTCCTGGCCAAACGCGCCGGACAGAAAGTCATCGTGATAGAAGCCATCAAGCTGCTGGAATCATCGCTGATTGCCTATTGCGACAGCGTTTGGGTTACTTATGCTTCGCCAAAAATTCAGGTCGCCCGCCTGGTGCAAAAACGGCACATGAGCGACATCGATGCCCGCCAGCGCGTTTCTTCCCAACCACAGCAGGAAGAAAAAATTGCCGCGGCAACTGTGGTCATCCGCAACGAATTGACCTTTGAGGATACCTGGCGCCAGGTGATGAATGCCTGGCAAAAGTACGTTCCCGAATCGGCTCAAAGCGCCCCTGTCGCGGTTATTGAAGCCCTTCCAGCCACCGCTCCGCTTAGCCAGATCAGCGTCCGCCGCGGCCGCCCGCGCGATTCGGAAGAGATTGCTGCCATCATCAACCGCTTAAGCAAGAACGACAAGCAGATTACCCGCAACGATGTCATGGAAGCGTTTGGTGAAAAAGCCTTTCTGCTGCTGCAAATTGGCAACCAGCCAGCCGGCGTAATGGGCTGGCAGGTTGAAAACCTGGTCGCGCGCGCCACCGATATATTCCTCGATCCTGCCGTACCGGCCGAACAGGCGGTTTCGGCATTCATCACGGAAATGGAACGCTCATCGCGGGATCTGCAATGCGAAGCATCGCTGGTGTTTGCCCCGCCTGAACTGACGCGGCTGGAAAGCGTCTGGCGAAAACTCGGCTACGAGCCGCGAAAAGCAGAAACATTAGGCGTGCAGGCCTGGCAGGAAGCAGCCGTGGAAACAAAAACGGCCACCACCACACTGCTTTTTAAACAACTCCGCCAGGACCGGATCCTACGGCCAATTTAGCCTGGAATGTTTATTTGATTGAAAATTGTTTATGAACTGGGAAGCTTGTGGCAAATCTGCTTAGTGAAATTGCCTTTCTCTTCCAACGGCTGAACTGGTTAAGTTTTCTCGACCTGGCTCTGGTTACGTTGGTGTTCTTTATCATTTTAATGGTTCTGCGCGATACACAGGCAAACGTGCTGATGCGCGGCGTGGTGCTGGTGGTCATTTTTCTTACCGTGCTCACCAGCCTGGTCAACCTGCCGGCATTCTCCTGGCTCATCAACACCACCCTTCCTGCGTTGCTCCTCGCCATTCCCGTCATTTTTGCCCCTGAAATCCGGCGCGGACTGGAACGGCTCGGGCGTGCCGGTTATGCCAACCTGTTCAACCGGCAGGACAGCGCGGCGGTTCAAGCCATTCAGCAAACCATCAAGGCAGTCGTTTCAGCCTGCGCCCGGCTGTCAGCTCGCCAGCATGGCGCCCTGATTATTCTTCAGCGTTCCGACAGTCTGCAGGAATATGTTCAGACGGGTGTCCACCTCAACGCACGCGTCACGCCTGAATTGCTCCTGCAAATCTTTTATCCCAACACGCCCTTGCACGACGGCGCGGTCATCATCGCAGAAAACCGCATCATCGCCGCAGCCTGCGTGATGCCGCTTTCCTCCAGCGGGATTCTCAACCGGTCGCCTGAACGCCAGATGGGGCTGCGCCACCGGGCTGCCCTGGGCAGTTCCGAAGCGTCCGATGCCATTTCGGTGGTGGTATCCGAACAGACCGGCGCCATATCGATTGCTCACAATGGGCGCATGATCCGGCGGTTGGATAGCGAACGGCTGGAAAATATTTTGCTCGCATTCTACCAACCCGCCGAGACCGATTTGGGCATAAATGTCCGCGAACGCATCAATCGTTGGCTGAATTCAATCCGGCGGCCGGAGGATTAAGAAGGTGACAGGCTTGCAACGTTTGTTCAAATACATCCCCACCTTCCTGACCGCCCTTGTTCTGGCTTTGGCAGTTTGGATTTCAGCCGTCACGTCCACTGATCCAACGGAAGAACGGCAATATTCAGAACCGGTCCCCATTGAAGTCATAGGTTTAGACCCGGGTTTGATGATCACCAACGAACCGGCTGACCAGATTAATGTTGTCTTAAGTGCACCCCGCTCCATCTGGAACCAGCTCACTGCTGACCCATCCACGATTCGGGCGACCATTGACCTTTCAGGCCTTGAACCGGGCAGCCATTCCGTCCCGGTCCAGGTTCAGGTCAGTCTGCGTCCTGTACAAATTGTTTCGCACGCACCGCGCGCGGTGACGGTGACTCTGGAGCGACTTTCTACCCGCACCGTGCCCATCAACCTGGTCACCCGCGGCGACCCCGCCATCGGATACCAGGCGGGTTTGCCCACACTCAGTCAAACCAGTACCGTCGTCAGCGGTCCAGCCTCAATGGTGGAACGGGTTCAAAAAGTTGAAGCTCTGTTGGATCTGACCCAGGTGTTCGAGACCCTCAACCGCACGCTTACCTTGCAGGCGGTGGACGCCAACGAATCGCCAGTCAACGGCTTGACCCTCACGCCGGACCGGGTGACGGTGACCCTGCCAATCAATCAAAAAGGCGGCTATCGCAATGTGGTGGTGAAGGTTGTGACAAGCGGAGAAATCACCAAAGGCTACCGTCTCACCAACATTTCGGTATTTCCGCCGGCAGTCACCGTTTTTTCCAGCGACCCCACAGCCATCACCAACCTGCCCGGGTTTGTTGAGACCATGCCGCTGGACTTGACAAACGCCAAGGATGATCTGGATATTGCACTCACATTGAATTTGCCGGAAGGCGTTTCGGTTGTTGGCGATCAGACTGTGCTGGTGCGGGTCGGCATTGCTGCCATTCAAAGCAGCCTGCCATTATCAAATCAGAAAATCAATATTATCGGTCTGGCGCCGAACCTGAAAGCAACACTGTCACCAGAAACAATCGATCTGATTCTCTCGGGTCCGCTGCCATTGCTGGACGCACTCAAGCAAGGTGATGTTACAATCAGTCTGGATGTTTCCGGCCTGTTGCGCGGAACATATCAACTGGACCCAAAGATTGAAGTTACAATTTCTGAAATCAAAGTCGAATCGGTCCTTCCAGGTACCATCCAGGTTACGATTTCCAACGCGCCAACACCTACACCGCGGCGTTGATTGAAAGCAGGATTCATATGAGTAAACCCGTCGTGGCATTGGTCGGAAGACCGAATGTCGGAAAAAGCACGTTATTCAACCGGCTGGCTGGCGAACCATTGGCCATTGTCGATGACACCCCTGGCACGACCCGCGACCGGCTGTTTGCCCAGGGCGAATGGCTAAATGTGGTATTTGACCTGATCGATACCGGCGGCATCGATCCTTCCTCAACCAAACAAGGCGAACCTCTCTCAATCGGCTCATCCGATTTTATCGATCAGATTCGCGTTCAGGCTCAGGTGGCCATTCAGGATGCCGATGTGGTGTTGTTCATCGTGGATGCGATCAGCGGCGTCACGCCCGCCGACCAGGAAGTCGCCCAGATCCTGCGCCGAAATCAGAAGGTGATTGACGGGAAACCCACCCCGCCGGTGATGTTGGTCGTCAATAAAGCGGATAATGAAAGTTTTCGCAACAATGCCACCCAGTTTTACGAGTTGGGCATGGGCGAGCCGTATCCGATTTCCGCGTTGCACGGCACCGGAACGGGAGATATGCTGGATGCGTTGCTGGCAACTTTCCCGGAACAGGTTAAGGAAGAAGACGACGATTCAATCAAGATCGCCATCGTTGGCAAACCGAATGTAGGCAAATCCAGCCTGCTCAACCGGCTGGTCGGGCAGGAGCGGGCCATCGTCAGCCCCATTGCCGGCACCACCCGCGACTCAGTCGATACGCACATCGAAATCGACGGTCTGCCCGTCACGTTGATCGACACCGCTGGCATTCGCCGCCGCGGCAAAATTGAGCCGGGTGTCGAAAAATACAGCGTCGTCCGGTCCATGCGCGCGATTGAACGCGCCGATGTATCGCTGCTGGTGCTGGATGCGATCGACGGTATCAGTGCCCAGGATACGCACATCGCAGGATTCATCCTTGAAGCCATGAAGAGCGCTGTGGTGATCGTTAACAAATGGGATGCGGTCGCCAAAGACTCGTATACCATGCAGAGCTATACGGAACATCTACGCAAGGAATTAAACTTCATGGCGTACGTTCCGGTTTTATTTATTTCTGCCAAGACCGGCCAGAGGGTCGACCAAGTGATGCCGACCGCTTTGCACGTGCAGGAAGAGCGGCTGGCACGCCTCAACACCGGCCAGATCAATCGCATTCTGCAGGATGCACAGGAAGCCCATTCGCCAACCACGCGGTCAGGACAGTCGTTGAAGATCTTCTACGGCACACAGGTGCGCAGCGATCCCCCCACCTTCTTAATTTATGTGAATGAGCCAAAACTGGCGCACTTTACCTATGTGCGTTTTCTGGAAAACCGCATCCGCCAGTCTTATCCATTCACCGGCACGCCAATTCGCCTGGTTTTCAAAAGCAGGCATTGAACACATTGAATTGACAGTAATCTCAACCGCGGCAGATAACCTCTGCCGCGGTTATTTTATTGCTGAGGTTTTGCGGCGCTGACAGACGCTGCCATTTTCACTGAGTCGTCTTCGTCCGGCTGATCGATCATTTCAAAGAAAGCCTTGACCACGTTCGGATCCAGTTGCTTGTTGGCCAGTTCCTGAATATACTTGCGGATTTTCGGTTCTTCCCAGGCTTTTTGATAAGGCCGGTCCGATATCAGCGCATCCCATACATCCACCACCGAGAAAATCCGGGCGGCTAAAGGAATTTGTTCTCCTTTAAGCTTTTGCGGATAACCTGTTCCATCCCACCGCTCATGATGGCTGTACGGAATCTCAAGGGCGGGCTGCAAATAGGCGATTGGCGCCAGCAACTGGTAAGCATGTACCGGGTGTTGGCGCATGAGTTCCCATTCTTTTTCATCCAGCAACCCCGGCTTGAATAAGATGCTATCCGGGATGCCCATTTTGCCAATATCATGCAACAACGCGCCGCGGCGGACGTGCACCAGTTGTGCTTCGCTGAATCCCATCCGGCGAGCCAGGCGCACCGTCATCGTGGTGACGCGCCGCGAATGGCCTTCCGTTTCCCGGTCGCGCAATTCCAATGCACGCGCCCAGCCCTCCAGAGTTGTGTCATAGGCCTGCATCAGTTCCTGGTTGCTCTGCTGCAGCTGCTCGAATAATTCGGAATTATTGATAGCAATGGCTGCCTGTACAGAAAGGGCTTCCATCAGTTGCAGCCATTCATATTCCGGATTAATGGGAGAACGGTGGAATATTTCCAAAACTCCCATCAGCTGCCCTTTTGCAAACATCGGCAGACCAAAATAGGATAGGATGCCCTCTTCAGCCAGAAATGCCGAACGTTTATAGGCCGCGTCCTCCGCCAGGAAATTCAAAACGCTCAGTGTGCGCCCATCCTGTGCCACCTTGCCACCCAGTTCATCGCCAAGATGATAGGTTTGCTGAGGAACGTTGCGTGAACGGAAACCAAGTCCGGCGGTATATTTTAAAAGCTGCGTGTCGGGCTGAAAAAGCAGGATATCGGCGGCATCGATCCGCAGCTGAACCATCACCTGATCCAGAATAATATGAAGGGTCATGCGCAGGCTCATGTCGGCTGTGATCGCCATATCGATGGTGCGCAGGCTTTGCACCTGGTGCAGACGCCGTTCCGTCTGGTCAAATAGATTGGCTCTTTGAATGGCACTGGCCACAATATCTGCGATGGTTTCAAGGATGTGGAGCTCATCCTCTGTCAGCGGCGTAGTCCTCCCGATTGCCATCGTACCAATGACCTGTTCCTGCGAAATCAACGGCACGCAGGCCAGAGCTTGCAATCCGGCCACCAGACGCTTGGTTCCATCCAGGTTGGCATTTGGCAGATCGTTGATGATGACCGATTTACCCTCTGTTCCGACCTTTCCAATGGGACCTTTCCCCGCTGGAAAACGCCGTCCAGAAAGAACAATCCAGGCACCGCGGCCCATTTCAACAACCTGATCGCCGGTGAGCATGTCCCTGATGGACATTAACGCACCATCCGCGCGGAATAGTTTGACCAGGCTTTCCAAAACAATTGGGACGACTTCTCCCCGGGTTAATGCTGCCCGTAAATCAGTGGTGATTTGCACCAGCATTTCCATTTCATGAGCCCAACGGCGGGTGTCCTGGAAGAGCTTGATATTCTCAGCCGCCACCGCCATCTGGTCAGCCAGCACGCCAACCGCTTCCACATCGGTATTGTCAAAAGCCGAAGCTTCAGTGGATTGCAAATCGACAACTGCCAGAATGCGGTCATTGCTCTTTACCGGGAAAACAAGCTCTGAGCGCGTCTCCGGAAATCCTTCCCATTTGAAATACCGTTCATCCACAAGCACGTCTGGCACGAGAATGGGGTCGCCAAATAGGACGCAGCTGCCAATCAATCCCTGACCAGGAGCAAAAGCCAGATCCTTGGGTGAAACCTCATCGAGATCTCCGCCCTCGCCTGCCACCCACCGGTACACACCGCCATCCGCAATGAAAACATTAGCACTGTAACAAGAGGTGGCTTCAACGACAGAATCAACCACCTGCTCGGCCAGAGCCTGCATATCCAATTGGGCAGTCATGTTGCGCGCCGATCTTCCAATCACCTGTAATTTGGTCGCCAGACTGTTCAATTCGCCAGCAGTGCGTTTGTATTCGGTAATGTTGCGTACGACCCCCATCAAGCGGGATTGCCCCTTGATGGTAATGTGTTTGAACCCGATCTCCACCCAAAAAAGACGCCCATAGGCATCCTTAGCCAGCCATTCAAAAAATTGCGGGCCATCGCTGAGGGTCTTCATCACTTTCCGGCGCAGGGCTTGCATGGTAAAGTGCGAATCGGTTGATAGCAAATCGGAGGCTGACATTTGCAGCAGTGTTTCGCGGGCATACCCCGACATCGCACACATTTTCGCGTTCACGTCCACGATCCGGCCAAGTCCGGGATCGTAAACAAAAATGGCATCAGAGGCTTCTTCAAATATTTCCTGGTACTTATCAGCAATATCTTGAATTTCATGGCGGTGGACGACTTCATCGCTGATATCATTCATCAACACCGATACGCCGTTCTCCGATGGAAAAACCGCCACTTGATAAATCGAATTGAAATCGGATTGAGAAATCACCACTTGCTGGACCTGGGTTTGTTGAAGTTGTACGGCATTGACACAAATCTGTTGAAGCTGCCCGGCCAGGTATTCAGGGAGTAGGGCGGGCAATGGTTTTCCAATCGCCATGGTTCCGGAGTTTTGCAGGAGAGCATCGCTTTGACGGTTCCAATAGGTTACCAGCATGTCGCGGTTCAAAGCAAAAAAGATCGCATCAATGCGATCGATCACTGACTGAGAGGCAAGGTAGTTGCTTCTATATAACGAGGTTTCGGATTCGGCGGCCGCCAGCTTGGCCTTTTCGGCCATGAGCTTTTGGCGCTGCAAACTGTGGTTATAACCAGCCCAGGCAGCAGATGCCACAATCAAGCTTGCCATTATCCAGATCCAAATATTCACAACCGGGCGTGCTGCCATGGTCAGTGAAACCAGTATCAGAATCATCGCAAAACCTGACAGGTATGCGCTGACCCATGGCCGGCTGATCCAGCGGTCCATGACGCGGAAAAAACTATCAGGTTTCTGATCCATCATTTTGTGGTCCCCTGAATTCTTGACCCGGCAAGATAAATTCTCACCTCATCTGTAGGTCTTCGGTGCAAATAACATACCTGATCACGGGAAACCCATCCAGAACCGCAGAATCCCCCCAGCATGGATGATTTTCGATTTGATTATAGCCATATATATAGGATGGACGATCCGGATAACATTTCAAACACTTAACAGTATGTCAGCGAAAAATGACCTATTCCGGGTTTATATCGTTGCTTGTCCCGCCAGACCGGTCGATTTCAATCTCGCCCAGAGATTTTTCAATTTGCTCCTGGAGCGCTCTACGAGCCGGTCTTCGATTACCGAATGTACGCAGCGTGCTCACCAGCGAATTGGTCACCTGCCCGGCTAACTGTTTAAGCGCGCCAGTGGATAGCTTCTCGCCTTTTTCAAACCAGCGCACCGCGGCATATCCCATCGCTACCGTCGTCGATGAAGCCACAGCGGCGGATAAAATCCAGCCCGGGATTCCTCCCAGTTTGCTTAACTCATAAAAAAGCGTGCGTCCCAGGAAACCCATGCCAAAGGTCACCAGCAATTCGCGGGCGCGCTCAAATGTAATTTGATAGTTATAAATGCGCGCAATGCTTAACACCATCAAAGATTGGGCAGTCGCCAAAGGAAGGAAATCGATGATAGGCAACGGTGTAAGCGCAATCCCCGCGGAGATGGTGGCCGTGCTGACGATGGAACGCCAGGCTAATTGCCAGCGGTATTGCGGCAATGCCGCGCCCAAAGCCGCCACAATGGAAGGTTCGGCCATGGCAACCGCAGCCAGGAGCTGGTTCAAATTCTCGCCAGACCGTGCCGCGATCGGAACCACCTGCTCCACCTTGAGGTGCAAATTGGCGGCAACCTGTTCCGTAACAGCGCGTTTTTCCTTTCGCACCAGGTCAATTTTATTCAAGGCAACGACATGCGGCTTGCGCAAGGCTTTGAGTTGCTCGTAAAGATCCAGTTCGGTTTGTTTAACACCTTGAATGGCATCGAAAACGATAATGAGAATATCCGCTTTGGCGGCTGCCTGCAGCGCCAGAGTGCGCTCGCGTTCACCCACCTCGCCCACCGCGTCAGCTCCCGGAGTATCCACCAGCGCGAACAACCCGGCATCGGTCTCTTGAATATCGCGGGTTGTGCCCGGAAGCGGGCTGACTTCTGCCCGTTCGGTTGCCACCCGGACAAATTGGTTATAAAGAGTCGATTTGCCCACATTGGCCGGTCCCACGATGGCCACGCAGTGCTTGCGTCCGAAGGCCAGTTTGAGCTGGTTTTCAGCCATTTGCATTAACGAACGGCTCATCTGCGGCTGTCCGGGGACGCCTTTTAGCAAACCGGTCAGGCTGGACTGCTCTTCCGGCGTCAGCGCGTCCCAGATTTCGCGCAGACCGCGTGAACCATATGTCGAATCTTGGGGGTCAGGGGTGGAATTTTCGGCCATCGATCACCTCGGTATTTAAACCAAGCATATCACATTCCGGACTTAGGCAAGGCGCTGCCATTATAATTTATGTATGAAATGGGCTGTGGTCATCTTCCTTATTTTCCTGCTGGCCGGCTGCCTGCCTGGGGCGGAACCCACAAGCACGGCAATGCCATCACCCATGCCGGATCCGATCACAGTCGATGTCCCGACGCTTCCTTCGGCCACGCCGGCCCTTCCGGAAAGTACTGCCCAACCCGAACCGAGTAATAACACCCATTACCAGATCAGTGCGACTTTGGATGATAAACTGCGCAACTTGCAGGTAAAGGAACTAATCAGCCTGACCAACCCGACCGGTGCAGGCCTGGCAGAAATTCCACTGGCGGTGGAAGCCAACCGTTATGCCGATACGTTTAAACTGATAAGCGTTGCTGGAGAGGGCGGTCGAACCGTTACCGTTCAAGGGTTGGATGATAACAGGCTCACATTGGCCATCCAACCTCCCCTGGAACCAGACCAAGATCTGACGGTGACGCTGGAATACGCACTTCGCTTGCCGCCTATTTTACCCGACAGACCTCAAATATTAGGCTATACGCAGAGGCAAATCAACCTGGCGGACTGGTACCCCTTTTTGCCCTATTACAGTCCAAATGGAACCTGGCTGCTTCATCCGCCCGCCGCAGTGGGAGAAAATACCATCTATCCCATTGCCGATTTTGACATCGACTTGCACTTGCCCAGCCTGAACCCGGCCCTGGTGGTTGCCGCCGCAGCCGTTGCAGAATCGACACCGGATGGATATCGCTATCATATGGAATCCGTGCGGAATTTTGTCTGGTCAGCCTCCCAGCAATACCGGGTCAGCACACAGCAGGCTGGCCCGGTTACCGTCACCAGCTACGCTTATCCAGCCACCGAGTTGCCTGCCCGGGCGGCGCTGGATTATACCGTTCAGGCGGTCAATTTTTTCTTGAAACAATTCAAACTTGAACCGCGCGGCAGTCTGAGCATCGTGCAATCCGATTTTCCCGACGGTATGGAGTATGACGGCCTGTACTTCCTCTCTGAGCGCTTTTATTATGGTTTCGACGGCTCGCCGCGCAGCTATCTGGCGCTGATTGCCGTACATGAGACCGCCCACCAGTGGTGGTATGCCCGTGTCGGCAGCGATCAGGCACAGGATCCATGGCTGGATGAAGCCCTGGCCACCTACAGCGAGCTGCTCTTCTATGAAAACCTCAATCCTGAATTGGGAAAATGGTGGTGGGGATTCCGCGTTGACCCTTACACGCCGGCTGGCTCGCTGGACGTGACCATCTACGACTTCTCGCAGTTCCTGCCCTACCGCAACCGCGTCTACCTGCGCGGTGCGCAGTTATTGCAGGCATTACGGCTTTCAATGGGCGATGCCGATTTCTTTACCGCGCTGCAAGATTATGCAATTCGTTTTAATGGAAAGATAGCTGCCCGCCAGGATTTCTTCGATGTCTTTCAGCAGGGAACGAAAGTCGATTTATCGCCGGTGTGGACGGAATACTTTAGCCAATAAGCATTACATCCAAGCTTCCACCTGGTGATCGCCGCTGCCGGAGGGTAAAGGAATTAAAGAACCTGTCGATTCCGCACCATCCACCACCAGCCTGCTGATACCCTTATGGATGTGGTCGGGGTTATGCACCACAATGTGATAAACCGCGCCGCGAAACCGGCGCGTTACCTCAAAACCATCCCACGCCGCTGGGATACAGGGATCGAGCCGCAATCCGTCATATTCCGGCCGTAAACCCAGGATATGCTGAACACCGGCCTGGTATGCCCAGGAGGCGGTGCCGGAAAGCCAGGAATTGCGCGCCAGTCCGAATTGCGGATGTTCATTGCCAAGAATATTTTGCGGATAAACGTACGGCTCGCACTCGTACACTTCCACCAGGTCATTCCGAGAGGCTGGATTGATTTGCCGGTAATATTCGTATGCCCGGTCGCCGCGGCCCAGAATGGTTTCAGCGATCACCGCCCACGGATTGGTGTGTAGAAAGATACCGCCGTTTTCCTTCGCGCCCGGCGGATAGGTGGTAATACCGCCAACTTTGGGATCAAAACCGTTGAAACCCGGAGCGCTTAACTTGATGCCATAGCGCGTGTTGAGCCATTTGTTTGCCGCATCCATTGCCTGTTCACCGCGCTCCTGCGGGGCAAAGCCGGAAATGACCGGCCAGGATTGACCGTTCAGGTAAATTTTCCCGGCATCATTTATTTTGGATCCGACCGCATGGCCATCCACATCAAAATACCGCACATACCAATCGCCGTCCCAGGCTACTGCCTCAACCCGCGCCTGCATCTCGGCATAATTTTGCAGGTAATTTCCCGCCGTTTCAACATCGCCCAGCGAACCGCATAACGCGGCCATTTCCTTCAATGCCACTCCATAGAGGTTGGCTGTAAATAGCGATTCGGCGCCGGCCGGCAAATTGATGGTGTCGTTCCAATCGGCAAAACCAAGCAGCGGCAGGCCGTGCGCCCCGACATCCCCGCGGGTAAAAGCCAATCCCCGCATCAGGTGATCCAGTACAGTACCTGTTTCAAGTGGATTATCGGCCTTATCCTTTTCATAATAGGGCAGCACCTCATCCAAGAAGGCGGTGTCGCCGGTTTCCTTCACGTAAGCCGTAATTGCGAGGATTGCCCAGAGATGGTCGTCGCTGTAATAATGCGGACGGTCTTCGCGCTCGATTGATTCACCCTCTGTCGCGATCATGCTGAGCGGATTGAACTGATGCATGGCCGAGCCGTTGCGTTTTTGCACGCTGAGAAGCTTGCGCAGCAATGCACGGGCTGTATCAGGCGCGCTGGCCATCACGGACATAACATCTTGCGAACTGTCGCGGAATCCAATCCCGCGGGCGCCGTAACCGAGCTGGTAAAGCGAAAGGTAACGCGACCAGTTGGTTGTGACCCAGCATTGACGCGGGTTGTGCACATTGATCATGCGGTCAAAGTCAGGGTCCGGCGTGTGCACCTGCACCGCTGCTAAATGCTGATCCCAAAAATGGGACAGATCGGTAAATGCTGCATCCACGACCTTAAGATCACGAAAGTATCGGATGATTTTGCCGGCCGACTCCAAATCCCAGGTTTGACCAAGCAGAGTTACAAAGCGCTTCGTTTCTCCTGGTTGTAAAGGTCCAAGCCGCAGGAGCAGTGCCGCAATATTATCGCCGCGCAGGGCTTCATGATTGCCTAACTCGGCATTGTCCAATCCAAGTGGATGCTGCCAGCTGCCGTATCCGTTGGCGCCCAAGAATTCGCGCCGGTCTGTTTCAAACGAGCTGACCGTCAGGCTGGATGTGAAGAAATTCACCTGCGTATCGCGCAGCATGAAGGGGTATTGCAGCAGGACGTCGAGACCATCAACCTTCACGGCCCGGGATTGCATGGTTTGCGGCACCCAGTCGGCATTGGTCAATTGCTTCAGCGCATCAGGATGGGTGTATTCGACCACAGGAACCGCATCGACATCCACAACCTCGCTGCGCAAATTGGTGACGCTGATATCGCGAATCTCCACCTGTGCATCAGCAGGGATAAAAATTGTGACCTCGCAAACCACCCCTTCCAGTTCAGTAATCCAACGCGAATACCCCAAGCCCACGCTGCATTCGAAATGATTCATTGGGATAAGGGTGGGTACAAAGAACGGCGAATAAATCCGCTGGCTGCTGCCGGACCGGACACGCAGGTACAGGGTTTCGCCCTTGAAATCGGAATCGGGCATTTGCGAGATGTATTTCGTAATGCGGTTGAGCGCCGGATCTCTGGCACAGATCAATGCGCCGCCGGTATGATCGACAAAGCCGCCAAAAGCCAGCGTGCCAATATAGTTAATCCATTTCACCGGGGTATGCGGATCGGTGATCACATATTCGCGGTGCTCGTCGTCAAAATAGCCGAAGTTCATTCCGGCATCTCCTTTGTCGAGAGGCTTGTCTCAAGATAATACAACCTGCACGGTCACATCGCGTACGCCTGCCGCCGGGATTGGAATCACGGTGCCGTCCACCAGCTTGCCGTTTACTTCCAGCTTCGCATGGTTTCCAGCGCCTTGCCGGGTAACCTTGATATTGTAGGTTACGCCGCGGTACACCCGGCGCACTTCGTACCCCTGCCAGGCCGATGGAATGGCGGGGACAATTTGCAATCCATCCAGCGTCGGCCGGATGCCCAATATCCACTGGGTGATCGCGACAAAATTCCAGGCGGCCGTTCCGGTTAGCCAGGAATTCTTGGCTTCGCCGAAGGACGGCGCATCTTTGCCGGCAATCGTCTGGGCATAAACGTATGGTTCGCTGCGGTGAATTTCACTGATCGACTCGCGCGCGGAAGGATTGATGCGCAGGTAGTAATCGTAAGCCTGATCGCCGTGCCCCAGGCTGGCTTCAGCCGCCATGATCCACGGATTGGTATGGCAAAAGACGCTTGCGTTTTCCTTGTAGCCGGGCGGGTATGTGGAAATTTCGCCCAGGTTGAGGTAATAGCGGGTAAAAGCCGGCTGGTGTAAAACAATGCCGTGCTGCGTGGCCAAATGCTCGCAAACCGATTGAAGCGCCTTTTCCGCGCGGCCGTCGTCCGCGCCTAACCCCGCCAGCACGCAAATGCCCTGCGGCTCAATAAAAATCTGGCCTTCCTCGTTTTGCTTTGATCCAACCGTCCCGCCCAGCGCGTCATATGCGCGCAAAAACCACTCACCGTCCCAACCGTGCTCCATGACCGTCGCGCCCATCTTGCGGGCTGAAAGGCGGTAAAAATCGGCATCCGAACGCCGGCCGTAATGGCGGGCCAGAAGGGTCATTTCATTGGCTGCCAATACAAACAACCCGCCGATAAAGACCGATTCGGCCACCTTGCCTTCGCGGTTGGTGGTGGTTTGAAAGGATTGGCCGGGCGTTTCGGAAAAACAATTCAGGTTCAGGCAATCATTCCAGTCAGCGCGCCCGATCAGCGGCAGACCGTGCGGTCCCAGGCGGTCCAGCGTATAGCGCAGGCTGCGTTGGAGGTGGTCGTAAAGCGTTTGTTCGCTGCCGGGCTGGTTGTCATAAGGCACGCGTTCTTCCAGGAAACCCCAATCGCCGGTTTCTTTCAGGTAAGCAGAAACCGCAACGACCAGCCATAACGGATCATCATTGAAATCCCCGCCCACGTCATTGTTGCCACGTTTGGTCAAGGGCTGGTATTGATGGTAGGCGCCGCCGCTGGGTAATTGCGTGGCAGCCAGGTCCAGAATACGCTGCCTGGCCTTGGCCGGGATCATATGGACAAATCCGAGCAAGTCCTGATTGGAATCGCGGAATCCCATGCCGCGTCCAATGCCCGATTCAAAGTAGGATGCCGATCGCGACATATTAAAAGTGGCCATGCACTGGTACGCATTCCAGATATTGACCATGCGGTTGGTGTGTTCGTCCGGCGTGTTCACCTGGAAGTTGCCTAATAAGCCGGTCCAGTGTTGCTGAAGCTGGGCAAAGGCTGTTTCAACTTCGCCCCGCTGCAGAAAACGGGCAATGACCGGGCGCACGCCCTGTTTATTGAGGTTTTGCGAGCCAGCCGGGTCGAATTTGGACTCGCGCGGATTTTCATGGTATCCCAACAGGAAGATCACCGAGCGGCTCTCGCCGGGTTGCAGCGACAGGTGAACCTGGTGCGAACCAATGGGTGCCCAACCATGCGCAATCGAATTCTGGCACTTGCCCTCCACCACCGCGCGCGGTTTATCCCAACCATTCTGGCTGCCCAGGAAAGCCTCCCGCTGCGTTTCAAACCCGCTGAGCGGCTCGGAACAGGCAAAGTACGCAAAGTGGTCGCGCCGTTCGCGGTATTCGGTCTTATGGTAAATGACGCTTCCTTCCACTTCCACTTCAGCGGTGTTGAAGTTGCGTTGGAAATTGGTGGAGTCATCCCAGGCATCCCACAGACAGAACTCAATCGATGAAAACAACGAAAGCTGCGCCGGAACGCTGCGCTGGTTGGTAATTTCAGTTTGCCAGACTTCCAGCGTTTTTCCCAGCGGAACAAAATAACGAACACTCGCCTCGATGCCTTCAAATTTTGAGAAAATGGTTGTGTAGCCCATGCCGTGGCGGCAGACGTACTCCTCCAGCGTTGTGCGGGTGGGCTGCCAGGTGGGCGACCAAAAAGCACCGCTGGCATTATCGCGCAGGTAAAGGTATCGGCCGCCTGAGTCTGCGGGAACATTGTTATAGCGGTAGCGCGTCAGGCGGCGCAAACGCGCGTCGCGGTAAAAACAATAACCGCCGGCCGTGTTGGAGATCAGGCCAAAAAAGTCCTCGCAGCCCAGGTAGTTGATCCAGGGCAGCGGCGTATCAGGACGTTCGATAACATATTCACACCGGGCATCGTCGAAATAGCCATATTTCATTTTGTTACCTGAGGGGATGGAATTTGCAAATCAAGAGCTTCTTCGCTGGGAAAACGGAATTCTTATCGATTGGAAGCGCTCTCATAATAGATTATATCCAAAACACGCCAGAAAAACATTCTAATAATCCTAAAGATGGCTGTGAATATCTTAAAGAATATCGGACGATCGGTTAAGGTGCTAATGATGACATGGAATTCGCCAACCCATATTTTGAAAGGTATAATTTCATAAAAGGAAAACGAGACGATGCGTCCCTCTCCCGCCTGGCTGGAAACGGCCGTATTTTATGAAATCTACCCGCAGAGTTACTCGGACTCAAACGGCGATGGCATTGGCGACCTGCCAGGCATCCTGTCCCGCTTGGATTACATCCAATCGCTGGGCGTTACCGGGTTGTGGATTAATCCGTGCTTTGTCTCGCCTTTCCAGGATGCGGGTTACGACGTCAGCGATTACTACAATATCGCGCCGCGGTACGGTACCAATTCCGACCTGCAAAGACTATGTAAAGAGGCTGGCAACCGCGGCATCCGCATCCTGCTGGATCTCGTTCCCGGGCATACCTCCATCGAGCATCCCTGGTTCCAGGCTTCCTGCAAGCACAAACCGAACGAGTACAGCGATTGGTACGTGTGGACCGATTCGCCCTGGTCGCCGCCCCCCGCCGGCATGCAAAATGTACGCGGTTATGCCGAACGGATGGCGTCCTACATCCCCAACTTCTTTTATTTCCAGCCAGCCCTGAATTATGGTTTTGCCGTACCGCAAGAACCCTGGCAGCAGCCCATCGGCGCTCCCGGGCCACAAGCGGTCCGCGCCGAGATGCGAAAAATAATGAAGTTCTGGCTCGATCTGGGCGTGAGCGGTTTCCGGGTGGATATGGCCGGTTCGCTGGTCAAGGGTCCCGGCGGCGGAGAGGCTACCGCACGTTTCTGGGGCGAGATCCGCTCCTGGCTGGATCAGGATTACCCAGAAGCTGTCTTAATCTCCGAATGGGCACAGCCTCACCTGGCCATCCCAGCCGGATTTCATATGGATTTCATGTTGCCTTTCGGCACGCCCGGCTATATTTCGCTATGGCGCAAGGAACACGGCGACGGCAGCAACCACGATCGCTACGGGGCCAGCTACTTCGACCCGTCCGGCCGCGGTAACATCAACGAGTTCCTCGATAATTACCAGTTTCATTACAACCGTACTAAGGGGCTGGGACACATTGCCATTCCTACCGGCAACCACGACTCTGGTCCGCGCCTGGCGACCGGACGAAGCCTGGATGAGACCAAATTGGCCTTTCTCTTTCTGTTAAGCATGCCGGGTACGCCGTTCATCTATTACGGAGACGAGATCGGAATGCATTCTGTCGAAGGGCTGCCTTCCAAGGAAGGCGGCTACCAGCGCACGGCCATCCGCACACCCATGCAGTGGGACGGAACTGCCAATGCCGGTTTCTCCAGTGCACCCGATAGCCAGCTCTATCTTCCCATCGATCCCGACCCATCCCGTCCAACCGTCGAAGCACAGGAAGCCGAAGCCGAATCCCTGCTGCAGCATGTCCGCAAGCTGATTGCGCTGCGCAAAGGTCACCCGGCATTATGCGCCAGCGGCGGCTTCGAAGTTGTCTACAACGGAACGGCAGGATATCCATTTATTTTCAAACGGTCTGCCGGCGGCGAGCAAATTCTAACGATGCTCAACCCGTCTGGACGACCCTGCGAAGCTTTACTGCCAGCCGAGGCGTTTTCATCCATGCCTGAATGTCTTTACGGCTTGCAACAGCCCTTCCAGCGCGATCCTGTCGGCTGGAAACTCAATCTGCCGGGGGTTTCCGGCGGTCTGTACCTTATACCGGAATAGATACGTTTTCTGGAGGTTCTGATGCCGCAAAACTGGACCCGAAAAATTGCCATCACCGGCGCGCTCAGCGCCATTGCCATCATCCTTGGGCTCACCCGCTGGGGTTTCCTGCCGTGGTTTACTGGCACATCCGTAACCATCATGCACATCCCGGCCATCATCGGCGCGATTTTGGAAGGCCCGATCGTGGGCGGCGCCATCGGACTCATTTTCGGCCTGTCGTCGCTTCTTCAGGCCGCCATTGCCCCCACCGGCCCCGGCGATGTAATATTTACCAATCCGCTCATATCGGTGCTGCCGCGTTTGTTGTTTGCGCCGGCAGCCTGGCTGGTGTGGCGCGGGCTCAAACGCTGGCCGGTGGTTGGCCTGATCGCCACAGGCGCCATTGGCAGTCTGCTGCACACAGCGCTCGTTCTCGGCATGATCGGACTGCTCGGGCTGTATCCCTGGCCGATCATTGGCGCGACCTTCGTTGCCAACGGTATTCCTGAGATGATCGTCGCAGCCATCCTTGTCACCGCCGTGACCGGCGCCTGGCTGGGCATCGCCGTTGGCCGCAAAAAAGGGTCCGATTTGTAATAAACCGCAATTGATTTAACCAATGCCCTCTTCTGGGTAAAACAGAAGAGGGTTATTTTTTGGTGAAAAAGCTGTTCCATTCGTGGCTGGGTGGTGGCTGACCAGTCAATTAACTATACGCAACTATTCCACAACAGTAATTACCGGTTCAATCCCATTAGCGGAATATGATCACAGCAACACAATTGCCGCGGCCAAAGCAGTGGAGGCGACCACCACCAATGTGTCAGCCCTGGTCCAGCGGGTCGCCATCATCATGGTGCGGTTTCGCGAACTGCCGTATCCGCGCGCATCCATCGCCAGCGCCATGCGTTCAGCCTTTCCGAGGCTGGAAACGAATAACGGCACCAGCAACGGCAGGATACGCCTGGCGCGCTGTAAAAGGTTGCCTGGCCGGTTGGACCAATCCACCCCGCGCGATGCCTGGGCTTTGACAATCCGTTCAGCCGTCAGCGCCATGAACGGGATAAAGCGCAGGGTAACCTGTGCCATCATGGTCAAATCCTGGGTGCGGATGCCCAGCCAGCGCAAAGGTTTAAGCAGCGCATCCACGCCGTAGATCATTTCAGAAGTCGATGTCACCAGTGACAGCAGGCTGATACCCAGGATCAGGACGCCAAAACGCAGCAGCAGCATCCCGGCCACAATGAAATCGGAGGCATAGATTTGCACCACGCCCCACCAAAACAACAAAGGTGGCAGGTTTTCATGGTTGTTGAAAATGACCTGCAGCAAAGCCAAAAAAATCAAAAACGGCAGCGGCGGTACCAGACCGCGCAATAAAAAGCTCCACGGCAGACCGGAAAGCGTGATGGCGGTCATTACCACCAGCAGCGCCACGCCCAAACCAGCCGGATGAGGGGCTAAAGTTGCCGCGCCCAACAGCAGCAGGGCAGCCAACAAGCGGGCGCGCGGATCCATGCGGTGCAGCAGCGAAACCCCGGGAATATATTGCCCGATTGTGACGTGGTCGAGGAATTCAAATTCGCTCACACCGGCTCCTTCCCCGTCAGGCCAGCTATGGCGGCCACCAGTCCCTCGGTGGTGATCGCTTCGTGCGGCACCGGCCAACCGCGCGCCCGCAGGCGGTCCGCCACCTGCACCGCGATCGGCGCTTCCAGACCCCAATCATGCAGCGCCTGCCCCTCGCTGAAAATTTCGGCTGCCGTGCCGCTACGCACATCGCGCCCTTCGTGCAGCACGGTCACCCGCTCTGTCAAACGTGCCAGATCACCCATCTGGTGCGAAGAGAGCACCAGGGTCATCCCGCTGCGTTGAAAATCCTGCAGGCGGCGCAATACCTCCCGCCGAGAGAGCGGATCCAGCCCGGCAGTGGGTTCATCCAGCACCAGAACCTGCGGCTGCAATGCCAGCACTGAAGCCAGCGCCACTTTGCGACGTTCGCCTCCGCTGAGCGAATAAGTTAAACGGTCTTTGTACAATTCGAAATCGAGACCGACCCATTGCATGGCCCATTGGACGCGCTCGCGCAATGCCGGCTTTGAAAGCAGCGGCCGCGGCCCATAGGCAATCTCATCGCCGATAAATTGTTCGACAAACTGGGCTTCCGGATTTTGAAACACCAATCCGACGATCTGCACCATTTGCTTGACAGTCACCTTTGGATCGTTGAGCGAGTGCCCAGCCACCTGGACGCTCCCTTTTTGCGGCCGCAGCAGCCCGTTGAAATGCTGAAGCAAGGTCGATTTACCCGAACCGGTCGCACCGATCAGCCCGTGCACAGCGCCATGCCCGGCGGAGAGGGTCACATCCTCCAACGCAGTGTGCGCCAGCGGAGTCTCGTGCATATAGACGTATTCCAGGTGACGCACATCGATGGCAACCTCGCGCTGCGGATGCGCTTCTGCGTCCGGCAGCCTGCGCGCCATTTCAGCCTCTTGCGGGTCAGGGATGGAGTCTGCCAGCTCATCGGGAGTCAATACGCCGGCCGGCAAGCCCGGAAAAAAACGCTGCAAGCCTTCAGCCAGCGCCGTTAGCGGCGGCAGTTCCAGGCCCAGCGCAGCCAGCCGCTGCGGATCCGAAAAAACACTGCGCGGGGCGTCGTCCATGACTACCTGCCCATGGCTCAGCACCACCGCCCGCCTGGCCAGCAGGGCCTCCTGCATGTAATGGGTGATGTACAGGATGGTCATGCCTTCGCGATTCAGCCGCTGCATCATTTCCATCACGTTACGCCGGCCGGCCGGGTCGAGTTGGGCAGTCGTCTCATCGAACACGATGCAGCGCGGCCGCATCGCCAGCACGCCGGCCAAAGCCACGCGCTGCATTTGGCCAGCGGAAAGCAAATGCGGCGGGCGTTTGCGCTCTTCCCACATATCCACGGCATGCAAGGCTTCATCCACCCGGCGGCGGATCTCGGCTGAGGGCAGCCCGGCGTTTTCCGCGCCGAACGCGGTGTCATCTTCCACGGTGGTCGATACCAGTTGGTCTTCGGGCGATTGAAAAACCATGCCGACCATGGAACGGATGGCCGGCCAATTCCCGGATTCACGCGTATCCATTCCCAGCACACGCACGCTTCCGCTGGTTGGCAGCAGCAGCGCATTCAGGTGGCGCACCAGGGTTGTTTTTCCAGAGCCGTTTGCCCCGACCAGCGCAACGAATTCGCCGGGATCGATGCGCAGCGACAGGTCGCGCAAAGCCGGTTCAGCGGCCTTCTCGCGACCGCTGTGGAAAAAGGTCACCTGATCGATCTCAATCAATGGCAGGGGGCTCGTCATGAGAATGGGAATTTATCCTCAGGGGGAATGTGCGGTGACGTACCGCGCACTTATTTTACTACGCCAGCCGCAGGTACATTGGAATGGTCTCCTGATTAACCCAGGCGCGCACCGTTTCGGCAAATTTATCCGGCGCATACAGGCACCAGTTATGTTCATGGGCCAACGAACTGCTAACACCCAGGTCGATCATCCGCATGGTCGCCTGCGGCAGCGCGGCGCTCAAATCACCGGCTGATTGGCGCATGGCGGCATATTCCTTCCGGCCTGCCAGCACCAGGACCGGTAATGCCGCTTTTTCAAGTCCCTGCGGCAGGCGAAACCGTTGATTCTCGACCATCAGGTGGGTAAAACCGTCTTCGCTCATCGCCTGGAAGTCGCGCTTAAACTGTGTGAAGTAAGCCTCCGGCACTCCCGCGGCATACTTCATGTTCAGGCGAATCCACCAGTCATTATCGCGGAATGGCGGCACCGAGAGGCGGAAGGTCCAGCGGATCACGCCTGGCGTCATCATCCAGGCGCCCGGCAGGGGGCGCAGCAGCGCACTGCTGATGACAGCCGAGGCAATCAACTCAGGGTAATTTGCCAGCATGGCGACCGCCACCTGTGCGCCTTCCGAAAGCCCCACAACATGGACTTTTTCATCCGGTGACTGACTTCGGATTAACTCCGCCATGCGCGCAGCCGCTCCCTGGATGCTAAATGGCCCGACCGCCACGCTGCGGCCGTGCTCGGGCATATCCGGCGCAAGGCAGCGAAATTCTACCAGGCGTTCAATGACTGGCTCCCAGGACCATGCGCCTGCCCCGCCGCCGTGCAGGAAGAGGATCAGCGGCGCATTTTTCGGTCCATACGCGTCCACATGCAAGCCGTTCACTGTGATGCTGTCCACCATGCCCGCCTCTTTATTTCTCGAAATAATTGATTATTCCGCTGAGATTGTAACATAAGCGCCCAACAGTTGGCGCAACCATCCTGGAAAGGACGGGTTATCATCTTTATACTGGTATTCTAATCTCACCTTAGAGGATTCGTTTAACCCCATGACTTCTCAAACAATGTCGCCCCAAGGTCTGAACACCAGCTTGCAAGGGCTGGGCTGGCAAGGGCCAATTACTGAGTTGGAATTTGAAGAAAATGGTATGCGCCAACGCCTGCTGGCACTGGGAAACCCCTTGTGGGCTGTTTCGGTAAACAACCGCACTGCGTTGACGACCTCCGGCAGTTTTTCCGCCTCCACCGGTGACGCTGCCCTACTGGCCTTCGCACCTACCATGTCGCTGGAAGCGCTGGGCGACACGGCTTTCCGCGCCACCTACGGCACGCGTTACGCCCTCTATGCCGGTGCGATGGCCAATGGCATTGCCTCGGTGGAACTGGTGGTTGCCATGGGCAAGGCTGGTTTTTTTGGCAGTTTTGGCGCAGCCGGCCTGCCTCCTGAGCGCATCGAAGCCGCCATTCAACAGGTCCAGGCTGCCCTGCCGGACGGCCCCTATGCCTTTAACCTGATCAACAATCCCTTCGAGCCTGCCATGGAACAGCGTGCTGCAGATTTGTATGTGCGCTATCATGTACCGGTGGTTGAGGCATCCGCCTACCTGGATATTACGCCCGGGCTGGTTCATTACCGTGCTGCTGGCCTCTCAAAAAATCTGGACGGCAGCGTAAAGATTGGCCACCACATCCTGGCAAAACTCTCACGCAAGGAAGTAGGCAGACGCTTCCTCGCCCCTGCCCCGCAGGAACTGCTTGCCAGACTGGCGACTGATGGAAAAATCTCCGCCGAACAGGCTGAACTGGCCCGCCAGGTGCCGATGGCCGATGACATCACCGTCGAAGCTGATTCCGGCGGCCACACCGACAACCGTCCACTGGTCGGCCTGCTGCCCACCATGATCGCGCTTCGTGACGAGATGCAGGCGCAATATCAATATGCCGTCCCGGTACGCATTGGCGCAGCAGGCGGCATCAGCACGCCGCAGGCTGCCCTGGCAGCCTTCATGATGGGTGCAGCTTATGTGGTAACCGGCTCGGTCAACCAGGCCTGCGTCGAAGCCGGCGCGTCCGAGCACACCAAAGCGTTGCTGGCCCAGGCCGAAATGCCCGACGTGGCCATGGCGCCCGCCGCCGATATGTTTGAGATGGGCGTGCGCGTCCAGGTGCTCAAACGCGGCACGCTCTTCGCCATGCGTGCTTCGAAGCTCTATGAACTGTATTCGCGTTACAACGCTTGGGAGGAAGTACCCCTCGAGGAGCGTACGCGGCTGGAAACCAGCATCTTCAAGCGAACATTTGACGAGATCTGGGCTGAAACGGTCAAATTTTTTACTGAACGGGACTCGCGCATGATCGAACGAGCCGAAAAGGACGACCATCAAAAAATGGCGCTGGTTTTCCGCTGGTATTTGGGGCTTTCGTCACGCTGGTCCAACCGGGGCGAGCCAGGGCGCGAGATGGATTACCAGATTTGGTGCGGGCCTTCCATGGGCAGCTTCAACGATTGGACGCGGGGCAGCTACCTGAGCGAACCTGCCAACCGGCATGTGGCCGACGCGGCACTGCAAATTTTGACCGGGGCAGCCTACCTGGCGCGCCTGCGGTCATTGGCGCTGCAGGGCGTTCATTTGGATGCGTCGCTCGACCAGTATCACCCAACCCAGCCACTTATTTAGCCCCTGCCGCGGTATGCAAACCCTTTACAGGGTTACCTCATGGATCTGTAAAAACTCCAATTGCTTCTCTCCTGCGCATACAGCCAGGGTGAGTATGGTTTCGCCGGACGTCTGCCAACCAACCCGCCATTGCAATTCCGGTTGAACCAGGCTGCGGACATCGAGCGCATGCCAATCGGGAAAAACCTCATCGGCGCTAATGCGTAAAACCTCGATGGAACGCGTATCGAGGCGTAGCCCGATTCCCAGAGCCTTGAGCATGGCTTCTTTGGCGCTCCAGACCAAAACTGCGTTTCGTTCACGCTGCCTGCCCGCAGTTAAAACCTGTTCTGCGTTTGTAAAGTAATCCTTGATGAAGGCGTCCGTGCGCGGCTCGACGATTTCGAGGTCAATACCCAATCCAATGTTGCCGTTTGACGACCAGGCGCAGGCAGCCTGACCGCTCCGGTGGCTGATGGAAAGACAACCCTGCAAACGAATACCCCCCAGACTCGCATATGGCCTGCCATCCGCTTCATTGGCGACCGTCCAATCCGATAGGGGCAGCCCGGAAAGCAGCTCAGAGGAGGTCTGAAGCAGCCGTTTGGCCGTCCATCGCCCCAGTAACCACTCCGCCCGTCTTTGAGGGAAGCGCAAATTTGAAAACTTTTCCACTTCCGCGTCCGAGAGGAATTCCTCTCCTGGGGGCAAGACCGGACCGGAGCGCGCCCAAAGGATGTCAATCATATTCCGCCTGGTTCGGCACAAATGGGCGCAATGAAATATCCATCCATTGCGCCCATTTTGTGAAGTGTCCGCTACTTCCCCTGCACCAACATCTTGAAGGGTTGAATCAACTCTTCCTCCACGCTGTACGGCAGCGGACTGGTGCGGTAATTATCAATTTCCAGGTAGACATGTCCTTTGGCATCCACCACGCGCGCATCGAAGATCAGACTGCCGTCCTGCAATTTGGATGGCGAAACCTCGGCGAAGATGGCCGAGCCGTTGGTTTTGTTTTTGTGAAGACGCAACTGCCCGATTGAACTGGGCAGCGCAAGCGTCCCGGTCAATCCGGCTTCCCAGACTCCAGCGGTCTGCAAGCATAACTCCAGCAAAATGGGCGTGCTGAATAAGGTTTGCCCGCCGGAGGTAATGGCCGGAAGGTCGCGCTGCAATTTGCCCAGCACCATTTCTCCCGAGCGTTGCACGCCTGCCAGCACCTGGAAAGACGGCCCATGGAAGTAAAGCCGGTAAATATCCGCGGCCTGAACAGTGTAGGCACCGTTCCACTTCGGTGCCGCTACGATCAGGTCCTGATGGTCAACCTGGGGCTGTAATAACACCCGGCCGGAGAAATGGCGCATGTGCTCAACGGCCTTGTTGTGCAGCAGCATATCCGATTCAAGCGAGACATCGGCAACCAACCCCTCCGCCGTCCGCAGGACGCGTGCCTTCCAGGCTGAACGGCGCGGTTGGTTGCGGTAGAACTTGAAAGGTGCCAGGAATTGAATATCATCCAACCGCACCACTTCAAATCCGGCCCTGGCTGAACCCAGTACCGAGGCAATGTGTTTGGCCGCCACGGTAAAACCTTCAATGCCCATCACGCCCGGCAGCACCGGGATGCCGTTGAGGGCATGGTCCTTCAAGAATGGCTCATGATTTGGATCGAGGTCAGCCTCCAGCAGGATACCATCGTTCAGACTCATGCCGGTTACCCGGCTGAGCATGGTGTGGATCGGTTTGCCCGCCCGCAGTGCTTCATTGGCGCGTTCCAGGTCCAGCCCGCCTTCCGCATTGGATGCGCTCTCCAATTGACCCAGTTCACCGGCCAGGATGACCTCGCAATCACCGCCGGCCAGCAACTCAGCCCGCACAAGCGGCGCAGCCTGTAGCGGATTGAGCATTTCAATACCGGCCAACTTCATTAACCGCGGTATATATCCGCGCGAGGCCATTCCCACCTCGGCCCAGGCCCCCCAATCCAACGCCGAAACCCGTATTTCGGGATGTTCCGAGTGGATGACCGCTGCCAACCGCGCCGCAAGATCATTGGCGGCGCTGTAATCTGTTTGTCCGCTGTTGCCAAAACGCCCCGAGATCGAGGTAAAGACCGCCACAAACCGGGGCAGCGCTTTTAGTTTTTCCAGTGCTTTCCACAGGTGGAAGAAACCGCCGGCTTTTACGGCTACCACCTGGCGGAATTCATCCTCCGGCTTGCTCTCCAACTTGCGGCTGTGATCCAACCCGGCGGCATGGATCAACACGTCCACCCGGCCTTCCACCGCCAGTACCTGCTGAACGGCGTGCTCAACTGCCTGCGGAGAGGTGACATCGCAGGCGATGTAAACTGCCTTGCCGCCCAGTTTTTCGACCTGAGCCATCGTTTCCAGCGTCGCGGCGGCGCGTTCCAAGGCAGCGAGCTTTGCATCCACCCGCGATGGCGTGGCGCGCTCACCGGATTCTGTCAAACGTTGGGCAATCGCGTGCTTGAGCGCTTCGCGGTCGCTGCGCAGCAGTGCCAGATCCGGATCATTTACGGTCGGCAGCGCAGAGCGGCCTAACAGGTAGAAATGCGCACGCGTTGCAGTGGCCAGGTCCAGCACCACTGGCGCAACGATGCCGCCGCTGCCGCCTGAAATGACGATGACAGCACCCTCCGGCAATTTCGCTTCCGATTCCCCGATCGGTTTCTCCGCCAGAGCAATTCCGTAGCGCAGACTGCCTTCCAAACCGATTTCAACCGTGCCAGGGTCGCGCAGCGTCTCATCAAGCAGGCAACCAGCCGCCGTGTTTGCATTGGCGTCCTTTTCAAAATCCACCACTTTGACAAACATTTTCTCGCGTTCGCGAGCCATTGCCTTGGCCAGTCCGCGCAGTCCGCCGCTGACCGCCGCTGCTGGATCCTGCGGTCCGTAACCGTGCAGGCCGCCCATACGCGTGGCACACACCAGGAAGGCTGTTTCAGGTAAACTGCGCAGCAGCGCGGCAAGTGCGAAAAGGCGTTCATCCAGCATCCGGTCCCAATCCTGCGATGCCATCTCAGCCAGAGATGGCTCGGCATCCAAACCCGGCAGGAAATAAACACCATCAATCGGTCCGTTCCCTTCCGCCAGACTTACCTTGCTGTGTATTTCTTCTGCCGAACCAGATGCCAGTTTTATAACTTGGACTTTCCGTGCGCGCAGCTTGCGCTCCAGCGCCTCCGCCGCGCCGCCGCGATCCGCCACGATCAACACGCGACTGTTTCCATCCAGTGCGACGCCTGTGGGCAGGCACAAGGCCAGGGCCGGCCGCAGCACAGGAACGGGGATGCGGCGATGAATGTCGGCGTTTTGAGTTGGAGAGGTCTGGGATATTGAGTTCAGACCCTCCAGGTTTTGAGTTGCTTTGGAAGATTCATGTCCTTCCACATACCCCATTGACACAGAACTTGGAACCTCTTCTTCCTCAGAACTCGTCACCTGCTCAGCGATTCCATCCTTTATAAAATTAAGTACCTTGGCCAACGTGTTGTAATCGGACAGACGTAAATCTTCGCGGCGTTCGATGCCGTAATGCTCGCGCACCGCGGCAAACAATTCAGCCTGCTTGACCGTATCGATGCCCAGATCCGCTTCGAGATCCAGATCCAACTCCAGCATTTCCGGCAGATATCCGGTCTTTTCGGAGACAATCGAGAGTAGGAATTGTTGGATTTCAGCATCAGAAAGCGTGTTCAGAGTTGATGAGTTCTGAGTGGCTGGGGAAGATCGTTGTTCTTCCACGGAACGCATTGCCACTGAACTCAGACCTTCCGTTTCCTCAGAATTCATTGCCGCAGAACCCAGCACCCCCTCCCGTACAAACATCATAACCTTGGCCAGCGTGTTGTAATCGGACAGGCGCAAATCTTCGCGGCGTTCGATGCCGTAATGCTCGCGCACCGCGGCAAACAGTTCAGCCTGCTTGACGGTATCGATGCCCAGATCCGCCTCGAGGTCCAGATCCAATTCCAGCATTTCCGGCGGATAGCCGGTTTTTTCGGAAACAATTTCAAGCAGGTATTGTTGGATTTCGGCATCCGAAACCAAGTTCTGCGTTGATGAGGTCTGAGTCGATGGGGAAGATCGTTGTTCTTCCTCAGAACTCAATGACACAGAACTCAGAACAGCTTCACCCTCAGAACTCAGAACTCCCTGCCGCCTTTCCGCCCACAGCGATGGGCCCTGCCCATACCGCCACAGCGATTTTAGCGGCGTGCGGTTTGGTGCGCCCTGGTCGCGGACGCGCAAGGTACGCTTGACAACTTCATTCTCGGCAGATTCATAACCAGCCACGGCTGCCATCCAGCCATCGTGCACCTGCCGGTTGATGCGCTCGCCGGTGCCGGGTACCTTGTGCAGCAGCGACATGGCAATTTGCGAACCGAAACCAGCCCCCAGGCGCAGCGCAAATTCAGGCTGATACTTGCCGCCGCGGGAAAGATTCAAATCTCCCAGGTCGGGATCGGGCTCAAAGCCGTTGTCAATGTTCGCCACCGGCGGGACGTCCCCGGTTTCCAGCGCTTTCACAGCCACCACGTCCTCGACGCCAACGCCCATGGTATGGCCTGTGAAACCCTTGGTGTTGGAGACGATTACCTGGTTGGCTTGCGCCCCAAACACCTGGCGCAATGCCCGGATCTCCGCGGCAGCCGAACCGCCGCGGGCCGGGGTATAGGTTTCATGCGACATGAACATCATCCGGTCGGCCATGGCCTCGCGCTTCAGTCCAAAGCGTTGTTCGGCGGTTGCCACCAGGCGTTCCATGACTTCGCTGACATGTTGTACGTCGAGGCGCGTGCCATGATAGGCACTGTTGGCAATTTGCGTGGATAGGATTTCGCAAATGGCACGCACACCGCGCTCGCGGGCGGCATCTTCGCTTTCCACCACCAGTGCAGCCGCGCCCATGCCCATGATCATGCCGTTGCGGCGGCGGTCGAATGGCAGGGCTGCCAGCCGCAGGTCTTCCTCGGTCGTGGTTGCGCCGCTGGCCAGCAAACCAGTGCCCACCCAGTTCACCAGGTTTCCGTCAGTCACGTCGTCGCCAGCAATTACCAGCACGCGCCGGCAGCGCCCGCTGCGGATCCAATCCTCCGCGATGCCGACCGCATGAGTGGTGGTGGCACAGGCAGCGTTTACGTAAGTATTGGGACCGCGCGCGCCAATGTATTCGGCAAATTGCGAGTGACCCATTGCCAGTATGCGAAAGATGAAGCGCCGGTCGAAGTGATAATCCAATTGGTTGAGCGCTAGTTCCAGTTCCCCTACCCGCTGCGACAAAGCCTTTTGCACATCAACCTGGGCCGGGAATAGCTTGCCTAAGCTGCGCAGTTCCGTCAACTGATTATTGAGAGATTGATATTCAGAGAAGCGCGCAGATTCCTCTGCCAGCCTTTCCAGTCCAGGGAAGGCCGAGCCAAAAATGACGCCTGTTTCATCCGCCAGGGTTTCAGGCAGCATCCAGCGGTTGGGCAGGTAGGAACCGGTGCTGGTTCGTTTGTAATTCATCACCAGTGGAATGCCTGCGTCGCGCAGAGCTTCCACGCCTGCGGCAATGGCAAGTTGGGTCGAGATGTCCGTCGCTTCCACCCGCTCGACCGGCACGCCAAATTCGGCCGCCAGGTCAAAGTTGCCGCTTTGCCCGGCCAGTTTAACCGTCTGATCCAACGAATCGATTGTCACCATCTGGGCGCCAGCTTCGCTTTTTTCCAGGCGTGTCACCCGGTGTTCCAACATGGCGTTGCGTTTTTCCTCTGAAAGCGGCTCGATGAATTGCTCTCCGCGTAGGATGCGCGCTACATTGTCATCTTCAAACACATGTTTACCGCGTCCGGGCAGACCCAGCCCCGCCCCGGTGATCACCACGGAACCGGTCAACCGCACGATGCCATCTGGAATCGCGGCTGACTGGACTGATTGTGCTGCGGTTATTTCCACTGGCAGCGCGGGGCTTTCCGTTGCTGCCCGCGGTCCCATTCCCGCGGCATACAGGCCGCATAATGCCTCGTTGAAACTGGTGCGCGCACCTTTGCGCGGGTGATTGGTCGCCACCAGCGTAATGCCATCTTTGCCCTTGAGAATATCCGTGGCCAATGCATTCAATACCCGTTTCGGCCCCACCTCAGCAAAGACGCGCGCGCCCTGGGCGTAAAGCGTTTCAATGCCGAGGATGAATTGCACCGGCGAAGCCACCTGCTGCGCGAGTAGATCGAGGATTTCTTCCTTTCCGCTCGGGTAAAGACCGCCGGTCACGTTTGCGACCACCGGGATTGCCGGCGGTTGCACATTCATGCGGGCGATCACCCTGCGCAGCGGTTCGCTGGCCGGCGCCACAATTTTGGTATGGAAAGCGTGAGATACCGGTATCTTGACCGCCTGGAATCCGGCGGATTGAAACGCTGCCAGTGCCTGTTCCACCGCGGCAGTCGTTCCGCCGATAACGGATTGCTGCGGGCTGTTGATGTTCGCCAGTACCACATAACCATCGATGGTTTTGAGGATGCGTTCCACCTCGCCTAACGGGGCAGAAACGGCTGCCATGCAACCGTTATCCTCCATCGAGACTTTCGACATCTCCCGTCCGCGCGCGCTGACCACCTCCAGCGCTTCGGCAAAGGTCAGTACGCCGGCTGCCACCAGGGCGGCGTATTCGCCCAGGCTGTGCCCAATCACCAGGTCAGGTTCAAAGCCAAATTTTTTCATCAACCGCAGCAGCGCCACATTGGCCGTCAAAACCGCCGGCTGGGTGATTTCGGTATTCTTTAATGCATTTTCTGCCTGGGCAACCGCATCGGGATCGCCGTCCACATAGATATAACTGGTCAAAGGCCGCCCCAGAATGGGCGTCATGACTTCATCCGCCTCGCGGAAAGTCTCGGCAGCCAGCGTTTCGACCTCACACAGATCCTTTAGCATATTTACATACTGGCTGCCCTGCCCAGGGAATAGGAATGCCAGCTTGCCAGCCTTGCCGCTGCCGCGATAGACGGCATGCGCGCCCAGAGCGCTCCAGGCAGCCGGAGAACCGCTCTCGAATGCCTGCAGCGTCTTTTCACAGCGTTTGATCAGCTCTTCAGTGGATTCGAAATCCAGCGCAAGCCGTTCACTGCGCTCCAATCTTTCAGGTGATGGAATGGTTTGTTCAGGCAGGCGGCCGGCGCGGGCATTTTCGAGCGTTTTTTCAAGTTCGGTTTTCAACTCGGCGGTGGAATCTGCGCTCAGAAAGAGCAAACCGCGGTAAAAAGCCGGCAAGGCTTGCCCCTCGGCCGCTCGAACGGCGGCAGGTAGCGCAGAAGAAGCTGGTTCCGTTTCCACAGCAGGCATATTAAGAGTGGCCGCCGGAAAGAATTGCCGGTCGCTGGTTAACACGCCGGGAATGTGTTCTTCCACCACCAGGTGGAAATTCGTCCCGCCAAAACCAAACGAACTGATGCCTGCGCGCCGGACCTCGTTGGATTTCTTCTCCCAGGGGCGGGCGATTGTGTTCACCCGGATGGGCAGATGGGAAAAATCAATATTTGGATTCGGCCGCTCGAAATTGACCGACGGCGGCAATTCCTGTTCATGAAGTGCATAAATGGTCTTCAGCAGAGCAGCCGCACCGGCCGCGCTTTTTAGGTGCCCGATGTTGGATTTCACGGACCCCAGCGCGATTTTGCCGGTGGGCAGGTCCAGCGCGCCAAAAACAGAATCCAGGCTGCCCACCTCGACCACATCGCCCACCCGGGTGGAAGTGCCGTGGCCTTCGATCAGACTGACGGTGCGCGGATCGATGCCGGCATTCTGCCAGGCGCGTTCGATGGCGCGCTGTTGACCAATCGGATTGGGGGCCGTAATGCCCTTACCCTTGCCGTCGCTGCTGCTGCCCACCCCGCGGATGACCGCGTAAATCCGGTCGCCGTCCCGTTCAGCATCTGCCAGCCGTTTGAGCAGGAAAATAGCTGCCCCTTCTCCCATGACAAAGCCGTTGGCACCATCGGCATAAGGCCGCGAGCCGTCCGGACTTAGTGCGCCAATTTTGCTGAACTTGACATAGGCCTCGGGTCCCATATTGCGGTCCACCCCGCCTGCCAGTACCGCGTCGAAATGACCGGCAGCCAGTCCATCCATCGCGCCTTGCAACGCCGCCAGCGAGGAGGCGCAGGCTGCGTCGGTGACATAGTTGGCACCGCCCAGGTTGAATACATTGGCCACCCGCCCGGCGATAATGTTGGATAGCTCGCCCGGCATGGTATCTTCGGTAATCGGGCGCAAGCGGGCATCGATTTCGGCTTGCAGCCCTTTGAGCAATGCCTGCTGGGTGTCGGCCGGCAGCATTTTGAAAGCAGGAGTTTGGGTCAAGGCATCGCTGTATTCCGGCAGTCGTAGGCGAAAGCTGGAGTTATAGTGATTCTCGCCCGCCAGGGCATTGCCAAGGATCACCGCCGTACGGGCTGGATCCAGCGCACGCTTGGGATAGCCGAAATCATTCAATGCCTGGTAGCTGGCGGCAATGGCCCACTGTTGGGCTGGATCCATCTGTTCCAATACGCGCGGCGGGATGGCGATGCCCATTTTTTGTGGATCGAGATAAAAATCGCGCACCCAGGCGCCAATTTTTGAATAGGTTTTATCCGGTTGGTTGGCGTCGGGATGGTAATACAAATCCACTCGCCAACGGTCATGGGGAACTTCGGTAATAGAATAGCGACCTGCCTGGATATTTTTCCAGAATGAATTTGCATCCGGGGCATCCGGCAGGATTGCCCCAACGCCAACGATAGCAACAGCCTTTGGATCAAGCATGACGTTTCCTCCGAGCGGTCGGCGCAACGCAGATAACGTGCGCCTGGGATGAGCGTTGCCATGCCGAACAGGATTCCAATTGCTGTGATTTCCAAATATGCTATACAGCCAAAACTCCAGCGTGCCCTCTTCACAGGCTGGACAAACAATAAACCGGGCTATTCATTTTCAGCATTTGGAACCGGCTGCGCCATTCAGCGAAGTAAGAAGCAAGGGCGGAGCAGCAGGCGGATTGGCAAGTCTCTAGAGAGTGTAAACACCAAATGGTGCTTAAGGTTGCTGGCTGAATTAGGCTATCAAGTTAAAAGACGGTTGGGTTTTCAAGGTCAAAATGTTACAATTTACAGGAATCATGGGTCATCGCATGACGATTCCATCCTTGATTTACGGAGGAAAATGATGGGTTGGTTATCCTGGATTCTTTTTGGTGCTCTGGCCGGTTGGGCTGCCAGCGTGGTAACCGGACGGAACTCGCGCATGGGTTGCCTGGCGAATGTGATTATTGGCGTCCTTGGCGCGTTCATCGGCGGGTTTCTCTATACGCTGCTGACCGGCAAAGGCATATCGATCGGGTTCAACTGGCTGAGTTTTTTGGTAGCCGTTATCGGCGCGACCTTGTTGTTGATGGTCACAGGCTGGTACGGCCGCCGCAGGTGATTTTTGACTGAACTCTGCAAACAAACAGCCGGCTGTGCGCCGGCTGTTTGTTAACCTTTTTGCTGCTTTAGCGGTCAATCGCAACAATGAAGTTGCGGAATTCGTAGCCCTTGATGGTGTCATTCATATCCAGGTCCGGCTCCCGGACAATGTGCAGCCCGGGCAGGCGCAGGAACTGTTGCAGGAATATATCGGTTTCAGCGATGGCGATGAACTCGCCCGCGCAGCGATGCGGCCCAAAACCAAAGCCCATCAATGCGCCGGAAACGCCTTTCGGAAGCTCCCGTTCCGGGATGATTTCACCAGCATCCCTTCCGGCCGTGCGCGCATCCAAATTGATGGCCACAATATCCAAGTCAATTAATGCACCTGCTGGAATGGTCATGCTTTGACCGCCGCTAGTCAGGTTCAATTCGCTTACCGCCCGGCGGTACAGGTGGCCAACCACCGGTTCCAGGCGCAGCAATTCATACAGGATGCGGCTGCGTTGCTCATCCGTACCATCCAGATATTCTTTTCGCAGTTCCGGCCGCGTCAGCAGGTGCCATGAGGCGGCACAGATGAATTCCTGCGTGGTCACCATGCCGGCAGCACCGTAAGTGATGCACTCAGCCATAATCTCGCTGCTGCCGTAACCGTTATCCAACAGGTGCGAGATGACGTCTTCCTTGCGCTGCGCCCGGCGTGCACGGATTGCCGGGCGAACATCGCTCAGCCAGAACCCGAACATGCGCGCTTGCACGCCCACAAACCGCACCATTCCGCCCGGTGTGCGGTCAACATTCAGATCAGCGTGGAGAATGCCCTCCAGCCGGCTGGTCAGTCCATCGGTGGGGCTGTCGGTCAGGCCGACCACTTCCGACGCCACGCCAATTGCCAGGCGTGCAGCCAGCCGATTCAGGTCTGCCTGTCCATCCCGCCGTAGAATCGCCAGCACATCAGCGACATACTTCTCCATCATCGGCCGGTAGCGTCCCTGAATGGTCGCCGGCGAAAAGAATCGCGCGATTTGTTTGCGCTGCTCCTGGTGCACTTTCCCATCCTGAAAGAGCACCGGGCGCGCCATGGCTTTTGGCATCATTTCAACCGATTCAGATTTGAACCCGGCCTGGACCACATCGACTTGCAAAACCGCACGCGCTTCGGCATAACCGCGCACGTGCCACACACCGTTCGAATCGCATTCCAGCACAGGAAGCGTTTCAGCCAGATCACGGGGAGCCGTTTTTGAGGCAGTTTGCATTTTTCCCTTTCTTCTACAGAAATGCAATTGAGGTTATCTTGATTATATCCGTTAATCCGACCGGTCGGTCTGATTTTTATTCTCAGTGTACAATCTTTTCATCCTCGAGATTTCAGGATGGTCATTGCTGGCCGCCATGGTGCACCTGCCAGGATTCCGGCAAGCTAGAGTCGGCGGGCAAGTGCGGCAGTGCTTTATGTAGATTGAATCTTGCAGTCATCGCATTCATCATGTAAGGCTCCTCGCTGAAACGCACGAAATGGCTACTCTAGCGGATGTTGATTGTTGTTAGCAGTCGTAAAACAGCCTGATCGCAAGCCATGGCAGGCGCTTGCTTGCGCCGGTACCACCCTGCCATTCTGGTACGGCGCAATAGGATAAGCTTGCATGGTTTTACCGTCAACGGGGATTCTTGCATCTGTATATCTGGCTACTTGCGTTATGATCATTTTCAAGTTTCATGCAATAATGTCCAAATACTTGGTACTTTATGTTTTTATTCAATTCACTCTTGTCAACAGGTGCCAGCTTTGAAGGATCCTCAACCGCGCGTCATTCTCGCATTAGCCTGCGCCAGCTTCTTTGGCCTGGGGGTTGTTTCAGCCGCTGTTGGCCCGGCACTCTCCGAGCTGGCCGCCAAATCATCCAGCAGTCTGGGCGAGGTCGGCGGCCTGTTCACTGCGCTCTTCTTTGGCTCCTTGATGGCTCAAAGCGTCACTGGTCTTCTGCTGGACCGTTTGGGACCCCGCTGGCTTATCATTGGGGGTTTGTTGATTGTCGGGGTGGGTTTCTCTGGCGTCGCTCTGGTCACTGCGCTGCCCTGGATGTTGGCGAGTGCAGCCTTCGCCGGGTTGGGTCACGGCACAATTAATGTGGTGATGAACGTTTCCATATCCAATTTGTTTTCGCACAAGCGTGCCTCCACGCTCAACCTATTGAATGTCTTCTTTGGCCTTGGTGCCATCATTGCACCGGCAGTGGCCGGTTTATCGCTGCGCCTTGCCGGTAGTTCGCTGCCAGCCATCTGGTTTGGCGCCGGGCTGGAACTGGCATTGATTCCGCTATTCTTTAGGCTTTTCCATTCACCTGCGCGATCCGTGAACTCCTTGCCGCAGTCAAGCAATCGCAACCTGCTGGAGTCGCCTGCGCTCTGGCTGTTGGGCATCTTATTATTGCTCTATGTTGGAAGTGAAAACGGTGCAGGCGGCTGGGTCAGTACGTATATGCAGCAAACCACGGCCTTGGCGGCAGCCACGGCTGCGCTGGCAGCCTCCGGGTTCTGGCTGGCATACACTGCCGGACGCATGACCGCCGCCTGGTTGGGAACCCACTGGTCAGTGCGTTCATTGCTCACCGCCAGCCTGGGGATCGCCTTTTTGGGTGGAACAGTAATCGTTGCCAGCACCGGCAGCATTGCGTTTTCAATCCTGGGTTTTCTCCTGCTCGGTTTTGGCTTTGGACCCGTTTATCCGACCACCCTGGCAGTCATCACAGCCACGTTCAGCCAATCTTCCGGAGCAGCCGCCAGCATGGCGATCGCCATGGGCAGCACTGGCGGGATGCTCATTCCGTGGCTGCAGGGCATCATCCTGGAAAACAGCGGGCCACGTTCGGCCGCACTGCTGCTGCCAATTGCCACGTTATTAATGATGGCGTGCATGGCGGCCGCTCGACGTGCCAGGCACCGGGAAGCAACATCAAATACGGTTGCTGCCGGTGCAGGCAGCGATGGCAACACATGATTCAGGAAATGTATCCGGCCCGCCTGCTACAGAATTACAGCAAAGAAGTTTTCATCTCAACCTGGCCTGGTTTTCTTATCCAAGCGGACTGAAAGCTCCTGGCGCTAATCATCGGTTATGCTGGTACCCGGTTTGGATTCTCGCTTTCACCTTTCCGCTACCAAGTGCAACACCCAGTGACAAAACTTACGCCGGCCGGTCATCCACGATGAACCTTTGCGCAGGATCGGACTGCATGATCCGTTGGATGTGCAGGCATGAAGGTGTCCGCCAATGTGATTTCGCGGACATGATCACGCGGAAGATCCTTTTAGATTTCGGAAGAAGCCAGGCCAAGTTTGAACTAACTGCCAGAAGTATTGGCTATAATGAATCTGTAAATAATCCATTTTAGAGCTGACCAAATGTTCAGCTTTCACGCGAGGTGCCTGTATGAATGTATCAGAAGCAATTCGCCTCAAACGCGCCGTCCGCGAGTTCCAAAAAGAGCCGCTTGAACCGGACAACCTGAACGCCATCCTTAACGCCGGCCGGCAGGCGCAATCTTCCAAGAACACCCAGCCCTGGCATTTCATTGCCATTCAGGACCGCGAAACGCTGATCGCGCTTTCAAAACTAGGCCCGTGGGCTGGCCATCTGGCTGGCGCTGCCCTGGGAGTGGCAATCGTACACCCGGATCCGGCAGAACGGTTTCAAATCATGTTCGATATCGGGCAGGCAGCCGCCTATATGCAGTTGGCAGCCTGGGAATTGGAGATCGGCTCCTGCCTGGCCAGCATTTACGAACCCGATAAAGCCCGCGATCTGCTTGGCTTCCCGCCGGAATTCCACCTGCGTATCTGCATTTCGTTCGGTTATCCGTTGATGGCAGAAAAACTGACTCTACCTCCCAAAGCCGGCGGCCGGCAGTCTTTTAAACAGGTGGTGCACTGGGACCGCTGGTAACAAACGCAAAATCGCCGGTTTTCCCGGCGATTTTTTTTCTGTCCACTGAAATTGAATATCAAACCTGCTGAGCGAGGTAATTCTCAATACCCATCAGCCGGATCTGATCGAGTTGTGCCTCCAACCAATCGATGTGTTCTTCCTCGTCATTCAAGATCGATTCAAACAACGAACGGGTGCCGTTATCGCCCAAGCTGGCGGCTTGCTGAACTGCGGCATTATAAGCTTTGACCGCGCCCTGCTCCGACAGGTAATCGTTCTGCAGCTGTTCTGCCACCTCGACGCCGATGTGCATCGGGTTCAAATTGCTGACCACAGGACGGCCTTCCAGGTAGAGAATCCGGGCGATCAACCGTTCGGCATGCTTCATTTCCTCAATGGCACGTTTTTCAACTGCGTCATGCAGCTTCTCGAGCCCCCAGTTGGCGCACATTTCCGAGTGAACAATGTATTGGTTAACGGCCGTTAGCTCGTCGGCCAGTTGTTCATTGAGCGTTTGCAGGATTTTTTCAAGCCCTTTCATCTCGGCACTCCTTATCAGGGTATTTCCATTAAGAATAGCAACTGCGTGGCTATATGTCAAATATAAATGTACAGTTTACAAGAACATACCTAAAAGCAGGAATACCTGCCGGAAACCAGGACGGAAAACCTGACCTCTGGTATTAAGCAACCAACTGGGTATACACCTTGAAAGTCGGCGGGGTTTCTATCGTCTTTTTGACCTTGCACTGGTCGGCTGAGCGGATTAGCGCATCGTAATACTTCACCGGGAAGCTGGGCGGAACCTGAATCTCAAGGTCGATGTGTTCCATCATGCCTGTCATCCGGTTGGATTGAACACGCTGAACGATGCGGATGCCATCCGTGGCCAGACCGCGTTGCCTGCAAAAATTGAGCACATAGATGCCGGCGCAGGTGCCAAGGGATGAAAGAAACAATGCAAAGGGGGTCGGCGCGGAAGGATTGTGGGTTGGTGAGGGCTGGTCCGTCTGCACGGTGATGCTTCCAAAATGCGCGTCAACGCGATCGCCGCCGGGAAAATCGATAATCATTTCCATAATTCATTTCTCCTGTGAAGTAGGTTTCAAAAAATTAGATGCTCTACCCATTATAAAGTGACACTTTGAGGCTCAGCAATTGCCGGCTTGCGCTGCCAAAAATAGCGCCAATAAAGGTATACCGAAAGGACGTACATGATGATCGTGCCAATATATGTGGGTCCAAAGCCATAATTAACCTGGATCCAACCCGAAATGGTTGGACTGAAAGCCCAACCGAAACTGCTTGCCATGCTGACCAAGCTGGCCACGGTCGCCCGCGCCGATGGCTCGACCTTTTCCATCACGAAGGTCTGGTACACCGGACCGCTCATGTTCATCAATGCCAGGCGAATATAGTAAGCAAAGGCCGCAATGCCAAACCAGGGAGCAAATCCCAACAGGATCAGAAAAGGAATGGATAGTCCCTGCGTAATCACCACCAGTTGAATCTTCCCAAGCCGGTCTGCCAGAGGGGGAGCCAACAGAATGCCAATGCCCATGGCCAGCGAGCCCCAGGCAAACAGCGAGCCGATGACCGTATCCGGTTGGTGGTGCACCTGGCGGAAAAAAACATTCATAAAGGGCATGATCAGACCGGCTCCGATGGATGTGACCAGCATGGGTAGAATGAGTTTTCCAAGCAGGGCCGGCTGCTTGCGAAAGTAAGTGATGGGCGCAAACAATGAGCGTTGTTCCTTGTTCAACCGCTTTGTACGCATGAGAAAAAGCGGGACCACTGCCAGCAAGGCCACGCCGGCAATGACCATTAATGAAGCACCATAAGCCTGCGTGCTTGTGGCCAGAACGCCTTGCGCTGTGCCCAGCCAGGTCGGCAGGTAGCCGCCAATCCAGTTGCCCACAAAGGCTGAGGCGGTCTGAAAACCGGAACTGAAGCTGAAAAGGTAGGTGCGTTCCTTTTCGCTGGAGTTTTCCATCAGGAACGGTCCCATGGTAACGCCCGCGAGACTCTGGGCAAATCCCAACAGCACGTTGGCTGCCACAAACACCGGCACCGATGGGAAGAACACCATCAGCAATATGGCCAGCCCGGAGAATGTCATGCCGCTGATTAAGGAGGTTTTTCGACCGAGAAAATCAGCCAGGTAGCCCATGGGCAAAGCCACCAACAGCGCAGTCAGGCTGCTGGTTGTCACCAGATTGCCCAAAATGGCTTCATCATAGCCCAGACTTAGAATGTAAAAATTAAACAGCAACCGGAATACGCCCATGGAGGCGCCGGAAATTACCGCGCTCAGCAAGTAGAGACGGGCATTCGGGTGAAAGGCACTGATGCGTTCCCCGTAGGTTGCCATCACCCGATTAAGTCGGGCAAGGGGCTTTGAATTACCCAATCGAACCTCCAGAATTGTCAGGCTCTTTTCCTGGTTGTATTTTCTCTGACAGGAATTCATCCAAAAGGCTTTGCGAGGCGCGCAATGCATCCCGCCGTAATGCGTACCGTTTTTCACCATCAACCAGGAACATCACCTGCACCAACCCCGCCAAGCGTAACTCCTTCAAATGATGGACCACCGTCGGCGCACGCAGCCGCAGCCTGCGCGCAAGCTCGCTGGGGGTAAACGGCTGTTCAGCCAGATAACGCATGATACGCAACCGGGTGGGGTCAGCCAGCGCCTTCAGTGTTTCCACCAATCCGTCGGGAACATTCTCGCCAGGCACCAAACCAGCCAGTCCAGATCGAATCCCAAAAAGCATCCCTCCCCGCCCGGGTCCAGTCAAACCAAAAAAGATTAATGGACTTGCCCAGAACGATGGTGCCAGGTTCAATTCACGCAATTCTTCCACCTGTGCCAGTTGCACACCATTTGATAATTGTTCGACCAGCGGGCCGGGCGCCATGCTAGTTGCCATTTTTTGCGCTTTCTCCAATCCAGCCTGCAACAGCGGACGAATGCGATCTTCTTCTTCAGTAAAAAATACCAGATAGTAGGTATAAAGCACCTCCAGGTAGCGGTCGCCGAATGCCGCGGGCTGGCTCCAGGCATTGCATAAAGCGTTCAGATCCTCGTTGTGAAGCGGGCTATGGCGGCGGTTATGGAAAGCCCTGATCAAATCAAGATCTGCTGCCATCCATCCGCCTCGCGCAGAGATGCCGGTCAATGTTTCCCGCAATTCAACCGGTGCATCATACGGCAGCATTAACACCTCGATCCGCTTCGCTGGTGCGAGACTCTCCAAAGCGGTCAGCGCATCCTTTGCGTCCCGTTTTCCTTGTGGCAGCGATGCAAGCCAGGTCAGCGGTACGCGCAAAAAGCGTTGAGCCTGTTCCAGAAATTCACGTTGATCTGACGGCAGACGCGAACGCACGCCGGCGGCCCATGACGGACGCAAACCAAATTCGCCTGCGTGATTTAGCACATACAGGCTAACAAAAAAATCATATCCAGTACCGGAATGCCAGGTTAATGTGACCATGAATTATAGTGATGTTCCGCAGTTAGATAATAATCTAATAAGCAAAATGGATCAATGCAATTCTGTCATAATCGCCAATTCAAAGGTGTGAAATTGTCGGTGAGCTTTGTCCCGGCGATGAGGATGTTTGCCACTACCTTCCGGGGCGCCGTTTCATTAACATAACCTGAAATGTTCTTGCAACAATTTGCCGACTTGTCTTTTTTTCAGGGATTCACGCCTGAACAGATCGGGGAAATTTATCCGATCCTGGATTTGATTCCTTGCAACAAAAATGCCGTCATCTTCCAACAGGGGCAATGTACCGATTACCTTTATATTCTTGATAAGGGCGAGGTCGTAGTTCAATATAAACCATACGACGGCCCGCCGCTGGTCGTTGCCCGCATCCACCCTGGCGGCGTTTTTGGCTGGTCGGCTGCTCTTGGCCGTGAATCCTATACATCGGGTGCTCTGGCGACGGAATCCGGCCTGGCCATCCGCATTCGCAAAGATTCTCTGCGGCAATTTTGCAGCCAGCACCCGGAAACGGGTAAAATACTATTGGAACGGTTGGCATGTGTCATCGCCGAGCGCATTAAGAACACCCACAATGAAGTGCTGAACATTCTCACCAATGGTATTGATAACAATTCTGCTCGCTGACGGAGGATCGATCAATCATGAGTGACCAACCTGTTATTCCCAGCTTCCCGGTCGAGGACCAGATTCGCGGCCTCGTTGAACAACTGGATGCCTATATCGCTCATTATCACGGCGGCAGCGTGGAATTCGTGTCATTTGACGGCAAGGTCGTAAAGGTGCGCCTGGGCGGCGCCTGCCTTGGCTGTCCGCTTTCACCCGTGACTTTGAAAGGTTGGGTGGAAGGTACGGTAAGGCAATTCTTCCCGGAAATTGAAGCCGTTGTTGCGGCTTAAAATAAAAACAGAAGCCGGGGTAAATCAACCCGGCTTCTGTTTTTTTGCCTCCATCAGTTATTCCAGAAAAACTTCCACGCGTTCGCAATCCTTCTCGTCGATAACGTCCAAAACCTGACCGGTCGCGCCAGACTGAATCAGGGTCATCAACTCGTTCATATCCAAACCCTGCACTTCGGGAGAAAAACGCGCGCCCATTTTCATGCCGGCGCTTAACACATTTACCGGCAGGCGAACATTCACCCGGGTCTTGCCTGAGTTCGTATCGGTCACCCGCACGCGAAACCAGCGGGCTCCATGTCCGCCTGCAACGGCGGTTCCGCCCGGTTTCTCAACGGCTGCCTGTGCGGCCGAATCCAAACTCTCCAACAGCCGGATGCCTTCTTCGGCTGTAATTTTTCCATCCTGGATGAGTTGGAGAACGCGCAGACGTTCCTCTGAGGTTGGCATGCCGTCTTTCCTTCCAATCGCCCTAGTGGACGTAAAGGCATTTTACCGCGAACAGATAAAAAATTCCACCACGTTTATCGGGCGTGCTCCGACCGCCGTTCCCATTCCGCCACTGCCGCGCGAATGAGCTTTTGAATTTCTGGATCCGGAACGTTTTCAACCCCCAGGTAGCGGGCGCCATCCACCCATACCACAATCCCTTCCCTGAAATCATGGCTGATCTTGACCGAATAAGGCTGATCCGAACGGTCAGCCAGATCTTGAAGAATTTCGTCGATCTCCTCAACCATCGATTTCTCTCTTACCAAAGGTGGGACAACCACAGGAACAGGTGGAGTACTCATGCCCTTTACCGGGGTTGGTTTTTGAACAGGTGGAGGGGGTATGCGTGCAGGAGCAGGGGCAGGGGCCGGAACAGGGGCAGGCTCAACCGCAGGCGGTTGAACGACCTCGGTTGTTCCTTGCCAGGCAGACCATTTTTCCGCAATTTCCTTGAGCTCCTGGCGGTCTTCCGGATTGGCCTGTTCGAACTCCGTGATCACCCGGCCTTTCAATTCAGTCAGCAGTTTGCCATCCGCGCTGCTCCACAGTCGCATCAGTGCTGTGTGCTGAGTCCGGTCGATTTCCTCGGGAATTTGGTCGCCGCTCGCGCGTAATTGCTTCTTTTCGCGCTCTGCAACCACCAATGCGACTAATGCGCCGGCAATGAAGCCGATGGTTACGAAAACAAAAGCAAGGATGAGATAAATCGTGATGGGCTGCATTATTTCCTCCCCATGGTTTCATCCGCGGAAAACAATATCTGGCATTGCGGGCAAAAATGCGTGCCGCGCTGGCCTACCACCAGGCGTGCAATTGGCGTGCCACAAACCGGGCAGGGCAGTCCCGTGCGCCCATAAACCCGAAACGTATTTTGAAAGTCACCGCCCCGGTATACCCAATCGATACTGGCACCGTGGGTGCGAATTCCTTCTGAAAGCACGGCGCGCACCGACTCAAGCAGGTTGTCGGCCTGTATAAGACTTAATTCAGCAGAATTTTGCATTGGGTGAATTTTTGCCAGGTGCAGAGCCTCATCGCTGTAAATGTTGCCGACCCCGGCCAAGAATTTTTGATCGAGCAGAAGGGGCTTTATTTGCCGGCGGTGGATGCCAAGCCGTTGGTGAAATTGAGCCGCGGTTAAGTCCGGGTCGAACGGTTCCGGGCCTAAACCGCCGGTAATCTTTTCTGGATCCTTCACCAACCAGACGCGGCCAAATTTTCGCGCGTCGTTGAAAACCATCCGCGATCCATCGATAAAATTCAACGCCAGGCGGTCATGCTGGAGGAAATCGCCCCCAACTTCAACCCTTAAATCACCGCTCATGCGCAAATGAATAAGCATAACGTCCTGACTGAGTTGAAGAATGATGAATTTTCCCCGCCGGCTGATATTTTGGACAATCTGTCCCGGTAGGCGCGCATCGAAAAGCGGACGCAGCGGTTCTGCCAGGGTCCGTTCCCATAACAAATCGGCAGACCGCACCTGCTTGTTCAGGATGGACGATCCGCCGCGCCCCCCGTCGCGCAGCGCCCGGACAATGGTTTCGACTTCTGGAAGTTCCGGCATGTGTGGTTTTGTGGGTTATGATGCAGTAATCAGGAAAGTTACTCGTTGAATAATTCGCCCACGCTGCGGCCTTCATTGGCGCGGCGGATCACTTCGCCGAGCAAAGGTGCAACGGATAATATTCGCAGGCGGTCGCCAAACAACGCGCGTTTTTCAACGGAAACAGGTATGGTGTCGGTTGCGATATATTCAGTCACTGGCAATGCGGCCAACTTTTCTGCCGCATTGGCTGAGAGAACCGGGTGAACAAAAATGACATAGACGTTGCGCGCCCCGTTATCTTTCACCAGGTTCACAGCCTGCACAATGGAACCTCCGGTATCCACTTCGTCATCCACAATGATGGCATCGCGTTCATAGACATCCCCAATCAACGTCAGCGCCTGGGCTTTTGAATCGTTGCCGATGCGGCGTTTTTCAATAAAGGAAAGGGGAACGTTCAGCGCGGCAGCATAATTGCGCGCCTTTTTGGCGAAGCCCAGATCGGCTGTTACCACCACAGGTAAGTGCATGCGCTCCTTGATCGAACGCAAGTAGTCGATGTGAATGTAAAATGCGGTCAACACATCCCCGGGTATGGAAAAGAAACCCTGAATCTGGCCGGCATGCAAATCCATCATGATATACCGGTCGGCGCCAGCCACCTCGATCATATCCGCCACCAGGCGCGCCGTGATAGGGATGCGCGGCTGGTCCTTCTTATCCGAGCGGGCGTAGCACAGGTAGGGTATGACAGCCGTGATGCGCGCGGCGGAGTCGAGCCGCAGGGTCTGAATCATGATCAATAATTCCATCAGGTTGCGGTGAACCGGCGCCGCAGTGGTTTGAATGACGTAACAATCCTGTCCGCGCACGCTGGAGTGCAATTTTACAAACAGATTATCATTGGGGAATGTCACCACTTCCCGGTCGCATAATTGGACGTTCAAATAATTCGCAACGCTGTTGGCCAAATCGGGGCAGGCTGTGCCAGCATAGACCTTCACATCCCCAAAATTCATACGCTCGTGCCGAAAACGAATTGTAGAGGGCATCTTCATTCAACCTTTTGATCAAGATTCTCGATCAGACCATTCCGAACGGAGCACGCTCATCACCAGCAGGTCAATATACTTTCCATCCTGAAATTCCGCCTGCCGCAAACGGCCTTCATGGGCAAAACCGGCTTTTTCATAACAGCGGATTCCGCGCGGGTTGGTTTCAAACACACGCAGATAGATGCGATTTAGATTCAATGAATCAAAACCGTATTTCACCATCAACCGCATGGTTTCGGTGCCGAACCCCTTATTCCAGAAGCGTTCATCGCCAATAAAAATGCCAATCTCGGCACTTCGGTTTCGCCAATCCAGGTCAAACAGGCCGCAATTGCCCACCGTTTGCCAGCCTTCGGGGGTATTCACTTCAATCGCAAGCGGTTGTTCTTCCAGCGGCCGGCTGAGTACTCGCTCAAACCAGCCATCTTCCTGCGCTTGAGATAGGGGCACATTCACCAGCAAATTTCTGCGCACTTCGGGGATGTTCAACCACGCCACAAAGAACGGCAAATCTTGCCGTTCAATTGCCCTCAATCGTACATTTTGGCCAATGATCATGGTTGGTGCGTCCTTTGCTAAAAAAGGCACTTCCCTGAGAATAGCAGGCTCAGGGAAGTATTTGCCTTTACGGAGTCAATCGGGTAGGACCTCGGAAGAGGAAGACAGTTTCCCGGATATTGTTGAGACCGAGCATCACCATCAACAAGCGGGACAGTCCCAGGCCAAAACCGCCGTGCGGCGGGCAGCCGTAGCGGAAGAAATCCAGGTAGAACTGAATGGGTTCGAGGTGCAAACCTTTTTCAAGCGCCTGTTTGGCCAAAATATCAGGGCGGTGCTCGCGCTGCGCACCGGTTGTAATTTCCAGGCCGCAGGCAATCAGGTCGTAGCTGCGGGTCAGGCCAGGATTATCGGGAAAGCGCATATGGTAAAAGGGACGAACTGAAATCGGCCAGTCGGTTAAAAAGACAAATTCATGGTCGTACTTTTCTTTCACATAAGCACCAATCTCGCGCTCGCCGGCAGGATCGATATCGCCCTTTTTATCGGCGGGCAGTTGATAACCGCGTTGCTTAAGAATCTCCACCGCCTCAGCCATGGGAATGCGCGGGAAAGGCAGGGTTGGAACAATGACCTCGTGGTTGAACACTTCCTTGATCTGCTCGCCTAATGCGTCTTTGACTCGCTGGTAAACGTAGTTCAACCAGCGTTCCTGCATGATCATCACATCATCATGCGAATCGATCCAGGAAATTTCGGCGTCCACCCCGGTGAACTCGGTCATGTGGCGCGAGGTGAAGGACGGATCAGCACGGAAGACCGGACCAATTTCAAAAGCGCGCTCAAACCCGGCAGCCATGGCCATTTGCTTGTAAAACTGCGGCGACTGTGCCAGGTATGCTTTGCGCTCAAAATAATCCACCGTGAATAGTTCCGCGCCACTTTCACTCGGCGTACTGATGATCTTTGGCGTGTGAATTTCAATAAACTGATTCTTCAGCCAGTGTTCGCGCATGGCCGCTTCAGCGGTGGTTTGCACCTGAAAAAGCAGCAGGCTTTCCTTGCGGCGCAGATCGAGATAGCGCCAATCCTGGCGGAAATCCAATTGCGGCAGCGTATCGCCGTAGGGTTCAAAGGGCATGGGGGTTTCAGCCAGGTTGTTGACTTCAAACGAAGCCAATTGAACTTCCAGGCCGCCCAGCTTTACCACTGGATTATCGATAACCTTGCCAACAATCGTCAAAGCGCTTTCCGTGGTCAGTGTGGAAATGCGATCTGCCAACGCGGCGTCATTTCCTTTCCAGAAGGCCACCTGGGCAGAGCCGGTGGTATCGCGCATGATCAAGAATTGCATCTTTTTCTGGTCGCGCAGCACCTGCAACCAGCCTTGAATTTTTACATCTTCTCCAATATGCCCGCGAAGATCAGCGATAAAAGTCCGTTCCATAAGTCTATCCTACCCTCTCCTCCAAAATGCCACCCTTTGGCGGGTGTTGTTAACTAAAACAGCGGAATCTTCTCCAGATCCAATAATTGCTCAGCAGCTTCCAACGGGGAAAGTGCCCGGTCTTGCAGGCGCGAGACCATGTCCTGCAATTCCGAATCGCTAACACCCTCGCGCCAATGCGCCACCAGAATGGCCTGCAGCAAGTGGTTCAACTCTTCCTGGAGCCGTTCCCGTTCGCGTTCTTGCCACTCTCCGGTTGCACGCAAATAGGCCACATGGCGGTCAATGGCAGACATTACTTCGGCGATGCCCCCGCCCTGGGTTGCGACCGTACGAAGTACGGGCGGAATCCAGGTTTCATTATTCAGCGGTTCAATGACACTCTCTTTGGGCTTATTGCCGCGTCCGCCCCGGCCGCAACTGATTAATTTTATTCGTTCGGGATGGGCCAGCTCAAGCATGGAACGCAAAGCCCTTTCGGTGTTCTCCACGCCCGGGCGGTCGGCTTTATTCACCACCAATATATCGGCAATTTCCAAAATCCCAGCCTTGATGGCTTGAATGTCATCGCCCAAACCGGGAGCTTCAACCACCAGCGTGGTATGTGCCAGGCGGGCGATATCCACTTCGGATTGTCCGGCGCCAACTGTTTCAATAAGGATTTTTTCGAACCCGGCCGCATCCAAAACCTGCACCACCGCCGCGGTGCTGCGAGCCAGGCCGCCCAATGCGCCACGGGAAGCCATTGACCGGACAAAAACGCCCGGATCGCCGGCCAAATCGCGCATCCGCACGCGGTCGCCCAACAATGCACCGCCGGTAAATGGGCTGGAAGGGTCGATGGCAACCACTGCCACTTTGCAAGGCAGAGTGCCATTCACCGGGTTACGGTAGGCGTGGGCAATCTGGTTTACCAGCGACGATTTTCCGGTTCCAGGCGAACCGGTCACGCCGATCAGGTGAGCCTGCCCAGTATGTGAAAACAGCCTGTTCAGCGCCTCGCGCCCTGCAGGCGTATCATTTTCTACTTGAGTGATCAGCCTGGCAATTGCCAGTCGGTCACCTGCCAGCACACCTTCAACCAAATTCATCTGGACCGCCTGGTCAGGCCACGGGTTCGCCCAGCACGGCAGCGCGAATATCGGAAATATATTTGCTGCTCGGCGTGCCAGGACCATAAATGGCCATTACCCCCATCTTCAGCAGCGGCTGCACATCATTTTCAGGAACAATACCGCCCACAAACAGGCGGACGTCGCCCTGTCCATTGGCGCGCATCAGGTCCAAAACCCGCGGAACCAGTGCCATGTGCGCCCCTGAAAGAATTGAAAGCCCGACGGCATCGACATCTTCATGCAGCGCTGCCTCGGCAATCATCTCAGGCGTCTGGCGCAAGCCGGTGTAAATTACTTCCATGCCCGCGTCGCGCAATGCGCGCGCCACCACTTTGGCACCGCGGTCATGTCCATCCAGCCCCGGTTTGGCAATTAAAACGCGGATTTTTCGCTCAGCCATTTGTATCTCCATTCAAATTTGAGATCAATTGTCATTATACCGCGCAATGCAGTTCCTTCCGATTACGCAATTCGTCACTATGTCAGCAGGCAAATGACGCGAATTGCTGCAATTATTCACCTTACAAATTTGTAAGTAAAATAAATTTCATATTTATATACCAATGCCATTCGCGCGGATTCATAAAATATCAGTTGTTTTCCGCATAAAAATAATTGCCCTGTGTAGAATCGGACGCATTTCCATCAAGAATGGATTTGATTCGTGAAAATTGGATCAAACTGCCTGTTGTCTTTCCAGGAATCATGCGTATAATAATCCATATGAAGGGGAGAAATCTATTAATTTCTTTAGTATTAGCGTTGTTTCTGCTGCCCGGTTTTACCGGCATCAGCCACGCCCAACCTGAAGAGGAATTATTCTTTCAGGAAACAGGTCATACTGTCCGGGGAGAATTCCTCAAGTTCTTCCTTGGTGCAGATGATCCGCTGCTTCTTTTCGGTTATCCGATCACCGACGAGTTCGAGCATCCCATCACGCACGTACGGGTGCAGTACTTCCAAAAAGTCCGACTGGATTTAGTCCAGGGCGGTTCCGGTGAACAGGTACAACTTGCCCTGTTAGGCGAGGACCTGAAGGATGACCAGGCGCCGCGCGCGGATATCCCCAGCGATGGTCCGGCCTGCCGGACGATTAGCGGATATCCCGTCTGTTATGCCTTTTTACAATTCTACGACGGCAATAACGGTGCGCGCTATCTGGGCGAACCCATTTCAGAAGCACTCGTATACCAGGGACGCATCATTCAGAACTTCGAGTATTCGCGGCTGGAATGGCGTCCTGAAAAACCAGCCGGTCAGCGCGTTGGCGTGGCCGACCTGGGAAGAATCCATTACGACCGTACCCTTGGCGATAGTTGGCGCCTGCGGCCCAATCAAGACTCCAACATTGCAAGCCAGTTGGCTCAGCCGACTGCCTATGCTTTTGTTGCCCGTCCATTATTGCCAGCCGACAGCCAACAGACGATTTCGGTAATCGTATTGGATAAATCCCTAAAGCCCCTCTCGGGAGCCATGGTCAAAGTCGAAATTTTCTGGCCGGATGGCACCACTGGCATTTACCGCCCCTCCGACACCAATGCAGACGGTATCAGCCAGATGGATATCAAAAGCGGCGACTTTAAAGCCAACCAAATTGTACGGGTTTTGCTCACTACCAGTTATCACGGAGAAATAGCAGAAGCCTCAACCTGGTTCCGCCTGTGGTGGTAGAAGTAAAATCATTGGGTTTTCCACAATCACTCGAACACGGCGCCGGTTCTTAAAACATCCAAGGCGCCGTGATCTTTTAAGGGTTCTCATCCAGCCGGGACAGCCACACGTGCTATAATTTGGCTCATCGGCCAACGTTTATGTCATTTGTCCATTTGCACGTCCACACCGAATACTCGCTCCTCGACGGTTTTAGCAACGTAAAGAAGCTGGTCAAACGCGCAAAGGAAATGGGGATGCCAGCCGTCGCCATCACCGATCACGGCACCATGTTCGGGGTGGTCGATTTTTTTAATGCAGCCAGGGCAGCCGGGATCAAGCCAATCATCGGGTTGGAATCCTACCTGGCGCCGCGGCAGATGGGAGAACGAGACCCAAAACTGGACAAGCACGCCTACCACATGTTGCTGCTGGCTGAAAACGAAACAGGCTATCAAAACCTGCTTCAAATTGCCAGCGCCGCCCAGTTGGAAGGGTTTTATTACAATCCCCGCATTGACAAAGAGTTCCTTGCCGCACATTCGGATGGCCTGATTGCCACCTCCGGTTGCATGGCCGCAGAAATTCCCCGGCTGATCATCGAACGCGGCGAGACAGCTGCAGCTGAAAAGCTGGATTGGTACTATTCGGTATTTGGGCCAGACCGCTTTTTTCTGGAATTACAGCAGCACAACATTAAAGAGCTGGCTACCATCAACCAGGCACTGCTGCGCCTGGGAAAACGCTACCAGTCACGCTTTGTGGCCACCAACGACGCGCACTACATCAATCCAGAAGATGCGCGCCAGCAGGATATCCTGCTGGCCATTCAAACTGGTTCACTGCTGAGCGACCCGAACCGCTTCCGCATGAGCGATAACACTTATTATTTGCGCTCGCCGGAAGAAATGCATACGCTCTTCAAAGAAGTGCCCGAATCGCTCTCCAACACGCTGCTCATCGCCGAACGCTGCAACGTCGATCTTTCTCCCCACGGATACCACCTTCCCATCATGAATGTGCCGGAAGGCTTCACCACAGAAACCTACCTGCGCGAGCTGTGCGAAGAGGGTTTGCACCGGCATTACGGCGACCGCGCTGAGGAACCAAAAGTGCGGGAGCGGCTGGAATATGAACTTTCGGTCATTAACCGCATGGGTTTCGATGCTTATTTCCTGATCGTCTGGGATCTTTGCCGCCATTCACGCGAGTCCGGCATCTGGTACAACGTGCGCGGTTCCGGCGCGGGTTCCATCGTGGCGTACACCCTTGATATCACGGCCCTCGAACCCCTGCAGCACGGCCTGATATTCGAAAGGTTCCTCAATCCGGGCCGCATCTCAATGCCGGATATCGATCTTGATTTTCAGGATGACCGCCGGTCCGAGGTGATGTCGTATTGCGCTCAAAAATACGGTTCCGATAAAGTTGCCCAGATCATCACATTTGGCACCATGGGCGCAAAAGGCGCCATCCGCGATGTCGGCCGTGTCATGGATATACCGCTGAGCGAGGTGGACCGCGTTACCAAGTTAATTTCCACCGCACCAAACAAGACGATCTCCATCCAGGAAGCGTTGGAGACTCTGCCCGAATTCAAACAGGCTTACGACAGCGCAGAGTACCTGAAGGATTTAATCGACACCGCCAGCGGAATGGAAGGCTGCATCCGGAACGCCGGCACGCATGCCGCCGGGGTGGTCATCACCGACAAGCCCATCGTCGATTATGCCCCCCTCCACCGCCCCACCAGCGGCTCGGAAGACAGCCCCATCAAAACCGTCGTTCAGTTTGAGATGTCAATCGTCGAAAACCAGGGCTTGCTCAAGGTCGATTTCCTTGGGTTGGTGACGTTGACCATCATGCAGCGGGCCTGTGACTTGATTCGCCAACGGCATCAAATCGACTATTCCCTGAATAATATTCCCATCGATGACCCCGCCACATTTGAATTGATCGGGCATGGCCACACCGCCGGCGTCTTCCAACTGGAAGGCACGGGCATGACGCGCTATATCACCCAAATGAAACCGCGCAACCTCGATAATGTAATCGCCATGGTGGCGCTCTACCGTCCGGGTCCTTTGGAATTCATCCCCTCCTATATCAAACGCATGCACGGCGAAGAACCGGTGACTTTCAGACACCCCTTGCTCGAACCGATTTTCCTGGAAACATACGGCATTCCGATTTATCAGGAACAGATCATGCGTGCGGCTGTCGACCTGGCTGGATATACGCTCTCCGAAGCTGATGAACTTCGAAAGGCCATTTCAAAAAAACAAAAAGACAAACTGGAATTGCACCGCGATAAATTCATCAAAGGCGCGGTAGCAAACGGAATCCCGCAAGAAACGGGTGAAATCATTTTTACCGATTGGGAAGAGTTCGCCCGCTACGGCTTCAATAAATCGCACGCGGCCGATTATGGCGTCATCGCCGTGCAAACTGCATATCTGAAAGCGCATTATCCCGAAGAATTCATGACCGCTTTGCTGTCAGCCTCAAAGAATGAGACAGCAAAAGTGGCATTCTATATCGGCGATTGCCGCTCGATGGGCATCGAAGTACTGCCGCCCGATGTCAATTACAGCCGCTGGGATTTCGAAATTGAAGACCGCCCTGGAGAGCGGCCAGCCATCCGTTTTGGCCTAGGCGCAGTCAAGAATGTGGGCCAGGGTGCAGTGGATCTGATCCTGCAAACATGCAAACAGGATGGTCCATTCAAGGATATCAACGATTTTGCCCGCCGGGTGGATATGCGCGCCGTTGGAAAACGCGCATTGGAGAGTCTGATCCGTGTGGGCGCCATGGACAGCTTTGGCCAACGGCGCCCATTGCTGGAAGCGCTCGACAGCATTATTTCGGTCAGTTCCAGCCACTTCCGCGCACTTGAATGCGGGCAGCTCAGTTTCTTTGGGTCGATTGGCGGCATCGAAGAAGAGATCGTTTTGCCAGCCTCTGGCGTACCAAATCGGCGCGAACAATTGGAATGGGAACGGGAATTGATCGGCTTGTATGTTTCCGATCACCCCATGACCCCTTACATGTCCGTATTGCGCGATAAGATCACGCACTTTTCGACGCAATTGAATGATGTTGGAAAAAAAGACAAAGTCATCGTGGCAGGCATGGTTACGCGTTTTCGCCAGCACCAGACAAAAGACGGCAAGTTGATGGGCTTTGCGACGCTTGAAGATACGCAAGGCGCCATCGAATTGGTGCTTTTCCCGCGAACCTGGGAAAGATTTAACCAGTTGTTGGCCGTGGATGCCATTTTGATTGCCGAAGGTAAAGTCGATGCTGAAAATGGAGACCCCAAAATCCTGGTGGATAAACTTACCCGGGAGAAATTAGAATCATCGGCGGTGGAAAGCAACAGCTATGATTATGGCAGTTTTGCTTCCACCAATTATGATTACGGTTCTCCTGATCCGTTTAGCGAAGCTGCCCCCAATCCTGCCAAATATGCGGATGCGACCGGCAAACCATCCTCTCCTTCTCAACCGGATGAATGGGAAATCAAAGACGAGATAAGTATTCCGATGCCGCCGGAACCGGATGACTGGCACCTTTATCCGGCCCCCCTCCCATCTGAGGAAAAATGGCAGGCATCCCCCCAGCCAAAATCCTCCGAAGCGACTATTCAACGGACCGATTCCGCCAAACCCATTGACCCAATTAAACCTGCCGATATAAGTGTCCCGCTGGACAAGCCTTTGGCGCCAGTCGTTTCGGCCGAAAAAGCCGTCGTTATACCCATTCCTGCTGCCAGCCTGCCAGCGGCACCTGTCCAGTACATTATGCCGCCGGCTGAACGCACGGGCAGCGTTTCTGGCGAATCTGGCGAACTTCGCATGATCACCGTCGTGCTGCGTTCCGGCGGCGACCGCCAACGGGATGTACGCCGTATGCGGCGCGTTCTCGGCGTGCTTACTTCCTGTCCGGGACGCGATAAATTTGCTTTGCGCATTTTTGAAAATGGCAAACATTTCCTGCTTGAATTTCCGAATGATACCACCGGCCTAAGTCCCAACCTTCTTCGCGAATTGAATGCGATCGTGGGTGAAGATAACGTCCGGGTGGAGAATATTAAACTTCAATAGAAATATAGGTTTCTGGTATGACAACTGAAAAATCGATCAAGACAATCGGGGTGGTCACCTCGGGCGGTGATGCCCCTGGGATGAATCCGTGCATCCGCGCGGTCGTTCGCACTGCACTGGCCAATAACCTTCGGGTATTGGGAGTTGAAGATGGCTTTGAAGGGCTGATTCACGGGCGGTTTCATCCAATGGGCGCCCGCGATGTGGGCGGCATATTACTGCGCGGCGGCACCATTTTACATACGGCGCGCAGCAATGAATTCCGCGAAGCGCGCGGCCAGCGCGAAGCCATTCGGCAAATGAGCAATGCCGAGATGGATGGCCTGGTCATCATTGGCGGCGACGGTTCATTGACTGGCGGTCAAAAGCTCGCTGAACAGGGCATTCCCGTCATCGGCATTCCCGGCAGCATCGACAACGATATTTATGGCACCGATATGTGCATCGGCGTGGATACTGCACTGAATACGATTGTGGATGCCATCGACAAGCTGCGCGACACTGCTTCCTCCCACAACCGCGCCTTTCTAATCGAAACCATGGGCCGCGAGTCAGGCTACCTGGCTGTCCAGGCGGGCATCATCGCCGGGGCTGAAATGGTCCTGATTCCTGAAGAAGATGTGCCGGTTGAACTGGTTGCTAAAACGATTGAACATGCCTATCTGCGCGGCAAAACCCACGCCATTGTGGTGGTCGCCGAAGGCCACACCCCGCATACCAACGAACTGGCGGATTTAATCAATGCCATGGATATCGGCTTTACCATGCGCGTCACCATCCTTGGCCACATCCAGCGCGGCGGCAAACCTTCCGCCTTCGACCGTTTGCTAGCCTCCCGCTTTGGCTACCACGCCGTGCAATTCCTGCTGAACGGGCAGACCAATGTGATGGTTGGGCTGGATGGACATGATATGGTGCCTGTCCCGCTGCAAACGGTTGTTTCCAACCGCAAGACTCTTTCAACTGAATACGTCGAAATGGCCAAAACGCTGGCACAATAACGGTGCAGTTTACAAAAATCATCATCCCGAGCCGCAAATTGATTAGCTCGGGATGAATTTTTTAAGGATTTTCCACTGGATATTTAATGTTTACTTGTTATAATATAATTATACAATTTTGTGAATCCGCCGCTTTCCTGCGGGGATGGGCCTGAAGGGACTGACTGGGCGAAACCAGTTAGTCTCTTCTATCATTATGCCAAAAATTGTCACCTGGTGAATATGCCGGTGGTTTCTCGCCAGTCACTCAGGCTGCAGCAGCGCGGCTGTATAACTGTTCGCGGATTTGCAGTACCTGGCGGCGCAAGCGATCGTCGCGTTCCATCATGTCTGCTACTTTCTCGCAAGCGTACATCACGGTGGTGTGATCCCGCCCGCCCATGGCTTCGCCAATTTGCGGCAACGAGATATTCTCTTCTTCTCGCAAAATGTACATGGCCACTTGCCGCGGCAGAGCCACCTCGCGCGAACGGTCGCGCCCCAGCAGCCGGTCAATTGATAGACCAAAGGCCGATGCCACCACCTTGAGCACCTGGCGCGGCTCCAGTGAACTGCGCTGCGGCAGAAGATCCACCAGGGCAGTTTGCACCAGGTCCAACGTCAAGGCTTTGCCGCTCAAATCCGCATATGCTAAGACGCGCGTAAGAGCGCCTTCCAGTTCGCGGATATTGGATTGAATTTGCCGGGCAATTGAATCGAGGATCTCGGACGGCACTGTACGGTTGGAGCGTTCGGCCTTGCTGCGCAGGATCGCCGTTCGCATCTCGAGGTCGGCAGGTTGAATATCCACTGTCAATCCCCACTCAAAGCGCGAGCGCAGCCGGTCTTCCAGCGTAACCATCGCCTTGGGCGGGCGGTCCGATGAAATGACAATCTGTTTATCCTGGCTGTGCAGAGTATTAAAGGTATGGAAGAATTCTTCCTGAGTCGATTCCTTGCCAGCAATGAATTGAATGTCGTCAATCAAGAGCACATCAATGCTGCGGTAGCGGTCGCGAAAATCCTGGGTGGCATGGGTGCGGATTGAATTGATCAATTCGTTGGCAAACTCTTCGGATGAAACATACAACACCTGCAAGCCTTTCTGCAGGGCGCTGTTGCCGATGGCGTGCAGCAAATGCGTCTTTCCCTGGCCCACCCCGCCGTAGAGGAATAAAGGATTGTATGCGTGGGCCGGACTCTCTGCCACGGCCAGGCTGGCGGCGTGGGCCATGCGGTTGCTGCTGCCCACCACGAAATTATCAAAGGTATAGCGCGAATTGATATTTGTATTCTGCCGGGAGGGTTCGGAAGGCCTCACCTCTACTGACTCTGAGGAGCGTGCAGTATCAATTTCTTTGTGCCAGACATTAAACTGGACTTCCTGCGGTGCGCCCATCATTCCCGAAAGCAAACGAGTCATCGACGCGCCCAGGCGGTCATCCAGCCAGTCGCGGGCATAAGCATTGTGGACGCCGACTACAAAAAGGTTTTCCTGATGCCGTATCAATTCCGCACTACGCACCCAGGTATCAAAGGAAGCCTTTGGCATTTCAGATTGAAGTTGGCTTAATGTTGCCTGCCAGGCTTGTTCAGCATTCATCACCAAAACAACCTCCTCCGATGGCGCTTCATGGGTCGGGATAGCTTTAAAATAGCAGCATGGACAGAAGCCCACTGCAGTAAGCAGTGGGAATCCTCAGAAACCTGAATTATGGTCGGCGTTTGTGGACACCGGGAATTAAAATCGGTAAGAAAACCCGGAGGCTTTCCAGTCCCCAAGTAACGACATTCTAACAGATACGGCTGAAAAATAACAAGTTGACTAGCCTACGCTCGCCTAAAAATGTTTGATTCTTTAAGTCTTCTCATCTTAAGGAATTTGGGGGATATCTAAAATTTAAGACTGTGTTCCATTGACTCGTTCTGCCGCGTTTGTGCGGTTGATGAGCGTTGAATACCCCCATATATAGGGGTCAATAATTGCGATTAGCGTATAGTTCCACCCTTGGGGGTACCGGTCTAAAAATTTCTTCGGGTTTTGAAAAAGCAAAAACCGAATCCGAACAGTCGATTCTGGCACTTCGCTGTCTGCTTTTCCGGAAGCCTAAGATTAATGGATTTAAGGTTCTTAAGGTTGGTAAATATTCGCGCCGAAAACGGTTAGTTTTCAGTCAAAATGCGCTGCGCCGCCTCGCGTGCCACTTTCACGGCATAGTTCGTCCCCCGGTCCCAAGGGTAGACCTGGCTCATGCTGGCGTAATACAACCCGTCAATCGGCGTTTTCAAACTGGGGATATTTTTGGAATGATTTAAAAGCGGCACAGGCTGGGCATAGTTTGTTTTCCAAACCCAAATTTTTCGCACCCAATCCGGGGAAAAGTTTGGGTTGACCCGCGCCAAGCCGGGAAGGAAACGCTGAAGCAATTCATCCGGGCTGAGCTGGAAATATTCGTGACCGGTTTCGAGATAATCGCCGCAATAGACGATATGGTCGCCGCCGTAATTCTCCGCCGGAAGGAAATTGGTGTGCTCGACCAGGGCCAGGAACGGGAACCCGGCATTCTTGGGCAAATTGTACCAATAGTAACCTTTGTCAGAGAGTTTATGGCGCAGCGCCAGCACCATCACAACCGCACCCAGGCTTTTCAGGTTGAGCAGTCCTTGCAGGTATTCGGGCGCCAGCGAAGGTGCCATACGGGCCATCAATGCCGGTGATACGGTTGAGAGCACCCGGTCATAAATTTCGACGCCCGAGCCCCTAACGCTTACGGCCAAACCGCCGCCCGGTTGTGACTCGATGTGTTCCACGGCGGTTGACAAGCGGATTTTGGCGCCGTTTTGGCGGAGCACTTCTGCCAGGTCATCGGAGAATTGTTGAAAACCGCCCTGATAAGTACCCAGTCGGGTGGTGCGGGATTTCAAACGGGCCCACAACCAGGCCATATTGACTTCCGTGGCGTACCGCTCGCCAAATTTACCCACCAGCATGGGTTCCCACATCTCTTCATAGACCTTGTTGCCGGCCCATTTGCGCATCCATTCATCCACTGTAAAGCGTTCAAGCGGTTTCCAATCATTGGTCAACCGCAAGTAAAGGCCAACCAGGCCAAAGCGCACTTTGTTAATACCCCACCCCAAACCCGGATACAGGAGGGCAGCGGGTATCGAATCGAAGGGATAAAACTTTCCCTTGTGATACATTACCGTGTACGGCCGCGGGAAGATCACCCGGTTCTCCCAGCCCAGTTCGCGCATCAGGCCCAACATGGCCGCATCGCTTTGGAACCAATGGTGGTAAAAACGCTCCACCGACCAGTTCCAATTCGGCTCTTTGAAGCCGGCTGCCAGTCCGCCGACGAAGTCAGCGGCTTCCAGTATGGTGACCTCATGCCCGGCTTTTAGGAAATCGCGAGCAGCAGCCATGCCGCCGATGCCGGCGCCAATAACGGCAATTTTCATATTCACTCCTCTGTCAAGCTGCGACGGGGTTATGCCTCGCTGCGCAGCGTCTGCATTTGTTTTCCCCACCGTAACGGCTGGCGCAGATAATAATAGGCTCCCAGTACGGTAATCGGAAACCACAACGCGGCATGCAATACCAGCGTGTAACCTGCGGCGATTGCCTGCGGCACGTCATAAGCGACCAGCAATGCAATCCCCGGAGCATCGAAGGTACCCACGTATCCCGGCGCCGAGGGCAGTGTGGTCGTCAGGTTGACGATGCCGTTCATCAACATCAAAGCAAAAAAACTGACTGTAAAAGGAAATGCGTGCATGACAAACCAGTATTTGGCCGTTTCGAGCAGCCAGATAATCACCGTGGTAATGAAGATCATCAGGGCATCCAGGGGCGAGCGCAGGCTTTCCAAGCCAGTGAGGAAACGCAGCGCCAGGTCGCGGGTCTTATCGCGCAACCGCTGCGGAACCAGTCGGTCGATCAACCAGTTGGCAACGCGTTCGGTTATTCTTGGAAACATGGCAGCCAGCAGGAAAACCAACAAAGCGCCAATGAAAACAACCGCGCCAATAATGGCGACATCCCGGATGTTCAGGGTGCCCACCACGCCGGAATTTTGCGTCAGACGCGCCAGCTCGGGCAAATTGAGAAAAACAAACGCCAGCATCACTACGCCGTCAAATATCCGTTCAACGATCACGGTTGCCAGCGAAGCCGAAATGGGTACGCCTTCGCGTTGCTTGAGCATCGCAGCGCGCAGCAATTCGCCGGCGCGCGCCGGATAGATATTGTTGCCCATATAACCGATGCACACAATCGGGAACATCTTGCGGGTGGGGATTTTTTTCAACGGCCGCAGCATGTAATGCCAGCGCCACGAGCGTACCCACACCCCGATGAAATAAACTGCCACACCCGGCAGCAGCCACCAGTATTTGGCGGTTTTCAACGTCTGCCAGAATTCATTAAGGTGCATCCCCTTCAGTGTCGAATAAAGGAAGACAGCGCTGATGAGAATGCCCAGCCAAAATTGCCAGCGTTTCATAAGCTAAATTGTATCATGCGTATATGAAGAACGGACGCCATTGACAGCGTCCGCGCATCCAATTTGCTAAAAATATTGTTTACAGCGTGATTATTAACGCAGCGATCCACGAAATGATCAGCAGAACGGAAAGAATGATAAATACTTTCTGCTGCCAGCTTTTGCGGGGTTCATTATTGCTCATGGCGTTTGCACGCCGGCTTGAGTCTTGCTTTGACATCTTGCTCATTCCTCCGAACAAACCTCATTTTACCCGGTTATCAGCGGCGCGGCAACCTTCGCCATCTTCCGCCAATCAAAAAACCGGCCGGGAAACTATTCCGGACGGCAGTATGCGTAAACCGGTTGACAGGTTGAAATTACGATTTGTCACTGTCCTTGGATTCGGCTGGTTTTGCAGGCGATTCAGTTTTGGTTTCAGCCGGCTTGGCATCCGTGCCGTTTTCTTTGGTTTCGTTGTGGCTGGAAGTCCGACTGGAACCGGAAGGCGAGCGGTGATCTGTGGCGTAAAAACCCGAACCTTTAAAGACAATTCCAACCGGCTGATACACTTTGTTCAGGGTTTTCTTCCCGCACTCGGGGCACCGCTGCAAGGGTTGGTCGCTAAATTTTTGGGTTTTTTCGAATTGCACGCCGCAATTCGCACACCGGTAAGTATAAATCGGCATTCTTCATTACCTTTCACTTGCTTGAACGATCTAACTCAACCCTGAATTATACACCCATCCAATCAGAATTCAAGCTGGCATCCCCCTCCCTGGAAACAAAACAGATCTTCAACACGCCGTTCAGTTATCGAGTAGAATTAATTCCAGCATTGCAGGAGGAGACAGCATGTTTCGCAAAAATACTCAGCCGCTTCCCACAAGCATTACACCCTCCGAACGGGTGACATCCGTTTTGGGACCCGGCATTAACTGGCAAGGAAACCTGCGCGGCAGCGGCGGCGTGCGTATTGAAGGCGCCTATGAAGGCGAAATTGCCATTCGCGGCATGGTTGTCATCGGCGAAACTGGCCGCATTACCTGCGAGAATTTGCGCGCCAACACGGTCATCGTCGCTGGAGCTGTGCGCGGCAATGTCACGGCCGAAAAACTTGAAATCCGATCCACTGGCCGCGTGTGGGGCGACGTTACCGTCACGGCATTTTCAACGGAAGAAGGCGCTTTCCTGCGCGGGCAGGTGCGCATGGAAGAAAAGGTCGAGCTTGACCTGGAGCAGGACCAGCCCGCTGGCGAGATGGACGATTCCACCTTTACAGATCAGGAAGGCCAGGAAACGCCTTGAGCCGCAGCCAATTGATCTACCTGGCTGCCGAATATTTAGGCGTGGTGGCCGTGGTCATGCTGCTTGGCCTCAGTGCGCGCGCACGGGCAAAGCATGAGGTGAAATTCATTTATCCGCGCCGCGAAGGTTTGTACGCCTTGGGCGGTTTTGCCGCCATTCTGGCCATTGCCGTTATTTTCTTTTCCAAGGCTGGCGGCAGTGATTTACCTGGCACCCTGACGCTGGCCGCTTTATGCGCACTGCCGTTCGCTGCATTCCTGTTGGTGCGCCGCCAGCCCATCCGCAGTGCGGGCTGGGGAAGCGCCAATCTGCGAATTGGACTCATGATCGGGTTGGCGCTTTCAATCCTGACCATCTTCCTGCGCAACCGGTTTACCTCCATCATTGCCGGCTTGCCTGGTGAACAAATTATTCAATTGCTCTACTGGCTTGGCATCTGCCTGCTGGAGGAAAGTATTTTTCGCGGTTACATGCAACCCCGCCTGTCCGCCTGGTTGGGCGAGATTCCGGGTTGGGTGCTGGCTGCTGCGTTATTTGCCCTCTGGAGAGTGCCGCTGTGGCTGGCAATTGGCCAATCTCCGCTCGCGTTATTACCCTATCTGGGCTTAACCTTTGTACAGGGTCTGGTGTTGGGGTATGTCTTTCGAAAAAGCGGCAGCGTGTTGGCTTCTGGCTTGTACCGCGCCGTTTCCACCTGGATCAGTTTGCTGCCCTGAAGGTTAATGATCTTGCGCTTTGATACGCCGGCGTAGGCCTGGCTTGGGTCTGCGTCCGTCCAGTAAATGCCGCACCGCCAGCACCGGATGGTGCAGCAGCATGCGCGGACCTGCATAACGCATGACCGTGCGAGTTTTCTCGCGCATCTCCGGTTTGTAGCAATGCACCGGGCAATTGGCGCAGGTGGGCTTTTCAGCGCCAAACACGCATTTATCTAGCCGCTGCCAGGCATAATCCCGCAATCCAGCGCATGTCTCGCATAATACACCACCTGATGAATGGTTCTCGCGGCAATACAACCCGATCATTTTCTCAATGGTGATGCGCTCGCGCCGCAAGCGGGATGAATTTTCTGCCATGCTCGCTCCCAAATAATCCGTTTACGTTGTTTCCATTCTAGTCATCTGCCTGTTCGCGTCCTTGCGCTGGCGCAAAGTATAATAACACCCATCGATCCGTTTCCAGGAGGTTCCGAATGCGATTATCGCGTCTTTTTGGCCAGACTTTGCGGGCAGCCCCCGCCGATGTGGAAGTTGCCAGCCATCAATTTCTTGTGCGTGCCGGTTTCATTCGCCAACAAGCCGCCGGCATATTCAGTGCATTACCGCTGGCGCGGCGCAGCCTGGCGCGCATCGAAACCATCCTGCGCGAGGAGATTAATACCATCGGCGGCCAGGAAATGACCATGCCGGTTGTGCAATCGGCGGATATCTGGAAAGAGAGCGGCCGCTGGTTTCAAATTGGCGCTGAGATGGGCCGTTTCAAGGACCGCAACAATCACGACATGGCGTTGGCAATGACACATGAAGAGGTGGTCGGCCAGTTGGTGCGCGGCGAGATCAAATCCTACCGCCAGCTTCCCGCCCTGGTATATCACATCCAGACCAAATTCCGCGATGATCCCCGCCCGCGGGCCGGATTAATCCGCGTGCGCGAATTTACCATGCTCGACAGCTATTCGCTCGATTCCAGCTGGCAAGGTCTCGAAGAACAGTATCAGGCGCATTACGACGCCTATTTCAACATCTTCCGGCGCTGCGGGCTGCCCGTGGTGGCCGTGAAATCGGATACCGGCATGATGGGCGGCAAGGTGGCCCACGAATACATGTACCTGACCCCCATCGGCGAGGATACGCTGCTCTTCTGCGATGCTTGCGGTTATTCGGCCAACCGCCAGGTGGCACGCTTCGCCCGCCCGGCTGTGACGGCCGAACCGCCGCTGCCGCTTGAAAAAGTCGCTACGCCAGGCGCCAGCAGCATCGATGAACTGGCCGCCTTTCTGAATATCCCCGCTAGTCGCACAGCCAAGGCGGTTTTTTACACCGCTGAAATGACCGATCCGCTGGGCAAGGTTGCCAGCCGGTTCGTCTTCGCGTTGGTGCGAGGCGATATGGAAGTGAATGAGACCAAACTGGCCAACCTGATTGGCGCGCGCGACCTCCGCCCGGCCACCCCGGAAGAAATCAAGGTAACCGGCGCTGAGGCTGGTTATGCCTCTCCGGTCGGGTTGCGCGGCGTGCTGATCATTGCGGATGAGCTCATTCCGCAGTCGCCCAACCTGGTGGCCGGCGCCAATGAACCCGGCTACCACCTGCGCAACGTCAACTACGGCCGCGATTTTACCGCCAGCCGCGTGGGAGATATCGCCGCCGCCGGCGAAGGTGCTCCCTGCCCGGAATGTGGATCTGCCATGCGATCCTCGCGCGGCGTGGAGGTTGGCAACATTTTTCAGCTGGGTACGCGCTATTCGGATGCGCTGGACTGTAAATTCATTGCCGAGGACGGCAGCGAGCAACCCGTCATCATGGGCTCCTACGGCATTGGGGTTGGCCGTTTGTTGGCCTGCATCGCCGAGGAATACCATGATGAAAAAGGTTTGCGTTGGCCCGCCAGCGTGGCGCCATTTGCCCTGCACCTGGTAGCCCTGGCCGGAAAGAAAGAACCCGTGCTTGAAACAGCGGAGAATCTGGTCGCTGAATTGACCGCCGCCGGGCTTGAGCCGCTCTATGACGACCGCAATGAAAGCGCCGGCATCAAGTTCAACGATGCCGACCTGGTGGGCATGCCGCTGCGGTTGACGGTTAGTGAGCGTTCTCTCCAGCAAGGCGGCGTGGAGTTCAAACTGCGCGCCAAAGATGAAAAATGGATTGTGCCGCTGGCTGAGACGGTTGAGGCTGTCCGGAAGATCAACGCGGATCTGCTCGAACCCTTCCGCTTCAAACTAGCTTAACGGTAAAATCAACTCATGAGCAAACCCATTCCCCCCATCGTCCCCATGTCCTCCCCCGATCTGTCGGATACCGACCGCCAGGCGGTTATGGCCGTTCTCGATACGCCCAACCTGAGCATCGGCCCAAAAATCGATGAGTTTGAAGCGGCTTTCTGCCGCCTGACCGGCGCGAAATACGCTGTGGGAGTCAATTCCGGCACGGCTGGATTGCACCTGTGTGTCCGCGCCGCCGATATCGGCCTGGGCGACCTGGTCCTCACCACCCCGTTCTCCTTTGTCGCTTCCAGCAACGTCCTGCTGTTTGAGGGCGCTACGCCGGTATTTGTCGATATCGATCCGGTCACCGGCAACATGGATGTTGAACAGACCTCCAACGCCGCCCGCGACCTGGCGGAGGGCGGCGCTGCGGCCAAACGCTGGCTGCCCCGATTGAATGCGCCAGTTCACGGCCGGCTGAACGGCATTTTGGGTGTGGACGTTTTCGGCCAGCCTGCCGATTGGGATTACTTGCGCCAGACCGCTGAGAAGCACAATCTGACGCTGATTGAAGACTCCTGCGAAGCGCTGGGCGCCGAATACAAGGGCCGCACGGCTGGTCTCGAAGGCAAATACGGCGTCTTTGGCTTTTATCCCAACAAGCAAATCACCACCGGCGAAGGCGGCATGATCGTCACAAACGACGAAACAGCCGCTGCCCGCATGCGCGCTCTGCGCAACCAGGGCCGGGCGCCTGGCGACACCTGGCTGCAGCATACCCACCTGGGCTACAACTACCGCCTGGATGAACTTAGCGCTGCGCTGGGGCTTTCCCAGCTGATGCGCCTGGAAGAGCTGATGCACAAACGCCAGCGCACTGCCGATTGGTACGCCCGCCACCTGCAGGGCATCGCTGGCATTGAAACGCCGCAGATGGTGCCCAGTACCACGCGGGTGAGCTGGTTCGTTTATGTCATCCGCGTCGCCCCCGGCATCGACCGCCAGGGGCTGGCCGAACGGCTGGCAGAGCGCGGTATCCCGGTGCGGCCTTATTTCCTGCCGATTCATTTGCAACCCTACATGGTCGAGCGCTTCGGGTACCGTCCCGGCGATTATCCGGTTACCGAGGATCTGGGTGCGCGTGGGCTGGCGCTGCCCTTCTCCGGCGTAATGAGCGAAGAACAGGTCGGCCTGGTGTGCCAGGCGCTGCGCGAGGTGCTCTGATCCGGCGATGAACAGCAGCCGGCCGGTTTCCACTGCTTCGGTTTTTATCCCTCCGCGGAGACGCGGTTTGATTTTCCTGTCCAGCGCGGTGGCGGTCTTCGGTCTGGCCGGTACAGTCTGCCTGGTATTGGCGCTCAGGCAGCAAGTCGGCGCGATGTTTGTCGTTTTCCTGCTACTGGCAGTCATTTTTTATCTCCCCATCCCGCTGTTGGCCTACCGCGCATATGCGCTGCTCAACGCCGGCTATGCGCTCGAACGCGACGGCTTACGCCTGCGTTGGGGCTTGCGCGCCGAGGATATTCCTTTGCCGGAGATCGAATGGGTGCGCCCGGCAGGCGAAATGGGCTTTCACCTGCCGCTGCCACTGCTGGCGCTGCCGGGAGGGCTGCTGGGAGCGCGCCATCTGCCGGAATTAGGCAGCGTGGAATTTATCGCCGCGGAAGAAAAAAACCTGCTACTGGTGGCCACCCAGCACAAAATCTACGCCATCTCCCCGGCCGACTCGGGGGCATTCGTGCAGGCTTTCCAACGCGCCATCGAATTAGGCAGCCTGGCGCCGCTGCCTTCCTATTCCTCCCAACCGGTGGCCTTTCTGGTGCGCGTCTGGCGCGATATGCCCGCCCGGCTGTTATTAATGGCAGGTCTGGGGTTGACCCTGGCGCTGTTTATTCAAGCCAGCCTGCTGATTCCCGGGCGGGCGCAGATTTCACTCGGGTTTTCACCTGCCGGTCAGCCGCTGGAAGCCGGACCTGCCGAACGCCTGCTGCTGCTGCCGGTGCTGGCGGCTTTTACCTACGCCATCAACCTGATTGGCGGGCTGTATTTATTCCGTTCCGATACCCGCCGTCCGGTGTCCTATTTGCTGTGGCTGAGCAGTGTGCTTACCCCGCTTCTGCTGATCATCGCCGTGATCGTGATGGTGTAAGAATTCCTCTGTATGCTTTCATTCGCCATTACTTCATTAAATGTACAATATTGGTATGCCATTTTCTGAAATCTCTTTTGCGCAACTCGGCCTCGGCCTCCTGCTGGCCGCGCTGATCGCTTTCCTGGCTTACCGCATCCGCTCGCTCAACCGCGACGGCTCACTGGCGGCGGCATTGTTGGGCACGGTTGTCTTCGGATTGGGCGGGCTGCGCTGGGCGCTGCTGCTGCTGGCTTTCTTCATTTCCTCCAGCGCGCTGACGCGCCTCTTCGGACGCCGCAAGCGCGAGCTGGATGAGAAGTTCAGCAAGGGCGGGCAGCGCGACGCGGCCCAGGTGCTGGCCAACGGCGGCGTGGCCGGGCTGTTTGTGCTGCTGCAGGCTGTTTTCCCTACCGCGGCCTGGCCGTGGGCGGGTTTCGCCGGCGCGCTGGCGGCGGTCAATGCTGATACCTGGGCCACCGAATTGGGCGTGCTCAGCCGCGCGCAGCCAATGCTGATCACCACCCGCCAGCCGGTCGAGCGCGGCACCTCGGGCGGTATCACCCGTGCCGGTACCTTCGCCTCCTTCGGCGGCGCGTTTCTGATCGGTCTGCTGGCGGCTTGGGTCTGGCCGGGCGGTGCGCTGGATGGCTTCACTTTTCTCACCCGCGCCGGTTGGATCGGGTTGTTCGGCCTGCTCGGCAGTCTGCTGGACTCATTGCTTGGGGCAACGGTTCAAGCGATCTATTACTGCCCGGCTTGCAAAAAAGAAACCGAACGCCACCCGCTGCATACCTGCGGTACCGCCACCACGCGCAAGCGCGGTCTACCCTGGTTGAACAATGACTGGGTCAATGCTGCCTGTTCGCTGTGCGGCGCCCTTCTGGCAGTGGCCGCCGTCCTGTTGCCTGCCAGCCCGCTGCTTTCCGCCCAACTCTCACCCTCAGGAGGTGAAGCCATGCCAACCATCTCGCTCTCCTCGCTGGCTTTTGCCAACAGCCAACCCATTCCGGAAATGTATACCTGCGACGGCAAAAACATTTCCCCCGCGCTGCAGTGGAGCGGCGTGCCGGCGGAGGCTAAAAGCCTGGCTCTTGTCGTCGAGGACCCGGATGCGCCGATGGGCACGTTCACCCACTGGGTACTCTATAATTTACCGCCCAACCTGGCCGGTCTCAATGAAGGCGTACCCCGCCTGGCCACCCTGGCCAACCTGGGCGTACAGGGGGTGAATGATTTTCGCAAAACCGCCTACGATGGTCCCTGCCCGCCCGCCGGAAAACCGCACCGCTATTTCTTTAGACTATACTCATTGGATTTGTTGCCGTCGCTGCCGGGCGGCTTGACGCGGCTAAAACTGCTCGATCAGATGCAGGGGCACATTCTGGCCCAGGGTGAATGGATGGGAACCTACCAGCGTTGACATTCTTCCTCCGCCGCCAGCCCTGGCCCGCCGAACGCGTATATCTACTCTACAGTTTTGCCACCGCGCTGCTGTTTGGCCTCATTTTCACCGCCAGCGCGGTTTACCAGGTCACCATCGCCAGGTTGGATGCGCTGCAACTGGTGCTGGTCGGTACGGTGCTCGAGTTTTCCATTTTTCTTTTTGAAATCCCCACCGGCGTTGTCGCGGATGTCAAATCCCGCCGGCTTTCGGTCATCATTGGCACAGTCCTGATCGGCTGCGGTTTCATCCTGGAAGGGTCGTGGCCGAGTTTCCTGCCCATCCTGTTTGCCCAGGTTTTGTGGGGCATTGGCTACACCTTCACCAGCGGCGCTCTGCAAGCCTGGATCAGCGACGAGATCGGCGAGGAAAACGCCGGAAAGGCATTTTTACGCGGCGCAAGGTTCGACCAAAGCGGCGAATTGGTCGGCATTCTGCCGGCCATCGCCCTGTCATTCTGGCGCGTGAACGTGCCGATTGTGGCCGGCGGGATTCTGTTCATTGCGTTGGCGGCGGTGCTGGTGCTGCGGATGCCGGAAAACGGCTTCCATCCCACCCCGCCCGGCGAACGCTCCACCTGGCAGCACATGCTGGCCACTTTTACCGATGGTCTAAGTATGCTGCGCAAACGGCCGGTACTTTACACCATTCTGGGCATCGGCCTGTTCTACGGACTGTATTCAGAAGGTTTTGACAGGCTCTGGACGCCGTCGCTGATCGAACGCTTCACTTTTCCGGCTCAGGAAACGCTACCGCTGGTGGTGTGGTTTGGCCTGCTGCGTGCCGGTGCGTTGTTGATTTCGATGGCGGCCAATAGCTGGGCGCAGCGCCGTGTCGATCTGTCCCGGCCGGTTCAATTGGTGCGCACTTTTGCTGCCAGCAGCGCTGCGCTGGTGGCCAGCCTGTTTCTATTTGCAGTCAGCCGCAATATGCTGCTGGCGATCGGCATGTTGTGGTCCATTTCCATGCTGCGCCAGTTGAACGGCCCGCTTTACACAGCCTGGGTCAACCAGCGCCTTGAGCCGCAGGTGCGCGCCACGGTCATATCGCTCAGCAGCCAGGTGGATGCCCTGGGCCAGATCATCGCCGGGCCATTGGTGGGACTGTTGGCGCGCGATACCAGCCTGCGGAACGGTCTGCTGGCCTCTGGTGCACTGCTGGCGCCGGTGCTGTTATTTTTTATCCATGCGCTGCGAAACCATGAAAGTGGAAATCACTGATCCTGCCAGTTTTCCTTGTTTTTTCTGAAAAATATTTGTCGCTAGAATTTCTCCTGATGAAGTAATTTGTGAAATATCTTGCGTTAAAAATGAGTAAAATATTCATCCGATTGCCTATCCGGCGGATGGATGGTAAGATCTTTTACTGGAGCGGGCACCTTACAGATTCGTTTGGAAATACCCACTTTTACTTAACCGCCGGACCTGTTATAGTTTTCTTGTAGGTTTACGGATTGCTTACACTTGAGCCCCAGGATATTGACCTTTTGGTAATATGGGGTATATTATTATTACCAGAAGTGTAGTGGGGCGATAGAACTGGGAGTATTCTATTTTGTTTCAATTGCTGAAGCGGTTTAAGTTAAGGAACAGGAACAAGGGCCAATCCTTTTTGGAATTGGCACTCGTGCTGCCTGTCTTATTGCTTATGCTATTGGGCGTTACCGAAGTGGCTTTCTATATCGGAGCTTACATGGATGTGGTGGATCTGACCCGCGAAGCAGCCCGGTTTGCATCCGTGCGCGATCCATCGGCTGTGAATTCGGATTATGACTGCAGCGCCGGAAGCGACCTCAATTTCTTCTACGACACGGCCTGCGTGATCTCGCCGCCGGCCGGTACGCCGGGCTGTATCAGCACCTTTTGCAACGGCTTCAACCCCTACATCACACTGAACCCGGCCACGGACGATGTGGTCATTTCGGTATTCACCATTTCAGGCGGAGCGGTTTCTGACAGCACTGTCTTCTCGCTCTCCCACATTTTTGGTCCCACCGATAATTATAAGAAGGATTGCCAGGGCGCAACGGTGCGGTCAAGTCCCTATTACTCAACTTCCCGAGTCAACTCGCTGCTGCTCAGTGATGCCCCTGGTAACAAGGGCTATGTGGCGGTTGAAGTTTATTATTGTTACGATCAGGTTTTTGGCATCCCCCTTGTCACCGATTTCATCCCCAATCCGCTTCAGATCCACGCATATACGCTCATGCCGCTGCCGGCTGCCCAACCGACCCCGACGCCCATCCCATAAAAGATCATGAAAACCCAATCCGCAAACAAAGGTCAAATCATCGTCGTATTCGCCTTATCCTTATTGGCGTTGTTGTTTTTTATTGGTTTGGCCATTGATGCTGGCTCGGTCTATATCACTTATGGCGCGTTAAAAAGAACGGTTGATTCAGCCTCCATTGCCGCCGCCAATGAATTCAAGCGCGAAGCCGATATGACTGATATGACCGCTGCGGCTGAAGAAGTCTTTAATTTAATGAACGTCGATTATTCAACCATAGTTTTGGATCTATGCGATAAGAACAAGGATGGCATCCGGGACAGCGGGTTGCCGCCTCAATTTGAAGCGCGCTGCCCAGACACAGCTGACGGTGAAGCGCCGAGGAAACTGGTGTGGCTGCAGGCGACGGAAGATGCGCCTTTGTATTTCCTGACTTTACTGGGTTTCCATACCATCCCGTTGACCACCAGCACCATCTCGGAAGCCGCGCCGCTGGATGTGGTGATCGTCCTCGACACCTCCGAATCGATGGCTTCCGCGACCAGCGATTACTATAACTGGCTGCCTTATGACCCTTCCGGCTGCAATTCCACCAACACCTGCCATCCCATGCGTGAAGCAAAGGATGCTGCCAAGGCACTAATCAACACCCTGGCAGAAGGTTATGACCAGGTGGCTGTGGTCAGCTTTGACAATGCTGACACCCGCATTTACGATTTGGGGCTTGATTTAACAGCCGCAAAAAATGCCATCGACAGTCTTGTAGTAGTAAACGATGATCCACCCGTACTGTTCAAGGTTTGGGCGCCCTGGAGGTCAGGACCGAACGCATTGGGGGTCGATGTTCCCCATGCCGGATCGTACAATCCAATGAATTCGGAAGATCTGGACGGGGATGGGCTGGATTATGATGATCCAGCTGTGCTTGGGTATACCTGCCCGTGGGCTGATAACCCGGATGTGCTTGAAGACCGCTGGTGGACGGTGGATGAAGGCGCGCCCGATCCTTATGGCTGGGGCGGCGTTCCCTGCGACCGGGATAACGGTCCTGGCGATACCACACCCGCCTTCTTTGATTCGCTCGATTGGAATGACTCCGGGATTTGGGAACCAAGTGACGAGTCTGACAGTTGGAACTGGGCCAGAGCGCATACCACCTCGGATTCGGCCGCTGATGTATACAAATTTTCAGCCTTATCCACCTGCAGCGGCTGCGGGTTGCGCCAAGGCGCCAACCAGTTGCGAAATGGCGGCCGTTTTGGTGCGGTGTGGGTGATGGTTTTTCTTTCGGACGGCGCTGTCAACTTAAGCGATACGCATGCCAGTTATGATGAAATTCCAGACGCGTTGAAAAATGGCTTCTGCGGCGGCGAGATGAGCCAGGAATTCTGGTCATCCGGTTGCCGGGATTATACTTTTACCCCACGGTATTGTTTTGATACCAGTGCTACCACCTGTCCACCCGGTTCCATCCATACCGATACCACCCCGCAATATTCGGTGCTGAATTACGCCATGGACATGGTGGACAGCGCTTCGCTGACAAAATCATTGAACAGCAATGAACCCCGCGGAAATGAAATCGCGATATATTCGATCGGGCTGAATGTGGATGGGGGTATAGCGGAAGATTTCCTGCGCTATATGGCGGCTGTGGGGGATGACGGCGACCGCCAGACAGATCCGTGCAGTTCCACCGCTCCGCAAACTTCCTGCGGACAATATTATTACGCGCCGTCAGGCGCCCGGCTGCTGCAGATTTTTGAAGATATCGCCGCGCGTATTTATACAAGAATCAATCAATAGGGCAAAGCCATGATACCTGTTAAAGCACCTCACGAAAGAAGACCGCGCACCAAGAATGCCGGCCAGGGCATCGTTGAATTTGCCCTGGCGATTCCGATTTTATTATTGTTAATATTTGGCATCATCGAATTTGGGCGCTTATTACAGGCATGGCTGGCATTGGAAAACGGAGCCCGTTTCGGCGTCCGGTATGCCGTGACTGGCAGCTTTGACCCTGCCTATTGTGACGGTGCTGCGGCTGCATTGGATGGCATCTATTCCCCGCGGGCTTTGTTGGGACCGGATTATCCCAATACGGGCACGGTTGATTTTTCCGACCCCGATATCGCCAATTGCCGTGTTTCAAATGACTATGTCACAGGTGAATCCTGGCATCGCGATGGCCACACCCAGGAGGAAGCTGAAACCCTCAGCAACGTGCTGATTGACTGGGCCCGCATGCCATCCATCCGAGACGTGGCATTGCAGGGCGCCATGGGATTGGCCTATGACCCCAATGAGCCCGTGACGGGCGATTATGCTTCCTATTTGACGGCAGCTTATTCCGGCTCGGCTTTTACCCAGGACCACCGCGGCAACCCGAGCGAAGCCGGCTATTTCAACATCACCATTTGTTCCAACCGGGTGCTGGATAGTAACGGCGGACATTTTGTTTTGGATTCGAACGCTTATTATTACACACCTTTTGATGCTTCACATAAGGAAGATTTCCGCTACCCGGTCTTATGCCGGCAGGATAATGCGACCAGCACCGGTACCATCCGTTTTGTGGATGACGCCGGCGGCCCTGGCAACCGGGTTAAGGTTATTTTGACTTACCGGCACCCATTGATCACGCCGATCTTAAACACCTGGTCGACCCTCAAGCTCACTGCGCAGCGCGAAGGAATCGTCGAGAAATTCCGCACCTACCGCCTGACCGGTCTGGTCGGCTCGATCGGTGAAGCCTCCATCTTTACCAATACACCCATTCCGCCCACCGAAACGCCCACTCCGACCATTACCTTAACCCCGTCTGAAACTCCGACGCCGACCGAAACGCTGCCTCCTACCGAGACAGCCACTCCCACCGAAACACTGACCCCGACTGTAACGCTGACCCCGACTGAAACCCTGACCGTGACGCCTACGCGCACCCCCTGGCCGACCGCTACCATCACCCTGACGCCGACCATCACGAGAACATTGCCACCAACAGCTACTAGAACCCCGACCCGCACACGGGTACCGACCCGAACGCGCACACCAACCCGCACGCCAACCATTACGCTTACACCGCCCAATACGCCCACCATTACCCGTACGCCAACCCGAACCTTGACGCCGACCATCACACCGACGCCAACCATTACCCTGACTGCCACCCGGACACCGACCAGAACCATTACGCCAACGCCCACCATCACGTTGACGCCAACCCGGACGCCGACCAATACAATAACGCCAACGCCATCCAATACGCCGACCATAACCCTTTCACCGACCCGTACGCCCACGCGAACAAGGACGCCCACCCGGACCATCACCCCCACCGCGACGGTGACCTCTACAGCGACAAATACCCATACCCCCACCATTACTCAAACGCCAACGCGGACGCCGACTGTTACCCTGACACCCACCCGGACCTTACCGCCCACGCAAACGCCGACCGGGACGAGTACACGAACAAATACGCCAACTGCCACCCATACGGTTGCGCCGACCCGCACCATCACGCCCACTCGCACCATCACGCCCACCCGCACCATCACGCCCATCATCACCAACCCCGGCGGCTAGGCAATCCCCCATTCGAACGGCTTTACTCCCTGTGAAATATTTCTTCACAGGGAGTAATTATTTACACGGTCGTTTTGTAATCATTCGATTAATCGTTTCAATTCAGGAGGAATATCAGTCAAAAACATGCTTTTTGAGGCAGCCTGTTATTTGTGAAGTTGGTTACAATAGATCATGCGGGTCCTTTTTTGTTTTTTAATCCGAAGAAAAAGGCAGCTCCGCACTCTGGTGAAATTATCTTCTCGAGGAGAGGACTGGTATGCCTGAAGAAGACCCCCGAATCATTGAATTGCGCTCCATGCGCGAAAAAGCCCGTCAGGGCGGCGGAGCTGACCGGATTGCCAAACAGCACGCTAAAAATAAACTCACCGCCCGTGAACGCATTGATCTGCTGCTGGATTCTGGCACGTTTCACGAGACCGAACCCTTTGTAACCATGCGCGACGACGAAACCAACGCGTCTGAGAAGACATCTGGCGACGGCGTGGTGACCGGCTTTGGCCAGGTGGAAGGGCGTCCGGTTTACGTTTATGCGCAGGATTTCACCGTGCAGGGCGGCGCGCTGGGCGAAATGCAAAGCCATAAGATCTGCCGCGTGATGGATCTGGCAGTTCAATCCGGCGCCCCGATCATCGGCATGATCGATTCCGGCGGCGCCCGCATCCAGGAAGGCGTGCTCAGCCTGGGCGGCTATGCCGAGATTTTCAAACGCAATGCGCAGTATTCCGGCATCGTCCCGCAAATCAGCCTGATCCTCGGCCCGTGCGCTGGCGGCGCGGCATACTCACCAGCCCTCACCGACCTGATCATCATGGTCGAAAAGCAATCCTACATGTTCCTCACCGGGCCGGAAGTGATCAAATCGGTCACCGGCGAAATCGTGGACTTCGAAACGCTCGGCGGTGCTGAAACACACCTTTCCCTCAGTGGCCTGGCGCATCTGACCGCGGATAGCGAGAAAAACGCAATTGCGCTCACGCGCCGGGTGCTTGCCTACCTGCCGGCCAACAACGTCGATAATCCCCCGACTTGCGCGGGCAACGACGCTCCTGACCGCATGGATGAAGAGCTCAATCACCTGGTACCAATTGATCCCTATTTGCCCTACAGCATGCACGATGCCATCGCTCATATTATCGACCGCGATTCCTTCCTGGAACTTCAATCCGGTTTTGCCCGCAACGCTATTGTCGGGCTGGCCCGCCTGGGCGGTATGCCGGTGGGCATCGTGGCGCAAGAACCCAGCGTGATGGCGGGTTCAGTGGACATCGATGCCGCCGATAAGATCACCCGCTTCGTGCGCTTCTGCGACTCATTCAACCTTCCACTGGTCACTTTTGTCGATTCGCCCGGCTTCCTGCCCGGCGTCGACCAGGAACACCGCGGTATAATCCGCCACGGCGCGAAAGTGCTGTACGCCTACTCGGAGGCGAGCGTACCCAAGGTCAGCATCGTAACGCGCAAAGCCTATGGCGGTGCGTATGTGGTGATGAGCAGCAAATATCTCGGCACCGACATCAACTTTGCCTGGCCGAGTGCAGAAATTGCCGTCATGGGTCCCGAGGGCGCAGCCAATATCCTCTACCGCAAACAGATCGATGCGGCGGTCGACCCGGCCTCTGAAAGGGCCCGTCTCACCGCGGAATACCGGGAGAAATTTCTCAACCCGTACGCGGCAGCATCCAAAGGCTATATCGATGACGTCATCGAACCGCGCGAAACCCGCATGCGCGTGATTGCTGCCCTGTTAGCCCTGCGCGACAAGAGCGTTTCTGCGCTGGCACGCAAACACGGCAATATGCCGGTATGACGCGCCGGAGGATGAACGAAAATGACTGATATTTCTGCAGGTTTAATCATCACCCTGATCGGCATGGGGCTGGTTTTCCTGGCCCTCATCCTGTTGTGGGGTTTGATGTACCTGATGGTACGCTTCGCAAACCGCATCTTTCCAGATCAGGAAGAAGGCGGGGCCGGTGAGGATACCGATCCGGGGGATGAGGTAATGCCGCTGGAGGGCGCAGGACTGACTGAAAGCGAGTTGCCCACAAAAGCAGCTGCCGCGGCCGTTGCGATAAGGCTGGCCATAAAGGCAGGCTCAAATGCCCTGGCGACCCTCACCGCAGTTTCGCAAGCCTCATCGGCCAGTTCCTGGCAAGCCGTTCACCGTGCCAACCGGTTAACCCAGCGGCTGAACCTCTTTAGCCGCAAGACAGGAAGGAATTAACCAATGATCATTCGCGTCAAAATTCAGGAAAAAGACTACGCTGTTCAGATTTCTGATTTAAACGCCCGCCCCGTTCTGGCGACCATCGATGGTCAGACGTTCGAAGTCTGGCCGGAAGAACAGGCGAGCCAGCCCGTTCCTTCCGCGCTTGCCGCCCCTGTGGCTGTCCGCACCGCCGGTGAAAAACCTGCCATTGTAGCAGCCGCCACGCCTGCGCCTGCGGTCCAGAATGGCAATTCCGGCAAGGCAGTCACCGCCCCCATTCCGGGTGTCATTGTGGCCATATCCGTCAAAGAAGGTCAAAGCGTGACCGAGGGACAGGAATTATGTACCCTGGAAGCGATGAAAATGAAGAACGCCATCCGCTCATTGCGCGCTGGCACAATTGGGGCTGTAAAAATAGCGGTTGGCGATCACGTCCGCCACGGCCAGGTATTGCTGGAATTTAGCGAATAACAGGGAGCCTGAATGGATTTCACCCAGGTCATTCAATTCCTCACCAAAGGGTTCACCGATTTCACCTGGGCCGACGGCGTGATGATTGCACTCGGTTGCGTGCTGATTTATCTGGCCATCGCCAAGGAAATTGAACCCGTATTGCTGCTGCCCATTGGCATCGGTTGTGTTTTTGCCAATCTGGGCATGTCTGCCTATCAGGAAGGCGGCTGGCTCAAGGTTATCTACGATGCCGGCATCAAGACTGAATTGTTCCCGCTGCTCATCTTCGTCGGCGTGGGCGCCATGATCGATTTCAGGCCGCTGCTGGCCATGCCCAGAATGGCATTGCTCGGCGCAGCCGGACAATTTGGCATTTATGCAACGCTGCTTTTGGCCATCCTGCTCGGTTTTACCATCCCGGAAGCGGCTTCGATCGGGGTAATTGGCGCCATCGACGGCCCAACCGCCATTTTTGTCACCACCAAATTGGCGCCGGATATGCTGGGCCCGGTGGCTGTGGCCGCCTACTCCTACATGAGCTTGATTCCCATCATCCAACCGCCGATCATGAGATTGCTCACCACGCGGCGCGAACGCCTGATCCGCATGGAGTATTCACCCATTCCCGTTTCCAAGATGGCCGTGGTTATTTTTCCCATCGTGGTTACCGTGGTCATCAGCCTGATCGCCCCGGATGCCGCCCCTTTGATTGCCTCCCTGATGCTGGGCAACCTGATCAAAGAGGCCGGTGTGATCGATCGGTTAAGCAAGTCTGTCCAGAGTGAAATTATTAATGTTTCCACGCTCTTCCTTGGACTGGCCATCGGCGCGACCATGACATCGGAAAAATTCCTCTTCAATGCCGCCGCACCGGCCGGTCAACAAATCCAATATCAGACCCTCATCATTCTCGGCCTGGGCCTTTTGGCCTTCGTCATCGATACCATCGCCGGCCTGCTTTTTGGAAAACTGATGTGTGTCTTGAGCGGTCACAAAATTAACCCGCTCATTGGAGCCTGCGGCATCAGCGCTTTCCCGATGGCCGGGCGTCTTTCAGCCAAAATGGCGCAGGAGGAAGATTTTTCCAACTTCATTCTGATGCACGCCATGGGCGCCAACACAGCCGGGCAGCTTGGCAGTGTTATCGCCGGCGGTCTGCTGCTGGCCTTGGTGAAAGGTCTCGGCTTCTAGTAAACCGGTGCTTTTCAAAAAAAAGACGGCGTCCTTTGATGGATCGCCGTCTTCCTTATTAATTTAGCTGTTGCCCGGTTATTGCCCTGGCCGGTGATACAACTTGACCGTGCCAGCCTCGTATAATCCCAGGCTGCCATCCTCTTTAATCCATTCCTTCTTGGCGTAATACTCGCCACCTGTCACTTCCCAATCCGTCAGTTTAAATCCCACTCCAGCACTCATCGCCGGAAGCATCATTCCGGAACTCACATCTCCTTCACCCATCATGGCAGATAAATCAGGCATTGGCATGCTCGCCGACCCTGGATCACTTGTACCCGACATATCAAGTTCATCCTGGTGCAGCACCAGGTATACCCCGCTCCACAAGCCATTGGTTGGGCTCGTGTAGGGTGGAGAGTCTTTACAAGCAACGGTAAACGACTCACTCGTCACGCCGGGGTAATAAGTCAGTGTGAAATCTCGCACAGGACCGAGTGGATTGCTCTCATTTCTGGCGTCGTCCAGGTATGCCAGTGAAGCCACCTCGAAAGTGCCGCCGCCACGGTTGCTGGTCACAGTGCAGCGCGGAACTTTAAACGTAAAGGCTTTGTTCACCAGCGCGGACTGGCCCTTTATGGAGATTTCCTCCGGGTTGAAGTGAATTTTTATTTTTGATTCGACAGCAGAATCATATCCGCCGCCGTTGCCGCCATCAAAAACCGCTTGCGATTCGAAAACCAGCTCAAAGCTCAGGCATTTTGCCGTCAGGTCGCGCGCCTCGCTCAGCGCATCGCCCAACGCTCCGCCAGCATCGCCCATCCCCAACAGCTGCGCCTGCCGCTCCAGACCCAGCCAGACAGGGATCATGCGGTGAATGACATGCTCATCGCGGCATAATTCATATTCTTCCTTGACACAAACGCTGGAGACTGTGGCCATTAAATCACCGTATTTTGCCAGGCTGCCCGAGTCTTCAAAACCTAACAGGGCCTTTTGCCGTTCGAAGCCCAACACAGTCTGAAGTGCAAGACGGCCGGCAGCGCAGCTTTCTCCGGCAGCAGCCACCCTCGGTTTGATCACTTGCTCTTCATATTGTTTAAAATAACCCTCGAAATCCACCACAGATTCGGAGGATTCGGCCTCCCCCAACAACTGCCGCTGTCGCTCGCGGCTGAGCTGCTCTGCGACGATGCTCTGCAGGCGGGTTTCGGCGCTACCGCCGATACGTTCTCGCACCGGTTCGATGTCGGCCAAAAGACCCTTCGTTACGCCATAGCCGCTGAAATGCAGCAATTGGAGTTTGATTTCCTTTGACTCAACCACCGGCACAGCCAGGCTCAGGTTGTTTCCATCGGCCTCGTAACCGAAAAAGATTTGCTGATCCACTGGAATCTCTTGAGCTGGAAGGATGGTGAGTGTCACAAAATTGTTAAAGCTCAGGCCTTCAGGTTCGAGTTGCACCGCCAGTGTTTGGTCGCTGCCAAAGGGCAGCCCGCTGACACTGGCCGGAGTCATGCTGATGAGGGTGTCGTTCAACAGGGCATCCTCCGGAATATCCAGCCGGTAATGCGTACCATCGGCACCGGTGACTTCCAAACTACCGCCAGCGATTGGAACATTTGCCTGCGCAGACCTGGTATCATCCACGGCGATCTGTACCTGCAGCGTTTTATCTGGCGGTGCCAATAGGTATTGAAAATCATTGGACGCTTTGCTGCCAGGGCTGCACGCGGATATAAAGATCACGACAAGTGCTGATATCGAAATCAGTCGATGCTTCATTTCCCACCTATATCTTCGATGAAATTAATTGGATAAATATCATCAATATTATGATGTTTTGCTATCACTGTCAATCATCAATTTACATTAAACCAGTTTATTTAAAAAAACGGTGTTCAGGCCTAATGGCCCGAACACCGTAGGATTTATTAACATTAGTCTTACAACTTCACTTATCTTATCGGTGGAATTGGCCTGGTCTTTTCCGGTTCATCCACATCCAGGCGGTAACCGACGCCGCGCACGGTCTTGATGTACTGCGGGTGGCGCGGATCATCTTCCACTGCCTGGCGCAGCCAGGAGACATGCACGTCCAGCGTCCGGGTATCGCCGGTGTAGTTGGTCTCCCACACCAGGCTGAACAGCTTCTCCCGTTCAATGACTATGCCGCGTTGTTCCATTAATGTTCTTAACAAGTTTACCAGCCGCGGAGTCAGGCTGGCCTGACGGCCGTTGCAGCGTACCCAGCGTTGTTCCACATCCAGGCTGATGGGTCCAGTCCGGATGACTGCCTTTTGTTCCGTGGGCAGCAACGGCTTCATGCGATTAAGCAATTTTTGCAGCGTAAACGGCAGAATTAAGACTACATTTGCATCGGTTTTGTCGACCCGATCGGCGCTTGCGTCCAAAATGAGCACGATCGGAACATTGGGAGCTTCCTGGCGCAGCGACATGCAAATACGCTTACCGCTTGTGCGCATGGTTGCCGCATTAACAACCACCACATCAGGACGCTTTTCCTGCAAACGAGTCAGAGCCGCACTGCCGCTCGCTACCGTTTCGACCAGGAAGCCTTTCTTGTTTAGTCCGGCGACAAAGGATGGACCGTCGTTGCGTTTTCCTTCAATGAGTAGAATTTTTGCTGTCATGGGCATTACCACCGGTCTTCCGTTTAGTTTGTTCTGACTTCAAGGTCGTCAAAATGATTGTTTCCAATTGCCGGAATTATGCGGATCTCCGGCAAGTCGGACACATTTTTACCTGTTGGCTAGTAATCATTCCTGGAACGAATCCAGCTCCGCCGGCTTCTTATGGTTCCCCTGAGGTGAGTGTAATCAACTTGCTGCGGAGCCTGAGAGCAACCTGGTGCACGAGTGTCCGTATTATACCTTAAAACTTAACAAATGTTTCGCCATTGGATGCCTTACAATATGTTAATGTTTTAAGCAGCTATTTTTAAGATTGAATACCGCCGAAACTGCTGCCAGTCTGTTTTGGTTGCATCCCTTCCATCGCCGTGTTAGAATATTGATACGCTTTACCCGTAGCCCGCCAAGGGAGGTTCTTTTCTATGCCCAGGATGGTAGAAGTTGTGATCGACTCGGTGCGCGTAAGTCTGACCAATCAGCAGCGCATCGTAGTGCTTCGCGAAATAAACACTGAACGCTACCTGCCCATCTGGATCGGTCCATATGAGGCCGAGGCGATCACCATCGCCCTGCAAGAAATTGAAGTGGCACGCCCGCAAACGCACGATTTATTACGCAACATTCTCAAGAACTTGAACGCTCAATTGGTGAGGGTTGAAGTTCTGGCCTTACGCGAAGATGTATTCTATGGAAACCTGGTGGTTGAAGCCAATAATCAGACCATTAACATCGATTCGCGTCCCTCGGATGCGCTTGCTTTGGCTGTTCGGACCCATGTGCCCATCCTGATTTCGAGCGAAGTTATGGATTCTGCCGGAGTGATTCCGGAACAGGACATCGAATCCTCCGATTCAGACACCAAACGTACCCCCGCAGCCGACCTTGAGTCCGAAGAAGGCGGAGAAGATCGGCTTTCGATTTTTGAAGATTTCCTCTCCAATATCAACATGGATGATTTATCACAATCTTCTGACGACGAAGATGATGAACCGGATGAGGGGGGCACCGAACCCGAAAAATAATCTCTCGCCGGGGCTGAAAGTGAAGCCCCGGTGGTTTTTCACCATGATTGAATCATTTCTTCTACCGATTATTTGCCTTAGCTGGAACAATCCATGACCGATTTCACCCCTCCGCCCATCGACGAAACCCCCGCCCCCAATTATCAGTCACAGCCGAATAACCGCGAAGCGGAGGAGGCTGTCCTTGGCGCGGTTTTGATCAATCCGGAAGTCTATTACGATGTGGCGCAGCTGCTGCAACCGGACGATTTTTACGTTGTCCGCAACCGTTGGATCTGGGAAGCCTACGCCCACTTGCATGACCAACGCTTGCCCATCGATTATCTGACCGTCTGCCACGAACTGGAAGAACGCACCCAGCTAACTGAGGTTGGTGGGCCAGCCTATATTACCACGCTGCTGAACCAGACCCCCACCTCGATGCACGCCGAAGCCTATGCAAAAATCGTGGCGGAACAGGCCGTTCGCCGCCGCATGCTGGCAGCCGCCAATGAACTGGCCCGCCAGGCTTATAACCAACAGCAGACTGTTGATACCATTATCAATGAAGCAGAAAAGTCGATTTTCGGGTTGAGCGAACGCCGCGCGCGCCGCGATGTGCAGCCCATCCAGCAGGTGCTCAGCGAATACTACGACCGCGTAGATCAACTCTCGCAGCGCGATGAGGAGATATTTGGCGTTCCCACCGGTCTGAATGATCTGGATCATTTGCTTGGCGGCCTGCAAAAATCCGACCTGTTAATTATTGCCGGACGGCCTGGCATGGGTAAAACAGGCTTCATGCTTTCAGTGGCCAAAAATGCCGCCCAGAAGCACAAGAAACACGTCGCCATGTTTTCAATGGAAATGTCTGCCGAACAGCTTGTTCAGCGCCTCATCTCGCAGGAAACCGGACTGGACACCCAAAAACTGCGCACCGGCAAGCTTTCCGACAACGAATGGCCAATCTTTATCCATGCCATCGAAGTGCTCTCCGACACGCACATCTGGCTGGATGATACGCCCGGCCTGACCCCCATGCAGTTGCGCACCAAAGCCCGCCGCCTTCACCTGGAATACAATCTCGATTTGATCCTGGTGGATTACCTTCAATTGATGTCTGGCGATACGCGCAACGATAACCGCGTCCAGGAAGTCTCCTATATTTCGCGCAACCTGAAAACGCTCGCCCGCGAATTGAACGTGCCGGTACTGGCGGCCGCCCAGCTCTCGCGTGCGGTTGAGCAGCGCACCGATAAACGCCCCATGCTCTCCGATTTGCGCGAATCTGGCTCTTTGGAACAGGATGCCGATATCGTCATGTTCATTCACCGGCCGGATGCCATGGAAAAGGACAGTCCGCGCGTCAACATGGCCGAAATCATCGTGGCCAAGCACCGTAACGGACCCACCCATCCTGGCATCGAATTATTCTTCCGGGCAAACCTGGCTCGCTTCGAAAACGCCGCCCTGGTACCAGGACCCAACGGGCCAAACCGTTAGGACGGTTGATTATGCCATTTGGCGGATTCCCCGATGGAAAAACACGGCTGACACGCATCCCGGCAGCGTTCTTCACTGAGATCTTGCCGCAAATCGATCACATCGACGAATTGAAGGTGACCCTTTACATTTTTTGGGTCCTTGACCGCCAGGAAAGCAATCCACGCTACGCCAGCCTGGAAGAAATCGCTGCGGACGAACGGTTGCTAACGGCGTTGGGAAAATCACCCGAGGAATCCCGCGCGGCTTTGCAGGACGCATTGGAACGGGCTGTCCAGCGCGGAACCCTGATCAGTGCAAAAACACAAAGCAGCCAGGCAGCGGACACTTTATACTTCCTAAATTCGCCGCGCGGCCGGGCAGCCGTCCGAACATTGCAATCCGGCGAATGGACGCCGCCTTCGGGCGCCCGGGCGTTGGCTAGCCTGGCGGATGAACGCCCGAATGTATTCCGATTGTACGAGGAAAATATCGGTCCGCTCACCCCGCTCATCGCGGAGGAACTGCAGGCTGCTGAGCGGGAGTATCCCGCAGCCTGGATCGAGGATGCCATCCGGATCGCAGTCAAACGCAATGCGCGCAACTGGCGTTATGTTGAAGCCATTTTAAAATCCTGGCAGGAAAAGGGACGCGATGAAGAAGATCGGAGAGAGTCTGAAAAAGATAGCCGGCGGTACATCGAAGGGGAATTCGGCGACTTCATCAAGCATTGAAGATGCCATGCGCCAAAGCCAGCCCGGCGACCCCAACTGCAAAATCTGCGGCGGCCTGGGTTACGTGCGCCAGGACTTGCCGGTGGGTCATCCTGACTTTGGCAAGATGCAGATCTGCGTTTGCCGCCAGCAAAACGTAGAACTTGCCGCGCGCGAACGGCTCTATCGCTTGAGCAACCTCGAAGCATTCGAGCGGATGACGTTCGACACGTTCAAGCCGCAAGGCCGCATGGGATTGGCCGACCAGCATATCCGCTCGCTTGAATATGCGCTCAGCCAGGCTGCCACCTTTGGCCAGACTCTTTCCGGTTGGTTATTCCTTAGCGGAAGCTACGGCTGCGGAAAAACCCACCTGGCTGCCGCCATCGCCAACTATGTTGTCAACCTGGGCGTGCCCACCCTGTTTCTCACCGTCCCCGACCTGCTGGATTGGCTGCGTTTTTCATACGATTCGACCGATGTCAATTTCGAGCAGCGTTTCGATGAAATCCGCAACGTCCGTCTGCTGGTGTTGGACGATCTGGGCACACAAAATGCCACTGCCTGGGCGCAGGAAAAGCTTTATCAAATCATCAACTACCGCTACAACAACAAATTGCCAATGGTGGTCACCAGCAATCAAAACCTGGATGAAATCGACGGACGCATCCGCTCGCGCTTGCAGGATGCCGATCTGGTCACCACAGTGCGCATATACGCGCCGGATTACCGTACGGCATTGCAAGATTCCTCCGAACCGCAAATTTCTTCCCTGCCCCTGCTCAGCGACCGCACATTCGGCAATTTCAGCCTGCGTGAATACGAGCGCAACGACCCTGAAGGGCAACGCAGCCTGGAAGGCGCTTTCCACGCAGCCCAACAGTTTGCCGAGAACCCGCGCGGCTGGTTGGTGTTGATGGGCGATTACGGCTGTGGCAAAACCCACCTGGCCGCTGCCATTGGCAACTACCGCAAGGCGCTGGGCGAGGAACCGATTTTTGTGGTCGTACCCGACCTGCTTGACCATTTGCGTGCTGCTTTCAGTCCCACTAGCACGGTTTCGTACGACCGCCGCTTTGAAGAGGTCAAAAACGCGCAACTGCTCATCCTGGATGACCTGGGAACGCAAAGCGCCAGCCCCTGGGCGCGTGAAAAACTCTACCAGTTATTTAATTACCGCTATATGGCGCGCCTGCCCAGCGTCATCACCACCTCCTCCAAGATGGAAGATCTCGATCCGCGCATCCGCAGCCGCATGCTCGACAGCCGCCTGTGCGATATTTACGCCATCCTGCTGCCGGCTTACCGCATAGGCTCCACTGAAAAACCGCGCCGCTCTCCCCGCCGAAGCACCTCTACGCGGTAGCCATTACCCCCATTGGATGCACCCTTGAAATTTTGACAAGGGCTGTAATCTATGTTACAATTCCTACCAGTAAGGATAATAAACCGGGTGACCGGTCGCAGGTTGAAGTTGTACAGAATCAGGCGGGCTTGACCGCCTTTGGATTGTCCTAAAACCCCGGCTGGTTTCCTCAGCGGGGTTTTTTCATTCCGCACCTTACCAAATTCAGAACCGTATCACAGCCTGACTGTGTTGTATTGAACTGATTAAATTGATTTATAAAAAAGGTTAAAGAACATTATTATGAAACAACGCAAACTTCGCGTGATTCCCCTGGGGGGTTTGGGGGAAGTGGGCCGCAATATGATGGCCTATGAATTTGACGACAAGATTCTTGTCGTCGATGCAGGGATCATGTTCCCTGAAAATGACATGCTCGGCATTGATTACATCATTCCGGATATCACCTATCTGAAACAGAACCGCGCCAAAGTGGTCGGCCTGGTAATCACTCACGGCCATGAGGATCATCTCGGCGCCGTCCACCACGTATTGGAGGAAATCCAGGCGCCCATTTATGCCACCCCGCTGACCATGGGTCTGCTGGAAGCAAAACTGGCCCGCCACGGCATGGCCGCGAAAGCCGACCTGCACATCGTACACGCCGGCGATACAGTGGAAATCGGTCCCTTCAAAGTCGAATTCTTCCATGTCTGCCACTCGATTCCCGATGGCGTCGGTCTCGGCATCGAAACGCCGGCCGGTTTGATCGTTCATTCGGGCGATTACAAATTTGACCACACACCGGTGGATAACTGGCCGAGCGATTATGCCAAACTGGCTGAATTCAGCCAACGCGGCGTGCTGGCGCTGTTCGCAGACTCTACCAATGCCGACCACCCCGGATGGACGCCCTCCGAACGTGTCATCGATGACGCTTTCAACCAGGTTTTTAGCCAGGCTGAAGGGCGCATTATCATCGCCAGCTTTGCGTCACTCGTTTCGCGCATGCAGCAGGTGGCCAACGCCGCCCAGCGCTACAATCGCAAAGTGGCTTTCGTGGGAACCAGCATGCAGGATAACATGCGCATCAGCCGCAAATTGGGTTACCTGGACATCCCCGATGATTTGATGGTCACCATCGAACAAACTCGCAGCATGCCGGCCAGGGATGTTGTGATCATGTGCACCGGCACCCAGGGCGAACCATCATCCATTGTTGGCCGTCTTTCGACCGGTACCAACCGTCTCTTTGACATCGTCGCTGGCGATACAGTCGTGCTTTCCTCCCACCCCATCCCGGGCAATGAAGAAAGCGTTTACCGCACCATCAACCGCCTGTTTCAGCGCGGCGCCAACGTGATTTACAACAACATCGCCCCGGTGCATGTCTCAGGGCATGCCAGCCAGGAGGAGATGAAACTGCTGCTGCACCTGACGCGCCCGCGCTATTTCGTCCCGATCCACGGTGAAATCCGCCACCTCAAACAGCACGCCGCCATTGCTCAAACGGTTGGCATCCCGGCAGAGAATATCGCCACGCTCGAAAATGGCCAGGTTCTGGAATTCGTCGACGGCGAAATGCGCATGGGCGAACGCGTACCCACCTCCTACATATTTGTGGATGGCTCAGGTGTGGGCGATGTTACTGCCGAAGTTATGCGCGAGCGCGAAGCACTTTCGCGCGACGGCATCGTGCTGGTCAACCTGCGCATGGCGCATGATGGCAACCGCCTGTTGGGCGAACCTGAAATCCTCAGCAAGGGCTTTGTCATTGCCCAGGATTCGGATGAGATCTTTACGGCTGCGCGCCGCAAGGTGACTGAGACAATTTCCCGCGCCAACGGCAGCCTGCAAAAGGATGTGGAACAGGCCGTCGGCGATTACCTCTTCAGCGAAACGCACCGCCGTCCGATGGTGTTTGTAACCGTCTCACGCTTCTAACGGAAAGACTAACCACATGGGTTGTTCCAGGATTCTTTCTGGAACAACCCTTTTTTAATTATGGAGGCTGTCTTTAGGCTTTTCCAATCAAGGCGGTTGTCAACCCAGGTCGAATCAACCACCAAGGTTATAGCAGCTTATTCTCTTTTGATGACAACAGTCGTGAAATCATCCTGGTTCAGGTTCTCGGCGCTGTGGGCTTTGACCGCATTCCATAAGCGTGTGCAGATTTCATTTCCATTTTCCTGGCGGCGGGACTTCAAAATTTTGTTCACGGCTGACAGGCCAAATTCACTCCCGTCCGGGCTGACTGCCTCCGTAAGACCGTCGCTGTAAAGAAGAACCAGACCGCCGCGGTCAATTCGCACCTGCTGCTGATCGATCACAATATCCGAAAATATCCCCAACGACTGGCCTTTTTGCACCGGGATGTCAATAAAATGGTTTTCCGCATCCAGAAGGATTGGCGGAAAATGTCCGGCTCGGGAATACTGCAGAATTCCGCTTTGAAAATCAAGCACGCAGTAGAGCAGCGTTACAAACATGCCCGCCGAATTCATCGTCCGCAGATAACGGTTCACATTTTGCAATACGATGCGTTGATCATGGGTCTTGCCCGTTTCAGCCCTCACCAGGCTGAAGGTGAGCGCCATGAACAGCGCCGCCGGCAGCCCTTTGCCCGATACATCGCCGATGACAATTCCCATCCGGTTCTTATCCAACGGGATAAAATCATAAAAATCGCCGCACACCGTGCGCGCCGGTATCATTAATGCGCCAAAATCATAACCAGGCGCGGCAGGCAGCTTTGAAGGCAGGATGCTGCGCTGCGTCTGGCGCGCAATCTCCATTTCTTCTTCCAATAACTTTAACAGACGTTGCGACTCATTGAACAAACGGGCATTCTCAAGCGAGAGGCTCATGCTGTTGGTCAGGGCATTCAGCAGCTCAATATCGGAAGACGAAAAAGCATTTTCGATATCCAGGTTTTGCAGGCTGACAATCCCGCGAACTTCATCCCCGACCAGCATGGGAACGCCCAGCCAGGTCTTGGGCATTTCTGTCCCTGGCACAACCCGCATCCTCGCTGCGTTTACCAGGTCCAACAAAGCGGCATGGTTGAGCATGTAGGGTTTACGCGTACGCACGATTGCCGCCCTCGAACTGTCAATCGGCTGCCAGCCTTGAATCTGCAAGTGTACGCCGCGTTCGATGGCGTAATGGTGGTAGATCCGGTCGGTCTGCGGATCGTATTGCGAAATCATCACCACCTGCGCATTGAAGGTATCCCGCAGCCGGTCGCCTACCATGTCATAAATGGTTTGCATATCGCATTCACAGGATAGCCCTTCCTGAACGCTGTTGATCAATGCCAATTCTGCCGAGCGGCGTTTGACCACCTCGGCATACATGCGTACAGCCATTTTCCAATCATCCAGGTTCTCTGCTTCCATGAACCGGGCGACTGTTTCTTGAATAGGTTTATTACCGGACGGAGCATCCATTACGGGATTTGTGGGGTCGTTTTCAGGCAACAATTGGCGACTCCTTTTAATTCCCATGCCGACAAGATACCCGATGAAGCGATGCCAGTCGGAGTGTTTCGAAGAACCGGCTCATAGATCAATCGAAGATATTGACCGGCGAAATTTCGATGCCAATATGCGTTATTTTACGTTTTTCAGGCGCATTCCGCATCCGCCTTTTGACCAGACCCGCTCTCGAAATCGAAAACCTGGTGGGTTCAAATCGGCCGCTAACGTTTGAACGTTACCTCGGCTGACATGCCCCAGCGAATTTCCGGCGGCGGATTGCTGATGCGCAGGCGCACGGTGTATTGAACGTCGCCAGATTTTTCAATAAACACCTGCCCAATGGAAATCACCTCGCCGTTCAATTCCAGCGATGGCAAAGCATCCAGGTGAATAATGGCTGACTGCCCTTCCTTGATATCGACCACCTTCAACTCGGTCAGGTCGGTTGTTTCAATTTCCCAACTGCTGGTATCAGCCAGCGTAAGCACCGGCTGGCCGGCTGCCAGCCACACGCCCGGCAGCATGCCGTCCACCCAATCCATCACCGTTCCGGCAAAAGGCGCCATTAAATCCATGTCGTTCATAGCATTGCTCGCTGCATTATGCTGCGCTTCGGCGGCAGCCAGCCGTTTTTCCGCCTGCGCCAACAAATTCACATCAGGGCCAGTACCCTGGTAATTCCCAAGGGTACGCTTCGCCTTGTCCAGGGCTTGTACGGCCAAAGTCAATCCGCTTTCTGCAGCATGCTGCGGATTGAGCAGGCTGTCGCGTTCATAGAGCGCCTGCTGGTAATCTTCTTTGGCGGCGTCATAACGGGTCTGAGCTGATTTACGGGTGGAATTATTCACATCCAGGTCCTGGTATTTATCCAGATTCTTCTTTGCTTCGTTCAGGTCATCATTTGCCTTCTGAAAAGCTTCTTCTTTGTCATCCAGCGCATCGCGGTATTTTTTTGTGTGGGTATCATCGTAGGCTTTCTGTGCTTCCGTCAAACGCGCCTGCGCCTGGTCCACGGCCTGTTTAGCCTGAGCCCGTGCCAGGGCGGCATCCTCATCCAGATCATTTTTCTGGCGCTGTGCCACTTCCAATTCCAACTCTGCACTCTTCAAAGCCACTTCGGCGTTTTCACGGCTGGTCAGGCTTGCCAAAACATCCCCCGCTTTGACCGTGCCGCCCTCCGGTATCCGCCTTTCACCCAGCTTGCCGCCCACCGGGAAAGCCAACACAGCGGATTGATGCGGCACGACGCGCCCCTCAGCCAGGACGCCGGTGCTTTCCACCACAATCGGCACGGTGGTTGGCACGGCATTCTTTGTACCAAGCGAAAGCGCCGAACAGGCAGACAGGCTGGCAAGTGCAGTCACCGCCACCAACAAAATTACGACAAGGTTGTTACGAATTTTGTTCATCATTCACCTACCAGGAAAATTATCCATTCTTATTCGTAAGCCAGAATCTGGCGGATGGTCAAACGGGAAGCCGTACGGGCCGGCAACAAGGAGGCAATGATGGTGAAAAGGATCATCAACCCCAACCAAATGCCAATACCGGTGAAAGTAAAACTGACCGGAATCGGCCTGCCAAAGATCGCCTCGCCAATGGCAGCCGCTAGCGCATTGCTGACCGGGATTGCTGCGAGCACGCCGGTTATCCAGCTGATCAATCCCACCACCATACCCTCCACAATGATCATACGCTCAATTTCAAAATCAGAAGCGCCAATCGCACGCATGACTCCAATTTCACGGGTTCGTTCCATCACATTCAGGCTCATGGTGCCAGAAAGCCCAATTGTGCCCACCACGGCCATCAACACAGAGAGAAAGAGTAAAAAACCGGTCAGCGCGTTCAAGCCCTTGGCGGAATTTGTCAAAATGGATTGGCCGGCGCTGGCTTCGGCGACCTGATAACCTTGTTGTGTAAACACTTTCTCCAGCTTTTCCGCCAGAGCGGTTTGCCCGTCCAGTGTCAGGTTCCTTTCTCGCGCGACAATGCGGAAGTCGGTTGAATGGTTCAGGCTGTGGGTCGCTTTAGCCAACGGAGAATAATGGGTAAAGGCTACCATGCCGGTATTTTTCCCGGCAAACTGGAAAAATCCCACCACCACCCAGCGTACTTCCGCTCCGGCGATTTTAATGGTCACCGTGTCGCCAATTTGGACCTGCGGATACAGCTCCATAAAGACTTCATTGAACACAATGGCGTTTTCATCCTGCGGGTCAAGCCAGCGGCCGCGCACCAGAATCGGTTCCAACAAAGCAGAATTCTCCGGCGGCCCTTCCATCAGGATGGCTTCGCCAGGTTGACCATCGTCCGTGATGATTTGCCCGACGGCCGCTGCCCAGCCTTCAATGGATGCCACTTCCGGCACCCCGCGGGCAATTTGTTCGATCTCATGGATCCTGTATCCCTGGTTGAAGGAAAGGTTCACATCCGCCATAAAGTAATTTCCAAGCCGGGCAATGTAGTCCGCAATGCTCGCCCGCATGTTAAAGGTAGCTACAAACATCCCGCCGCCCAGGGTCAAGGTAATCAGAGTCAAGATCAATCGCAGGCGCTTGCGAAACACATTGCGGAGAGAAATCGCAATCGGCCGTGACAAGTGCAGCCAGGCCAGGTGGATTGGTCGGCGGGCAGGATTTTTGACTTCTGCACTCTCGCTGCCGCTGAGCGCCTGCTGCACTGTGAGGCTTGAACCGTGCAGAATGGGTATGAGGGCGGCAGCTTGCGGAACAATCAGCGCGATGAGTGCCTGGCCCAAAACCGCTGGAAGAAACCAATGAAAGCCGCTGGAAGCATAATTCAACTGCGGCGCCAGCAGGTCTTGTTCCCAATAAGCAACCAAATGTGCCAAAGGTACAGCAAGGACAAGTCCGATGACGCTAAAAAGCAAGACAAGACATAAGTACAAGAAAATGATTTGTTGGCGCGTACCGCCGAAACTCTTTAAAACCCCGATTTGTTCAATTTGCTGATTAAGGAGCGCCGAAAGGGTGTTGATGATCAGGAAAGCACTGAGAAATAGCACCAGAAAACCCAGCAGCACCAGTATGGCCGTCATGGCGTTAATATAGAGCAAATTGGGATGTTCTGTCGAAAGCCGGACGGCCTTGCTGATGGTGGTATAACCATTCTTTCTGCATTCCTCCAGGATTGAACTGGCTGCGGCTTCAATGGCTGCCCGGTCCGATCCCGCCGTTGTGGTCAATTGCAGCGTGGTAAAACGGTCGGCAATCTTTAACCACGGCAGCGTATCCAGGGTGATGTAGCCTTGAATGGGCGCCAGGAAGAAGCCCGCTCCTCCCCGGTCGGCACCCAGAGTCTGATCCTGGACAATTCCCACCAGCTTTAATGCGCGCATTTCACCGCTGGCCAGTTTTATCCGAACCGTGTCGCCGATTTTATACGGAGTCTCATCTGCCCGGTTTATTTCCAAAACGATCTCACGTTCCTGCGGCGGCCAGACTCCCTCCACCAATTTCACCAGGCCAATTTCCCGTTTTGAAAAATCCGGGGATGCCAACAATTTGATCGGTTTTAGTTGGGACGGGCCGGTTTCCACTCGCAAGGTTCTAATGACAACCCCTTCAGCCTGCCGGATCCCGGGCAACCTGGCGAGGTGGTCAATAAAATCCTGGTCAAAAAAGACACCCTGGATTTGAATATTGGCCGGATTGACCGCCGCATACCCCTGCATCATATCGGAGACCATGGCCTGCCGCAAAACAAGGATCATGCCGACGGCAATCAGCCCAACAGTAATGGACGCGATAACCATCAGAGTCCGGATGGGATTGCCGAAAAAGTCGCTCAGCACTTTGCGCGTTCGGGGTCTCATGACGTAAGCCCTTCATGCATCGTTTCCGGCACAATGATGCCGTCCGACATATGGATGATGCGGTCCGTGCGCCGCACCAGGTCGTCGTCGTGGGTCACCATGAGGATGGTCTTTCCCTGAGAGACCAGTTCCTGAAAAAGCTGAATGATCTCCTCCGCCGAACGAGAATCAAGATTGCCGGTGGGCTCATCTGCCACCAGGATGGGAACATCATTGGCCAATGCCCGAGCCACGGCAGCGCTTTGTTGCTGCCCGCTCGAAACTGCGCCAGGGAATTTGTCCGCCACTTTTTCCAACCCGACCCGCGCCAGCAGATGGCGCGCGCGGTCCTCCCGTTCGGCCGGCGGGAACATGCGGCAAAAATCCATTGGCAGCATGACATTTTCGATCAATGATAAGGTTGGCAGAAGTTGAAAGAACTGAAAAACAATGCCAAGTGTGCGTCCGCGCCACTCGGAAAGTTTTCCTTCATTCAAGGCCTGCAAAGGCTGGCCAGCCACTGTCACCGCGCCGCTGGACGGGTGGTCGATCCCGGTGATCATGTTCACCAGGGTCGATTTTCCGCACCCCGACCGGCCGACGATGCCAACAAACTGTCCCTTTTCAATTTCCAGGGTCACCTGCTTGAGCACCTGCACCTCGCCGGAAGCCAGCGGAAACTTTTTATTCAGATCGCGCACTGCAATGATCGGGACGTGTTCGTCCCAACTGAAAACTGGCATCCGGTACGGGAGTCTAGGCGGCATCGGCCAGCTCTCCATCGCGCAACAGAATCAAGCGGTGCGCCACTTTGGCAATGCCAGGGTCGTGGGTTACTAAAACGATCGTCTTGCCCTGACGAACCAACGTCAAAAAGATATCAAAAATGATTCTCGCTGTAATCGAATCGAGCCGGCCGGTTGGTTCATCCGCGACAATCAATTCCGGATCGTTTGCCAATGCTCTGGCAATGGCCACCCGCTGTTGCTGTCCGCCCGATATTTGCGAGGGCAGTTTATGGGCATGTTCTTGCAGTTCAACCGCGCGCAGCAGATCCTCAGCACGCTTCCGGCTCGGTTTTGGTTGATAGGTATCGCATAAATCCAGCGGCAGCATCACATTTTCAATCAAGGACAGCATGGGCAACAGGTGGAATGTTTGATAGATCACCCCAACATTTTTCCCGCGCCAGCGCGAGCGCTGATCGTCGGGCATGGTATGTACCGAGACGCCGTTGACCCAGACTTCTCCAGCGGTGAGACGGTCAATGCCGGTAATCATGTTCACCAGCGTGGTTTTGCCCGCGCCTGATTTTCCTCGAATCGCCAGAAATTCGCCGGGCCTGACCTGCAACGAGATGTGGTTTAATGCCCGAAAAGGCCCGCCGGGGGTCGGATAATCCTTGCAGACGTCCTTGAGTTGAATGAGAGATGGGGTCGTCGGGTCAGGCAGCATTTGTGTCAGGCAGTTAACATGGATGGCATTGTAAGGAAAGTAAACCAGGCGGGCAGTGATTGCCCCTTATTCGGTAATAGCCTTGAGTAAGAAGATCCCGTTTTATATCTGGATACCATACGGTCTTCAGTAGAAATTATACCTCCCGGGCTGATACCCGCATATTTCAAAATCAACTCTGCAACCGGCGAGTTTGTGCCGGGGGTTAGAACAAACCGAATGTCCGACCGCGAATAACCATGCAAAATCACTGTTGACGGGCGGAGAAAAAATGAATATAGTTTAGCAATAAACTTTATCACTCATCTTGAGGATGCCATGACGCTTTACGAAGAGATCAATACCACGCTGATGACTTCGCAGCTCTTAATAAACGACAGCGATGAGCGTTTTTTTGAGAAATTTAAACTGGGAACCACACGCTATTACACCCTGATCCACCTGGAGCAGTCGCCTGGCCTGACTTTGAGCGAACTCAGTCAGCGCTTGCTTTGCACTAAAGGCAACATGACCCGCATTCTCAGAAATATGGAAAGGGACAGTCTGCTGATTCGGCGAACAGATATGCAGGATGGCCGCATTGTCCACTTATCCCTCACCCCCCAAGGCATGGATCTGCTGGCCGAGGTGCGAACAGCCTACCAAGCCTTCCTGCAGCAGCGCTATTCCAGACTTGAACTTTATGAGATCGACTCGCTTCAACGCATTTGTTCACGCCTCAACCGCCAGCTTGACAGTTATTTGCACCCTTCCGATTAAGAATAACTCATCCGTGTCACATTTCAAAGAGAATTAAGTTGACATATAAACTAATTTATTGTATATTTATTCGTAATTAGTTTAGATATCAACTATAATTCCCCATATCGCTGTTTAATACCGCCCTGAAGGTGCCCCATGAACCTATCCGCTGTTTACCATGAACCTAAATCCCGTTTTGCTTATGCTTACGATGCCGCAACAGTGCACCTGCGTTTGCGTACAGCGCATGCTGATGTGCAGACCGTGACTTTGATTGGCGGCGATCCATTCAATTGGAAACCCAGCCAGAAAGATCCAGCCGTTTGGGAATGGGACTCCAGCGCGCTCAATTCATACCCGATGCAACTCGAATACAGCACGCACCTGCACGATTACTGGTTCATAGCCTTGCGCCCGGCCACCTTGCGGATGCGGTATGCCTTCATCCTTCATTCCGGTGAAGAGAAGATTCTGTATGGCAGCCGCGATTTTTACGATCTGAGCCGTCATCCCGAATACCAGCATAATTCGCAATTTTTCTTCAATTTCCCATACTTGAACGCAGAAGACGTGTTCAACGCCCCGGCCTGGGTAAAGAACACCATCTGGTACCAGATATTCCCCGAACGCTACGCCCGCGGCAGCAGTCCGGATTGGGCGGCCGACAGCGATGGCGGCGTGGAAAGTTTTGCCGGCGGCAACCTGCAAGGCATTATCGACCATCTGGACGAAATTCAAGATCTTGGTATCAGCGGCCTCTATCTGACCCCCATTTTCACATCGCCATCCTCCCACAAATACGATACAACCGACTATTATCACATCGACCCGGCCTTTGGCAGCAATGAACAATTTGGCGAACTGGTGCGCCAGGCTCATCAGCGCGGCATGCGCGTGATGCTGGATGCGGTTTTCAACCATTGCGGCTGGCTGCACCCTTTCTGGCAGGATGTAGTACAGCGTGGAAAGCAATCGCCCTATTTTGATTGCTTCTATATCGAGCGTGAGCCGGTTGTCAATTTTGAATTACCCGCAGCCGGAATACCGCAATACGATCCTGCCATGGCTGGCAAGCTCAATTTTCGCACTTTTGCTTTCACGCCGCGCATGCCCAAATGGAACACCAGCCACCCATTGGTGCGCGAACACCTTTTCGACGCGGCGCGCTACTGGATGGAAACTTACGGCGTGGACGGTTGGCGTCTGGACGTTTCCAATGAGGTTACGCATGATTTTTGGCGCGATTTCCGCAAGATGGTAAAAGGCATCAACCCGGACGCTTATATCATGGGCGAAAACTGGGATAATTCCTATCCCTGGCTGATGGGCGACCAGTTCGATGCGGTCATGAATTATGAATTGAGCTACCCGATCTGGAATCTATTAGGATCAAAGGAAACAACCGTTGAACATTTTGATGTTTTGCAATATCAACAGGCGGTAAATCAGCTGCTGGTCAGCTATCCCAAAAACAATCTGGAATTGATGTATAACCTGATCGACAGCCATGATACCCCACGCATAGCCCACGTTTACGGCGGCAACATGGCTAAAGTGAAGTTGGCCTACCTGCTTCTAATGACATTCACCGGCGCGCCAAGCATCTATTACGGCTCAGAGGTAGGTCTGGGCGGGGACGGCCACCACAACCGGGCACCCTTCCCATGGGGCAAAGAGCAAGATCTAAGCCTTCGCCAACTGGTACGCAGTCTCATCCAACTGCGCCGCGAACACCCCGCATTTAAATCGGTCGACATCGAATGGTTGGAAGTAAACCCGTTGGAAAACACCTTGGTCTTCAAGAAGACGGACGGTGCCGAAAATCTGTGTGTGCTGGTGAATGCCAGCGGAATGAACCGGCGTCTGGGTATACCAGGCGGGTTGGCTCGCCAGCAGGCCATAGATTTACTTACTGGTAGAACGATCCACTCTGAAGATCCTATTGACCTTCCGCCTTACGGGTTTTACCTATTATTGACCCAGGATTAATTCTGCCAAATTAATCAGCGGCAAACCAAGGTTATTCACATAACCTTTGTTTGCCGCTTTTATCTGCTATTTGCTACAATCAAATCAATTCCCAAAGGAGGCGTCAAATTGATTCCCATCAGCGATCAGAATCCAACCCGGCATACGCCCATTGTCAATTACCTGTTAATTGCCACAAATGTGGCTGTCTTTTTGTTATTCCTAACCGCCGGTTCGAAACAAGAGGCCCTGGTTGACCAATACGCCCTGATCCCGGCTAACTTCACCACCCTCAACCTGGGAAATATCACCGATATCTTCACCAGCATGTTCATGCACGGCGGCTGGGCGCACATCCTGGGGAATATGCTCTATTTGTGGATCTTTGGCGATAACGTTGAAGATCGCATGGGATCAATTCCGTATCTGATCTTTTACCTGGCAGGCGGCGTGGTTGCCTCGCTGGCGCACATCTTCACCAACCCCGGCTCGCAAATCCCCACAGTCGGCGCCAGCGGCGCCATCGCAGCCGTGTTGGGCGCTTACCTGGTGCTTTATCCGCGCAGCCGTGTGTTGACCTTCATTCCGCTTGGTTTCTTCATGCGCCTAACCCTGGTGCCGGCCAGCCTGTTACTTGGGCTGTGGTTCATCCTGCAGCTTTTCAGTGGTGTGCTCTCGCTGGGCGGCCCGGATGTGGGCGGCGTGGCTTTCTGGGCACACATCGGCGGTTTTGCCTTTGGTGCACTGATTGCCCTGTTATTTTACCGGCGCCAGGAACCAGTCAGCAATGTTGCCTGGTAACCAGGAATCAACAGTTTTTCAAAAAGGAGATCAATCAGCCATGATGATTGATTGGAATGACTATCATCAACAGGTACTCCGAACAATTGCTGAAATTGGCCGCACCAGCCCTGATATCGTGCGCGGCTACCGCACCCTCACCGATGCAGGAAAAAAATCCGACCTACTGGGCGCCAAAACCCGCGAGTTGATCGCGGTGGCAGTTGCAGCCGTCGTGCAGTGCGACGGCTGCATTGTTGTCCATACCGAAGCGGCGCTTAAAAACGGTGCAACCGAGGAAGAGATTGTTGAAGCGCTGGGGGTGGCTGTGGCGGTCAAAGCTGGATCGGCTCTGATTTATTCCACTCGCGTTTTGGATGCCATGAAGGCCAAACAGGATCAGGCGCCGAAACCTTTCGATGAGTAGCAACTTACTGCTGTGGACGTTTCTCTTGTAGCCGTAAGCTGTGTTTTGCAGTGAAAAGATTACTTCTCCACCGCGATACGCCACAAATACAATGAGGCAACTGAACCGTAGGGTGAATAAATCTGACGATGGCGATCAAATCGCGCCTTATCCAAGGATTCGTACCCATAAAGAATCTGCATGCCGCGCCGGATGGCCAGATCGTTCCAACTGACCACGTCCGGCCGCTGCATGGAAAAAATCATCAACATCTCGGCGGTCCAAACGCCGATACCGGGCAGTGAAGAAAGGTGCGCCACCACATCGTCATCGCTCATTTCAGCCAACGCTTCCAGGTTTAGCTCTCCGCTATCCACAATTTCCGCAGTGCCATGAATATACCGGGCTTTCCGCATGGACATGCCGCATTGTTGGATTTCTTCGACCGGAATACCGGCTAAATTTTCAGGCTGGATTGGCGAAAATCGCTCCAGCATGCGTCCCCAAACAGTGGCGGCGGCTTTGCTTGATATTTGCTGAGCAACGATGGCATTCACCAACGCCTCAAACAGATTGGCATTTACACCACGGTGGATCATCCCAATTCGGTCAATTGCCAGGGCCAGTTTATCATCCCTGGTTTTTAAGTACCGGATTTCATCTACACCATATTGAAAATAATTCATCAGAATCCGCGGTTTTTTGAATGCCCGGGTTTACCTGCTCCTTTTATAGAAATAAGTCACCCAGTAATCTTTGCTTTTTAATTTACATGTAGGACAAACGATCCGCCTGTTTCGAGTTCGTTATCCAAATCTGTGTCAATTTGCGAGAATAGCGCCGGAATGAATCGTAGCGCAATTCGCCTTGCATGCCACTGCCGCTGCGAAACCGGGATAGGATGGTAAATCGATCAAGCGCCAATCTTGCGGCAGGCCATACTGCAAAGGACAATCCAGCAGAACCGGCTTTTCCGGTTCGATGGAGACCAGGAAATCAGTCAACGGTAAACTCAATCCACAACCCACAGCTTTTAGCCAGGCTTCCTTGCGGGTCCAGGTTCGAAAAAACGCCGCTTTTCTTTCGTGCGAAGGCAACAATTCCAGCGCCAATCTTTCATAAGGAGCAAAAAACTGGGTGGCTAGCGCCATTGGATCCAGATCATCTCGCTCTTTTTCAAGGTCCACCCCAACTTCGCTGCCGCGGCTGATGGCAAACAGCGCTGAAGCGGAACTATGGGATACCGAAAATGTTAACCCATCTATTCCAGGATTCGCCAGAAAAGGTTTACCCTGCCGGGCCGCTTGGAAAACAATGCCGTCAGGGCTAATATCCAGGTAGGCAGACAGCAGACATCGCAACAAACATCGCCTGGCAATAAAATGGCGGGCATCACGCCTGAACCGGTACAGCTTTGCGCGAGTCAATTCTTCGGTCGAAAGAATCTCTTGCGGTAATTTGTCGTGGAGTGAATCAAGATCCGCATACCAAACATGAATTCCATCTTGGGTAAACTCCGAATCTCCGGCCCTGATTGGCCAGTGGATATCCCCGCAAAACGGAAGCATAGGCAACGATCTTAATCCAGGAATTCATTCAGTGCGCGCGAAAACTCTTGCGCATGCGGGTCTGTGGTTAAGGTCGTATTCGACCCTGGAACGCTTCGGATTTCCAAACCTCCTCCAGCCAACGGCGCCCAACAGAGGCTATCGTCAAACGAGCAAATCAGCGGTTGGCGGGGAGTGCGAAACAGTGTTATTTTGCCAAGGTAGGGTTTGGGAAAGTACTTATCCAGCGCCTGATTAAAATTCAATTCGTAATTGGTAATGGTTTCACGCTGGTATTCAGGAATCCTGGCTGCCCGTGTCCGAATAGCCCTGGCTGAAACGCCAGATGGTGTTGATGGAATGACCTTTGGTCGAATTTTAATTCCTAACCATGTTTTTAGGGCTGTCACGGTTATGCTAATCCGCAGCCACATTTCCTCCCAGCGCAGCTGGAAGAAATCCCGCGACCATTCCGGTAAATTGTCAAAAAAGGCCGCTAAATTCTTCCTGGAAAACTTGAAGTGATAATAATCCGAATTTGGCGGGGGTTGGTTAATGATTGCCAGCAGATCCACCTTTTCGCCTTGCCTTAAGAGCTGTTGTGCCATCTCGAAGGCAACTACGCCGCCGATGCAAAAACCGCCGATTTTATAGGGTCCCTGTGGTTGAACCTTTCGGATCTCGGCGATATATAACGTTGCCATTTCCTCAATCGACCCAAGCGGTTCCTGAATTCCGTCCAGACCGCGGGCACGCAAACCGTAAAAAGGCTGATCGACGCCAAGGTGTTCCGACCACCGTTTGAAACCAATCACATCCCCGCCAAATGGGTGAACAAGAAACAATGGCAGTTTTCGTCCCTTCGGCTGCATCGGCACCAAAACTGGCCAATCGGTTCCATCTTTTTGTGAAATGATGGCGCTGGCCAGGTGGCGGATGGTCGGGTCTTCGAAAATAGTTGTCAGAGGCAATACTTTACCAAAGCGGGTGTGGATTTCTGCAAAAAGCCGTGCTGCCAGCAACGAATGCCCACCCAGGTCGAAGAAGCTTTGAGTGATTCCAATTGGTTGTACATTCAAGAGCCGTTCCCAGATTTTTACAAGTGCCATTTCCACATCATTCGCAGGTGGGACATACTCACCTGCCTCGATGGAGATTGAGTCAGGTTCTGGTAACGCGCGCCGGTCGATTTTTCCATTTGGTGTCAAGGGAAACTGATCCATGATAACGAAGGCAGCTGGAATCATATACCCGGGCAGTTTTTGTTTCAGTCTATCGCGTAGTGCCGGCAAATCGATTTCTGCATTCGGTTGCTTTATCAGGTAACCCACCAGTTGCTCTTCCCTGCTGCCATCTGAACGGGGAATAACCACTACATCCTTTACAAGACCGCTCTCTTGAATGACCTGTTCGATTTCACCCAGTTCAATTCGATAGCCGCGCAGCTTAACCTGGTTATCAACCCTTCCCATGAATTCAATCTGCCCGTCCTGCAGGAAGCGGCCCAGGTCGCCTGTCCGGTAAAGCCTTGAATTGCCAGAAAGATCGAATGGGTTGGGTACAAATTTTTCCGAAGTTAACGCGGGCAAGTTCAGGTAGCCGCGTGCCAGTCCGTCACCGCCGATATATATTTCGCCGGTCCGGCCAATCGGCACCGGGTGCCGACTCTCATCCAAAATAAAGACCTGGGTATTTGCAATTGGCCGGCCAATGGTAATTAATTGCGTGGGCGATGTTATTTTCAGCAGGGTTGACCAGATGGTTGTCTCGGTCGGCCCGTACATATTCCAGAGCGAGCCGCAACGGGATAACAATCCTGCGGCCAGGTCCGGCGGCAGTGCCTCGCCGCCGCACAAAATCTTCAAACGCCGATCGCCGGTCCATCCGGAGGAAATAAGTAGCTTCCAAGTGGCGGGAGTAGCCTGCATCATTGTGGCACCAAATTGGCGCATGGCTTCCATCAGCCGGAAACCATCCGCAGCGGTTTCGCTGCTGACCAGTTTTACCTGTGCCCCGCTGATGAGTGGGAGATACAACTCCAAACCTGCAATGTCGAATGATAATGATGTAACCGAGAGCAAAATGTCAGCTTCCGTCAAACCAGGCTCGCGCTGTATGGATGATAGAAAATTAACCAGCCCGCGCTGCAGTACCTGCACACCTTTTGGCCGACCAGTTGACCCGGAAGTGTAAATAACATAAGCCAGGTTTTCAGCGTGGCTCATGGGAGGTAAACGTTGGTCGCTGAGTCGTCCAATGGATTCACCTTCCTTGTCCAGGCAAACCAATTTTGCCGTTGTGGAAGGAAAAAGGTGAACCAGCGCGCTTTGTGTCAGCAAAATTGGGGCCGCTGAATTCTCCAACATGTAAGACAAACGCTCAGGCGGGAAGGATGGATCGAGCGGCACATATGCACCGCCTGCCTTGAGAATGGCAAGCAGACTGACGAGCATGTTAATTCCGCGCGGCAGGCAAAGTCCCACCAGAGTTTCAGCCCCAACACCTTCTCCGCGAAGGTAATGAGCCAGGCGGTTCGCGCGCCGGTCAAGCTCCAGGTAGGATATTTGTCGTTCCTCATCGCTGGCAGCAACCCGTTCAGGGTTGCGGTCAACCTGCGCCTCGAACAAGGATTGAACAGTTGCGCTAGGCGGATAATCCTGCTGCGTATTGTTCCAATCCTGGAGCACCAGTTGGCGATCGGGGCCGGTCAACATGGGCAAATCTTCGAGCCGGTGCTCAAACGCGGCTGCAATGGTTCCCAACAAGGCCATATATTGGTTTAGCATGCGCACTACGGTGGCGCGTTCAAACAAATCGGTATTGTAATTAAGGATAACCCGGCGCAATATAGGTGTATCCACCAAAGTCAGTGTCAAATCGAATTGAGCCCCGTTGGTATCTACTTCGACGTAGGCGTCCTTAAATTCCTCCCGGTCCACGTCAACCGTCGGAACGTTAATGACATTGAACATCACCTGGAAAATGGGCGAACGGCTGATATCTCTGGGTAGGCGGAGTTCTGCCACCAGCGATTCAAAAGGCATATCCTGATGGGCGTACGCGCCAAGGCTGACGTCGCGGACGCGGGACAAAAATTCTCCCATCGTCGGGTTGCCGTCCAGACGGGTGCGCAGCACCAGTGTGTTGACCAACGTGCCAAGCAGGTTTTCAACTGCCAGCCACTTGCGGTTGGCAATGGGTACCCCAACTGCCAGATCCTGCTGTCCTGAATACTGGTAAAGCAGCACATAAAAAGCCGATAGTGCTGCCATGAAAACTGTTGTGCCACTCTTCCAGCTTAATTGATTGAGTACATCATACAAATCTGCTGGTAAATCAGCTATTATCTGCGATCCATGAAAGGTTTGCACGACTGGCCGTTTATGATCGGTGAATAGTTCAAGGGCAGGCAAACCGGCCAACTGTTCGCGCCAGTAAGCTGATTCGTTTACCAATACCTGCCCGGTTAACCACTTGCGCTGCCACGCTGCAAAATCAGCATACTGGATCCCGGGCGGGGGGAGTTGCGGTTCGATCCCTTGTTTGAATGATTCGTAGACCGATTGGAATTCTTGCAGGAACAAACCTGTTGCCCATGCATCGGTGATGATGTGATGCATGGTAATGCAAAGGACGTTCTCGTCATTTCCCAGGTCGAGAACGGCTGCCCGAAGTAACGGCAAAACGCTCAAATCGAAGGGACGGGCTGATTCGCGGTTGACCCATTCTGTCAATTTTGCCTGAGCGTCCGCTCCGGAAAGATCGATTTTTTCAAAAACAACTTTTAACGACGGTTCAATCACCTGTACGGGCTGCTCATCCTGAAAGATAAAATATGTGCGCAGAATTTCATGGCGCGCAATCATCCAATCAAGGGTTGTCTGAAGGATCGCCAGGTCAGCTTTGCCTTTAAAACGGTAGGCAAGCGGGATGTTGTAAGCGGAATTGTTCGGATCCAATTGCTGCACAAACCACATGCGTTCCTGAGAAAACGAAAGCTCAAGCGGCTGTGCGCGGTCGACGACTTGAATCGGCGGCAGCAGGTTCGCATCGGAATTGCGGATGACTGAATCCAAATGGGCGGCTAACTCCACAGGCGTCGGGAAGTCAAACAAAACTTGCGGCTGCAAATTGACTTTAAACCGTTCGCAGATTCGCGATACGGCTTGTGTTCCAAGGAGAGAATTGCCACCCACCGTAAAGAAATTGTCATTTAGCTGTACCCTGTCCAGGTGCAATACTTCAGCAAAGACAAAACAGATTTCCTGCTCGATGGGATTCAGCGGTTCAGTGGTTGTTTTTGCATTGACCGTTTCGGAGGATTGACTCAAATGACTGATGCCAACACTAGGCATTTTGCCTGATAGATATGCATCCCGGCATTTAAACCTTTGCACCTTGCCAATGCCTGTGCGCGGTATACTGCCGGGCGGAGCAATGACAACTGCTTCCACTGGAAGGTGCATTTCCCTGGCAATACTAAGGCGCACGGCGCGTGCAATTTCTTCAACATTTGGATTCAGGACGTCTTTGCGATGTTCCAAAATAATTACTACTTTTTCCTCACCATTAATCGATATGCTGAAAGCAGCACTGGTTCCTTGTTGGATATCGGGATGAGCTTTCTCAGAAATGACCTCAATGTCAGTGGGGTAATAATTCCGTCCGTACAGGATGATCATATCCTTGTAGCGGCCGGTGATGAATAAATTGCCATCATGGAGGAAACCCAGGTCGCCAGTACGCAAAAACGGACCATCGCCAGTGTCGGAAAGCCTGGCTCTAAATATGTTTTCTGTTTCGACCGGTTTCTTCCAATAACCATGCGATACAATCGGGCCCGAAACCCAGATTTCACCAATCTGGTCGTCACTGCACCGCACCAGTTTTAAAGGGTCAACGATGGCGATTTTTGTGGATGGCACGGAAATGCCGCAAGAAACCACATCCAGCCCATCCGGATCGCCAGTGGCTAAGACAGTGACCCGATTGTCATGAGATGCATTGCGTGAGATGGTTATTTTGCTCTTGCCAGACTGGCGATCAAAAAAACTCACCATCGGAGCTTCCGTCAGGCCGTAGACCGCTGTCATAGCTGCCGGATTAAACCCGCTGCCGGAAAATGCTTGTGTAAATTTCTCCAGGGTGCTGGCTCTAACTGGTTCAGCCCCATTCGCAACGATCCGCCAACTGGAGAGGTCCAGATTGGCTTTTTCCTCGGCGGTAGCCAACGAAGCGCATAAATCCAGAGCAAAATTCGGAGCACCACTGGTGGTAACATGGTGCCGGCTGATTGCCCTCAGCCAACTCATTGGATTGGAGGAGAATAATTCTGGGGTAAGGATAATTTCCGGTATTTCCAAATAAATCGGGCTTAGGACTGAGCTGAACAAACCGGAAATGTGGCTAAAAGGGGCCCAGGAGAGTCCCCGGTCTTGCGGAGTAAGGTGAAATCCACCCTGCATGTCAAGCAAGGCTTGTCTCAAATTGCCATGACTCAATTCCACGCCAGCCGGAGCGCGTGTTGAACCGGATGTGTACATAATGAATGCCAGTGAATCGGCCGTGATGGCAGGTGGTTGCCATGTCAGGCTGCGCCCAGCTTCAGAAATGTCATCTGTTGTTAGCCAACGAATCGAAGCAAGCTGGTCGGGCAATGGGGCCAATTTATGGAGCCGGTCAAAATCAATCAATTTACTCAAAATGAGAGAGGCATCCGCATCGGCTGCGACGCGCGCCAGGTTTTGTATTCCAGCTGCGTCACGTGGAATGTAAACCGGTACAGCAATGGCGCCGGCATAAAGGCAGCCCAAAATAGTAAACAAGTATTCCGGGTTGGTCGAATACAGCAAAAGGGCGCGATCGCCTGGAATAATTTTAGATTGCAACCAGGCGGCGACTTTACGCGCTTCCTGATCCACCTGGCTGTATGTGAGTGTTACTTCTGTTTTCTCATCTTCCGCCAGAAAGAAACAGAAAGGTCGATCGGGACGTTCGTTCGCCAACCTTGTTAAGAAATCCGATAGAATTGAATCGCTTTTTTCTGAAGATTGTTTGATCATGCCATTAACCGAATTAACCATAAAAAGACACCTATGAAAGGAATCGTGCGAAAGGTGAAATTTCGGTCAAAAAACGATCTGCAAATCCAATTGTTTTTCGGTCCAATTCAATACCCCCTAGGTTTGAGAAGGTCCAATTTTAATGGGAGAACTTCAATAATAGCCCAATAAACAGACTATCATCGTCCCCTTTGGGATTAATAATCCCATATTTATGGCATAGTAACCAAATGTTTATGACGCTAAATAGCCAATTAGGATTATTATACGTGAAAACAAGCTAATTTCAATAGCTATCAATTTTGATTTATTGATCGATTAAGTAGTTGGTCCCTTGCGCCAAATGATCTCGCCAGGCGCGAATTGCCGCTGTGTGGATGGGATAATGTTTAAAGGAATCGTAACCCAGACGCCGGCGGAAACGCGTTTCAGTGACTAATTGTTCTTCGGGAATATTGGAAAGATACTCGATGAGTTTCTGATGGGTAGTAGCAGCTTCTCGTAGGACTTCAGAAAGTGATATGCTCCGCTTCAACTCCGTCATTTGCGCGTTGAAGGCATCGATGCCGCCATAAAGGACGGAATAACGCGGAGGGCGTTCCCCTCGCAAAATGAGGGGAAGGTGTTTCAACGATTCCTCCTCCCACCAGCTCACATGAGCGATGAGATCCTTCACCGACCAATCACCCGTCACGCCAGCCTGTGTTAATTGAGGTTCGCTCAAACCGGAGTATGCCAGAACGAACTCATTCCAGGTCGTTTCGATTTTTTCCAGTACCTGCTGCCGTTTCAATTCAACCTCTGGCCGAAATCATAATTTAGGATTACTCCATCCCATGCGAAAATATCTTTGACTCTGAAAGACAATCAATTATACATAACTCATACCGAGGCTTTCGATATTGTAATCGCAGAAATAGTGAGGCTTTGCCAACCTGGCGGTCAATTACCGCCAATCCTCAGCCAAATTCTGGCAATGGTATACTGCCGCCTGGTGAATACGCAGCACAATAATTGACGCGGGATTTGGCTAGCCCAACAGTGCGTTGCAGAGAAAAAACAAACAGCAGAAGCATCGATCCTCTGCTGTTTCCGTTTTATCGCCTTCCGATTTACTTCCCAATATCTTCCAGCATCTGCAGGTACTGTTCTTTGGTTATTTCGCCGCTGGTATAGCGTGCCTGCAGAATCTGCTTTGGATTCGGTTTTCCCGATTCCGGCAAAACCTGGTTGGATGTAGATGTGCCGCCGCTCAGCCGGCGCACTGCCCAGACAACCAATAAGATCAAGCCCACCAATATTGCAAGCCCTAAAATGCCGCAAAAGAGTATTCCCAGCCCGTGGAAACCGCCATAAAAGCCACGCATCATTTTTCACCTCTCGATATATCTCAATTCATCGTAAGTTGATCATACCTGATGATCAGTTTAGCAGGAAATTATGAAGGGATTATGAACACGGTAGTCAATTTAAAGCGAGATTCGCTATCAATTCTCTGGTGGAGATCCAGTAAAGCATGAATGGGATCAATTTTCCAGCTACACACGTTTTACGGGAGTATAAGAACCGAATTCGAATGGCCGGTCTGGTCATTTACCGGAATAAGCCGCCAGCACACGTTGCCGGGCAAAATCATGGTCAACGATGGGAGCCGGATAATCACGGCCGATGAGCACACCGCAACTACGCTGCTCATCAACCGGCATTTCCCAGGGCGTGTGGATGTATTTTAGCGATACATTGGCGAGTTCAGGCAACCAACGGCGGACGTACGCGCCTTGCGGGTCGAATTTCTTTCCCTGTAAAATGGGATTGAAGACACGGAAGTAAGGTGCGGCGTCGGTTCCTGTGCCGGCAATCCACTGCCAGCCGCCGTTATTGGCTGCCAGGTCGCCATCGACCAGACTGCGCATGAACCAGGCTTCACCTTCCTGCCAGTTAATCAAAAGGTGCTTGACCAGAAAAGAGGCCGTGATCATGCGGGCACGGTTGTGCATCCAACCCGTCGCCGCCAGTTGGCGCATACCGGCATCCACCACCGGGTAGCCGGTCAGGCCAGCCTGCCAGGCCAGCAAATCCCCGGGAACATTGCGCCAGGGAATGGCCCGCATCGAAGATCGAAACGGTACCTTTAGGACATGCGGAAAATGGTATAGGATGAATTGGTAAAACTCGCGCCAGATGAGCTCATTTAGCCAGGTCTCGGCCCCTGCCCGGGCTGAAGCATCAGCCGCCAATCCAGCCACCTGGCGCGCCGCAGCCGCGGCTTGCCGCCCCGAGAGCATGCCAAATCGCAGATAAGGCGATAAAGCCGACGTGCCGTCCATGTCAAGCCGGTCGCGCCCGGAGCTATAAGCAAATATGGGACCATCCAGAAAGTCGTTCAGTCGGCTCTGGGCTTCGCGCTCGCCAGCCGGGAAGTATTCTGGCGTTGGCAGATCCGGCAATTCTGCCGATGGCAGATCCGGAACCGGAGGCATTACAATAGGCGCGGGCAAAAGACGTTCAATGAACGGTAACGCCTTCCAGGCACGGCTGTAGGGTGTGAAAACCGTGTAAGGTTTGCCATCAGAGCGCGTGATTGCCGTGACTGGATGAACCCCCAAGCCGTGCACCAGATGCAAATTGACCTGCTCTGCCACCGCGCCATCCCGCCGCAAAGCATAGGGTGATATATCCTGCTCGGCAAAAACAGTCTCCGCCCCGCATTCCTCCGCCAATCGGCACAACTCAGCCACCGGCTCACCGCGCCGCAGGATCAGTCTCGACCCCAGCCGACGCAGGTCGGCATCCAAGGCCCGCAAGCCGGCAAAAAGAAAAGCATGCCTCTTATCTGCCTGTTTTGTCAACAACCGTTCATCCAGGATAAAGAGCGGCAACACGCCCTTACCGGCACTTAATGCTGAGGTAAGGGCTGCATTGTCGCTCAAGCGCAGGTCGCGGCGGATCCACCAGATATTCATCGTCTTGGTTTAATGCCGTCCGCCGCCGACCAGCTCCATGATTTCCTCGCGGGTGGTATAAATGCGAACCAGTTTTCCGTCGCGCATCATGAAAACCCGGTCCACAAATTCACACATGCGCAGGTCGTGCGTGACCATGATGCCAGCACGGCCTTGTTCGTGGATCAAGCCGGCAAAGGTTTCGACCACCTGGTAGGCGCGTTCGGTATCCAGGCTGGCGGTCGGTTCATCGGCCAACACCAGGCTGGGATTGTGAATGAGAGCCCGGGCAATGGCTACCCGCTGCTGCTGCCCGCCGGACATCTGCCCCGGCAAGTTGTGAAGGCGGTCTCCCAGTCCAAGGCGTGAGAGAAGTTCGCGGGAACGCAATTTGCCGGTTTTATCCAGCTTATTATTGAGCCGCAGCATCAACTCCACATTTTCAACGGCGCTCAGGTAAGGCACCAGATTGTTTGCCTGGAAGGTAAACCCGATCTTCTCGCGGCGCATGGCTACGCGTTCCACGTCGCCCATCGACGACAGGTCTTGGCCATCCAAAAGGATCTGACCGGAGGTAGGTTGGAGCAAGGCCGCCAGGATGGAAAGCATGGTTGTTTTCCCTGATCCACTGGGGCCAACCAGGGCGACAAATTCTCCAGATTTTACCTGTAAGGAAACATTATCGACTGCCTGGATGGTTCCAGAGTCGCTGTTATAGGTTTTAATAACCGATTTTGTTTCAAGTGCATAAGCTGACATGGTATTTTCCATCATGATGATAATCCCAGCGCTTTTAGCGGTTCGATGCGGACGGCGTAACGGATCGAAACCAGTCCGCCGAGCGGGCCAATCAACAGCAGGGCAATCACGGCCAGCGCTGAAGTGGTGCCATTAAAGACAATCGGAACCGTGGGCGGGAAGGAAAGCGAGAACAGGAAAGTCAGCAGGCCGCCGATAATGACTCCGATCACCGTCACGATGGTTATCTGAATGATCGAAGACGCCGCCACCACCGGATTGGAGGTGCCAATGGCTTTCAGCACGCCAATCTGCGCGACCTTTTGCAATATTTGAATCTGGAAAAATCCGCCGATGACCAGGATGCCGATAAAGAGGGTAAAACCGCCCTGGGTATTGAGCGTACTTTGCTGGGCTGAGTAGCCTGGCAGCGCCTGAATTGCTTCCTTAAGGGTGGCAGTTTCAACGTTATCCACCTGGGCAACCAGGCGGGCACGGACCGCATCCACCTGGGTTGGATCCGACAATTTCACCAGGATGACATTGGCTACCGGGTTTGACCTGTTCACTTCGGCTTCGGATTTTGGGCGGATGCGGTCCCAGGTAAAGAAAGGCACAAATACCGAAGGCTGCAGTGAATATTGCTGACCGTCCGTTATACCGACGATTCGCAAATCATAGAATTCATCCTGCGTACCCTGGGTCACCCGGACAGTCAAGGTATCTCCCACCGCAAGCTTGCTGCGGTAGGCAGTGTTGCGGTCGATGATGACTTCCTGCGCCAGGTCGGTGCTGAGCTGTTGGCCGCTTACCACTTTTGGTTCGCCGATCCGGCCAGGCTCCACGCCCAACAACGCAATTTTTATTGGGGCCGCATTATTCGCAAGGATTAAGCTGGCATTGGACGTTCCCAGCATACCGGCATCGGCAACCCCATCCACGCGCCGGACGGCAGCCAGGCGGTCGCGGCTGAGGCGGCTGGCCTGAATCAGAAAGTCCGATTTTGCCTGATACACGATGACCTGGGCATCCAGCTTTGATATGTATTCCCGGTTACCATTGCCCAATCCCTCTCCCAGCGCCGCGATGAACAGCACCAGCAGCGTGATCAAGGCAATCACCAGGCTGACCAGCAGGAAACGGGAACGGTTTCGCCACACTTCCTTGACCGCCAGAAAAGTTGCTAAAGATAACGTTTGTCGCATATTGGCATTCCTGAATGAACTAACGTGGGAAATGAACCGCGGCAGTCATGCCCCAGCGCATTTGAGGATCGGTCTGGTTGAGTTTGATAGTAACCGTATAGGTAATATCGCCGCGTTTTTCTTCATAACGGGAGTCAATTTGGGTCACTTCACCCTGGAAGGTTTTCTCAGGCAGAGCATCCAGCACCACGTCCACTTTTTGTCCAACTGAAATGGCGGTGACATCCATTTCAGTCAGGTTATCCGTCTTTACAATCCAGCTTGAAAAATCAGCCAGCGCCACCTGGGATGTTCCTACAGCCACCTGCTGGCCAGGCAAGAATGATAAATCGACCACGGTACCGTCCATGGTAGCCTTCAGCACGCGGGCATCGATGGTGGATTGTGCGCTTTTCAAAGCCGCTTTTGCCGAAGCCAACCGGGCCTGCGCCAATGCCTGTTGGTCAGGATCCACGCCCTTTCCGCTTTCCAATTTCGCCAGAGTGTCTTCAGCCAGCTTCAAGCTTGCCGTCGCCACATCCAGTTGGGCTTTATTCAAATCCGAGTCATTTGCCTTGAAACGGTCGGTCGCCTGGTCAAAGGCAGCTTTGGCAGTCTGAACAGCCAGCTTAGCCTGTGCCAAATTCAGATCCGCTGCAGCCATTAGAGCATCCAGGGCTTTTTGTGCTGCCAGGTCTTCCTGTTGGGCACGGGTTAAAGCGGCATTCGCCTCTTGTGAATCGGTGAAACGGGCAAGCACCTGCCCGGACGTAACTGCATCGCCTTCTTTCACCAGAACTTCGGCAATCTGACCGGAAAGGGTGAAGAATAAGTCTTGCGAGTTCAGCGGCAGCAAACGGCCTTCCGAGATCAGGGTTTGCGGTTGTGTGGTTTGCGGAACAACGGTCGAATCAGCAGTTTTCGCGCTGCAAGCGGATAAAATCAAGGCTGCCGCTGTAATGATAACGATCGATAAAGACAGTTTTTTCATGTTCATTTCTCCAAGTAATAATTTCATCAATCTTTGGTTGGCCCAACGGGACCTTCAAAGGATTTTCCCCAACGGGTTGAAAGCACACCGCTCAACAGCAAATCCAGCGGCGGATGGTCTGCAATGTGGTCGTAGTAATAAGGCAGTTCGACCTTGCCGTCGGTACCGATGATGAATGTGCCCGACATCTGCATGGAATCCTGTCCAGCGGGGGCTGGTTCCACCTCGTAGCCTTTTTCGCGCGATTTTGCAATGGCCGACCAGACTTTTGGGTTTAGGAAGGTCTGGAACAAATTGCCGCGTTCCAAACCATAAGCCTTGTAAGCTTTTCTTTCAGGATCGGCCAGGCAATAAAGGCCAGGCGCAAAGCGTTTTGCGAACGCCGCGGTTGCTTCAGGCGTTCCCTGCATAATTACCGCAATGCTCAATCCAGCTTGAGCAATACGTTCCTTGCCGGCCACCAACTCATCCAGCATTTCTTTGCATTGTGTGCAGCCAAAATGGCGGGTGAAAGCGAGCAGCAGCGGCCGGGTTGCCCACAATGATGAAAGCTGAACTGGTTGTCCAGAAGCATCCAGCAACACCAGGTCAGGGGCAGTACGGTTGAAATCAATGGCTCTTTTCTTAGGCATGATTACTCCATAAATCCATTTAGTTTTTACTCGTTTTTTCAAGGTACGAGGTGATCCAATCGGAAATGCGCGATCCTGCCGCGCCCATTTCCAGGTCTACAGCCTGCCGATACGCTTGGAGGTATGGAATCAGTTTATCCGCAGGTATTTTCCGATCTGCCAGCAGTTTCTTCAACCAATCAAAATCAGTCTCGATCAAACCAGGATTACCCAACTCAAGCGCTGTCGATAACTCCTGGGCAAAGTACGCATTCACAGCCGTCATGTACACTTCGGGCATGCCGACTGTTTTAAGAAGTCCAATCAAACGCGCTTCTATATAAGGAGATGCGGCAAGGTAAGTTGTTGCGAGCTCCCGCCAGCCTTCATCCACTTTGATTTCATCAAAAACAGGCATTTGTCCAACAATCAACTGTTCGATTCTTTCCACTGCCCCCTCAAGAGTCTCTCCAAGAAAAACGGCGGGGATATGACCGCGCAATTCTGTTATACGATTGAAGATGAGCCCGCCATAAGCCAGCGGCATGCCTGTTTTCTGTAGAAGAACAGCGGCTGATCTCAGACTCGAAACCGTGCTGAGTTGCTGGGCAGCCAAAACGGTCAAAACCGGACGAATATGATCAGAGGTCTGATCCAACTGCTCCAGGGGGATATTGGCGCCAAGATAAACCACATTCAAACCCCTGCGCCGAAGGAGCAGTGTCAACAACACCATTGGAAAAGTATGCCATTCGCCAGTCGGGCAGCCCACCAGGATGGTACCGGAACGGGTCGGATGCGGCGTGGCACTGATTAGGGCCTCCATGCGGCGCAAGGCCAGGGCAGTCGCGAAATGCTCCTGCTGGACGGTCGCAACGTCCTGGTGCCACAGATTGCCAATTTCATGGAGGCCATTCTGCAGGATTTCAATACAGACGGATTCGACCGAAGCTTGCGCAAAAGCCTGATTGATCACCTCGTCTGCTTTAAAGGCATCAAATTCCAGACAGGCTTTCACCCATTGGCTGCGTAAATCTTCCAGCCGGCCATCTGCAATGGTCATAACTCGTTGTTCAACAATCGATGGCACAGGCAGGTGATCCAGCGGATCCTTTCCAGAACCTGCGATCTCCTTCCACAAATCCGCCGCGCGGCTGATGGCCAGCCCCTCCAATTGGCGGGCGCGCAGCCACCGTATTGTTGCAATGTCATACTCGGAATAAAGGCGGTGTCCGCCTGCTGAGCGTTGGGGCTTGGGCAATTCATAGCGGCGCTCCCAGGCGCGTAAAACATCAGCCCGCAGACCAGTTTCTTTAAGAACAACGCGTAGATTATAGATCGGTAAATGGCTGATTGTGGTCATTCGTCTCCGTTTATAAATCGGTTATGCTCTGCCATTTTCAAGCCGAACAGGTTTCCAACGTAGTTGTGATAATAAGCGGTTTGCGATTTCATATGTATACAGATTTTACCATAATGTCAATATTTTGTCAAGATATTTATGGACAATATATTGACATTAATTCATTTATCAGTTATGATATCTTTATCGTTGAAGAAACATCCAATCATAAGACCTGAAACGCAGGTCATACCATTCAACGAAAGGATGATATGCCAAAAGTAGCTTTAAACTCCCCAGCACCGGATTTTTCTTTAGCGGATTTCCAGGGAAACATAGTTCAACTGTCCAGTTTCAAAGGGCAGGCCAATGTTCTTCTGGTTTTCAACCGCGGATTTGTCTGACCATTTTGCCAACGGCATATGGCGCAGTTGCGTCAAGACTTTCAGGAATTTATCAACCGGCAAACCAAGATTCTGGTCATCGGCCCAGAGGATGCGCAGGCCTTTGAGACCTACTGGCACGAACATGATTTGCCCTTTATTGGCCTGCCGGATCCAAAAGCCAGCGTGCTCAGATTATACGGTCAGGAAATCAACCTGTTCAAATTTGGCCGCATGCCAGCGCAGGTGATTGTTGATCAAAATGGCATTGCCCGCTTCGTCCATTACGGCCACTCCATGTCCGACATACCTGAAAACGAGGAATTATTCGGATTATTGGATGAATTAAGAATAGCAACTGGAGATACACTATGAGCTTTTTAGGTATACTAAAAATAATCGCTGCCCTGGCGACCATCGTCACCGGTTTACTGGCGCTGGTGAAACCAACTTCTGTTTATGGTTTTACCGGGTTAATGGCTGAGGGACCGCGCGGCATTTCGGAGATCCGTTCCATTTTCGGCGGCCTATTCATCGGGTTAGGCGTTTCGCCTTTCATTTTCGGCCAGTCGGCCTACCAGGTTCTCGGCATTGGCTACCTGGCCATTGCACTGGTACGTCTGATCTCCATATTCCTGGATAAATCGACTGCATCCTCCAACCTGATCAGCCTGGGCATCGAAATCGTATTCGGAATCATCCTCATTCTCCGGGGTTAAGATGACCGTTCGAATCGTTACCGACAGCACCTGCGATTTACCGCTGGATTTGGTTGCCCGGCTGAAAATCTATGTCCTGCCGGTTTATATTCATATTGGCAACCGTGATTACCTGGACGGCGTCGACATCAGCCGGGATGAGTTTTTTACCAACCTGCCTGATTATGAGCAGCAACCAACCACGGCTGTTCCCTCGCCAGCAAAATTTCATGCCGTCTATGACGCCCTGGCGGACGAGGGTGCCAGCGAAGTGTTATCCATCCATATTTCAGAGTCACTGAGCGCGCTTGTCAACGTTGCCCGCACAGCCGCGGCTGAAACCGAATCCGTTCCGGTAACCGTTTTTGATTCCCGCCAGCTCAGTCTTGGCACCGGTTTTCTGGTACAAACTGCTGCAGAACTGGCTTTGCAAGGCCATTCAGTGGCCGATATTTTGCCCATCCTGGAAGACCAAATCAAACGCACTTATGTGGCAGCCGGCCTGGATACCTTGCAATACCTGCGCCGGAGCGGCCGGATGAACGCAGCCATCTCGACGATTGGCGATCTGATTCAACTAAAGCCGATCTTAAAAATGTACGATGGCAAATCCGGAGCCGACCGGGTACGCACCCGACGAAAAGTCATTGCCCGCCTGGCGGAGATGATTAAATCACACAGCCCGCTGGAGCGGATTGCTTTTCTGCATTCCGGCGCTCTGGAATCCGTCCAGGCATTACAGGATGAGGTCCGCCAGTATCTTCCCAACCGCGAGATCTGGTTGGAGATGATTAATCCTGTGCTGGGAGCCCATCTCGGTCCAGGCGTAGTTGGTTTTGCATGCGTGACGAACAAATAAATTGGCTACCCTGATGTCATTTTTATCGGTATTCTTCGTTGGGCTGGCGCTGATTCTGACGCTGATGACGCTTCTATGGCTGCTCAGCCTGCGTCTTAAGAACTCCAGCATTGTCGATATCTTCTGGGGAACAGGATTTGTCCTCGCAGGATGGCTGTACTTTGCACTGACGCCGGATGGACTTCAATTGCGCAAATTGCTAATCGCCGGATTGGTGACGATCTGGGGAATGCGCCTTTCCATCCATGTTCTCAAACGAAACATGGGGAAACCGGAAGATTTCCGCTACCAAAAATGGCGCGGCGAGGCTGGAAGCAAATGGTGGTGGCAAAGCTTCTTCCGCGTTTTCCTGCTTCAAGGCGTTCTATTGTGGATTATTTCGGCCCCGCTGCTGGCCGCACAGTTCTATTCGCGACCGCAAATGTTGACCGCGCTCGATTTCCTCGGTGCAATCATCTGGCTCATTGGTTTCTTTTTCGAAGCCGTTGGCGATTACCAGCTTACCCGCTTCAAGTCCCGGCCGGAGAACAAAGGCAAGGTCATGGACCGCGGCGTCTGGCGCTTCACCCGCCACCCAAATTACTTTGGCGACTCGGCCCAATGGTGGGGATATTACCTGATTGCGGCAGCAGCCGGAGGTTGGTGGACCATTTTCAGTCCCATCCTGATGACGCTATTCCTGCTGCGCGTATCCGGCGTGGCTTTGTTGGAAAAAACCATGCAAACGCGGCCAGGTTATAAAGAGTACATCGAGAATACCAGCGCGTTTATCCCCTGGTTTCCTAAAAAGCGTTAACTGGCTGGAAATGAACTTTACTTGCCGGTTATAGTCCCTTCGCCAGCAGGTAATACAATTCGTTCCAGCGCAGCTTATCCTTGAATTCCTCAACCCGGGTGTTTTCGTCGATCAACAGGAATTCAATGCCTGCCATGCCTGCAAAATCGCGTAAATGTTCAGCGTCAATTGCATAACTGAAGCTGGTATGGTGCGCGCCGCCGGCATAGATCCAGGCCGCCGCGGCGGTTTTCAGGTTTGGACGCGGCAGCCACAGCGCCCGGGCGACTGGCAGTTTAGGCAGGGGTGCTTCTGTTGGTACCACGTCCACTACATTGGCTACCATGCGGAAGCGTTGTCCCATATCCATCAGGGAGGCGCCGATGGCAGGTCCGGTATTGGCATCAAAGATCAACCGCACCGGATCGGCTTTTCCGCCGATGGAGAGCGGCAGAATCTCCAGGCGCGGTTTGGTGGCCGCGATCGATTCGCACACTTCCAGCATGTGAGCGCCCAATATTTTTTCGCGCCCCGGAATCAGGTGGTAAGTGTAATCTTCCATGAAACTTGCGCCGCCTGGCAATCCGGCTCCCATCACCTTCATGGCGCGCAGCAGAGCAGCCGTTTTCCAGTCGCCCTCCGCTCCAAAACCGAAACCATCCCGCATCAGCCGCTGAACGGCTAACCCGGGCAATTGCCGCAATCCATGCAGATCCTCAAAATTGGTGGTGAAGGCCTTAAAGTTGCCATCGCGCAGGAAATTGCGCAATCCCACTTCAATGCGCGCCCCATCTCTCAGGGATGAATAGCGCGCGCCGCCTGGCTGCAATTCGGGTGCGACCTCATATTCGGACAGGTAACTCTGCAATGTCAGGTCAATATCCTTATCCGCGGCTCCATCCACGGCCTTGACCAAATCGCCCAGCCCGTATCCCGAAACGGAATAGCCGAACTGGATTTGCGCGGCCACTTTATCGCCCTCTGTCACGGCCACATCGCGCATATTATCGCCAAACCGGGCCACCCTGGCGCCCTGCCAATCCGCCCAGGCGGCCGCGGCGCGCGCCCACCCGCCCAGACTGATGCGCACATCTTCGTCCTGCCAGTGCCCAACGATCACCTTGCGCTCAAGACGCATCCGGCTGCCGATAAAACCAAATTCGCGGTCGCCATGCGCCGACTGGTTGAGATTCATGAAATCCATATCAATCTCAGCCCAGGGAATCTCCCGGTTGAACTGGGTGTGCAAATGGACCCAGGGTTTCTTCAATACCCCCAACCCGCCGATCCACATTTTCGCGGGAGAGAAAGTGTGCATCCAGGTAACCAAACCCGCGCACAGGGGCGAGGAATTGGCCTCCAGACACAGTTCACGAATGGCTTCCGGAGTGGTAAGGGTCGGTTTATACACCACGCGCACAGGCAAATGAGGCGAGTCGTTCAGCGCGGCACTAATTTGCTGCGAATCAAGTGCTACCTGCTGCAACGTTTTCGGACCGTACATATGCTGGCTGCCGGTCACAAACCAAATTTCGTATTGTTTCAGGTCAATCATCGCGACCCCTCCTCCATCGATTTTTTCGTCTGTCCGTAATAAGCTTCTGCGCCGTGCTTGCGCAAATAGTGCCTGTCCAATAATTCCGGCTGCATGGGCGCCAGGCCTGGCTCGAGCATCAAAGCATGGTAGGCCATGAACGCAACCTCCTCCAACACCACGGCATTGTGAACAGCATCCTGCGGGTCAATTCCCCATGTGAACGGGCCGTGACTGTGGACGAGAACTGCCGGGATGGCGTCAGGATCTTTTCCCAGGAAAGTCTCCTTGATTACCCGTCCTGTTTCCAGCTCGTACTCACCCTGAATCTCGGCGTCAGTCATCTTTCGGGTACAGGAAATTTCTCCGAAAAAATAATCACCGTGGGTTGTGCCAAGCGGCGGGATGCCGCGTCCTGCCTGGGCAAAGCTGGTTGCCAAGCGGCTGTGGGTGTGGACAATGCCGCCTACGTTCGGGAATGCTTTATAAAGTTCGAGATGCGTCGCCGTATCGGAAGACGGTTTGTAACTGCCCTCCACAACCTTTCCCGTTTCCAAATCCACCACCACCATGTTTTCAACCTGCAAAGCCTCATAAGCTATGCCGGAGGGCTTGATTACCATAAGTTTTTGTTCGCGGTCGATGCCCGACACATTGCCCCAGGTAAATGTGACAAGACCGTGCCTGGGAAGCAGTAAATTCGCCTGAAAAACCTGCTCTTTCAGTTGCGCTAACATGGCGTCTGCCTCAACGCGTCCACTGCTGCTCTTTCAATAACCAGACCCCTCTTGTAGCGTTCCATGAATGACGCAAAGCCCTCCATATCCACCGGGTCTGGAATGAGCGTCGTACCGTGTTGCCCGCCGAAGACTCTATTGGCAAGATATGCTTCCAGTGTTTCGTCTTCCCTCTTTTGAAGCATATACGCCGTAAGCAAAGCGATTCCCCAGGCACCGCCCTCACCGGCGGTCTCCATCACGGTCACCGGCACATTCATCGCGGCTGCCATAATTCTTTGACCGACATCCCTGGTTTTGAAAAAGCCGCCGTGGCCCAGGATCTGGTCAATTTTTACTTGCTCTTGTTCGAAAAGAATTTCCAAGCCAATTTTCAATGTTGCCACCGCGGAAAATAAATGCACCCGCATGAAGTTTGCCAACGTAAACCGAGTATCGGGTGTGCGAACAAACAACGGACACCCTTCCTCGAAATGCGTGATCGGTTCGCCGGAAAAGTAATTGTAGGCAAGCAGCCCGCCGCAGTCAGCATCGCCTTCGAGCGCATTCTGGTACAAAACCTCATACACCCTGGATGGATCGACATCCAGACCAAACGCTGTGCCGAACTCGCGGAATAAGCCAATCCAGGCGTTCAGGTCGGATGTGCAGGTATTGCAGTGCACCATGGCGACCGGCTTGCCGCTGGGGGTTGTGACCATATCAATCTCGGGATGGACTTTGGCCAATGCTTTTTCCAAAACGATCATGGCAAAGACGGAAGTCCCGGCGGAAACGTTGCCCGTCCGTTCCGCGACGCTGTTGGTGGCCACCATGCCTGTGCCCGCATCGCCTTCGGGCGGGCAGAGCGGGATACCCGCCGGCAGCTGCCCAGTGGGATCGAGCAGCCTGGCGCCGGCCTCGCTCAGAACGCCGGCAGCCTCTCCGGCGACAAGAACCATTGGCAAAATCTCTTGGAGCTTCCAGGGCAGGTTTTCTGCTTCGATTTGCTGATTGAACAAACCGATCATGCGCTCATCGTAACCGTTGGTCTGGCTGTCGATGGGGAACATGCCAGATGCGTCTCCGATGCCCAACACCTTTTGCCCGCTGAGCCTCCAATGAACGTAACCCGCCAGCGTGGTCAGGTAATGGACGTCCTTGACATGGGGTTCCTTATTCAAGATCGCCTGGTAGAGGTGCGCAATGCTCCAACGCTGGGGAATGTTGAAGTGAAAGAGTTCGGACAGCTCCTGGCAGGCCTCTTCGGTCATGGTATTGCGCCAGGTGCGAAACGGAACGAGCAAATTCTCCGCCTGATCGAATGCCAGGTAACCGTGCATCATGGCGCTAAAACCGATGGCGCCCAGGGTCTGAAGCGGAAGGTCGTATTTCTCCAGAACGTCCTTGCAAAGCATCCGGTAGCTGTCCTGCAGCCCTGACCAGACATCCTCAAGGCTGTAAGTCCAGATGCCGTTATCGTAGCGGTTTTCCCAGTCATGGCTGCCCGAGGCGATGGGCGTATGATCCGCGCCGATCAATACCGCCTTGATGCGGGTCGAACCGAACTCGATGCCAAGGACGGTTTCGGCGTTTTGTATTGCCTTTCGGATGTCATTTCGTTCCACGGCCAAACCAACCTCCGAATAACCCGTGATCTCAATAACTTACTTCTTTCCCGCCACCCGCAAAACCGGAAGCCTACTGGACTGGAAAAACGCAAATTTCATGAATGCCGCTGCATCCTGTCAGACAGCGGTACAGCTTTCCAGGGCGCCCCCTTTGGATCTGTTGTCGACCAAACCTCAGTATCAATGCTTCGACTTGCTACTTTATCCTTTTGTCTGCACTAAACTGCGAATAAACAATCAAGGGTCGAATGATGGAAAAAACCCATCCTCATCCCTCAGGAGTGTTTCTTCCTCATGTAGAATAAGCTCTGAACGCCAATGAAGATCAGGGTCAGCACACCCACGCCGATCCTGGTCCACCATGAACTAAGGGTGCCGTTGAACTGCAGGATGGAAACAATGGTACCGTTGATCAAAACGCCGAACAGCGTGCCAATCACATTGCCAACCCCGCCGGTCAGCAGGGTACCACCGATCACCACGGAGGCAATCGCGTCCAATTCCATCCCGGGGGCATAACCGCCATAGCCCGAAAGCAATGAAATACTCCAGACCACGCCTGCCAGGGCGGAACAAAAGCCGCTGAAAGCATATACGATGATCTTGGTGCGGCCGACCGGTAAACCCATCAACCTAGCTGATTGTTCATTGTTCCCAATCGCATAAACGGTGCGGCCAAAGCGGGTGAAGAAGGATAAATAGATCACCACCAAAAGCAATATCGGGCCGACCAGGGAAGGAATGTAGACATATGCTTTTTCAAAGAATGGAATATGAACTTTCGTCAATGCCAGAAAACGGTAAACCGCATCATTGATCGGCAAAGCTTCAAGGGTGATGACGTAGGCCATGCCGCGGGCAAAAAAGAGGCCCATCAGCGTGACCACAAAGGGTTCCACTTTTAAGAAGTGGATGATGCTGCCCAGGGTGAAACCAAAAACGATGCCCATTACCAGCATCAACGGCATCACAACAAATGGATTGGTTCCGTGTGCCAGTAACGAGGCTGAGGCAGCGGAGGTCAGGGCAATCATGCCCGCCACCGAAAGATCAATTCCTTTGGTAAGGATGACGAAGGTCATTCCAATGGAAACAATCATCAAACTGGCGGTGTTGATGAACAGGTTAAAGAACACCTGGGGTTTTTGCATATTCGGATACAGCAGCCCGCCCATCATATAAACCAAAATAAATACCACGATCGCGGTCAGCATCGGACCGTTATTCACCAAGAAGGGCTTAATTCGCTGTGCCATGTTGTGCCCCCTTCCGTTCGAAGAGCCTGTTCATAAGGCGGCGAGCATAATCGGAATAAAGAATGATCACCACCAACACCAGCACGGCTCTGCCAGCCAACAGGGCATTAGCTGGCACGCCGAAGGTATACATAGTGATTGTGAAAGTCCAAATGATCAGCGCGCCAACCACGCTCGATAATAAGGAAAAACGACCGCCGCGCATTAATGTACCCCCAATGACAACCGCCAGGATCGCGTCCAGTTCATAATTCAAGCCGTTGTTATTGCCGTCCGCGCTATGGACGTAGGAGCTGAGGATGAGACCGGCAATGGCGGCACAAAAACCGCAAAAGACATAAACGAATAACTTGATATTCTTCTCGCTGATCCCGCTGTAGTAGGTGGATTTGGCATTTGTACCGACTGCTTCGATAAACAAGCCAATTGATGTTTTCCGCACCAGCACCCAGGCAATCAGGTAAACAAAAGCAACGATATAAATTGCCACCGGAATGCCCAGGATAAAGCCGTTTCCAAAGAAGAAATACGGCGTGTAGTAGATGGTCATTATTTGACCATTCGTGATCAATTGGGCAATGCCGCGCCCGGCCACCATAAGAATAAGGGTGGCCACCATGGGCTGGATTTTCCCCCGCGAGACCAGAAAACCATTCCATAAACCGCACAATGTTCCTGCCGCCAGGTCCGCCAGGACGATCAATCCCAGGGGCGTATTGGTGGCATCTTTGGTCAGAATCTCGTTCGAAATCAACCGGTTGCCAAGCGCCGGGTTGATCAGGACCGCCCCCATGGCCGCTGATATGGCGATGACCGCGCCAACCGAAAGATCGACGCCTCCCGTGGCAATGACCAGGGTCATCCCGATTGCAACCAGCATCAACGGAGCGGAGTTGTTGAAGACGTCAACCAGGTTGCCATACAGATGCCCATCCAGGATCCCGATTTTAAAGAAACCGGGGGCGAAAATCGCATCCGCAAGAAGAATCAATGCCAGCGCAACCAGGGGCCAAAAGAGGCGGTTCTCGCGGATACGTTTGAGCAGCGGTTTATTATCTTTCATAAATTACCTGCCATTGTTTGAATAATTGTTTTGTCATCCACATTGCCAGGATATTCAGCAACCTTCTTGTGATCCCGCATAACCGCAACCCGATGGCTGATACGCAGCACCTCTTCCAATTCTGATGAAATGAAGACGCACGATTTTCCTTCTTCAGCCAGCTTGAGCACCAATTTTTGAATTTCTGCCTTGGCCCCCACGTCAATGCCACGGGTGGGCTCGTCCAGAATCAGGATTTGTGGGTTCGTGGCCAGCCAGCGAGCCAGAATTACTTTTTGCTGGTTGCCGCCGCTCAGGTTTTTTACCAGTTGTTCAGAGGATGGGGTCGCAATTCCCAAAAGATCAATATAATGTTGGGCAATTTCATTTTGTTTCTGAAGGCTCAGGAACTTGAACCATCCCAGTCTTGCCTGAAGGGCTAAAATGATATTCTCGCGGATGGTCAGGTCGCCCACAATGCCTTCGTCTTTACGGTCTTCCGGGCATAGGGCAATTCCATTTTCAATCGATTGGAACGGAGAAAACCGCTCGACGCGTTTGCCCTGTACCGTCAAGGACCCTTTATCGGGGGCATCAATACCAAAAAGCAAATTTGCCATCTCGGTGCGCCCGGAACCCAACAGACCTGCGATGCCAACCACTTCATTCGCATGGAGTTTGAGGTTGAACCCCTCAAGCGAGCCTGTCCGGCCGAGGCCTTCGGCTTCGAGCATGCAATCCTGATTTTCAACTTTTTCGCCAGTAATTTTCGCTTTGGATACCTGGTCCAATTCGGTGATGGTACGCCCCAACATTTTTGCGATCAATTCGATGCGCGGCAGCGAAGCCGTGTTGAAGGTGCCAACCAGGTTGCCATTGCGCAATACTGTGATCCGGTCAGAAACTTGATAGACCTGGTCTAGAAAATGGGTGATGAAAATGATGCCGATGCCTTCACCCTTTAATTTCTTCATCACTTTAAATAATTGATTTGCCTCATTTACATCCAAACTTGAGGTGGGTTCGTCCAGAATGAGAATTTTTGCGGAAGAAATTTCAAGCGAGCGTGTAATTGCCACCATTTGCTGGATGGCAACTGAATAATTGCCCAGCGGTTGCGTGACATCAATATCAATATCCAACTTACTTAAGGCATGTTTGGCAAAACCATTCATTTTTCTCTGGTCAATGCTGCCAAAGCGGTGCGGTTCATGGCCAAGCATGATATTTTCAGCAACAGAAATGTTGGTGCACAGGTTAATATCCTGATAAACCGTACTGATGCCAATTTCCTGGGAATGTTGGGGAGAGCGTACCTGAACAGGTTTGCCATCGATTTCGATGGAACCAGAATCAGGGTGTTCCACTCCGGTCAAAATTTTAATGAGAGTGGATTTCCCGGCTCCATTTTCGCCCATCAGAGCGTGAATCTCACCTCGGTTTAGGGAAAAATCGACATTCTCCAGGGCATTGACACCCGGAAAAGTGATCGATATTCCTTTCATGATCAGAAGAGAAACATTTGGATTTGTCATTTGGATCTGCCCATTCACGGGGTATTTCGAAGATAGTTTTTTGAGAAGCGGCGCTTTGGGACGCCGCTTCTCAATTTACGACATCAGTTGCCTGTGTTCATCATGAGGTTCCCAAAAGCTCATGCACAAGCTCTGGAGATCTTAGTACTTGCGGCTCGGCAGCAGTTCAGCGGCCTTGTCGGGGTAGTAGACGCTTTCGTCAGTGAGGGCTTCTTTGGTAATTGCAACGCCGTTCATCAGCTTGAGGCCCAGATCCATGACCTGCGGTCCAAGCAAGGGGTTGCATTCGACATCTGCCTGCAGCCAGCCGTCGATCATGAGCTGGAACCCGCCGCGGGTGCCGTCAACAGAAACCATTACCAGCTCGCCTGGTTTGATACCAGCGGCTTTGATGGCTTCGACAGCGCCGATCGCCATGTCATCATTGTGGAAGAATACACCCTGGATCTGGCCAGCATATTTCTTCAGGAAGGCTTCCATGACTGGCTTGCCTTCAGCACGGGTGAAGTTGCCGGTTTGGGAATCGAGGATCTTGATGTTGGGGTTCAATGCTTCGCGGAAACCCTTGGCGCGGCCGACAGCAGCGCCGGAGCCGGTGGTGCCGGAGAGTTCAAGAACATTGCCGCCATTGGGGAGCAGGCGGTTGAATTCAGCGGCAGCGCGTTTTCCTTCAATGACCATGTCTGAGCCAATGTGGGAAGCATACATCGATGCATCAGCCGTCACGGAGCGGTCGACAACGATCACGGGGATATTGGCATCCTTGGCTTCCTGGAGGACCGCATCCCAGCCGGTTTCAACAACTGGCGGCAATGCAATCACATTCACACCCTGCTGGATGCAGGAGCGCATGGCGGAAATCTGGTTTTCCTGTTTCTGTTGCGCATCCGAGAAGATCAATTTGACGCCCAGGGTTGCAGCAGTCTCTTTGAAGGAAGCAGAATTAGCAGTGCGCCAATCACTTTCGGCACCGAGCTGGGGATAGCAGAGAGTCATGTCTTTATAGGTGCAGTTGGGCGCGCAGGCTGCGGCGCCAAAGACTTTTTCTGCAGCAGGGGCAGTCGTTGCCGCGGGGGCTGCGGTACCGCATGCCGCCAAAACCATAGAAGCAAGTACAAGTAAAGCAAATAGCTTATACCGGAACATTTTCTTCTCTCCTTGTGACAATTGGGGTTTCTCCTCGCGGAGAAAGAGGGGTGTAATTTGTTTGACTCTTGCGAGAAGCCATCCGCTAACAGGGATAGGGATCTCCTCGTCTTGAAGCGCTTGCCGCAGGCTATCACTGGCCAGAAATGCGCTTCGCTTATCCACGATCATTCTTGGTTCCGATCACCTCCTTATATTCTTTCCTGTTCCATTTTCATCGAGCTTTCCCGAATAATCAATGTGGGTGTCAACATGATGGTTGCAGTTTCAAAACCGGTTTGCTCCCGGCGACCTGCCTCGATAATTTTGATGACTTCCTCCACCGCCAGTCGGCCTACCGAGTATTGTTCCGATTGAATGGTCGTGAGAGGAGGACAGAAGAAGGGGGATTCGGGCAGGTTATCAAACCCAACGATGCCCAGATCCTGAGGGATGTTTAATTGTCTTTCACAGGCTGCCTGAATAACGCTGATGGCCATCTGATCATTGGCGGCGAAAACTGCATCCATTTCCGGATATTGTTCAAAAAGTTTCGTTATCGCCACGGCACCGCTGGCGGATGACCAGTTCCCTTCCACCCATTGGCTTTCAAGGGCTGGCAGTCCAGCCTCCTCCAGTGCGTCCTTCCAGGCCGCCAGGCGCTGGCGCGCTTCCCACCAATCCAGAGGCCCGGAGATATGCCCGATGCGGCGATATCCCTGTTCAATCAAGTGCCGCATGGCCATCAAGCCGCCCTGGTAGTTATCAATTGAAACCACTGGAATGTGTTCCCGCGGCTGCATGGTTAGAAAAACAATGGGGATTTCCAGATCTGTTAACAGGGTGTTCAACCACTCGCGGTTTTCCCCCACTTCGGGCACAGCCCAGATAATTCCATCAGAATGGTGCGAGAGAAATTCCTGCAAAATGGGAACGACGTGATTGGCGTTGAAACTGGGTAATTCTTTCAACAGCAAAGAATAGCCAAATTCCTCGGCTGCATTGGTGATGCCGCTCAGGGTTCGGGATGGACCGGTATATTTCAGCCCGGCCGTGACCACTCCCAGGGTGAAGCTGCGCTGCTGAATGAGACTGCGGGCCAATGCGCTGGGTTGATACCCCAACTCTCCAACAATCTTCTGAACTCGTTCACGGGTTTCGGCGGAAACATCCGGCCGGTCATTCATCACACGCGAAACAGTCTGCGTGGAAACCCCGGCCATGGATGCAACTTGTTTGATCGTGGGACGTTTATGCTTGATTGACATGTTATCGATCCCGTTATCGATCCCGTTATCGATAACATATTAGCACACGCTTTTTTCGGTGTCAATATGCAAAATCTTCCAGCCGCCATGGAAATGGATGATCAGCTTCCGCAGCCAGCGGTTTAGAAGATAACCTTACCCAAACGCCAGCCAGCAATGATGATAGAATGAGGTCATCTCCCATTTTTTATAGCTGGATGGCGGTTGCTGTGCCGCCGGACACGATGATTTCAAGGTGGGACATTACGCCACGACATTAGTCATTCCCAAACAAAATGAGCATGTTCAATTTCCCCCACCGACGGTTTAACCCGCTCACGCGCGATTGGGTCTTGATCTCGCCGCAACGCACCAAGCGTCCCTGGAAGGGACAGGTGGAAAAGGTCGCGCCAGAACGCCTGCCGGCCTATGATCCAACCTGCTACCTCTGCCCTGGCAACGCGCGCGCCGGCCATATTATTAACCCTGATTACTCCGGCACATTCGTTTTCGATAACGATTTTTCCGCCATTCTGCCTGAAACAGGAACAGTACCGCCCGATCCGCATCCTCTATTCCAGGCGCAATCCGAAGCAGGCATCTGCCGGGTGATCTGTTTTTCGCCGCGCCACGATCTTACCATTCCACAGCTCTCGGTTGCCCAGGTCAGCCAGGTGATCGCCGCCTGGAGCGAACAAACTGCAGAATTATTCAGCCGGCCAAGGATCGCGCATGTCCAGGTTTTCGAAAATAAAGGCGCGATCATGGGCTGTTCCAATCCCCACCCCCACAGCCAGATCTGGTCGCAAGGGCTGATTCCCAATGAAACTGCCAAGGAATTATCATCCCAGGCAGATTACCTATCCGCGTTTGGCAGGCCTCTGTTGCTCGATTATTTACAGGAAGAACACCGCCGTCAGGAACGCCTGGTGCTATCCAACGATCATTTCACCGCCATCGTGCCTTACTGGGCTGTCTGGCCATTTGAGGTCTTGATCACCGCTCACCGTCCTGTCCCCGATTTGCCATCACTCACGCCGGAGGAAGTCATATCGCTGGCGGCGATTTACCGCCAATTGGCTATACGCTACGATAATTTATTTGAGGTCTCCTTTCCCTACTCGATGGGTTTTCATCAGGCGCCAAACGATGGGCAATCTCACCCGGAATGGGTGCTGCACGCCCATTTTTACCCGCCGCTTTTGCGCTCGGCCACCATTCGTAAATACATGGTGGGCTATGAGATGCTTGCCATGCCGCAGCGCGATATTTCTCCCGAATCCTCAGCCGAAAGATTGCGCGCACTTTCCGATGTCCTCTATCAACCAGCCGCTAATTGAACGGATTGAAGAACAGTTTGCCCGCCGCTTTGGCCAGCGCCCTTCGCACATCGTCCGCGCGCCTGGCCGGGTGAATTTGCTGGGCGAACATGTCGATTACAACGATGGCTTTGTCATGCCGGCTGCCATCGAGCGTGCTGCCTATGTCGCTTTTTCGCCCTCACCGGATGGCGCCTCCCGCTTGATCGCAGCCAATTTCAATGAGGAAGTCTCGTTCACGCCTGATTCGATCCTGAAAAAGACCCAGGCAGATGCGAAACTGCTGCCCGATTGGGCCCTTTACCCCGCCGGTGTGATGAAAATGCTGGTTAGCGATGGTTACGCCGCCCCGCCCCTGTCAGCCATCTTTGCCTCCGATATCCCGCGCGGATCGGGGTTGAGCTCGTCCGCCGCGGTGGAAACTGCCTTCCTCACCGCCTGGCAGACTTTGGCCGGCTGGTCGATGCCCTTGATGGAGCGCGCGCTGCTGTGCCAGAGAGCTGAAAACCAATATGTTGGCGTGAACTGCGGCATCATGGATCAGTTCGCATCCGTGTGTGGGGTGGAAAATCACCTGCTGCAGCTTGACTGCCGGTCACTGGAATGGACAACCATTCCCATGCCTGAGCAGGCCGTGATAGTCATCGCTGATACGACCGTCAGGCGAAAATTGGCCAGCGGCGAATACAACCAGCGGCGAGCCGAATGTGAAACAGCCGTACGGTTATTGAACGAGCATTTGCCTGGCATCCGTTCGCTGCGCGATATCAGTTTGGCCGATTTCAACCGGTTTTCTGGTCAATTGCCGTCCGTCATTGAAAAAAGAGCCCGCCATGTGGTGGAAGAAATTGAGCGCACTTCGCAAGCCCGCAACCTTCTGGAGCGTGGCGATACAGTCCGTTTTGGACAGTTGATGAATGCCTGTCACGCCAGCCTGCGCGATTTATATGAAGTTTCCAGTTTTGAGCTCAACACAATGGTCGAGGTTGCTCAATTGCTGCCAGGTTGTTTGGGAGCGCGCCTGACCGGCGCCGGCTTTGGCGGATGTACGGTCAACCTGGTCGAACTCGACCGGAGTATAGAATTTGCGCATTCACTCAAGGACCGCTACCGTTCGATTACCGGGCAGGTCCCTGAAATTTATGTAACCCAGGCTTCAAATGGTGCCGGGCTGGTCAGATAATTCACTACGCTCTCAAGGAATTAAAACCTGGTAAGAGTGGATTTCACTGGCGAATCTGTGCAAGTGAGGGTGATTGGACCCCACCATTCGCCGAGGGGATTCAAAATACGCGGAATGATTGCCTTTCGATAGGTCAGGCCGCCACGGGCACCAATAAAATGGGTAAATGTGTACGGGAAACAATCCTTGGTGCTACGCTGCCCGCCCACAAAGCACTCATTCCCTTTTTTCCGTGAGTGCCCAGAATGATCAGATCCGCTTCCTTCAGTTCAGCCAGTTTCACAACCTCGATCGCCGGGTCGCCCCGTTCAACTTCAGCCGTTGCAGTGATCTCCTGGGCTGCCAGGTTATCCAATTTTTCCTGCAAATATTCACAGGCTTCGTCCTCGGCGATATCCAGCATGGCATTCGTCGCTGCCGGCAGCAATGTGCCCGTTGCCGCATCCTCCGCGCTCAAAGTGGAAAGGGTCGGCACAATGCGGACCAGGTCCAATTCGGCCCCGGTCGCTTTGGCCAGTTTGCTTGCCACGGTCAGGCTGTAATCGTGATCCTCCTCACCATCCAGTGCAACCAGGCACCGTTCAAATTTGAAGTTTTGATAGGAAGTTTTGGCATCCGGCTGCAAAAGCATGACAGGCACAGACCCGGCGGAGATTACCTGCTGAGGAATGCTGCCCAGCACCAAATCATGCAATCCGCCTTCACCATGCGCGCACAGAATGATCAAATCCGGTCTGAATTCCAGGCTGTGCTCCACAATGCTGCGGGCCACCTGACTCACTTCTTCGGTATGCACATGGGTGCTCACATTGATCTGGCCGCCAAAATGTTGTTCGGCAATAAAATTCAAATACTGACAGGCATCCTCTTCACTGGTCAGATGTTTTTGACCGTGAATTTCCTGCGGAGCATTCTTTTCAATGATGTGCAGCAGCGTGACTTGCGATCCCAGTTTGGCACTTAGCACCATCGCAGGAGGAATCGCCGCTTCAGCTAATCCCGAGCCGTCCAAAGGGACAAGGATATGTTCAAACATGCTTATCCTCCAAAAAAGGTATTGTAGAGCAGGTAAAAATTGAGCACCACGATGATTGCTACGACGCCCGCCGCCAGGATGGTGGTAGCTTTCCGATTGACCAGGACGCCCATGATCTTTTTCTGACTGGTAAAAATGACCAACGGAATAATCGCGAAAGGCAGGCCAAAACTCAACAGTACCTGGCTGATGACCAGCGTGCGGCTGGGGTCCAATCCAATGGCGATTACAATCAGCGAAGGAACCATCGTGACCAAACGCCGGATCCAGACCGGGATCTCCCAGTGCAGGAAACCCTGCATGATGACCTGGCCTGCCATCGTCCCTACCGATGCGCTTGAAAGCCCCGAGGCGAGCAGGGAAATGGCAAAGATGCTTTGGGAGGCTTTTCCCAACAATGGCTCGAGGGTTTTATAAGCTTCCTCAATGGTTCCAACCGTCGTCAACCCTTGGCTGTGAAAGGTTGAGGCAGCCATGATCAACATGGCGCCATTGACCAGGCTGGCAACGCCCATTGCAATAAGCACGTCCACCAGTTCGAACCGGAACAACCTTTTCAGTTGTTCGGGTTTCTTGACCTTTACCCTGCCCTGCATCAAGGCGCTGTGCAAGAAAATGGCATGCGGCATGACTGTTGCCCCAAGGATGCCGGCCGCCAGGACGATGCTTTCGGGACCCTGCAATTGCGGCACCACGGCATGGTAGAGCACATTGCCCCAGTTGGGTTTATCGATAATGGTTTCAATCACATAACAGATCGCAATCACGCCCACCAGGGAAGAAATGACGGCCTCCAGCGGCCGGAATCCCTTGCGCTCAAGCCCCAATATGATAAAAGTCGTAATACCTGTCAGAATACCGGCCAGCCAAAGAGGGATGTTAAATAACAGGTTGAAACCAATGGCTGCACCCAAGAATTCAGCCAGGTCCGTCGCCATGGCGACCAGTTCCATCAGGACCCAAAGAAATTTGACAAACCAGGGCTTGAAATGCTTGCGGCATTGTTCAGCCAGGTTCAGACCAGTGGCAATGCCCAGTTTTGCCGATAAGGTTTGAATCAGAATCGCCATCAGGTTGCTGGCAACGATCACCCATAACAAGGTATAGCCAAACTCTGCGCCGCCGGCTATGTTTGTGGCGAAGTTGCCAGGGTCCACGTAGGCTACGCTGGCGATGAAGGCTGGACCCAGAAAAGGCAGCAGGCTGGCGAATCTGCCTTTCTTGCTTTTTCCCCGCAAGACCGCATGCGCTGCCTTTACCGTGCGATCGTCACTGGATGCCTTTGCGGTTGTTTTCGGTTTATTCGCCATACGGGCTCCGTCATTCAATATCGAATTGGTTAATTCAATAAATAGTAGCTGCAGTAAGGTAGGTTCGTCAAGGTTATTTGCGTTCCGATCATTGCCAGAATTCCCTTCGCAAAAACCGTCCTTTGCAGCGTTGCCATAAGAGATTAAAGATTCTCCGCAAGAAGAACCATCATCAACTTTTTTACTGTACCTGCGGAGATCAACCAAATCATGAACTATCGTTAGGCGGTATAATCCATTTCTCAACAACCGTAAATGTCCATCCAAAACAACCTTGAATCTTTATGGTTCATCCATCCGTGAAAGGGCCATCAGACATGCTCCAGCAACGCATTGACCAGTATTTTGAAAACCGTGAAAAAGAGTTGGTCAAAACCATATCCAGGCTGATCGCCGTCCGATCTGTACGGGAAGATCCTCTGCCCGGCATGCCTTTCGGCAAAGGTCCGGCTGAAGCACTGGCACTCAGTCTCCGCATCGCCAGCGACCTGGGTTTCCAGACAGCGAACCATGAGAATTATGTTGGCACGGTGGACCTTAATAACCTGGAAACCCGCCTGGGCATCCTCTGTCATCTGGATGTCGTTGGCGAGGGCAGCGGTTGGAACACGCCGCCCTACGAAGGCGTATTCAAGGATGGCATGCTCTACGGACGCGGTTCAAGCGATGATAAAGGCCCGCTGGTAGCCGCCCTGTTTGCCCTCAAAGCCGTCAAGGATTTGGAAATCCCGCTCAAATTCAACGCGCGCCTGATTCTTGGCACGGATGAGGAGACCAATTCCGCGGACATCCAATATTATTTTGAACGATATGCCACGCCGCCGTATACATTTTCACCGGATGGGGCTTTTCCGGTCATCAACACAGAAAAAGGCAGCTTCAAGTCCACTTTCACAAAAACCTGGCCCGTTTCTGCCGATCTACCACGCATCACGGCAGTCAAAGGCGGCTTTCGCATCAACGTTGTCCCGCCCGAAGCGGAAGCTCGGGTGGAAGGCATGTCGATTGTCGACCTCCAGCCCTATTGCGATCAGGTTTCCAAAATTACTGGCGCCGATTACCAATTGATGGTTGAAAACGATGTGGTGAAGATACTGGCCGTTGGCAAAGGCGGGCATGCCGCTCTGCCCGAAAAGGCCAATAACGCCATCACTGCCTTGTTAACCCTGCTGGCGTCTTTACCCATCGCCGCAAGCGAAAGTTTCAAAGCCATCTGCGATCTAAACCGCCTGCTCCCGCACGGCGACTATTACGGAAAAGCGATCGGGATTGCCCAGGCAGATGAAATCTCTGGACCTTTAACGCTCTCGTTCAATATCTTCGAGCAAACGCTGGCAGGGTTTTCCGGCCGTTTTGACAGCCGCGCGCCACTCTGTGCGACCAAAGAGAATTGTGTGGACGTGGCGGCCCGCCAGTTTGCCAATGCTGGAATTCATTTTGAAGGCAAACTCTCGCCGGCCCACCACACGCCCTGCGACTCGCCCTTCGTCCAGACTCTCCTGGTTGCCTACGAGAAGTACACTGGACTAAAGGGATCGTGCGAATCAACCGGGGGCGGTACCTACGTCCATGACATCGAAGGCGGAGTTGCTTTTGGCGCCATGATGCCGGGCTTCGAATCCAACATGCATGGCGCCAACGAACACATGCGCATTGCCGACCTGATGACAGCTGCCAAGATTTTTACCCAGGTAATTATCGATTTGTGCGGGTAAAACGCCAATTATAGATCCATTGTTGAAGTAATTCGTGCCAGAAAAGGTGATCGGAGTGGCGAAACGACAAGCACAATTCTTGCATCAAGATTGTGTCAATATTTTTCAATGGTGTAACCGTTTCCCATGAAGAGAAAATTTCAGCCGCCTCTCTGGCTTCAAATCACACTACTGCTCCTCACAGCGATTGTGCTTCGCCTTGCCCTGGCATGGATTTTTGGAATCGAGGCGGCAGATCTGGCACAATACCGCTGGATGGCAAAAATTATTCTTAACAATGAAAACATTTATAAAACTGCCGGTTTATACCATTACACGCCCATCCCCATGTTTTTACCCGCCTGGTCAGAGCAGCTTGCTCAGGCGTTAAAACTGCCCTTCCATTTTGTGGTCAAATGGCCGATGGTCCTGGCGGATGCCGGGATTGCATTGCTCCTCTGGCACCAGGCCCATAAACGCGGGGTAACGCAGGCCGCCTTCTGGATTGGAATGGCATACGCCATTAACCCGGTCAGCCTGCTTACAACCTCATTCCACGGCAGTTACAGCGTTTTACCGGCCTTTTTCGTGTTATTGGCCTATTACCTAGTCAATTCCTTTCCAGCAAAACAATATTACCGTTTATCCGGGTTAAGCCTGGGAATGGCAATCGGCCTGCGCGGTTACCCTGCCCTCTTTTTACCCATATTTCTAATCAAAATGGACTTGAATCGCCGGCAGAAAGCGTTATTTCTACTCGCGTCGATCTTGCCGTCGGTCGTCACGCTGGCGCCATTCCTGTTGGTTAATTTTCAAGCAGTCTGGCAAAGCGTTTTTGCTTACAGCGGCGTGGCGGATTACGGCTGGATAGCCATCCTAAGAGCTATCAGCGAATTAACCGTCGGAAACCGGTACCTTCCAGGAACCCTCATGAAGGATTTGCTGGGTATCAGCAAATGGCTTTTCCTGCTCCTTTATTCACTGCTTGTCATCCTGTTCTGGCGAAAACAAACCCGTTTCAGTCTTCTCAGCGGAATTTTGGCCACTCAGTTGCTATTCTTTGCAATTTATGGCGGCATTAGCTCTCAATACCTGGTCTGGGCGGTTCCTTTTGCCTTGCTCATAGGAACCCGTTGGGAGAAAGCATTCACCTGGTCCGCCTTTGCCAGCATGGTTTCCTTTTACCTGTATTTTTTCCCGGCAATCTTGTTCGGCGAAATACCCATTCAATGGCGTGACCTAAATCCGGCTGTCATGCCATTTTACCTGGCGTTTAATCTCGTTTTTTGGGGAATTTGCATAGCCTGGTTGATCCATCTCCTCACCCGCCCATTAGCGGACAAAGCCATTACCCCCCAAGAGTCAATATACCAGCCGCAGGATTGATTGAGGCACAGGACGGTCGGCTAAGTGAAATGAACCAGAAAGGATTGGAACCTTTTTTATCAATTCCAGACACCTTCCCAAAAAGCAACTCCCAATGAATGGGAACCAATGAATTACCTGACCATTATTTCAACCGCTGGAGATCCCTTTTGTGTTGAAGTTTGAATCAAGCAAGATTTCTCGAATTCTCGGTTTTGTCTCGCTCTTAATGCTTGCAATTGCATTGAGAATAATGCTCTTTTATATTTCCAGCGGAGATATCGATGCTTTTTTTGGGGTCTGGTATGACACCTTCGTTAATGCTGGCCACATTAACGCTTTTAAGGAAATTTTCTATGATTATTCGCCCGCCTATCTGTATCTTGTCGATTTTTCCACCTTATTCCGTTTTATTCCCAAAGAACAAGCCATTAAGCTAATCTCGGTGCTGTTTGACTTCCTGGCGGCTTCGGCTATATACAAAATCACCGCGTGGAAATTTCCTCAAGGGGATACCAAATGGATCGGCTTTTTTGCGACGCTTTTCGTCCCCACCGTCTTTATTGAAAGCGGCATGTGGGGACAGAATGACATTATCTACGCTGCCTTTCTGTTATGGTCGTTTTATTACATTCTCAATGAAAAACCTTTCCCTGCCGTCCTATTCTTTTCAATTGCGGTTTCATTCAAACTACAGGCCGCCTTTTTTGCGCCAATTTTCTTGATAATGTTATCGAAGAAAAAATCTCCGTTCTATTTGTTGTTTATCATTCCAATCGTGTATTTTATTACTCTCATTCCTGCCTGGTTGGCCGGCGCACCTTTGACCAGGCTGATCATGGCCTATTTTAACCAATACGGCGTATATGGCGATCTTTCACTCAATGCTCCTAATATCTACGCATTTATCAACCCGAACGATCCTAATGATCTTTTAAAGACGATTGGACTCATCCTGACTGGATTGGTCGTCAGCGCCTATATCATCTTACGGTGGCTCAAATGGAAAGATATGAGCGACCTTTCACTTTGTTTCGACGCGATATTTTTTACCACTGTAATCCCGTTCCTATTGCCCAAAATGCACGAACGTTACTTTTTCGCCGCCGGCCTCTTCCTGTTGGTGCTCGCCTTTCTTGACCACAAATTCTTGTGGGCTTTCTTTTTGATGCAGGCTTCCTCTTTGCTTTCCTACCTGCCCTATTTCTCGAACTGGTCGGTTGTTTATGTTCAGATTGGCGCTGTGCTGAACGCAATTCTCATCCTTGGCCTTAGTTTTTTCTACCTGGAATATGAAAAATCACGACCACCTGTTCTTTTACCAGAAGCTGAACCAGGGAAATTTTTGCCAAATTTTTCACGCTTGCAGCCATATATCCAAACATTGAAGAAACCTATCAAGGGTACAAAGTTGGTACGATTGGCTGAAATTATACTGATTCTCTTCATTGGGCTGGTTTTTACCCTGGAAATCAAACTGCTCGCCACACAGCCATTATTGAAAGAAATAAATATCAGCACTGTCTGGTCAGAGGATATGATCGGTGATCATGTCAAAGAACCACCATCACCCCTCGGACTGGCGGTGGATTCAAACGGGCTTATTTATGTAACCGATCGGGGAAATCGTCAAGTCATTCAATTCTCCGCCGCCGGCAAGATCCTTGACACCTGGCAAGGAGATGGCACTGGTCAGATGCCATTTGTCGACCCCAGCGATATTGCGATCGATCCGACGGATGGTACTGTCTGGGTGCTGGACGCAGGCAACGGTTGGATCTACAGGCTTGAATCCGATGGCAAGATGTCAGCGGCCATCAATGGAGCCAACCTGCAAATGTACAGCCCGCGCGGATTGGCCATCAGCCCTGCAGGAGAACTTTACGTAGCCGATACGGGCATGCAGCGCATCCAGCGCCTCGATCAACAGGGCAACCGCATCGCGGTTTGGGGCGAACAAGGTACCGAACCGGATCAATTCATTGAACCCATCGGGATTGCCATCAAGGATAACGACTTGTTTGTTGCTGATGCCAGCAACCAACGCATTGCACATTACACCCTGGATGGTAAACTTGTTGGGACATTTAAAACGAGTTTGGGAACAACCTGGATTGACACAGACGGTCTTGGACACATTTTTGCGGCCAGCACGCAAAACCAGAAAATTACCATATACGATTATGCAGGAAAACCCATCAGCGAGTTGTCGTCGGAAAAAGAGATTCCTGTAATCCCTGGGCTGGTGGGGATTGCTGTGACCAGGGACGGACGCTTATTTGCTGCAGGGACCTCGACGTTATTCCAATTCAAAATACAGTGGTAACAATACCGCCCTCTGGTGAATAGTCTGCCAGGCGCTGCTCAATCAAAGGGGCTGGACGAACTTAAGGCAGGAATAATACTTCCTGCGGAACGATTTCCTGTTCCCCATTCGGCGGTGTCCAATAGAGATAGATGTGTGTATAGCCCGTCCGGTCTGCATACCGAACGCGTATCGCATGAAAACCAGCCTCCAAGTCCAACTCTCCTGCCTGGTTTCCATTGGGAGTGTCATTTTCCGTGACCTTATTTCCATCAATGAAAAGCATTGATTCATCCGTGGACTCTAATAAAAATTGATAGCGCCCTTTTTCTTTAATGTTAATCCGGCCAATCCATTCAACCGTGTAAGGTCTTGGCAAAGGTTGGTTGTGATAATAAAAATAAACATATGGATCGACAGCTGTAAAGGCAGCCGGCGGTTGCCAATCGCCATTGGAGAAGTAACTTCCCAATAACCCCTGGTTATCAATGGGCGGAAGAAAAAGCAGTGAAGATGGAATGGACGACGGCTCGCTGTCCGGAGGCTGCCAGTTCAATTCAAAATGCCCATTGCTTCCCTGGGTTTTGATGATGATTTCGTGACGGCCCTTTGCCAAATGGATGCTGCCAGTTTGAATGGAGCCATCGGAAAGTGGAACATTCGTGCCGTCCATGAAAAGCTCAGCGGGTGCTGGAGAAGTGAGCATCATTTGGTATTCACCAGACTGCTCGGCAAAGAGCACGCCTTGCCATTGGACGCTAAATGGGAAGGTCGCCGGATTGCCATCTTTCCAATCAGCGTTGATGGATGCTTGCGTTTGAGTAAGGATTGGCTGCCCTGCCCAATCGGAGTTCGGATAATAGCGGACAGTAATCCCCTGAGATGCTTGAAGATCGGACGGCTTGAGTGTTATTTGATACAAATCGACCTTGCCAGCCGGGGATTTGTATTCCTTGAAATCGGCGTTTGGATAATACTGTTTTGCCTGCTGGAAAAAAGGCTCGCGGTCCGCATCCGCAAAAAATACCATTGCTTTCTTGCCGTCGCTTGGAATGGGCAGGGAATCATAGGTTTCCAGGTCGTGGTATTCTGTTACGCCCGGTGCCAGGTAGTGAATGGTGGGCGTGTCATAATAAAATACGCTGACGTAATAATCCATTTGCGGTCCCAACTCGGCCATGGTCCTGCCAATGATCGTTTCAGCAGTCGAGAATTCACCCCATGAATCATTATCATTGGCTTGAAGATCAAAATAGATATGGTAGTTGAAGTACCCCGCGCCAACCAAAACGAGTACCAGCGGCAGAATAAATCCTGTAGAACGCCGTTTTCCGTCAGATTGATCCCACATTTTCCACAATGCGTCAATCGGAACGACCGCCAGGAAATAAGCTGCCGGCAAACTTCCGATAGCCCGGTAGGATTGGGGCGATTCAAAATCCAGTGAAAATATTCCCGGCGCCAGCATGAGAAGCAGCCAGGCGACAAGCAGGAAGGAACCCGGTTTGCGGATCCGCCACAAGCTTAACCCTGTGCCCAGAATCAATAGGGCGCCAGTAATAGGATCCAGCATGGGCTCCCCGGGCAGGTTATGCCGGCCGTTCCGGTCGCCCTTGTAATTGAACATGAGCAGATGATCCAGTGTTGTTTCCGAAACCGCCTTCCAGCCTTCGGCGGCTGTCTTCCCGGAGAAGATGGATACCGTATTCATGCGTCCCCAAAAAGCGTCCGGCTGGTAGACAGCTAATTGAGTCACCGGGACGGAGGCAATCAACGTCCCGAGGGCAACTACAACCAGGCCCCGCCAGGAGGAACGCAATAAATCTCGGCGATTCAACCATAGGACCAATAAGAACAATCCAATGACCAATGGAAAAATACGGAACGAGAAGTAGAAACACAGCCCCAACCCCATGGAAAGGCCGGCGAGTGCATAATCAATCCTCCGCTGGCGGCGCAATGCTTTTAGAATAAATCCGACGGTTAATAACTCAAAGAACGGCACCGTCACGCCGTGCATGCCAATTCGGCTCCAATTGATATCCCACCTGGATACCGCCAGGAAAAATGCCAGCACCAGGCCAATTCGACGATTGAACAATTCCGAGCCTGCAAAAAACCCCGCGGCCACGGTTGCCAAGCCAAAAAGGATGCTTACAATCCGGATTGCAAAAGCTGTTGTACCAAAAATTCGGATAAAAAATGCGATCAAATATATAAAATGTGCCGGAAGCTGGGTTGATTCGATATAAGCCGGTAAATAACCTGGCTCGTGCAATATACGCAGAGCTTCAAGCCCATAATTCGCTTCATCAAACCAAAGTCCAAATGGAATTTGATCGAAACGGAATGTCCGTAGGAAAGCGGCGATGGCGAGGATGGCAAGAAAAATTCCAAATTCCATCCATGTCCAACCATCTTTATTGTTCTGCTCCGCTGATTGTGTTTCTGCCGATTGTCGTGTTCTTAAGAAATCGAGGCTGGAATAAATATACAAGCCGATGCTAAAAAGGTGCAGAAGCCATGGAACAATGGGCGGCATGGAGGTTCCAAAAAGCCAGAAAGCCAAAACCGCGCAAACAATTGCCAACCCAAGCCAAAATCCCCTCCGGATTGATCTTTTTGGGTCGACTGACTGACCCAAGGTTGGACTCACGAGCAAAGAAGGGTCCGGACCGGATTGCCGCGAAAACACCGCGATAAAAAACACCGCAGCCAGCCCGGTGACCACACCGCCAGAAAGCACTTGCTTTGCAGAAATCAAGAATTGTCCAACCAACACCGCCAAAAATGCAAAAAAGCCGGTCAGAGTTTGGTTTCTGGCAAACCAAAATTTCATTGAACATGCTGACGACCTGGCTGCACCGAGTGCGTTTCGGTAGACTGTCCGAAAATCAAGTTTTGACAGGGATCGAAGAATATCCCTCAGGTTCAGCCTTTCGGCACGATCAGCATATGAAGTTGCGCTCAATTCAACCGTCGGACCGGGTAACTTGCGCGACGCAACGACAAGAATGACGGTTGCGCCAATTGATAAGACCAGACCCAAAACAACCTGATGCGCTTTCAGCAAGAATTGGCTGGCAACACCAATGGCCAAGGCAGCCGCGGCGCAAAGAATTCGAAGGAATGAAAAGCGATTGGTGGTCATGGAAAATGCCTGATGCAATTATCGTACCCTGCCATTTCAGAACGGGTCATCGCACACAACATTAAACGGCCCTCAATTGACGCCCCTGCCTCATACAAATTTCCGCCCTTAACCATGCAATGATGCCAATCCAATTGACACATTTGGTTGTTGTCTCTACTCAGGGTTCACCACTTCAAAAATCGTGGCTGCCTGCGGGGTATTGTCGCCGTAGACAATTCGCAAGGTGCCCTCATTTACCATTCTTTGGAACTTGTCCAACCCTTCGGCTGAATAATAAACGCGCTCCAGGCTGGAAACAACAATGAATTGAACGTGATACCTGCCCAGGAATTGTTTGGCGATGCCGGTATCCGGGGTATTGTAGAAATCGTTTACCTCATTAATACGCTTATCAATGACGGAACCATCGATCAACGAGTTGTGCTGTCGGGTGTGCCAGCTCCAGCCAATGACTGATGGAAGCCCGGTGTAGATGGAATAGCGCGATCCCCAGCGGTATTCTTCGGTGTGCCCTTCCACAATCACCGGCGAACCTTTGATATTTTCCTGCATGAATTTAATCGCGCCATTATCCATGGTGATGTTGATCGGGCGGCCCTCGTCATTGTAGATCGTGGGCGCTTGCACATTCTCAGGGCTGGCATCGCCTTGCATGTATGCTGCGCCATCCAGCGTATTGGCAACCTCCTGAATGTCCGGCCAGCGATCGGCTATCTTCTTCGGGGTAGCCACCAACGGATAGCTGACTGCAATCAGCGCCAGAATTCCCAAAATCGTCCCCCAGGCGATCTTCAACCATAAGCGCCAGGGAGCCATTTTGGTCAATAATTCAACCAGGGCTGCGCTGATCGCAATTCCAAAAATGAACCACGCTTCCAGGTACATCCGGAAGACCATGTTGGAACGTCCGACATCGCCTTTAAGGACGACAACTTCAACCAGCATTGTAATCGCGAGGCCCATTCCAAAAAGGAACCAGATGACCCTTTCGAAGGCGGAATGGCCGGGTTTGAAGAAGATGAGATAAACAATGCCGGCCAGTAATGGAATGCCAAGAACAAACACCTGGTAATGGAAATTCCACAGTAAGACCATTCCAATGGCACTTGCCACCAGGATTAAATAGGCCGGGATGTGTTTTTTGAAGTTTGTCGCGGTCCACCATCGATAAGCATCCCGCATTTCGGTTTGCAGATCCCGCACCATCAAAGTGATCATCACAAACAGTGAGAGCCCAAACACGAATAAATAATCCACCAGTGGCGTCCGGGCGCCCTTCCAGAGTTCCAGGGAAACATATTCCGTCTTGAACCATTGCGAAAATGGATAATAGAATGCCAGGGCTAAGCCAACAAAGGCCAATTCGTACCCAAACAACGCCGCAATTATGTGACGGGGCGTTCCTGCCCGGGTTTGCCAAACATTCCAGGCAATAATCAAAGCACCCAGTGCCAAAAAGACCGGGAAATCCCAGGTGTGGGAAGCCCTAAAGACGCCAAAAATCAATCCTGCCAAAATCAAACTGACGGCCTGGTCACGCCGCTTCATTTTGGCAAGCGGCAGCAGCAAAAGACTTGCTACCCAGCCCAATGCAAGGCCGTAGACCGGCATGGTCAATAAATGCGGGTGCATGTCGGCGTACAGGAAGGAGAAAAATGGAAATTCTGCGATCGGGGTATCCGGCCCATCGTGCAGGATCGGGCGCGATGCCTCGAAATACCAGCGCGCATTATCGCCAGGCAGTTCGGTCTGCCCGCTCAGCACCTGTTTCGCGCCTGCCAGAACGGCACCCAGGCGGTCGTTTGGCAGGTTTTCAGTCACATCTGCGGGTGCCACCTCGGGAAGGTACTTCCAGAATTGGCGGCTCATATACAGGTTGCCAAAAAACATTACGGCCATCAGAGCAATGATGCCCGCCACGTAGGCCCAGCGGTAGGAGGAGGTGTTATTCAAAATGGCCGGGGATTCTTCGATGCGCAGATCCTGGCTGCCTTTACCCGAGGATTTGAATAAGCCGGCAACCAGGTTAAACCCGGCGCAAAATACGCCAAGGCCAGCCATGGCAAACCAGGCCGGCAGTATTAAATTAAATGCAATCGATGGCACAATTCCCAATACTTTGGTCGGAATCGCTGCAATGACGTAGCCGTAATAGTAATAGTTGATATAGTGGCCGGAGAACCAGGGATTTTCAGGCGGGAAATAAACTGCCTTCAAAGTCGCATTGAAGAAAGCAAAATCCATGGGCTTTTCCCCGCCCATCCAGGGCTGCCACAAATCCGGATTTCCCAAGCGGATGAACAGGAAAATCAGGAAAAGCAGCAGGAAGATGATTTCGGTCGCCAGGATATGTTTCCATTGGGCGTGAAGATAATCCAGCATTGCCTGTCGTTTGGAATAAGCCAACCAGCCGCTGAGGATTAGGACCAGAAGGATGCATAACCAAATCGTCAATTGGGTGAACTGAAGGAGCTTTAGGCTGCCCAGCATCCAGCTCAACCAGGCAATAATGATCAAACCCGCCATTCGAACCAATGGATAACCCCGATCCGGTAAACCGGAAAAGGCGGTGAAAACCAACGGAAACACTGCCCATCCCAACAGCAGCAGGAAGAGATACCAGGCCACACCAGCCAGAGTTTGATTTGAATTGAGCAGGGTCTTCCATGGGAACATCTCAGACCAGGTTCCGCCAGCAGTCTGGGCGGCGAGCCGGTCCTGCGGAAGCTGCAAGGCGGTTGGAGCGCGGGTATAGGAAAGCGGACCCTGAAAAACAACCTGGTCGAGGTCAACGCTGTCAAGGATCTCCCTGACCTTATCGATTGAAAAATCAACGTTTTTCTTGAAGATCAGAACCTTCGGGTGATCGTAAACCGTAAAGGATTCATCCGCGGATTGATCCATGATCGAAAATGGTCCGATGTTCGGGTTGCTCTCAAAGGTCGCCACCAGTGTAAAACCAAGCGGGCTGGTGAAGGGAGCTTCGAGACTGTATGCACGGTTTTCCAACGCATCCCCGCTGCAGTTGCAATCAAATAAAGTCTGGTAATACTTCAAAGTCAATGGATAGCGTAAAGGCAGCCGGGGCATGGCGTCGTAAGCCCGGTTGGATGGAATGACAATGAATTCGCTGTCTGCCAGGATCTTGAGCATCGACTCGCGCTTTTCAGGCGTATCGGGTTCGTAGAGCTCGAGGTTGAATGGTTTATAGATCCCGCCAAGCGGATCGTATTTATCAACGCTCAGCGGCAAGGCGTCATCCCAGGATGTTTCCAGGGTATAGGGTGCACCCAGTATGCGAACGGGACCGCCGGCCACAACCTCATAACGGACCTGGTAGGATTTTCCTTTGACCAAATCCACTGGAGCAAAAGTAAAGGTTGGCGAGAGCTGAGTTCCCGGCTGAGTAAAATCCAGGTCGGCTTCTGAAACCGCCAGTGGATTTTGATCATCGCCATCCTGTAATAGACTCAGTTTGATTTTTGCCTGAGCCGGAACGAATGCCTGGCTGAACTGGTTGATTTCAAGCCGGTTTACTCTGTAGGAACCGCCAGATTGAAAGCTGATCGTTCCTTCGGTTGTACCTGAGGATTGGTTCTGCAAATTGAAATCAAGCGGAATACTGAGACCTTCCTGCTCTTCATTGCGAAGACTGGTATCTGAAAAGGAATACTGGCTGGTATTGGCGATTTTGTAATAGAGATAAACGGTCTGATCAGGGTCGAGATAAACATCGCCAAAACGAATGGATAAATGGTTGTCCTGATTGTCATCCGGTACGGCCAACCGGCCTTCTGTAATGACATCCTTACCTTCACCATCGCGGCTCAACCGGACATAAAAGTAGACTCCCATCTGGCGGATATTCGTAGAGGTAATTTGAGAGGCAGTACCGTTGGCCGTAACACGGAGATCGGTTTGATCTGACTTTCCCGGCTCGACGACCCATTGGTTTGAAATGGCAACCGGGTAGGATTTGCTGCCTTTGGATGATTCAACCAGCAGGTTAAGCGGTCCCGGGATGTTTTCCAGCATCCATCGCGATGCTGTTATGCGGGTGATTGGCCGGGTATAAATGCGGGTAAAAGCAAATGCATAACCATAGGTAGCCAAAAGGACGATTGCAACCGCCAGGATGCCCGCCAGGCCCTTCCAGTTACTGCGTATTTGAGCAGCCTGGACGCGCAAATTTCTGCCAGCCGCGATCAGCTTTTCCCGGCTATCACGAGTGCGGTCAAACAATTCAATAAGTGCCCATGCGGCAAAAAGAATGACGAATGGATAGATGGGCAGGAAATAACGCATGTAGCGCCAAAACTGGATATTGATCCAGAAAAAGTAGCCAATCACCCAGGCAAAAGGCAACAAATGGCTGCGCCACTCGCCCTTCCAAATACGCCAGCCTGCCCAGACCAACCCCGCCAGACCCGCCAAGCCCAATGACAACCCCAATCCCCAGGTTGCCATATTGACCCCGGCGTAGCTGAACGGGCGGTTTGTCCAGTGGTGGTTTGGCGGCCATTCCGACAACCCGGCCACCTGGTTGGTTACCTCGCGGATGACTTCCAACCAGCGTTGATTGAGCGCCAGGCCGAAGAATCCGGGACCGGTGAAAGCATAGGGTTGAAAAATCCGGAAGCCGGCAACCGCTGTCAGCGCTGCCAGTGCCACACCTGCCAGCACAATCTTTAGTAGAGACTGGAAACGGGATTTCCTATACCCGACTATTAATCGGGCAATTCCCGCCAGGATAATTATGCCAAAGACAGGGATGACATTTACCTTGCAGGCCCCTGCCAGGCCGACAATAAAACCAAACAGTGCAAAATAGCGCATGTTCTTGCGGTCAATGGCCGCCTCCGGCTTATCCAGCGGAATGGCCAGGAGCGCAAAATAGAAGGCGGAAATGACAAAGACCGTCGAAAAAGTATCAACAGCAAAGAAATGGGAGAGTTGAATGGGTAAAACGGCTGCGGCATAAAGAGCTGCCGCCAGAATCCCGATGCGCTGGTTGTAGAGTTTTTTCCCCAGCAGGTAAAGCAGCCAGACAGCCGCCAGATCAAACAACCCCGACATCGCCCTGCCCACCAGGGTAATCTGGTTGTACTCGGTCATGTTCCGCCACTCAGCCACCATGCGGGTGACGAATAACGGCAGCATGCCATAAGTGTAGGAACCGTAATTGAGCGGGTTTAACGTGCTGCTGGCGGTATCGAAATACTGGCTAATACCCCCAACACCGCGGATCTGCTCAGCCACCATGGTGATAAACCGTTCATCGGGTTGCTGGTGCTGGTTCTGGTCCCAATTGATGCCCACAAAACGGAAATAAGCGCCTGCCAGCAGGATCAAGATCAGGATCAGATTCGTTTTCCAGGATCCCTGGCTAACTTTTCCGGTCTGACCGGATTCTTTTTGATGTACTATCTGCGCCGCCTCTTGCTTGGTTGTGATTTCAGCAAGATTAGCCGCTTCTGTAGAAGGTGGTTCGCCTTCGCTGATAATGGCTGGCTGCGCTGCCTCTTTCTCAGGCACCAAGTGCCCTTCAGCCGTCTGAACCGTCACCAGGGTTCGAATGCGTGCCAGAATCTCAGGTTCGATCCCCCATACCTGGCTCAGTTGATCCACCGATCGATAGGGCCGAAACGCCAAAATCCGTTTGGCTAAGCGGGAAGGGATTCGTAATTCATTAATGAGCGTTTTTTCATCGCTGGTATTCAGATCAATGAGCGTTTTTGGTTTATTGGTCATGTGAACAGCCGCAGGAGGGATGAAGAACTGGGTTGTGCCGGGCAGGAAAAGGGAAACCGGGCATTTTATTAATATTTGGGTGGATATATTTTACTATTGATGAGCCAGGCAGAACCCGGCTAACGGGATTCATTGTAAATGATACATCAATTTACCGGCTTTTTTGTTCCAGCAGCTTTCAAAAAAGATAGGCCATGCTTAATTTTTGGAAGAATTAATTCACAAAGGTAGCAACATGAATCAACTACAGTAACCCGAATAATTAGCCATCCTTACCCCCGGGCAATAAAAAAGCAGCTGCCGGACCCCAAAAAAACAGCCCGGCAGATATTTCAAACTACGATTTGTGTTGAATTAGACCTGGACGGCCTGATGAATCAACTTTGATTCGCGCATGCGCGTGATCAGCAAGCAACCGAATAACATCAACCCTGCCAGCAGCCACAGCGAGAGGGTAAACGAACCATTTTTACCCTTCAAGAATTCCATGGCGTAAATAAAGACCACGGAACTTTGTCCAGCCAGGTTCAACAAGCCGTTGGAGGTGCCCTCGGGCGCGGGGTAGGTGATCTCGGCAGCGTATTGGTAGCCAATGGGTGCCAGGCTGTTCAAAAAGAAGCCCATCATAAACATGAAAACGGCCATCAGCCAGTATTGGCTGGCATAAATCACGCCAATCAGGCACGGAACAGCCAGACCCACCCCGACCAACAGGAATGGTTTACGTTGGCGCAGGCGGTCGGATAAGGCCGGAATAATGATGGCGCCAACAATGCCGCCGATTAAGAGCATGGCGCCCAAATCGCCAGCCTGGGTGGGCGAAAAGCCCTTCGGACTGGTGATTGCCGCGATCCAGGTGGAAACGCCGTTAAAAATACCCATCCCAATCAAAAAAGCATAGAGCAGCAGCCAGATGTCTTCCATTTTAAGCATCGCTTTTAGGCCGTCGAGCACCAGGGCCCGTTCCACCTGATCCGGCGGGCAGGGCGGTGTGGGCGGAGCGTCGCGCGTGAAGATCAGGAACAGGACTGCCGAAGCAGCCGCCAGACCGCCAAAGACCATCAGCATGGCGGGGATGCCGTAGTTGATGGTCAATATGGGAGAAACAAGTTGCCCGATGGCGATGCCGATGAAACTGGCAACCAGCGCCAGCCCGGAAGCCGTCGCCCGTTCATGAATGGGAAACCACCGCCCGGCTACCGTGCTGACTGCATTTAAGAAGAAGGGTTGCGCCAGGCCGATGCCCACTGTAGCGGCCATTACAAGCGCAAAATTGGAGGCAAAGAACGCCCGCAGCAGTCCAAACACGCCCATGATCACTACGCCAATGCTGACCGCTTTGCGGTATCCCAACGTGTCAATCAACCAGGAGACCGGGATGGAAATGGGAATGTAGACGATCATGAATACCATGGCCAGCATCCCGATCTGCAACTGGCTGACGCCATAATACTTGACCGCCAGGGTTGAAACGGGGGCGTAGCAGATCCATAGGATTTGGATGGCCAGGTTGACCAGGGCAAAAACCGCCAGCACAACCCAGCGGTAGGCATAGACTTTTTCTCGGGTTTCTGGCAAAGGTGGCGCCTCCTGGAAAGGATTGTTTGGCCGGATGTTGGACTGAAAGAAATGTCCTACAAATGAAACCGCATTTTCAATCAGTTATAACCCCTCGATGATGGAAAAAGGTGCGCGCTGATGGCCGGATTGAACAACAGTAAGGTATTGCTCGGACTGTACCATAAATCCAACTGCCGTTCCTGTTCACCATCCAGTCAAGTATTGCCCCAAAATATCAACGGCGGCAGGTTTTTCCTAGAAGGAATTGGCCTTTATAAATTCAATCATCTCAGGTATTCGGGCAAAGGCCAGGCATGTGACGGTATCGGCGCCACCGTAATAAATGGCCATCCGGCCGGTCTTTTCATCAACCAGGGTCGCGCACGGGAAGGCGACATTGGGCACATCGCCCACGTTTTCGTAAATCTCGCGCGGGTTGAGCAAATAAGGTTTGGTGCGGTGGATGACTTTCCAGGGTTGGTCCAGATCCAACAGGGCTGCACCAAAGCTGTAGACAAATCCGTTGCAGGAAGTCAGTACGCCGTGGTAGATCAGCAGCCAGCCTTCGGGCGTCTCGATGGGCACCGGGCCGGCGCCGATCTTGGTGCTCTGCCAGCCATCCTTGACCCCCATGACAAAACGGTGTTCGCCCCAATGGATCATGTCAGGAGATTGGCTGAGATAAATATCGCCAAACGGAGTATGGCCGTTGTCGCTGGGACGGCTGAGCATGACATATTTTCCGCCGATTCGACGCGGGAAAAGGACACCGTTACGATTGAACGGCAGCAGGGCATTTTCAAGGAAATGAAAGGAGTCAAAATCAAAGGTATAGCCAATCCCGATGGTTGGCCCGTGATAACCGTTGCACCAGGTGACATAGTAGCGGTCTTCCAGCCAGACGACACGCGGATCATAGCGGTATTGAAATTGACCAATCTCAGGGTCATCGCAAGACCACTGGATGGGATCGTTGTCAATTCGCCAATCGATGCCGTTGTCGCTGAAACCGCGGTTCAAGTTCATCTCCCGTTGGCGGTTGTCGTAGCGGAAAACGCCGGCAAAGGCACCATTGAATGGAACTACCGCGCTGTTAAATATACTGTTGGCAGATGGGATGAGATCGCGCGGGATGATTGGATTGGCACTGTAACGCCAGACGACATCCTGGCAGCCAGAGGGACGTTCCTCCCAGGGGAGGTTGAGAAGAATTTGATCATTCACGGGTTTGATCTCCTAACCAATTGAAAGGGTTACATAATCTAACAGGAATGTTGCAGTCATTTCACAATTTTTAAAATGGTGTTGACATTTTCCAAAATTCACCTATAATAAATTTACGCTTTGAGAGCGCTCCCATAATCATATCACGAATTGCGAACAGTTTCATTTTAGCGGTATTCCTCCCCTGTTGGAATTAGGAATTTAATACGACGTCTGGAAGAACAGGCAAAAGTGCTTGAGCCTGTAACCGTGTTTGCAGACATAAATGGAAACCGTCAGGATCTATGCCCCTCACTCTTGAAGATATTGCGCGTATTAGCGGCGTCTCCCGTTCTACTGTGTCGCGGGTGATCAATGCTGATTTAAATGTCAAACATGAAACCCGCCAAAAAGTGCAGCAAGTCATCAATAATTACAATTTTCAACCCAATTTAGCCGCCAGAGGACTTGTCACCGGCCGCACCAACGTGGTTGGGGTAGTCATTCCGGCCAGCGTTTCCATTCTCTTCACGGATCCCTATTTCCCCCAGCTTCTCCAGGGAGTCTCTGCCATGTGCACCAAACGGGATTATTCCGTCATGCTCTGGCTGGCAGAACCCGATTATGAACAACGCATGATCACGCGCATCCTGCACAATGGACTGGTGGATGGGGTTGTGGTTGCTTCAATCCGCATGGATGACCCGGTTATCCAATCGCTCATTGAAAGCAAAATGCCCTTCATCCTGATTGGCCGCCACCCGACTGAAAATGTGAATTATCTAGACGTTGATAATCTGCAGGCTGGGCGAAAAGCCACCTTACATTTGCTGCGGCTCGGATACAAACGCATCGCGGCGATTACTGGCCTACAAAGCCATGTAGCGGGTTATGACCGCTACCAGGGCTACCTCAAGGCGATTCAGGAAACCGACCACGCCTTACGGCCCGAACTGGTGGCGGAGGGGGATTTCACCGAGGAAAGCGGCTACAACGCCATGAAACGGCTGTTGAAGTACAAGCCTGACGCTGTTTTCGCGGCGAGCGATACCATGGCATACGGCGCTATGCGCGCCTTGCGCGAGGCCAATCTGGAAATTCCAAAGGATGTGGCGGTCGTGGGATTTGATGACATCCCCGGTTCATCGAGAACTGCGCCGCCATTGACGACAGTCAGGCAACCCATCACCCAGATGGGGAGCAAGGCTGTGGATCTCTTGATCAATCTTATTGAAACTGGAACCAAGTCCACCGAGGGGGTCATCATGGATACGGAACTGGTTGTCCGGGAATCCTGTGGCGCATCAAACATGGATTGAGAGCGGAACAATCGTGCAAATACTACCGCGGCCGGGAAGGCTCTCAACAAAAACCGTTTGAAAACCACCTTCTGGAAGGAGGTTGTAAATAGAAGAAAAGAAAA
>CAZHYQ010000003.1:0-202016 GCA_964536805.1 uncultured Longilinea sp.
TCGGGAGAATAATAGGTCTATTTTTATCTCTACGCACTCTTCGTTCGCCAGGGTCAATATTCGTCCGCGTGCCCCTCATTGCATATTCACAATAACGCTTTTCCCGCGCGATAAAATCATCAATGCGTTTCTTATACTTATCGGCTTCCAAGTCGCCGTTTGCCGCAAGCTCTACAAGTTGAGAATATTTCGTTGCTTCATAGTCTATCACCGCCGCCCCCAGTTGCAGATCGTTGCAGATACTTTGGAACGCATGGAAATTATGGCACGAATGCCGCAAAAAGGGCAAGGAAACAGGCAAATTTAGGCACAATTGGCACGATTGGCAAGCCTGTAAAGTATAAAACGCCCTATTGTGCAACTTAGGATCATGTGCCGAAAGGCGTGAGGGTTCAAGTCCCTCATTCCCCACAAGAAAAAATTAAAGAAAATCATGCAGTTGTAAGAGGTCCTTCATCATCGTGGGCCTGGCTTGATCTACCTTCAAGATTAATCTAAATTGCCAGCAACTGCAAATAAATTGAAAGCTGATTCCAACCTGCCAGAATGCTATACTGTTGTCGGGGGTGAATCCTATGGAACAATCGATTAAATCATCTACGGTTGATAGCCAATTTCCACCGAAAACCGAATGGTCGACTCATGATAAAATAATCGACCGCATGGAAGGGCAAATCGAATCTTTTAATGAAAAACTTTCCATCATTGCCGTATTAATAATCATGGCTGTGATTATTGGAATTGTTTTGGTCTATACTCGCTAATAGTTTACCTATTTCCGAAATTATATCTTTGTGATGACAAGGTTATGATTGCCTTTTAACCATTTTTTTTGCTATCAATTCCCTGACCTTCTCAAGCGGCAACGCTTCTATTTTTCCACGGTAACCGGTCATTGTTTCAGCCATGCACAAGGAGTTGTAAATGGCCTCCTCAGTGGCCTCAATGGCCGCTTGAAACAACGGCGACATCTGTTCGTTGGGAAGGTCGAGATAACTTGGCATTTGTTCGCGCCGATTCATTGTCCTACGAACGCCTTCTGCAGTGGAAAACGCCACAGCGTAATCGCCTGAACCATTTGAAAAGGCAGACCCGGTCCTGGCCAGGCCAGCCAATGCCCGCCGCGCCAGGCGGGTCAGGTTGCGGTCTGAAAGCGGTGCATCTGTCGCCAGAATGATCATAATTGAACCATCTGCGCTTGAATCTAGTTTGTCTTGTAAATAATACTTTCCAAGCAATTCTCCAATTGACACGCCTCTCATTTGCAGCACCCCGCCGTAATTGGTTTGTACCAGCACACCCAGGCTAAATCCCCCAAGTGCTTGAGGAAGAACCCGCGAGCTTGTTCCAATCCCGCCTTTCCAGCCAAAAGCGACAGTCCCGGTTCCTGCGCCGACGGCGCCTTCGCTTGCACCGGCAGGGTTGGCGTTTTCGATGGCAGATCCTATCTGCGCAGAGGTCAAGCGGCGGGCACGGATGTTATTCAGCCAACCATCATTGGTCTCGCCCACCACTACGTTGACTGATTCAACTCTTTCGTTGCCCGGATAGGAAAGCGTGTAATCCAGCAGCGCCTCAGCCGCCTGTGGTACAGAAAGCGTGTTGGTTAACACAATCGGGGTCTCCACCTCGCCCAATTCCATGATCTGGGTGCTGCCCATCAGTTTGCCATAACCATTGCTAACCGCCATGCCAGCCGGAACTTTTTCCTGAAACAGGTTGCCAGCATGCGGCAAAATGGCTGTTGCACCGGTGCGGATATCGTTGCCTTCAATCAAAGTAAAATGCCCTACCCGCACCCCAGCCACGTCGGTGATGGCATTGCGCGGACCAATCGGCAGGATGCCCGGGGTTACTCCCAGTGCCCGGACACGGCAGCGTGATAAAGAAGACGAGGTGCCAGTCGTATCATTCATCTTTCGCCTGCATACTCTCAATTATTAGCGTCGATGTAAAGCCAATGGATTAAAAATGAAAGCACCGCAGACTGCCTAGAGCATGATCAGCAGTATATGCGGTGCTTTCCTTGATCGAAATGAATCTAAAGATTCTCGAGCAAGTTTCCAGCAGCGAGAACAAGGAATGCTACAAGCATCAGCCAGGGAGCCAGTGCGCTAAAGGAAGCGATAAAGTAGCCAATTAATGCGATGAGAGCCAGGCCAGCTGCGATATAGAAAGTGGTATTCTTTGGTGCGCTTAGTTTGGGCATGATTTCCTCCGACTTGGAAACAGGGGTTTTTGATTGGTTATGCTCGTGTTTTATTGTACATCGTTAATTAGTTTGTGACAATTGTGAAGGCCATCACAGTAGGTAATAATAGCTGCCTTGTCGAACATCGTAACCATGAGCCCGAACAAAAATGCAGCTATATTTCAAATTCTGAACTCAAGTCCTTTACAAAATCCGGTGACAATATGCCAGCCCGGACTGCTTTCTGCAACAAATCAATCAATTCCTTTTCATCGAGGTCCAAAGGTTGAGATGCTACTTTCACTTTATTCCAGCCCGAGATCCGAATCTTGACCGGCTCATTTTCAGCCGATGGAATTTCCTCCATTTTTCCCAGTAAATTGCCAATATGGATGGATACAGAACGCAATTTCTTCGGATCACCCTGGTCACCCATGCTCATCTCCTTTGGATTGTTTCCATCTACTCAAGTACCTTGCTTTCAATGTAGGCTGAATCGATGATGCCGACGATAACCGAAATAACGCATGCATCGGGATTGTTGAGCACCTGGCGTGCGCCGTTTCCTTCGCGATTCACCAGGACGGTATCGCCAATGCCAGCCTGGGAATTATCCAACGCTATGAAATCTTCGTCAGGTTCCCCGCCGGGCAAAGCCATGGGTTGTACAACCAGCAGCCGGCGATTTTTAAAATCACGGTGGCTGATGGTTGTGACCACGGTCCCAACCACTTTAGCTAAAATCATAGCCGCCTTTTAGGTGAAGCGATTTTGGCCTCTTTTTAGCGTCAAATCCGCAGGTTTGCCCGGCAAAACAGACAATTCATCTACAATTCCAACCAGAGCCAAATCCACCGGTACAAATTTAACCACGGGCAAAGCCAGCGAAGCTTCGCGCGACCGGACCATCACACACAAATCGCCAGGTCCAGCGTCCACCACATCCGCAGCCACCTGATAAGGTCCTACAGGTTCCAGATCCTTATTGAGCGGCTGAACAATTAACAATTTCAGTCCCTCGGTACCTGGATATTTCATTGTGCAGACGGCTGTGCCTTTAACCCTGCCAAATAGCATCGCTTATTTAACCCCGGTATTCTGTAGCACGCGCGTTATGATGACATCCAGCAAGTTGGCATCCACCTGGTTTCCCAGACGGGAAATCACGGCACTCTTGATTCTTTCGTGTACCTCGTCACTACCGGATTGCACTGTTGAATTCAAAGGTAAGGCGGCAGGTGAATTTGCAGAGGGCAGTGAAGCAGGTGCAGAAACAACAATACCGCCAGTCGGAGAGGGCTGTTGCGAAAGGTACGGTCTGACCGGCGCGGCGGGAGGATTTTCAGGTTTTCCCCGTATCAACCTCATGCCCAATTTATTGGCTTTCTCATACGCCAGGTCGGTCATTACCACCTGATCATTGAGCTCGAGGGATAGGATGCCGCGTTTCACCATATCCTCGATATCCCGTTCAGTGTAGAACTCTTTAGGCATTAATCGCTCCTATCTAACCTCCAGTGAATTGATCAATCAGGCGCCTTCCCGACCTTGCAGACTTTCCAGGGCTTGAATGGCAGCATTCTTTGCGGTGAGGATTTCGGCTTCGGATCCTGACAACCACATCCGGCCAAAACGACCCACGGATGATACATGGATCAATTTAATGCTGGCTGTTTTTTCAGCCTCGTTGCAGGCATAATTGATATAGGCTGCCGGTGCGCATTCCAGCACAAGCATGGTTTCGCCCGGAACCAGCATGCTGCCCTTGCGGAAACGGTTCAACAGTTGCGATTGATAGGGATCGATGCGAGTGATGACCTGGGTTGAAACAACTTGCGGGCGGATGCGGTCTTCAATCTTAAGACCCAACCGATCCAGGACGACCCTGCCCGCTTCCTGCACAGCCGCCTGGTTGGGCGAGTGCACTTCGAACATGCCGAACTCGCGTTCCACAATCTGTGCGCCAGGCCGTGCTTCCGTCGCTTTGACCGCAATGTCCACCATCCGGAATACTTCATTCCCCGGGGCCATTTCAACGTACAAGGCCGCCATGCCTTCGGTCGGGAGGTCGCCTTGTGTTACCGTCCCTACGAATGCAGCATATTGAGGCTGCATGCGATCCAAATAACAATAGCAGCGTAAAGAGAAAGATTCAGCCATAATCTTCTTTCTTCACGATCTGGGTTGAGAAACCGGCCGGAATTGCTTAGCTTCTTCCGCCGATGCTTCCCTTGGTTTGTTTGGGCAGGATCATTTCCACATCATTGTGAGGCCGTGGAATTACATGAACCGAAACAATCTCGCCAACCCGCTTGGCAGCCGCAGCGCCAGCATCGGTGGCAGCCTTCACCGCGCCAACATCGCCCCGTACCATAACGGTGACAAGGCCCCCGCCGACATATTCGGAGCCGATTAAAGTAACATTTGCTGCCTTTACCATTGCGTCGGCCGCCTCAATTGCAGCCACCAGGCCGCGGGTTTCAACCATTCCTAGTGCGATCAAAGACGTGTCTTGAGCCATTTTCTTCCTTCCTTTGGAATACAAGAATTGAATCTAAGCTACGAGGGATTCTTGCTCCCCAATAGATCATTGATAACCTGCTGTACGACGCCCTCAATTTCCTCGGGCGACGGACCGGCAGGCGTTTCACCAGGTGAGAATGCTTCCATGGGTGGCGGCATCGTTTCATAAGCCAGGCGCTTGATATTCAACAGATGGTAAGCGGTAATATTATCGCCTGTGATTGAACCGCCGATTCCGCCTGAACCCAATGTCAGGGAAGGCATCAGACCGGTGGTCAGGCCAATGGCACCCAGAGTACCCATGGTGTTCACGAGGATGCGAAAGACCGGCTTTTCCAATCCAAAAGCCATGATCACCCGCTCATCGTTGGCATGAATGATCTGGGTGTGACCGCGCCCGCCTGTTTGAATTAAGGCTATGGATGTTTCGCATCCCTGTTCCCAGCCATCAGCTTCATACCACCCAAGAACAGTAGTCAGTTTTTCGTGGGAAAGCGGTTCCTGCCGTCCGACTTTTGCCAAGGGTGCTACCAGGACGCGCGTTTCTGCAGGGACGTGAAAACCGGCATAAACGGCTACATAAGAGGCAGACTTGCCAACAACGTCGGTGTTCATTCCGCCGTCGGTTCTAAAAAGCGCTTTCCGCAATGCATCCGTTTCCTGCGAATTTGTAAAATAAGCCCCTTCTGCGCGCATGCGATCAGCCAACAAAAGGGCAATCGGCCGGTCTGCAATGACCGCTTGTTCGGTGGCGCAGATGGTTGAATAATCGAACGCTTTGGAGGCAACAATATAGCGCGCGGCCTTTTCAACATCGGCTGAGCGATCCACGTAAACGGGTACATTCCCGGGGCCAACGCCGTAAGCCGGTTTACCGGTCGAATGGGCAGCTTTCACCATTGGCGTTCCGCCAGTGGCCAGAATTAGCGCGGTGTTCCGGTGTGACATCAATTCCTGGGTTCCGACCAGCGAAACCTGTTGCAGGCAATTGATTAATCCCTTTGGCGCACCTGCATTCTCGGCGGCCTGTGCCATGGTCTGCACTGCCTCATAAATGCAGCGTCTGGCCGCCGGATGCGGAGAAAAGATGATGGCATTGCGGGATTTCACAGCAATCAGCGTCTTGCAGAATGCCGTGGAGGTTGGATTGGTGGACGGCACCAGGGCAGCAATGACACCCATCGGCCAGCCAATTTCATAAATGCGGCGGTCAGGATCATGCCGGATTACCCCGACAGTTTTCAAATCGCGGATGCTTTCCCAGACCACCCGCGAACCAAATTCGTTCTTCAGCTTCTTATGAGCGGCAACGCCATAACCGGTTTCTTCATTTGCCAGCCGGCCCAGTCTTTCGGATGCCTGAACGCCGGCAGCCGCCATGGCAGCACAGACCCGGTCCACATCTGCCTGGGTGGCATGGCTCCAGATTTTCCAGGCCTCATAGGCTCTGGCAACCGTATCTCGTGCTTCCTGAATGGAGGAAAGATCCTGGTCCAAATCCGAATTCCTTATTCGATAATTCGTAACTGGTTACTCACGATTTTCGGAAAACAACTTCCCCATCCACTTCCAGGGAATCAATAATGGACATAATGACTGCGTCAACAGGCGTATCTTTAGTGATGGTAGTCTGGCGGGCTGAAGATCCTGCACAGGTAAGCACCAGGTCGCCAATTCCGGCATCGACTGTATCGACAGCAACGAAAGGTTTTCCCACCCCGTTGCCGCGCTCATCCGTCTGGCGAACGATGAGAAGCTTGCGCCCGCTCAATTTTTCATCCTTGATGGTTGAAACCGTTGTTCCTATCACTTTGGCAATCAGCATGGCAATCCCTTTAATAGCTCTTGGCCGGAGCGGTTGCTGCAACAGCAGCTGGTTTTTCGGTGCTGGGTCCTTGAATGATTTTGACGCCTGCGCTTGCGCCAATACGGGTTGCGCCGGCTTTTACCATGTTTTCCGCATCCTCGTATGTGCGCACGCCGCCCGAGGCTTTAACGCCCATTTCAGAGCCAACCACGCGCCGCATTAGCGCTACATCGGCGACCGTTGCTCCGCCGCCAGCAAAACCAGTGGATGTTTTCACAAAATCCGCACCGGCTTCTTTTGATATCAGGCAAGCGATCGTTTTTTCCTCATCTGTTAGCAAGACAGTTTCCAGGATGACTTTCACAATAGCACCGCGTGCATGGGCGGCATTCACCACCCCGCGGATATCCTTTGCAACCAGGTCCAGATCGCGTGCTTTCAGCGCGCCGACATTGATCACCATATCGATCTCTGTTGCCCCGTGATCGATGGCGTTTTGCGTTTCGAAGGCTTTCACTTCACTGGCAGTGGCGCCTAGCGGAAAGCCGATTACGGTGCAAACTTTGGCTCTTGATCCCTGCAGAAGCTGGGCGCACAGGGGAACCCAAACCGGATTGACGCACACTGAAGCGAAACCATATTTCCGCGCTTCAAAGCACAACTGGGCAATCTGGTCAGGGGTTGTGTCCGGCTTTAACAAAGTGTGATCAATCATTCCAGAAAGGTTCAGATCCTGCGGAACGCCGCCAAGCGTGGAAGAAAGCCGCTCGGCACCAGCGCTGACTACCTGCCCGGCGCGGTCGAAACAGGTTTTTACACACAATCCATCCGCGCAATTCATCTTGCACACTTGGCCAGCCGGATCGGCTGCCCGTTGTTTTTGTTCCGCCATGGCGACCAACACTTCACGGGTGATGATTTCAACCAGTTGTTCCACCGTCTTCAAGTCAACGTCCATCGCGCCTCTATTTCAGGTATTGTTTTTCAACGGCTGTAATCTTGACAATCCGGCGCTCATGGCGGCCGCCGCCAAATTCCGTCGACAGCCAGACCTTAATGATTTGCCTGGCAAGAGCTACGCCAATCAAACCGGCCCCAAGGGTAAGCACATTGGTATCGTTATGTTCTCGCCCATTTACCGCTGAGGAATAATCGTAAGCTATTCCGGCCCGCACCCCTGGCACTTTGTTGGCTACAATGCAGCTGCCAATCCCAGCGCCGTCAATAGCAATTCCGCGCCAGGCTTTTCCACTGGCGACCATTTTAGCCACCTCATGGGCAAAATCAGGATAATCAACCGCTTCTTTACTGTCCGTGCCCACATCCAAAAAATCAAAACCAAGCGCCGTCAGTTCTGGCTTAAGGATTTCTTTTAGCTCAAACCCGCCGTGGTCAGCGCCGATTGCCACGGTTTTCCGTTTACCCGAATTATTTTCCGTCTGCGGAACGGGTTTTGTCGGTTGGCGGCTGGAGGACTCGGCCGGAATAAGTTCTGGACGCCCAGCGAATTGGTTGAGCACCTTTTGGACTATCTGATGGATTTCGTCTTCAGAACGATCGCTCAATATCTTCTCCGAAAGACGTTCGAGGTGGTGAAAATTGAGTTTAATAATTATCTGCTTTTCCTTCACTTAAAGCAAGTAGAGTGGCTGCCTTATATTTTTCGACAATATTAATTGGCATAATATTCATATTTATTTCTAATATTACTTTCGTAAAGTAAACATCATGTGGTTGATTACCGCCAAGGCTGATTAAGAGGGTTTCAAACCTGATTGAGACTGTTTCTAGAGGTGGAGGGTATGGTATAATTTCCCCTCGAATGCAAGAGATCGGTAAAGATTGTTTTTCAGATGTGCGGAACATTGGCTATGCGCTCTTTGCCAGGGTATCTGATCAGACACAGAGCATGAAAGTTCGAATCTTTCCTTCCGCACCATGCAACAAAGATCTTGATTGAAATTTTTTGAAGGAATATTGAATTGAAAATTGAAACTCAACCACGCGAAGACCATCAGGTCAAGATTATCGCCGAGTTCGACGCTGAAACAATGGAAGGTTTCAAGCGACGGGCTGCACGCAAGATTTCTCAGGAAACCAAAATTGCCGGTTTCCGTCCCGGTAAAGCCCCTTACGATATCGTCCGCCGCATGTACGGTGATGACACCATCGTGAAACAGGCCGTCGAACTTCTGATCGATGATCAATATTCGAAAGTCCTGGACGAAGCTGGCATAAAACCAGGCGCATCCGGTTCGTTGGAAGAAATCATCAGCACCGATCCTGTTAAACTAAGTTTCATTGTTCCGCTTGCTCCAGAAGTCACCCTGGGCGATTACAAAGCCATCCGGAAAACCTATGATGCCCCCTCGGTCAGCGATGAACAGGTGTCCGAGAATCTTCGCCGCCTTCAGACCAGCTACGCGACCGCCGAACCGGTTGAAAGGGCTGCAGAAAAGGGCGACCTTGTTTATTACATGCTTAACGGGCACTTTACACAAACCGCCGAGGGCGAAGACGCTGAAGTCGTTAAGGATGGACCGGCTCAAACGATCATTGGTGAGGACACCCTTTCGGATAAAGACTGGCCATTTGCTGGTTTTTCGGAAGAACTCGTCGGCCTATCTGCCAATGACGAAAAGACCATTAAACATACATTTGGCGAAGAAGAGGTTGATGAAAAACTGCGCGGCCGCGAGGTGGAATACCACGTCGCAGTTCAAAGCATTAAAGCCCTTCACCTACCGGAATTGGACGATGAATTTGCCAAATCAATGGGCGAGTTTAGCAACTTTGAGGAGCTCAAGAAATCGGTTGTTGAACAGCTAAGCGGGAATGTTCGCAAAGAATACGATCAAAAATTCTTTGATGACATTTTTGAGCAGATCGCCGCTGAATCTACCATCAAATATCCGCCCCAGGTCCTGGAGGATGAGAAGGAACACATTCTTGAACACCTCCAGGAAGACTTGAGCAAGAACAACCTCGATTTGGATACCTATTTAAAGCTGATGAAAACAGATCGAGAAACCTTTATGGCCGAACAGGTTGCGCCTTCGGCTGTAAAACGCCTGGTGCGCTCACTGGTATTGGAAGAAATTGGAAAAGCTGAGAAGATCGAGCTGGCCGAAACCGAAGTGAATGATGCCGTCAATGGCACACTGCAGCAGCTTTCAACCACCCCCGGTTTCGACCCCAAAAAAGTCACCGAACGCCTGGTGAATGCCATCGCCATGGATGCTGTTTCACGGCTGTATAACCAACGCATCCTTGAACGTCTCAAGGCAATTGCCACCGGCGAGGCTGAAAAAGTTGCTGAAACAACCACCGAAGCTGGCGATGCTGCTCCCAGCGGTGAGAGCGAACCAGCTGAACCACAAGCGGCCGAATAACGCCGCTGCATAAACACCTAGGAGGGTTTATGTCCATCCCAAATTTTGAGTCGGTCATTCCTATGGTCGTCGAAACATCCGGCCGGGGTGAACGCGCATATGATATTTATTCTCTGCTGCTCAAGGAACGCATCATTTTCCTGGGCACGCCGATCGATGATCAAGTGGCGAATGTGATTGTGGCGCAGTTGCTCTACCTGAGCAAGGAAGATCCCGAGCGCCCCATTCAAATGTATATCAACTCGCCTGGCGGGCAAATCTATGCCGGCTTGGCCATCTACGACACCATGCAGATGATCCCTAACAAGATCAGCACGGTTGCAGTTGGCGTCACCGCCTCATTTGGAACGGTTTTATTGACAGCAGGTACCAAAGGCCAGCGCTATGCGCTGCCTCACGCCACCATTCACATGCACCAGCCGCTGGGCGGCGCTCAGGGGCAGGCATCCGATATCGAAATTCAGGCACGCGAGGTTTTGCGCCTAAAGACCCGTTTGACTGAAATTATGTCAAATGCCACCGGTAAAACGCCGGAAGTCATCCAGCATGATACTGATCGCGATTTCTACCTGGATGCCACCCAGGCAGTTGAATACGGTCTGGTGGACCAGGTTCTGGTTCCGCCCAAGAAATAACCGGAAAGAAGATATGAAATGACCGCAAGCCGGATGGCAACTGCTATCCGGCTTGTGTGTAACAAAGGGGTCTCATGCCAAGTAAGCCTCTCATCCGCGCAATGATCCTCGATATGGATGGCGTCCTCTGGAAAGACCGGGATTCAATCGGGAATTTGCCTTCCATTTTTTCGCGGCTTAATGAGAAAAATATTCAGGTAATTCTTGCAACCAACAACGCTACTCGAACGCCTGAGCAATACTTGGAAAAGCTGGGAGGTTTTGGAGTTGAATTGGATCTTTGGCATGTGATCAATTCAGCCGCTGCCGCTGCATTTCGGCTGAAGAAGGATTTTCCATCAGGCGGGCCTGTTTTTGTGATCGGCGAAGAAGGTCTGGTGAAGGCTTTATCCAGCCAGGGCTTTCCTTCAGCTCGAGCTGAGGAAAAACCAATCGCGGTGGTTGCTGGCTTGGACCGTAAAATTACGTATGATAAGCTTAAATTGGGAACACAACTGATCAGGGGTGGTCTGCCTTTTTATGGCACCAATCCAGACCGAACCTTCCCTACCCCGGATGGTTTAATTCCAGGTGCAGGCTCAATCCTTGCGGCTTTGCAAGCGGCTACGGATGTTCATCCCATTATCGCCGGCAAACCGTCTCCGGATATGTATTTCATGGCGTTGGATCGATTACAATTGCCAGCCCGGGAGACTATTGCTGTTGGCGACCGCCTCGATACCGACATTCTGGGTGGCCAGCGGGCTGGCTGCCGGACCGGCCTGGTTCTCAGCGGAGTAACAACGGCAAAGGATCTGGAATCCTGGGAACCCAAACCTGACTTTGTAGCCAATGACTTGACCCAATTGGTTGAGTTAATTTAATGATGGATATAAATCCGATGATCCTTGAACGGCCGCTTGTTTACGACCTTGACCTGAATCAGCTCCAAGAATTGGTCGCGTCCTGGGGACAGCCAACCTACCGGGCCAAACAGATCTGGCAGGGAATTTATGTCCAATTGTGGCAATCTCCGCAAGAATTTACCAATCTGCCGGCCAATTTGCGGGATAGGATGGCCAATGAATTGCAGTTTTCCGAGCTTATCCCGGCCGCAGTTTTAAAATCCAGCGACCAGCAGACCGTGAAAACATTATTTCGCTTATCTGACCAACGCTCTATCGAAGCCGTATTGATGCGGTACGAACACCGGCAAACGCTCTGCATCTCGTCCCAGGCAGGCTGCGCAATGGGCTGTACATTTTGCGCCACAGGACAGATGGGTTTCAAGCGGCATCTTTCCAGCGGTGAAATCGTGGAACAGGTGTTGTATTATGCCCGCACCCTTAAGCAAGAAGGAAAATCCGTCACCAATGTTGTTCTGATGGGAATGGGCGAACCTTTTCACAATTACGACAATACCATGGCAGCCATCGACCGGTTAAATCACCCGGATGGTCTGAACCTTGGCGCCCGCCGGTTTACGATCTCGACCGTCGGTCTTGTGCCCATGATTCGCAGATTTGCAGCTGAAAAGCGCCAGATCAACCTGGCAATCAGCCTGCACGCCACCGATGATTCCTTGCGTTCCAGCATGATGCCGGTCGACAAGAAATATCCCATTGCAGAATTAATACAAGCCTGCCACGAATACATTGATACAACTGGCCGGCGGTTGACCTTTGAGTGGGCCCTGATTCAGGGCGTGAATGACTCGCCGGAACAGGCACAATCATTGGCGCAGCTCCTCAAAGGAATGATCTGCCATGTGAATGTCATTCCGCTTAACCCAACGCATAAATTCAACGGCACTGGCAGCACCCGCCAAAGTGCCGAAGCATTCAAGGCTGAGTTGGAAAAGGCAGGAATTCCATGTACCGTTCGCATTCGCCGGGGAATCGACATTCAGGCCGGTTGCGGCCAGCTGGCTACCGAACACTCAACCTGACCATCGGTTGGAAAATGTTATAATCACCCCCGGGATTAATATGTTCAATAAATGGATTGAAGGACTCAACCGCACCCGAAAAGTTGCCTTCGGCCGCCTGGCCACGCTCTTTGGTGCAACCGATATATCTGCTGAAACCTGGGATGAGTTGGAAGCGATTCTCATCCAGGCGGACCTTGGCGTGGAGACAACGGAATCGATCTTATCGGCCTTGCAGCAGCAAGTAATCAAGGATGGCTTGACCCGCACAGACGAGTTACAGGCTAGTCTTCGCACTGAATTGATCAACCGGCTGGATGTTGCCAGCCCGATGGATTTGGATAGCCATGTTCCAGCTATCATTTTGATTGTTGGCGTGAACGGTTCTGGAAAAACAACGACCATTGCCAAGTTGGGCCGCCAGTTTGCCATGAAGGGAAAGAAGGTTCTTCTAGCTGCGGCAGATACCTATCGTGCAGCGGCGGTGGATCAACTTCAGGTTTGGGGCGACCGGTTAAACCTGCCCGTCATTGCCGGTCAGCCCGACGGCGACCCGGGGGCGGTAGCTTATGATGCAGTTCAGGCTGCGATTTCCAGAAAATTGAATATCGTTTTGATCGACACCGCCGGGCGGTTGCATACCCGCTTTAATTTAATGGAAGAGCTCAAGAAAGTTTCCCGGGTTGTTGGCAAAGCCCTACCCGGTGCTCCACACGCCACCTGGCTGGTCCTGGATGCGACCACCGGTCAAAATGCGCTCCAACAGGCGCGTGCGTTCAAGGATACGGCCCAGGTAAGCGGCATCATCCTTGCCAAACTCGATTCTTCCGCCAAAGGCGGCATGGCATTTGCCATCCAAAAAGAACTCGGTTTACCCATTCTCTATGCTGGCCTGGGTGAAAGACCGGAAGATTTACAGACCTTTGACCGTGAAGCGTTTGTGGACGGCATTTTAGGACTCAATAAGTAATTGGAGGAAGCATGCAGGATTTGATCGACCGTCTGCGCACCGCCGCAGACCGTATCCATGAACTAATGGTGCATCTTTGACTTACCCGGCAAAGAAGTTGAAATAGCAGCCTTACAAAAGAAATCTGAAGATCCTGACCTGTGGAATAACCGCGACGAGGCACAGCGTGTGATGAAGAATCTCGCTGACCTACGAGGGGACCTTGAGGGTTGGCAGAAACTTGAAAAACGGATCGCAGATGCGCTGGAACTGGCTGAACTTGGGGATGAAAGTCTCCGACCGGATTTGGAGGCTGAGTTGCCTCCGATTGAAAAGGAACTCGAACAGTTCGAATTAAGTGCCTTGCTTTCTGGACCTTACGACAAGGGTGACGCCTTGCTGACGATTAGCTCCGGCGCAGGGGGCACAGAATCGAATGATTGGGCCATGATGCTCCAGCGAATGTATTTGCGCTGGATTGAACGCCATAATTACGAATCTGAAATTCTTGATTTAACCGAAGGCGAAGAAGCCGGGATCAAGAGCGTCACCATTTCGGTCAAAGGCCGGCTGGCCTATGGCTATTTGCACGCTGAAAAAGGCGTGCACCGTCTGGTACGCCTCTCGCCCTTTGATTCAGCCCACCGGCGGCACACCTCTTTTGCTCAGGTAGAAGTCCTTCCGCAGGTTACCTCCGAAACGGCCACAGTCCAGATCAACCCGGAGGATTTACGCATCGATGTTTACCGCTCAGCCGGCGCGGGCGGACAGAATGTGCAAAAGAATATGACGGCAGTTCGCATCACCCACTTGCCCACCGGCCTGGTCGTTTCCTGCCAAAATGAACGCTCCCAAATGCAAAACCGCGAAAGTGCCATGAAGGTATTGCAGGGCCGCCTGGAAGACATGGCACAACAGCAGCACGAAAAAGATTTAGCCACGCTACGCGGCGAATATGTGAAAACGGAATGGGGCAGTCAAATTCGTTCCTACGTGCTCCACCCCTACCAGATGGTCAAGGATCACCGCACCGATTATGAAGTTGGCAATGCTCTTTCGGTTCTGGAGGGCGATCTGGACGGCTTTATTGAGGCTTACCTGCGCTGGCACCTAAATCCGGTTAAGGACTAATAAAAAAGCCCCCGCCAAAATAGGCGGGGACTTTTATCAGTCCAACATTTCTGCCAGTTCAAATAACCTTGGATCGATTAATTTTTTGCTATTTGCCACCACTTCCAATGGTGTCGATTGGATTTCGCTCTTAATCAGGCCCTTCAATACGCCGAACTCGCCTTTGGTAAGCGCCTCGGTGGCCGCTGCTCCCAACCGGCTGGCCAAAATGCGGTCGAAGGCGCCCGGGCTGCCCCCGCGTTGAACATATCCCAACGTCGTCGTCCGCAATTCAAACCCAAGACTCTCGCGGTGTTTGGTGAAATAAGCGGCCAATTTTTCAGCATTGTATTCAGCCCCTTCGGCAACCACAATGATGGCATGGGCTTTGCCTTTTTCATAGGCGACTCGCAAGCGTTCCGCAATCTGATCCGGCGTAACCGGTATTTCGGGTATGACCGCCATCTCAGCGCCGCCGGAAAGAGCTGACATCAATGCCAGGTAACCGCAGCCGCGCCCCATTACCTCGAGTAAAAAAGCCCGCTGGTGTGAGGATGCAGTTATTTTCAAACGGTCAATCGCTTCGAGGGCTATATTAAGCGCAGTATCTACGCCAATGGTAATCTCAGACCCGAACAGGTCATTATCGATGGTAGAGGCGACGCCTACGACCGGGAATCCATGTTTCGAGAGGGCGTAGGAACCAGTTTGCGAGCCATTTCCGCCAATGACAACCAACCCATCGATGCCGGATTCATTCAGATTCCGAATGGCCTTGAGCTGGCCTTCCTCGGTTTTAAATTCCAGCGACCTCGCGCTGCCTAAAATTGTTCCGCCGCGTTGAATAATCCCGCCCACATCGCGCGCCCCCAGCGGAATGATTTTGCCGTTGATCAACCCCTCGTAACCGAGTTTGACCCCGTACATTTCGCAGCCATAGTGAATGCCCGTCCGGACAACAGCCCGGATCGCAGCATTCATTCCCGGTGCATCCCCGCCGCTGGTGAGAACAGCAATTCTCTTCATGCTGAAATTCCTCCTGGTGAATTAACAGATCATATATCCCAATAAAATTCTAGCACGAATTAAAAGTTATGACACTCAGAAGGCTAACATAGGCTGAATTACAGTGACAGAATGGCTAGGCCTTTTGATACAATTCCGATTGATTCAATTAATCCGCTTGATTCAATTTATCCGTGTGGTTACCTCCATTCCCAAAGGCGAAAAAATGACAGAATTCCGCATCAGGCAACATCCGATCTTACCCATCCCGGAGCGGCGTGAGATTGTGTTTTATTGGCAAGGGCAAAAATTCAAGGCATTTGAAGCTGAAACCATTGCTTCGGCGCTATTCGCGAACGGCATTCGCGTGTTTGGTCACCATGCCCTCGATCACTCGCCTCAGGGATTATTTTGTGCAAATGGCCAATGCTCGCAATGCATGGTTCTCGCGAACGGTAAACCCTTAAAGGCGTGCATGGAGCTTGTCGAAGAAAATATGCAAATCAATCCTTTGGAAGGTCTGCCGGAACTTCCAAAAATTGATCAGGTTCCCCCGCTGAAAGCAATCCAGGAGAATGAAATCCCTGTTCTGATTATTGGGGGCGGTCCTTCCGGGCTATCAGCCGCCATCGAACTGGGTAAACGCGGCGTCAAGGTTATTTTGGTCGATGATAAGCACCGCCTGGGCGGAAAACTGGTTTTACAAACGCACCGCTTCTTTGGTTCCACCAGTGCCGTCTACGCCGGAACACGCGGAATCGATATTGCGACTCGCTTGGAGGAGGATTTACGCCAATATCCCAGTGTGGAAATCTGGACGCGCAGCACTTGCCTGGCGGTTTTCAGCGATCAAAAAGTCGGCATTCTAAAGCATGGCGATGAATATGTGTTGGTCAAGCCCCAAATACTTCTGGTTGCCAGCGGCGCACGTGAAAAGTTTTTAGCCTTCAAGGGCAACACGCTGCCAGGGGTCTTCGGCGCTGGAGCGTTTCAAACTTTAGTGAACCGCGACCTTGTTAAGCCGGCTGAAAAACTGTTCATCGTGGGCGGCGGCAATGTCGGCTTAATTGCCGGTTATCATGCCCTTCAGGCAGGGATTGGCGTGGTAGGGTTGGCTGAGGCTTTGCCTGAATGCGGCGGCTACAAAGTACACAAGGATAAACTTACCCGCATGGGCGTGCCGATCTACACATCTCACACGGTCCTGAGTGCAAATGGTGACGGTAAGGTCGAATCCGTAACCATCGCAAAAGTTGACAAGGATTTTGTACCCATTCCCGGTACCGAAAAGTCTTTTGAATGCGACAGTGTCCTGGTTGCGGTAGGCCTGGACCCGGTGAATGAGTTTTATCTCAAAGCAAAGGATTTTGGGTTGAACGTCCTGGTTGCAGGCGACGCAGAGGAAATCGCAGAGGCTTCCGCTGCGATCTTTTCAGGAAAAATCCGCGGGGTTGAAATTGCCCAGGCGCTGGGCATTGCCACTGAAGAAATCCCACGCACCTGGTATCGAACCAGCGAAATTCTAAAATCGCGACCAGGTCGCACCGTCAGTGAAGAGTTGCCCGAAGTGACAGCTGGCGTAATGCCAATCATTCACTGCACTCAGGAAATTCCCTGTAATCCTTGTTCTTCTTTGTGTCCACATGGATTGATTTATGTGGATACCAAGGATATACGCCAGATTCCAAGCTTTCTAGGAAACAGCTACTGCTGTGAAGCCTGCGAACGATGTGTGGCAGGCTGCCCGGGATTGGCGATCACGTTAGTTGATTCGCGCGCCAATTCTTCCCTGCCAACGGTATCAATCCCTTATGAATTTACGCGGGAAGAAATTCGCAAATCTGATGTCGTTACAGTATTGGATACCGAAGGTCTGGCCCTGGCAAAATTGGAAGTTCAATCGGTTTACACCGTCTCCGACATCGACAGAACATTGGTTGTCCAGGTTCAGGCGCCTCATGAAATTGCCAACCGCATTGCCGGCATCCAGGTACAGGAACCTACTGTGACCCAGCCTCTCGATCAATACATCGACCATATCGCGGACGATATGATTGTTTGCCGCTGCGAAAGGGTCACGGCCGGTGAACTGCGCGACCTGATTCGGCACGGTTACCGCGACATGAACGAGATCAAGATCGTCACCCGAGCTGGAATGGGCGCATGCGGTTCAAAAACCTGCAATGCCATTATCCATCGCCTTTTTAAGGAAGAGGGTATTGCCAATGAAGAGATTACCGAAGGCACCAAGCGCCCGGTATTTGTTGAGGTTGAATTGGGCACTTTTGCCGGCGAAGAAGAGCAGGAGTAGGTCCAAATGACTACCTCCACCCTTCCACATTACGATGTCATTATTATTGGCTCCGGCTCTACGGGCACCCCGGCCGCATTAAATATCGCCAAATCCGGTTTGAAAGTATTGGTTGTAGATAAATGTTCCAGCGTTGGCCAGGAATCGAACAAAAAAGCCATCGGCGGGATCCGGGCCACTCATTCCGATGCAGCCAAAATACGGCTTTGCCTGCGAAGCATTGAGATTTTTTCCACCTGGAAAGAAATCTACGGCGATGAAATTGAATGGTACAAAGGCGGTTATGCCTTCGTGGCTTATCGGAATACAGAAGAAAACACGCTGAAAGAACTGCTGGTTAAGCAAAAAGCTTATGGTCTTAACATCGATTGGCTTGATGCCCGCCAGATGCTCGAAATTTCGCCTGATCTTAATACTGAAAACCTGATCGGGGGAACCTTTTCTCCGGATGACGGGAGCGCCTCACCCCTGCTGGCAACTCACGCCTTCTACCGGCAAGCCCTCAAGCACGGCGCCGAATTCCATTTTAATGAACCCATCCAGGAAATCCTGCTGAGAGACGGCCATATTGCCGGTGTCCGCACCAACCGCGCCACATACCATGCCGAAATTGTGATCAATGCCGCCGGTGCCTGGGCGAATCCGATCGGCCAACTGGTTGGCATGGATATTCCGGTCCAGCCTGACAGCCATGAGGCTGCGATTACGGAGCCGGTGGCGCATTTCCTCGACCCCATGATCGTAGATATTCGCCCGATGCCAGGCTCGGCTAACTACTATTTTTATCAGCACGTTACCGGGCAGATCATCTTTTGCATCACGCCCAGCCCAAATATCTGGGGATATGACGAACGCGAAACAAGCCAATTCCTACCAATGGTGTCGCGCCGTATGATCGAAATCATGCCGCGGCTTAAGAATATCCGCGTACGCCGGACCTGGCGCGGTTTGTACCCGATGACACCTGACGGCAATCCATTGATTGGCTGGTCGCAAGAAGTCCCGGGTTTCCTCCTGGCAGTTGGCTTATGCGGACAAGGCTTTATGATGGGGCCGAGCGTGGGTGAATTGCTTGCTCGAATGGTCACCAACCAGACCGTCCCGGAGGATGCCGAGACTCTGGCAATCGTATCGCCATACCGCAAGTTCGCCGGCAAGGAAAAACTTCAATAGACTTGTTACCTCTGGGAAAAGAGCGGAGTAACGCCGCTCTTTTTAGTAATTTTTGATGTAGAATTTTCCCTTATGAAAATCAAAGCATTTATTTTCGATTTTGATGGTTTGCTGGTCGACACAGAAACACCGCAAATGCACACCTGGCAAAAGCTTTACCGGGATCTGGGAGCAGAGCTCCGCCCGGAAGAGTGGGTGCAATGTTTGGGTACTTCGCCGGATGCATTCGACCCGGTTGCTGATTTAATGAGTAAGACATCAAAAAGTTTCGACAAGGATGAATTGAAGAAGCAGTTTAAGCTGCTATCGACGCAAGCAATTGAAAATGAGAGTTTGCGGCCCGGGATAATACCTCTCCTGGAGCAAGCACAGAATTTTGGCATTGCAATGGCGGTCGCCTCAAGTTCTGGCAAAACCTGGGTTGAATCGGGTTTAGACAGAGTCGGTGCGGGAAAATATTTTCAGGCGGTCTGCACAGCAGAGGATGTGACCAAGGTCAAACCGGATCCCGAGTTGTTCCAGCTGGCATTAAAACGATTGAATATCGGCTCTGAAGAAGCCATCGTCTTTGAAGACTCGCCCATGGGCATCCGCGCAGCCAAATCAGCGGGGTTGGCATGCGTTGCCTATCCAAATTCCATTTCGATCCACCTTGATTTATCCAAAGCTGATTTAATCGCCAATTCAGTCCAAGACCTTGACCTTGCCCGAATTCTCGACCGCTTCCAGCATAACCATAAAATGGATTAACGAAAAGTAAAGAAAAACATCGTATTAAATATTGCGTTAAAACTCGGGATAAATTCGGTTATTGGTCTTGTTTTTACCCTGCCGGTGAGGGTATACTATCACATCCAAGAAGAACCCTTCTGGAAACCAACAAATGGCGACCTCTTTCCTCGATGGATTATTGCAAGCGCTTCCTGAGTCGTATTCCGTAATCGACAGGGAATTGATCGAGCACGCATATTATTTTGCTGAAAAAGCCCACGCAGGTCAAAAACGCGCTTCCGGTGAACCGTATATCACCCATTGCGTTGCCGTGGCGACAATATTGGTGGAATTGAATGTTCCCCCCGATGTGGTTGCAGCCGGACTTTTGCATGATACCGTCGAAGATACTGAAATTACCCTGGCGGATATCCGCCGCGAATTCGGCGAAGATGTCAGCAAGTTAGTGGATGGCGTTACCAAACTTGACAATTTACCCCGCGTAACTCGGGCGGACCAGCACGAAACGGAATTGGAGACAGTTGCCATTCCGGTCGGAAGCCCACAGGAAACTGCAGCCGCGGAAGCTGCTGCAGCCGAAGCCGCTGCGCTGCGTAGCCGTAAACGCGATTTGGCCAACGAAACCCTGCGGAAAGTGTTTCTCGCCATGGGCGAAGACATCCGCGTGGTGTTAATCAAATTGGCCGACCGGCTGCATAACATGCGGACGTTGGGTTATATGCCTGAAAGCAAACGCATTCGCATTGCGCGCGAAACGTTGGATATTTTTGCACCGCTGGCCAATCGTTTGGGCATCTGGCAGATCAAATGGGAACTGGAAGATCTTGGCTTCCGCTACACAAACCCGGAAAAATACAAGGAAATCGCCGAAAACCTCGCTGAGAGACGAATCGACCGCGAAAAGCAAATAGAACAGATCACCCAGCACCTGGCAAAATTATTGGCTGACAGCAACATAAAAGCAGAAATATCCGGACGTCCAAAACATATCTATTCCATTTACCATAAAATGATGGATCGCGGCAAAGCCTTCGATATGGTACTCGACCTGCGCGGCGTTCGTTTGATGGTGCCGGATATCCCGGCGTGTTATGCTGCGTTAGGCGTAATTCATACCCACTGGCGGCCCATCCCACATGAATTTGATGACTATATTGCTGCCCCAAAGGATAATTTTTACCAATCGCTGCACACCGCTGTGATTTACGATGATGGCAAGCCGCTTGAAGTGCAAATCCGCACGCCCGAAATGCATCAAAATGCTGAATACGGCATCGCAGCACACTGGCGCTATAAAGAAAAGAAAAGCGGAAAAGATGATATATACGAGCAGCGCATCAGTTGGCTGCGGCGATTGATGGAATGGCGGCAGGAAGTGGAGGACGCCGCGGAATTTGTCGACGGGATGAAGACGGATGTTTTCCAGGATCGCGTTTATGTTTTTACCCCGCGCGGCGACATCATCGATTTACCGGCTGGCTCGACTCCAATCGACTTTGCCTACCACGTCCACACGGAAATTGGCAACCGTTGCCGCGGCGCAAAGATCAATGGCCGGCTTGTCAACCTCGATTACATCCTTCATACCGGCGATCAGGTTGAGGTGCTCACCGCAAAACAGGGCGGCCCGAGCCGGGATTGGTTAAACTCCAACCTTGGCCTGGTTCGGACGCAGCGCGCCCGCAGTAAAATCCGCCAGTGGTTCAAAGATCAGGATCGTGAACAAAACCTGTCCCAGGGCAAAGCCATTCTTGACCGTGAACTGCACCGCCTTGGAATGGGCGACATGGATCTTGACTCCCTCGCCCGGCAACTTGAATTTAAGACAGCCGAAGATCTTTATGTGGCATTAGGGTGCGGGGATGTTTCGCTTGGCCGAATTATGAACCGGCTTAGCGAACTGGACAACGAGAAAAACGATTTTGACATTCTGCCGGAAACCCATCCCATAACCGAGACCCGCACAACCGGCAACGGGGTCAATGTTCTTGGGCTGAAAGGCATCCTCACTTCAATTGCGCATTGCTGCAATCCTGCACCCGGCGATGAAATTATCGGTTACATCACCCGCGGCCGTGGAGCAACCATTCACCGCCTGGATTGTCCCAATATTTTACGGTTGACGGATAAAGAGCGCTTGGTAAAAGTCTCATGGGGCGAGGTTCAAAAGACCTATCCCATCACCATCCAAATCAAGGCTTATGACCGTCAGGGATTGATGGGAGATATTTCCGCCATCCTGGGCAATGAAGGCATAAATCTTGTGGATATTGGATTAAAGGTCTCGCATAATCACGCCACCATCACGCTTGTCATCGAAATTGGCGACATTACGCAATTGAGCCGTACCTTAACCCGGATTGAAAACCTTCCCAATGTAATGGAAGCGCACCGGTTAAAACCTGGATGAAAACAGAGAAATCGCGCCCGGATCTAATCTCGGTTTCTGAAGCCCAAAAAACCATTCTGGCTTCCGTTCGGACATTGCAGCCTGAAACAATATCATTGCCGCAAGCAAATGGGCGGATTCTGGCGGTAAATTTAACCGCCAACTGGGATCTGCCGCCATTTACCAATTCCAGCGTTGATGGATTCGCAGTTCAAGCCGCCGACTCCCGCTTTGTCGACGGCAAGAATCCGGTCGTCCTGAAAGTAGTCAGCGATATCCCGGCTGGTGCAAATCCAGAAGTAATCCTCCATTCTGGTGAAGCAGCCCGCATCATGACTGGCGCGGTGGTTCCAGAGGGCGCCGATGCCGTTGTCATGGTTGAGGCCACGGATGCTTTTGCAGCCGGTCCCGACGCGCCGCTTCCGCAAAAAATAAGCTTAACGGCGCCAGTGAAAGTCGGCGATTCAATCCGCCCGAAGGGACAAGACGTGGTCGCGGGCACGAAGCTGTTTGAAATTGGCCATCGCCTGCTGCCCCAGGATTTGGGATTGCTGGCTTCGCAGGGATATGAGTCAGTATCGGTTTTTCGCCAGCCGAGGGTTGCCCTACTCTCCACTGGAAATGAATTAATCGAACAGGGCGAGCCTTTGAGGCCCGGCAAAATCTATGATTCCAATTCTTCCATGCTAAACGCAATGCTAATGGAGTCAGGCGCAATCATCACGCGCTCAGGCTTTGTTCCCGATGATGAAAAAGTCATTCGGTATTGGTTCGATGCCAGCCTGGCTGATGGCGTAGACCTGTTGGTTACTTCTGCTGGTGTTAGCGTTGGTTCCTTCGATTTTGTCCGGAAAATCATCGTTGAACAAGGTAGTTTAACCTTCTGGAGAGTGGATGTGCGCCCGGGAAAACCACTGGCATTCGGGAATTACCGTGGGGTTCCAGTGATCGGTTTGCCCGGTAATCCAGTTTCTGCCTTTGTGGGTTGCCTGATCTTCTTGATTCCTGCGATCAAAAAGATGGCAGGTCGATCAAATATCCAATTAACTTCCCTGCGGGCGAAGTTGCTTGAAACGGTCGAATCCGATGGCCGTGAAAGTTATTTGCGTGCCATCCTGGAAAACCGCGCTGGACAATGGTCTGTACGCCTCTCTGGCCATCAGGGATCTGGCAATTTATTTGCATTAACCCGGGCAAATGCTTTACTGATTCTGCCCTCTGGGGTAAAATCGCTTCCTGCCGGAGCAGACGTAAATGTGTATCCACTTTCTCCTGAATCTTCATGGAAATAATCATGGTGAATAATGAAGGCTAACAAGCTTTGGCTTTGGAGCATGATTGTCAGTGTGATTGGTCTGCTTGATTCGGTTTATTTGATCGTCTTGAAATACAGCAATAACAAAGCCATGTGCATTCAAGGGGTGGGAGATTGTTGGTCGGTCAATATCAGCCGATACTCCATGATCGGCGGAATTCCAGTGGCTTTACTTGGCGCTGTTGCTTATGTGGCAATCATCGCTTTGCTGCTCCTTGAGTCTCGCGGACGCATCTGGCAAGCTCAAGGAGTCATGCTAAACTTTGGATTATCATTGATCGGCGTATTGTTTTCAGCATATTTAACCTATCTGGAAATCGCAGTCATTCACGCGATATGCCCTTTTTGTGTTCTTTCGGCTATTTGCATGCTTGTCCTGTTTGGGCTGAACTTGGCACGTCTGGCTCCCTCACAGACAAATGAATTATCATAGGCAGGAGGATTAAGATGCCAAAAATTCGTTGCCATTACATCGATTGCGCCTTCCTTGATGAAGGCTATTGCAGCGCCGCAATGGTCGAACTGGATCCGGATGCGGGTTGCAAAACCTATTCCCCTACGGCAGAAGCCGTCGATGAAAATGATTGGGAAGAGGAAGAAGAAGAAGAATTGGAAGAATGGGAAGAGCTCGAAGACGAGGATGATGAAGATGAAGTCTGGATGGATGACGAGGACGAAACGACTTATCAATAGATCCCCGGATTATTCTAAGCCTGTAAATCTCCCAAAAACCGAATTCCAGGAAATCTCAACCCCGGGTGCCCGGGGTTGAGGTTTTAATGGTAAAGTACACCTCATGGCGTCTCCTGTCCAACGCAACCTCAAATATAACCTCACAGTCAATTTGTTTGATGGCGGTTTTTTTGGTTTTGCGATCGGGTTTGTGAGCTTTACAACCTTTTTGCCCTTATTCGTGTCCAGCATGACTGAGTCGGCGATATTGATTGGTTTGGTGCCGGCTGTCCATAACATGGGTTGGCTTTTGCCGCAATTATTTACATCCAAAACAGTCGCCCGTCTGGAAGTCTTAAAGCCCTACGTTTTACTAAACACCATTCATGAAAGGTTGCCTTTTTTCTTCCTGGCCTTGGTAGCCTGGTTCATCCCAACCATTGGCCCAAGTATTGCGTTAGCCTTAACTTTTATGCTGCTAATCTGGCAAGGACTGGGTTCCGGTCTTGCGGCCAATGGTTGGCAAAACATGATTGCCAAAATCATTCCGTCCGATTTTCTGGCCACATTTTTTGGCCTTCAGTCCGCTGTTGCAAATTTACTTGCGAGTGCCGGGGCAATCATCGCGGGTACCTTGGTAGAACGAAATCCCGGCTCGCGCGGTTTTTCGTATTTATTCCTGATTGCGTCCCTTTTCATGCTCATCAGCTGGTTTTTCCTTCGGCAGACCCGCGAAGAACCGTCACAACGCGTTGGCGAACAAAGCCCTGAACTCCCATTATGGAAAACCATCGGATCCGTTTTCAGAGAAAACAAACCCTTCGTTTGGTTCATCATCAGCCGCATGCTGTTTTATTCTGGCATGATGGCTTACGCGTTTTTTATGGTTTATGCGGTTCGAAAACTTCACATGAGCGAAATTGAGGCAGGCATATTGACCAGCGTGCTGTTGGTCACCCAAATGGCCGCCAACATCATTCTGGGGCGAATTGCAGATAAGTGGAGCCGAAAAGGCGTCATCGAGTTTGGCGCGCTCGCCAGCGTGGCATGTTGCATTCTTGCCTGGCTGGCCCCGAGTACAATCTGGTTCTATCCGGTCATTATTCTGGAAGGCATCGCCAACACCGCCTTCTGGACAATTGGATTCCCGATCCTGTTGGAATTTGGTTCGGAAGCGCAAAGGCCAACGTTTGTCGGCCTTGGAAATACCTTTATTGCACCAGTGGCGATATTATCGCCTATCCTGGGCGGTTGGCTGGCAGATAACGCAAGTTATCCGGTCACTTTCCTGGTCAGCGCCATCCTGGGCGGGACTGCCGCCCTGGTTTTGCACTTCCTCGTAAAAGATCCAAAACCCCGCAGGCATTCACCCACGGTCAGCTAAGACCGGTTGAAGGTATTGGGAATGGAAGGCAATTGTTATTATTTGCTGCTTTGCTCAATCTTTCCCCAGGCATCCCGCAATCCAACGGTACGATTGAACACAAGCTTGGCATCCGTTGAATCAGGGTCGACGGAGAAATAGCCGGTTCGCTCAAATTGGAAATTCTCGCCTGGCTTGGCATCGCCAAGGGCGGGTTCAACAAAACAATCTTCGAGGATTGTTAATGAATCTGGGTTAATGATCGAGTCGATATCGCCGTCATCAGGACGCTCAACAGTGAATAATTGCTCGTAAAGGCGCACTTCAGCCGGAACGGCGTGCTGCGCCGAAACCCAATGAATGGTGGATTTGACTTTGCGGCCGTCTGGCGTGTTGCCTCCCCGGGTGGCCGGGTCATAGGTACAATGAACAACGGTCACGTTGTCCTCTTGATCTTTTTCCAAGCTGACACAGGTCACCAGGTAGGCGTAGCGCAAACGCACTTCATTGCCGGGAAAAAGACGGAAAAACTTGGGCGGAGGGCTTTCGCGAAAATCATCCTGATCAATGTAGATGACCTTTGAAAACGGCACTTTGCGCGTTCCAGCGGACAAATCTTCAGGATTATTTACCGCTTCCATCTCCTCGACAATGTCTTCGGGGAAATTGTCAATCACCAGCTTTAGGGGATGCAAAACCGCCATGCGGCGGGGTGCGGATTTATTTAAATGATCCCGGATGACCGCTTCGAATTGCGCCATTTCAACCCAGCTGTCATTCTTTGTCTCGCCAGTGCCTGTGACAAAATCAATGATTGCACCAGGTGGTACGCCGCGACGGCGCAAACCGCGCAGAGTGGTAAGGCGCGGGTCGTCCCACCCGCGCACCACACCGGTTTCAACCAGCTTGCGCAGTTTCCGCTTGCTCATCATGGCGTAGGTAAGGTTCAAACGCGAAAATTCAATTTGGCGGCTGGGGAAAGCTCCAAGCTGCTGTAAAAACCATTCATACAATGGACGATGGATAATATACTCATTGGAGCATAACGAATGCGTGATGCCTTCCATCGAATCGTTTTGCCCATGCGACCAATCGTACATTGGGTAGATATGCCACGTTGTGCCGGTACGATGATGCGAAACATTCATAATCCGGTACATGACCGGATCGCGCAGCAAGAGGTTCGGATTTTGCATATCAATTTTCGCGCGTAGCACCCGGCTGCCTTCTTCAAATTCGCCATTCTTCATCCGTTCGAGCAATTCAAGGTTCTCTTGCACGCTGCGATCGCGGAATGGGGAATTGATCCCGGGTTTGAGGGCTGAGGTGGTTTCGCTCCATTTGGTGCCCTTTGGCAAGGTGCCTCGGCTGGCGCTCATTTCTTCCTGGGTCTGGTCATCCACGTAAGCCAATCCCATTTTCACCAGGCGGATTGCCCATTCATAAAGCTGATCAAAGTAATCGGAGGCGAAGGATACCCTGGCCCATTTGATGCCCAGCCAGGCGGCGTCGCTTTCAATGGCATCCACAAATTCGGTCTCTTCCTTGGAAGGATTGGTGTCGTCAAAACGAAGGTAAAGCTCTCCGCCAAATTCCTTAGCGGCAAAATAATCGATCAAAAAAGCTTTACAATGCCCAATATGCAGGTATCCATTGGGCTCAGGTGGCAAACGGGTCCTAACATAAGTAATCCGTCCATTTTTCAAATCTTCAGCAATAGCCTCGCGGATAAAACTTGGGATACGGCTGACAGAGTTATCGTTGTCCATGAAATAACCTTTGGGTTTTCTTGAGTGGGAAACGGCCAATGAAAGTTGAATTGTACGATCAAATCTAAGATATCGCAATATTCCACTCCACTTGCCATTCCTTTTTGAATGGAAAACGGAGCCTAAATGAAACGGCTCCGCTTTCTATATGTTATGTGCAACAACTCTTTTTTCTGGCTTTTTCCTGGTTATCGAATCACACAAGTTAAAACCATTTTTAGGCTGGGGGTAAAGGATTCGAACCTCTACAAGCACATCCAGAGTGTGCTGTCCTGCCATTAGACGAACCCCCAAGAAGCACGCGACCTGTATTATATTCCAGGTCGAATTTTCCGTCTAGAGTGAATCGTTCGATTTACCTCTAATCCGGCAAAGATTCGAGTAGCCTGAGCGCGTTCTGCAATCGCGCAAGCACCGTATCACGGCCTATGATTTCCATGCTTTCAAATAACGGAGGACTGACTTTCTGCCCTGTTATTGCCATGCGCATAATTCCAAAAACCTGCCCGGCGGAAAGCCCTGATTCGTCAACCAGACCCCGCATGGGCGGCTCAGCCGTCTCTACCCGTACGTCTGGTAAGGATGCCAGCAAAGCAAGCGATTTCTCAATAATCGTGGCGGATTCCCTGGCAGTTAAGCCCTTTGCTATTAAATCAGCGGCAACAGGAGATACCACGCTCTTAAAGAAGAAGCCGGCGAAATCAGGCGCCTCCTCCAACGTTCCAATGTGCTCCTGAATGATCGGAGCAATTTTTAACAAAGTGCCGTAATCCGGATTAAGACCTTTAGAAATAAAGAATGGCTTTATCCTGGCGGCAAAATCCTCCGCAGTCAAAGCGCGGATGTGCAACCCATTGAAATGATCGAACTTGGTAAAGTTAATCGCAGCAGGAGAAGGATTTAGTTTTCGCAGGCTGAATTTTTCCACTAGGTCGGGCAAATTGAAAAACTCGGTATGGTCATCATAACTCCAGCCCATTAACGCAATCCAATTAATTACCGCCTCCGGAAGGTAACCCAAATCCTGTAAATCCTTGATAAAAATGGAATAGCCATCTTTCATCAAGTCTGCTGTTTCCCTTTTACTCATCTTCCCCTTGCCGCTGGGCTTGAGAAAAACAGAAAGGTGAACCCAGGCAGGCTCATCCCAGCCAAAAGCACGGTGGATCAGGCCATGCAAAGGAAAGGTGGGCAGCCATTCGGAACCGCGAAACACATGTGTTATTTTCATCAAGTGATCATCGACAGCCGCAGCCAGGTGATAAAGAGCCAAGCCATCTGATTTGACAATGATGTAATCGTCCAACATGCGGTTATCGACTGTGATGTCGCCCCGTATGACATCGGTGACAGTTGTGAAACCCTCCTGTGGCGTTTTAAAACGCACCACATGCTTTTCACCTGCTGTAACCCGGCGAGCAGCCTCGCCAGGGTCAAGTCTGCGGCAGGTACCATCGTAATGCAGACTTTCCTTCCGTTGCTGCTGTTCCTGGCGGACCTGATCCAACCTTTCAGGGGTACAGAAACAATAATAAGCGTGTCCCATCGCGATCAATTGCTTCGCATATTCCTGGTAGATCTCTTTCCGTTCAGATTGACGGTAAGGGCCGTAGGGACCGCCAATATCCGGTCCTTCATCATATTCAAGGCCAAGCCAGCGCAGGCCGTCCATGATTTCCTGTTCAGCGCTTTCCACCAAGCGCTTGCGATCGGTATCCTCAATGCGCAAAACAAACTGCCCGCCTGTCTGGCGGGCAAGCAAATAATCATAGAGCGCCGTACGGGCTCCTCCAAGGTGAAGGTGGCCGGTGGGCGAAGGCGCAAAACGGACGCGTGCGGGATTCGGGGATGATCCTGTCATAAAGCTCCCTACATTTCTTGAGACTTGCTGTGTGCGGCAACGCTTTCCACCAATCCGATGCCTAGCACCAGTGAGATCAGCGAGCTGCCGCCATAACTAACAAAGGGTAGGGTCAATCCGGTGACCGGGATGACGTTTAGATTGACCCCAATATTAACCGATGTCTGGAAAAATAACAAAGTGGCAAAGCCGTATGCGATCAATGCTCCAAAAGGGTCATCGGCATGGCGCGCGACCCGGATGCATCGTAAAATGACGAATACCAACACGGAAATCACCAACACCGTTCCCACAAAACCGAATTCCTCCGCCATCGATGCGAAGATGAAATCGGTGTGGCGGACTTTAAGAAAACGCAACTGAACTTGAGAGCCGTGTCCGTACCCCATGCCAAACCATCCGCCTGAGCCGATGGTGATCAATGCCTGTTCAACGTTGTAATTATCGCCATAACTTGCATTTGGATTCGGAAAGATGAAATTCAACACACGCTGCTGCTGGTAAGTCTCTACAAAAGGAAAAAGCACCAATGCAAGAATAACACCGCCGGCGACGAACAAAGCAATGTACTTGACCGGCAAGCCGCTCAACCATAACATCGCAGCCCAAATGACAAAGATCACTATGGTTGTACTTAAATTTGGCTGCAGATAGATCAACACCACTACCCCTGCAGTCAGTAAAAAGCTCCTGGCAATGGTACGAAAATCATGAATGCGGTTTTTGTTGCGGGCAAAAAAATCCGCCAACACGATGATCATAATGATTTTTACAAGCTCTGATGGCTGGATGTTAATGCCAGCAATGACAATCCAGCGGGTTGAACCAAATGCTATGTTGCCGATCAGCAAGATGATGATCAAAAAGACTACGCCGAACACGTATAAGAGGCTGGCCAACGATGACCAGTAACGATAATCGATCATCGCCACAACCAGGATGATAAACAAGCCGACTACCACAAATTGAGTCTGGCTTTTATCAATGGTCGCCAGATCGATATTTCCCGCGATGGTAGAACGGATCATGGCAATCCCAAAAATGGAAAGGATCACCACCGCTCCAAATAACCAATAATCGAAATGTCGCCAGATTTCTTTATTAAACATAAACTAACAAACCATCTTGCCTTTTCTGATACGCAAGGAAGTAGCGGATTCCAGCAGATTAGGTGCTTCCAACATGCAAATCTTATGCCTTTTCAATTATATCGCCAGCCAGCTTCTAGTGCTCCTGGGCTTTCCAGGGTTCAATGATGATTTTCCCGTCACGGATCATGGCGCAGACCGGCTGGCCAGAGATGCACTTGAGCGGTAGATCTGCTAAATAATTGGCTATGCGCAAATTCTTCGGCTCCAAGCTTAATGCACAGACAAATGCTTTATCATCTCCATCAGCTCCGGCAATGATCGATCCGCGCGCCCGACCCCAAATGATCACGCTACCGCCAGCAATAACCTCGGCGCCTGGCCTTACTTCCCCAATTACAGTAACATGCCCCTGCGAAAAAACTTTGAACCCGGAACGCAAAGTTTTACGAATGAAGACACCATTTTCACCTTCAAACGTGGCATCCAACAAACGGCTATCACGCTCGGATCGCGGAACCAAAATCTTTGTAGCCAATCCAAGGTCTTTGGCAGTTTCTTCGGTGGCCTGATTGGTGCTTACTATCGCCCATAAGGAAATCCCGTGTGTAGATAGTTTATCGCGCAATTGGCTCAATTCATCTGGTTGAAAAACCCGGCTCCCGACATCCATGGCCATTCGAGCGCCCTGAAAGAAACTGGATTTCTTTTCAAGACTTTCGACTAGCTCGTTTTGGATTATCGGCCAATCACCATCCCCCAGCGTGACCAACAAGCCGTCTTTGATTCCTTTAATGGATACCGATGTAGAGTCAACCACGGCGGGATTTCCAGCAGAATACTATCAGCGTTAACGGACCGTGATGAAAAAAAGAGAATGGTTGAACACAAGGTTTCGTTGCCATGAAAGTAATCATCATACTTGCATTTCAGGGCGTGGTTTCTGTAGAGTTTCCAGCCTTCAGGGTAAAGTAGGCATCTAAAACCTTACGCACAATCGGAGCAGCGATCTTTGATCCTTCATCGCCGTTATACACAAAAGCCACAACAGCGATTTCTGGATCATCAAACGGGGCATATCCCACATACCAGGCATGGGCCGGCCATGAACCGGATATGCAAAGCCCGGCCTTCGATGCAACATCGTCACAGTATTCAGCAGTTCCAGTCTTTCCGGCTGATGGAATGTTGAATCCATCAAATGCCAGTGTCGCAGTTCCGTCTGCCACTACTTCGCGCATGCCTTCCTGTGCCATTTTGATGACCCACGGCTCAACCACCTTCAATTCGCCAGTCGGAATGGCATTTTCATCATAAACCTGGATTTTTGCATCCTTGGTAATATCCCAAAGCATATCCGGGGTAAAAGCTTTTACAATGTTTCCCTCTGAATCGGTGATATCGTGGATAATGGTCGGCCGCATGAGTTTGCCATCGTTTGCCAGCGTTGCAATTGACGCCAATACCTGCAGAGGAGTTGCCAGGACGTACCCCTGCCCGATGGTGGAGATGTACGTGTCGCCAGTGGACCAGTTCTCACCCTGGGTGATGCGTTTCCAGTTGGGATCAGGGATCAAGCCGGAAGCCTCGCCGGGAAGTTCAATGCCCAATGGCTGACCATAGCCCAGGGCGCGCGAGTACTCGCCAATGCGCCAGATGTTGAGACCTTCCTTTACCTCATCCTTATAACCGCCGCCGACCTTATAGAAATAAACATCGCATGAAAGCGCAACGCCGCGCAGGAAATTAACCATTCCATGGCCCGCACCCGTCGTCTTATAGGTGTAGCACACATAATCTCTGTTTCGTCCGGCATAATTTTCGGAGTATTTTTCGACGATGGTGATTTTCCCGGGATCGTCTATCTGCTGTTCCGGTGTAACGACTCCTTCGTTTAATATACCGATCGCAGTCCCCATTTTGAAAACCGAACCAGGAGCCATTTCGGCGGAAATGGCATGATTAAGCATGGGCTTGTTGGGATCCTGGCTGAGCTGCTGGTAATAATAGGCCGGGATCAACCGCGCTAGGCGGTTATTTTCGTAATTCGGGTATGAAACCATAGCCAGAATTTCACCCGTTTTCGGGTTCATTGCAATGACAACCCCGCTCGGGTATTTGATTCGATTAAAAAAGCGGTTCCAGGTATTAATCTGATCGATCAACGCCGTTCGGGCCGCCAACTGCAAGCGCGAATCGATGGTCAGCTCGATGTTATTGCCGGGAACCGCTTCGACTGGGGTTTGCAGATCGCGCAATTCCTGACCGCCGACGTCCACCTCAATGACCCGTTTGCCATTCTTGCCAAGCAAAACATCGTCCATTGATAATTCAACGCCAGCATAACCGATTTTATCCCGGTTGGTCACGAAACCCTGGGCTTCAAGCTCATCCTTGCGGGTGGCCGGAATTGGTCCAAGGAAACCGATCACTTCAGCGGTCAAATCACCAGTTGGATAATCACGCACGGCTTCGGTTTCTATGCCAACGCCAGGCCAATCCACTGATTTCTCACGGATAACCAGTGCAATCTGGTGATCGATGTTGCATTTCACCCGGACGGGATCAAATGGCGCATTCGTTCTGCCAATATAAACGATTTGCGTAATGCCAAGGTCGTTCTGACAGGGTGAGAAATTACGAACAGTCTCATCATCGGTATTGCCCTTTGAAACAGGAATTCCAATCAAATCGGAGACTTGCCGGAAGATATTTTGAACCGCACCCGCATCTTCTGGCAGGTTGGCAGGAGTAATCACAACATTGTACGAAGCAACATTCCTTGCCAGGACAAAACCGTTTCGATCATAAATCAATCCGCGCGATGTCGGAACACTAATCGCAGTAGTTCGATTCTCTTCAGCTTGGGCAGCATAAACCTTCCCATCCAATATCTGTAAACTGAACAGACGGATCAAGAAAAAACCGAAAACAATCGCCATTAAGACATACACGGTCCAATAGCGCCAGGAATCAAAAAAGCTTTTTGGAGGTTCGTTTTGATATTTCATCCTTCAATCTCTTCTGGAAATACCCAGTTAGCCAAATCCGCCATGATGATATAAATCGGTACGGCTAACACCAAATTCAATAGAATGCTTGGCAAGGTGATCAAACTGAGACTGTCAAGAATTGGCAGTGGAGTTCCACCAATAACCAAGGTGGCTAATGTAATTCCATGTTGCAGCAGGGTGCCTAATAAAGCCAACAACAACATGACGAGCAGCGGCGCCTGCCAGACCTGCCGTTTAAAGAATTGTACCAGAGCGGCCACAAGTAAATAGATAAGGATCGTAACAAAGGGAGATACCTCGGAGGTCAGACCAATTAGGACGCCTGCCGTGGCGGCCCAAAACCAGCCATCCCGCACACGTTTCTGCAATGTCCAACCAATAATTGCCAATAGTAATAAATCCGCTGTTCCTTGGAGTAGCGGCATTCGGCTTACAATGCCAATTTGCAGCATCGTAAGGATGAGTAACACAGGAATTGCCAGTAAATTAGCCCAAATCATGGGATCGCTGTGGGTACGAGCGGTGCGATCTCCACAGGTCGGAAATTGGTGATCACCAACACCGCTTGCAAATTCGAAAAATCCACGGCAGATTGGACAGTCGCAGTTTGAAAGATATCTGTTAGGACTTTTCGTGCGCTTAAAACCTGCCCAACCAAAATATCGGCTGGATATGTCCCGCCGATTCCGGATGTAAGCACCAGATCGCCGACAGTCAACGTCACATCCTGAGGCACCATTTCAAGTGTGAGATCGCCCGTGATCGATCCCTCCAATTGTACTTCGCTCTGGCCGGTTTTCAGCCGGACATTCACGATCGAGGAAGGATCGGTGATTAATTGCACCCGCGAAGCGGATGAAGTAACGGCTGCAATCCGTCCAACCAACCCTTGGGCGGTAACAACCGGCATACCGTAACGCAGCCCATCATCCGAACCCCGGTCGATGATAACGTAATGAAGAAACGGACTTGGATCACGGCCAATTACCGCAGCAGCCTTATAGGTATTTTCCGGTCTGGAACGGGCAAAATCCAACAATGCATACAGGACGTCAGCTTCCCGCAACTGGGATTGCAGATCGATAATTTGCGTTTCAAGCTGGGCATTTTGATCTTCCAGTTCAGCAGTGCGCTGGCGCAAACTGGCGACATCCCGAGGAACGGTTAAGAATTCGACAACCGCCAGATAGCGACTTGAGAGCCATTGCTGGACTGAAACCAATGGGTTTAATGTCGCACGCAAAAACGGCGCCAGGTAGCCACCCAGTGCCAACATGAAAACCCCGACTAATACAAGCACGAGAGCAGCAGTCTGCCAGGTGCGCTGGGGAGTTGGTCTCATGGTTCAGGCATTCACCCAATCATCCCCTGGAAATTGACCGTTCCAGCGGAACAATAAAACTGCGATACTCGGGCCTGTCCAGGTTCTCAAGGATCATTCCCGCGCCGCGTGCCACACAGGTAAGCGGATCCTCAGCCACCCAAACCCGCAAGTGAAGCTCGTCGGAAAGGCGGTCCGGGAGACCCTGAAGGAGCGCTCCACCACCAGCCAGGCAGATTCCCGAATCAATCAAATCCGAAACGATTTCAGGAGGCGCTTCATCAAGGGCATCCTTAAGAGTATCCACAATGACCTGCAAGGAGCCAGCCACGGCTTCTCGTATTTCCACCGATGAAACTTCAATCGCCTCCGGCAAACCAGTCACAAGGTTCCGGCCGCGCACTGTCATTGTCTTTTCGGTTGGCAAAGGATAGGCTGAGCCTATGGTTATTTTTACCTGCTCGGCCATACGTTCGCCAATGAACAGGTTATATTTATTGCGGATATATTGAATGATATCTTGATCCAATTCATCGCCGGCAACGCGGAGCGACCGGGAAACGACAATACCCCCCATGGATATGACAGCCACTTCCGTGGTGCCGCCGCCGATATCGACAATCATGCTGCCGCGGACCTCGGAAACAGGCAAACCGGCGCCTAATGCAGCTGCGCGGGGCTCTTCGATTAGGTATGCCTCGCGGGCATTGGCAGCCATAGCGGCGTCATAGACAGCGCGTTTTTCAACTTCAGTTGCGCCGGAGGGAATGCCTATCACCAATCGCGGCCGCGGCATTGCCACAAAAGTCTGTTGGTGGGCGCGAAGAATAAAATAACCAAGCATTTCTTTGGTTATTTCAAATTCCGAAATGACGCCGTCGCGCAGGGGCCGAATGGCAATCACGTTTGCCGGTGTGCGGCCAACCATTTCTTTGGCCTGGGCTCCAATGGAGAGCGGCATACGTGTTCGTTTGTCAATTGTTACCCAGGAAGGTTCATTAATTACAATGCCCTTGCCACGGACGTGCACCAATGTATTTGCCGTTCCCAGGTCAATGCCAATATCCAAAGAAAACAGGCCCAAAAGCCAGTTGATTGGGTTGAATGCCAAGAGGCTCTCCTTGTTGCTGGTTTAGGGAATCCTGTCGCTTTTGTAAAAACAATCCAAAATCATCGGAATTGATTATACCATAGAGGCTTTTTCAAGAGTTTTGGTCCATTGAATAGATATTTTTCTTTGTGCGGCATTATTTCCAAGGCTGGACAGGTTCTGCGTTTTGAATATAATAAACCCATCTTCGCGGGTGTCGCCAAGTGGTAAGGCAGTAGCTTCCCAAGTTACCATTACGTGGGTTCGAATCCCATCACCCGCTCAACTGTAAAAACCGCCTCTGGCGGTTTTTTTTACCATTTTCTGACCGCTGAAATAGCTTTACAGTATTGCAAGGACAGTTAGAAGCGCAAGAACTTCCCCTTATAATAACAAAGACAATATCATAGACCCCTAGAAGATCGTGCGGGGAGATTATGGGGAGAAATTATTCGTTCCATGAACAACGATAAATTAATCCTGCATGTAGAAGATAACTTCGAAAACCGAATGCTTGTCCGCCGGCTCCTTTTATCAGAAGGCTACCGGATCATCGAAGCAGAAGAAGCTTTGAAAGCATTAGAGATCCTGAAAACAGATATTCCGGATCTTATTTTAATGGACATTAATATGCCCGAAATGGATGGCTATACGCTTACAAATAAAATCAAAGCCATGCCCGGATTGGCTAACTTACCCATTATCGCTATCACCGCCAACGTCATGAAAGGCGATCGCGAAAAAACCCTTCAGGCGGGTTGCGATGGTTACATTGAAAAACCAATTGATGTTGACCGTTTTCTTGATCAAGTTGCAAAATTCCTTCAGGATACTGATGGTCAAATTATCGAGGCAAAATGAGTGATCCAGAATCATCTGACCTTGAGAAGAATATAGATCTGTCTGAAATATCAGTGTTAGTCGTTGAGGATAATGTATCCAATTTTGTGCTCATCGCGCGCATGCTTGGCTTTCTTGGAATTCATTGTGAATGGAAAACATCGGGTTATGAAGTTGTTGAGTATGCCGATACCTTACCCCGTGTCGATTTGGTTTTGATGGACATCCGGTTGCCTTATGAGGATGGGTATGGCGCCTTGAGGAAACTACGACAATCGCCAAAGTTGAGAAATGTCCCTGTGGTGGCAGTTACAGCTGAAGCCAGCGTTGAACAAATCACCAAGGCAAGAGCTTCGGGGTTTGATGGATTCCTGGGAAAACCTCTCAATCCTGACCGTTTTCCGAATCAGATTCGACGCATCCTTGCAGGAAAACCAGTGTGGGAATTGAATTAAGGAGCTTTGCATGAAGTTAAAGGTAAACGCCAAAAAGGATCAATCTCCCACGCAATTTAAGAAAAAGCTGGCGCGTCGAACTGTTCTCCAGCTTCTTTTATTAACATTGATACCGTTCCTAGTAATCGGCGCCTTTGCGATTATCCGATTACGCAGCCAACTTGAACAACAGGTCACAACCCAGGTCCTTTCAGTTTCCGGCTACTATACCGAACAACTGGCGAACATGGCAAAAACACGCGGCGACGCTTTGACGGAACTACTTAATAAACCCCGCGTTGCCTCCAACCTCCCTTTGCTTGTTTCCACAGCCATCCGAGAATCATCCTACGTGACAGCCCGATTTCAGACACAGGATGAATTCTCCCAATACACAGCCATTTCTGCTGACCCAATTTTTGATCAATTGATGGTCATCCGAAAGGATGGCACTGTTGCCTTTTCAACCTATGATCTTTGGGAAGAAAAGGATTATGGCAACCTCTCCTCCATTTCTCCCTTGATGGACAAGGATGGTACCCAGTTTGTTTTTGACCCTCAACCGTTATATAAAAACAAATTCGTAATGATCACGTCCCGGATTGTCCGGGATGAAAATGGCGAGAGCATCGCGACCATCTTCGGAACGACGCTCTCAGCTTTACCAGCCTCCCTGCTTAATTATGCCGAGACTCTCCTGCCTTCGTCGAAATCCTATTACTACATCAAGGACCAAGGCTTGATAGGATTGGATCCAGAAAAGGTTGGTCTGGTAGATTTGCAAATTCCTGCCGATCAACTGGCTGCCATCAATGGTTTAGCAGCGCAAGGGAGCAACGATCTTCATACAATTCCAGCGGTTATTAGCGGGGTTGAATCCTTCGCGCTGGCAAAGGAAATTAACGATCTTAAAACTTACTTCGTCTTCTATATTCCCACGGATGTCATCTATTCGCAAATTCAAGTTTTCAGCCCTGCCACCATTGTCATTTTCTTTCTGGCAATTGCCTTGGTTGGCGTCCTGATCTATTTTGGCACCAGCCGGACGATCAAACCCCTCGAAAGCCTATCAAATATTGCCCAACAATTTGCCCGCGGAGATTGGTCACAACGGGCAAAAGTAAACCGCGATGATGAAGTGGGCCAGTTATCCTTTTCATTCAACCAAATGGCCAATAATCTGCAGGATCTTTATCAGTCATTGGAAGCCAAGGTTGAAGAACGCTCCCATCAGTTGCGCACAGCTTCCGAGGTGGCCTTATTGGCAACCTCCGGAACGAACCGTGATGAGATGATCCAGCAGGCTGTGGATCTTCTAAAAGACCGCTTTGGTTACTATTATTCCGCAATTTACATGTTGGACGAAACTGGCGAGTATGCCAGCTTACGCGGTGCCTCGTCAACAGACGCAGATCTGAAGATTCAATCTCATCTGCGGGTTCCAGTGGGTTCAAAATCTATCGTTGGTCAAGTGGCTGCATCTCAAACTCCAATGTTGGTAGCTCACCTGAACGATGACAGAATATTAATGGATGCTGAAAGCGTCATGCCCGCCTCGTTGTCCGAGGCAACTGTTCCCATGGTTTTGGGAAGCCAGATCATCGGCGTTATCGATATTCAAAGCCAGGATGAAAACGCATTTGATTCAGATACCCTGGCGATTCTGCAAACGCTCGCCAATCAGTTGGCTACCGGTTTACGCAATGTGTTGTTGGTGGAATCTTCGCAGGTCAACCTCGAAGAAACCGCCATGCTTTACCGGTCAAGTCGGCAAATATCGCAGGCAAAAAATGAATCCGAAGTTGTCGCCGCTCTGACGGAGTCTCTTGGAAAGACCTCCTTCTTTTCTTTGCTGCTGACGGTCGAATCAACCAGCCTGAAGATCATTTCCTACACAGATCCCAAGACCACGGTCATAGATGATTCCCTATTGGGAATAAGTCTCCCGATGCAACGCGGAGCCGACCGGCTAAATGACAATCCGATACTTATTATTGATGACCTCAAATCTTCAAGCGATTTTGAAAACCTCACAGCATTTCTTGCCCGGCGCGGCTGCCGGTCAGCCGCATTGCTTCCAATTCTGGAGAATGGCCGTCCATCGAAGTTAATTGCCCTGGGAACGCGTGAGGATATCCAGCTAACCACCTCACGCCTCCAGCCATATGCCAGCCTGGCGGAAGTAACCAGCGGTTCGTTTGACCGCTTTGCAGTACTAAAAACCCTTCAGGAGCGCTTAAAGGAAATCCAAGCGCTGGAATCGATTGGCAAGGCTGTCTCCTATGAGACTGAGACCCAATTGATCTTCAAGACGCTTCATAATGTGATAGCCAATCAAATTGGTCGCGATGTAGGTTTTTCCCTGGTGTTATTCGACCAAAAGAATAATCAAATTGAAGTACCCTTCAGGGTTCACAACGGCGAATTACCCAGCCTGCCCCCGACAGAATTAACTGATGGTCTGACATCCTATGTGCTTACCTATCAAAAACCGCTGCTGCTCAATAAAAATGTAAATGAAGCAGCTCAATCGCTAGGCGAGAAGCTGGAAGATCCAATGCCCATGTCCTGGCTTGGCATCCCGTTGATGTTCAATGGGATTTCTGTTGGAGCAATGGTTTTTGAAGATATGGAAAATGAGAACCGTTTTAAGGCTTCTGATTTATCCCTTTTGAATACCATCGCGCCCCAAATAGCCACTGCAATTCGAAATTCCCAATTAAAGACGGAAATTGTCGCCACCGAAAATGCTTATGAACAAGAACATTTCCTGTTGGATTCGCTGCTAACAAATACGCCCGATCGTGTCACCTTTAAAGATAAGTCACTCCGCTACCTTCGGGTTAGCAATGCAATGGCAAATGGGTTTGGTTATCGTAATTGTAATGACTTCATCGGCAAAGACGATCTTCAGATTATGGGTGTCGAAGCTGGACAGCAATCCGTCGATGAAGAAAAACGGGTAATTGAAACCGGGCAACCCATTATCGATCAAATTGAAAAACTGGTCGATGCTCACAATAATGAAAATTGGCGATTAATATCGAAACTGCCATTATTCGATTCTGCGGGAAATTCTCTTGGTCTGCTGGGGATTTCGCGGGATATCACAGCGGTGAAGAAAGCAGAAGAACTCGCGCAAATCCGAGCACAAAGGTTAATGACCACCTCCGAGATTGCCCGGGATACCTCTGGCCTCTTGGATCTGGAAATACTCTTGAAAAATGCTGTAAACCTGGTACTTGATCGTTTTGGCTTCTATCACGCCTCTATATTCCTCGTCGATGCGCTCGGCGAAAATGCCATATTACGGGAATCCACGGGAGAGGCCGGATTGCGCATGAAATCCATTGGCCATAAACTTGCAGTCGGTTCATCCTCAATTGTTGGCCAGGTTACATCGCGTGGTGAACCTTTGGTGGTAAATGAAGTCCGCCGATATGAGCATTACTTCCCCAACCCGTTCTTACCGGATACACGCGCTGAAATGGCCATCCCTTTGAAAATGGGAAACCGGGTGTTAGGTGCATTGGATGTGCAATCGACGATGGTCAATGCTTTTTCATCCGAGGAAGTCAACACCTTACAGATTCTGGCCGATCAATTGGCGATAGCAATCACCAACGCAGAACTGTATACTAATTCGCAAAAAACCCTTGCCCAGCACCGCTCCTTGCACAAAATCAGCGCTGCAGCATCCGCCAGTCGCAACGTCGAAGAAGCCCTTCGAACAACCGCTCTTGGCATGCTGGATGCACGCAAGAATGACAGGATCTCGATCCACATCTTGAATGCGAATAATGACCTCGTTCTTTCCGCCATGGCAGGTTTTCCGGCAAATCAAAGTCCCAAGGAAATTATTCCGGTTGGAGAAGGAATTATTGGCCAGGTGGCAGTAAATAAACAACCTCGCCGCGTGGCTGATGTCCTCACGGATCCTTATTACATTCCAACGGACGACGTTGTCCGGTCGGAACTAGCTGTGCCAATCCTTTACACGGACCATTTGGTGGGCGTCCTGAACCTGGAAAGCGAAAATATTGCTGCCTACAACGAAAATGATGAAGAGATTTTATCGACCATGGCAGCCAATTTGGGTTCCATTATTGCAAATGCTCAATTAGTCTCCCAGGTGACCCGTCAGGTTGAAAGACAGCAGCAAATTTTTGAAATCACTTCGAAGATCCGTCGTTCCGTTGATATGAACTCGATTATTGAGACCTCCACCAGTGAATTGTGCAAGGCCTTACGTGCCCAAAAGGCAACGATGCGCTTAGCTGTGGATACTGAGGTTTCAAAAATCCTTGCGAACCAAACAACTAATGAAGTAAACAATGACCCTAAACCAGGTCCTAAATCGAATGGCAAGGGGAGCTGAATATGAATCAAAAAAATCTACGCTTCGTAGAAATCCTGAATCCATTTATTACTCCCCCCAAGATTGCAGCGAAAAGCGATCTGTCTATTATCCAGGAACGCATTTTACACCTGGTTTTCCTGGGACTATCGATAATCCTGATTGCAGCATTGATCCTATTCTTGCCTGGAGTGATTAGTTCGGGCAGAATTGGGACTGGACTTGTTTATTTGCTCCTTGGAGTTTTCCTTATCAGCCTGGCATTTTGGCGGTCGGCTCCATATTTTTTCAGAGCAAGTATCTTTCTCGCCACGGTTTACCTGGCAGCCTTCTACGCCTTTTTCAATTTTGGCATGACACCGGTTGCCGGTGCATTGTTATTGTGTTTTGTTGTTTTTGGAGTTTTGCTCAGCAATTTCAAGGCTGGCATAGGAGCAATAGGGATTGCCATCCTGACATTAGCATTTTTTGCTTATGGGTTCAATAATCATTTATTTCCAACACCAACCTTATCTGCAGATCACGATCCGACGATCGTCGCTAGCTGGATTCGTTTCGGCATTCCCCTCATCGCGATCATTTTCCTGACCGCAGGCGTGATTTCGACAATGATCAACGGATTTACTGCCAATTTAAAAAATGCACGCCGCCTCTCGGAAAACCTGGAGGGTGAACAGGAGCGGGTCGACAAGTTGCTACAAGATAGAACATCCCGCCTGGAACGACGGGAGCTGCAATTGCGGACTGCTTCCCAAATTTCACGAGAAATTTCTACCATGATGGATCCAGCAACCCTCCTGGGAAAAGTAGTTCAAAGCGTGCGAGAGAATTTTGGCCTGTATTATGCAGGTATTTTTCTTTTGGATGAGGAAGGTCGATACGCAGTTCTTAGGGCGGGGACAGGCGAAGCCGGCGAAAAGATGATCGCCGCAGGCCATAGCCTGGAAATTGGCGGCGCTTCGATGATTGGGTGGTGTATTTCAAATCGGAAGGCCAGAATTGCTTTGGATGTTGGGTCCGAACAGGTGCGGTTCAACAACCCCTACCTCCCCCTGACAAGATCAGAAATGGCTTTGCCGATCGTCTTTCAAAACCGGGCTTTAGGGGCATTAACCATTCAATCGGTTGAACCAGGTGCATTTGTTGATGAAGATATCATCATCTTGCAGGGCATCGCCGACTCACTGGCCATTGCGTTGGAAAATGCGCGCCTGTTCCAAAACACACAACAGGCATTGGATGAATTGCGTTTGTATAACAAAGCCTTTATTCAAGATACCTGGGGCAAGGCATTATCTGCCCAATCAGACCTGGCTTTTTCATTTCAGAATCAGGCTGTAAACCCATCCAGAAGCGGTGTGAAGCAAATGAATATACCTGTCACCTTGCGCGAGGAACAAATCGGTGAAATCAGTCTTGAAACAGGCGGGGATGCCCTAAGCCAGGATGATAGCGATTTTCTGGATGCCATTCTCACGCAAACAGCATTAGCGCTGGAAAATGCCCGCTTGCTTGAAGAAACCCAGCGACGCGCCATTCAGGAACAAAAATTAAACGAATTGACCACGCAATTATCCAAGGCGTCCAGCATTGAATACATTTTACAAACAGCGGCACGGGAACTTGGCCAGTTGCCATTGGTTTCGGAAGTATCAGTCCAGTTGGTCTCGGCGAATAATGAAAAACCAACCCCAGGGTCAGGTCTGAATGGAAATGGCAAGGAGAATTAACCCATGATGGATCCGAATCCTGAAATTATCAATAGTTTGCCCCAAGCGAAGAGCCCGCAGATCGAAAATCCTGTCCGGGGGATTTTTCAGCCGGTGGTTAATATGCTCGCGTTGGCGGGCACAATCAGCCTGATCTACAATTTGGCAATATTAATCCCCAAGAATGGTTGGTTGACAATAGCCTTCTATTTGGTTCTTTTCTCCGGATTAATCATAGCAACCTTAGGCCGGCAAATCCCTTACCAATACCGCGTAATTCTTTTCAGCGCAATTTTCTTTTTGTTAGGCGCATTTACCATTGTCACGATGGGATTTAACAGTAATGGAGTAATTTTTCTTCTGGGTTTTGTTTTTATAAATACCATCTTTCTCGATCAACGCGCTGGTTTCATAGCACTGGCACTCAATGCCATGTTCATTACAATTGTTGGAGCAGGTTACCAATTCGGCTTTCTATCCAACGCCACCAATAACCTGGCGGCTGGCCAAATAGTTTCTGAGTGGATCAGCACCCTGTTCTCCACGACCCTGGTTGGAGGGTTGATAGTGGCGGCTGGATCCACAGTCATTAATCAACTTAATGAGCAAATATCAAACCAAGAACGATTATCGACAACGCTTACGGCCGAACGGAAGAATTTCGAGATCGCTATAAATCAGCGAACGCATGATCTTAACCTCCGTGCGACTCATTTGGAAGCTGCGGCTCGGGTAGCCAGAAACATCTCCTCATTTGATGATTTAGGGTCATTGCTAACCGATACGATCGAAATGATCCGGGACCAGTTTGGTTATTATCATGTCGGCCTCTTCATGGTGGATGACAAGCGGGAATATGCCATTTTAAAGGCTGCCACCGGCGAAGCAGGCCGCCGCATGCTGGAAAGAAATCACCGATTAAAAATCGGCGAGGAAGGCCTGGTCGGAAATTCAATTGAGAAGAATGAACCCCGCATTTCTCTGGATGTCGGTCAGGATGCAATCCATTTTAGGAACCCCGACCTCCCTGATACGCATTCCGAAATGGTATTGCCTTTGCGGTCTGATGGTAAGACGATCGGTGCATTGGATGTCCAAAGTGTGGATATGTCTGCTTTCGGTCCGGATGATGTACGGATTCTCGAAACAATTACTGACCAGCTAGCCCTGGCGATTCAAAAAGTGAACCTGGTAAATCAATTAAAAGCAAGCTTGAATGAAATTGAAGCCTCCTACCAACAATATACGCGCAAGTCATGGCACGCTCATTTGAGCAAGGTCAAAGGCAATTATGCTTTCCGTTACCGCCGGCAACAGATCGATTTGGTTGATGAAGGGTATGTTGAAGTAAAGAAGGCTCTTGAAACAAATCAGGCAGTCATTAGCACCCAATCCGTGAACAATCAAACTCAAACGCTGGTGGCCATTCCGATTAAGTTGCGTGGCGAGCCTTTGGGTGTAATAAACCTGCGCTTTGATGCGAGTTATGTTCCACAGGATACGGTGGACCTGCTTGAAAATACCGCTGCCCGGTTAGCCCTTGCGTTGGATAATGCCCGCTTGTTGGAAGAGCTTCAACAAAAGGCTGAACGCGAACGGCAAATTGGGTCGATTGTATCAAAGGTGCGTTCACGCGCCGATATTGACAGCATCCTTCGCACCACTGCTGAAGAATTGGGCCGCTCCTTAGGCGTGGCTGAAGTTCTTGTTCAATTGAAGGAACAATAATCCGAGGAAAAGGTCAGCCAGGAGATGCAATGTCAGTAGCAGCTAATTTTCCAACCGCTTCACAATTAAAACCTGAGGGGCAAACGCTCGAGGCAGTTGACCGCCAGCGCCTTCAAGCGCAAATTCCTCTAGCGACAATTGTTCTTTCGGCAGTTTCATGCCTTTATTTCCTGATTCTCGCAATTTCTCAGGGCTCCTGGCAGTTGTACATATTGACTGGGGTTTTTGCAATCGCCTGGATCTTTAATGCATTTTCCAGCGCCGGGTTAATAACAAAAAATGAATCGACCCAAATGATGCTCATGTACGGCGTTTTTCAATTCGCCGTTCTAATGGTATCCATTCTTATTTCTGGAATGGCCATTTCGGGTGCGGCCATTATCCTTCTTTATTCATTAATCGTTTCAAGCAGCACACTGCCAGGCGGTAAAACCGAGTTGGGAGTCAGTTTTGGCCTTTTTCTAAGCTCGGTTGCAGCAATTCTTGGCACAATTTCGCCCTTCCATCAATTAGCTTTACCGCAAATCAATACAATCATTCCGACGATCATTGCCATTCTGATCATGACCTATCTGGCAATGGTTATGATGCAATTCATCGTTGCTACATTGAGAATCAAATTGATGTCGAGCACGCTGGCTGTGGTGCTAATACCACTGGTTTTACTGGCATTAATTAGCAGCCGGTTCACGCAGGATGCGTTGCACTCGCAGATGGATCAATCATTAAATCTGGCGGCTCAACAGACCGCAGGCAAATTGGACGAGTTCCTACAAAAAACCAAAACCACAATAGCCTACCAGGCGGATTTGCCCGCATTTAGTAATTACCTGCGATTGAATCCTGAGGAACGCACAGGGTCATTGATCAAGGAGCAATTAGATTTAACCATTGAAACTCTGCAATTCGAAAATAGGACTTACCTCACATCCATTGCCATTATCGATTTGAACGGCGAAGATGTTTATGACACCTCACGCCTGGGAATTGGAAAAATCGAAAAGGATGCCGATTTCTTCAAAATCACCTCAACAACAGAAAAACCATATGTCTCGCCGATTAAATTCTCCCAAGATTCGGGTGGCGGTTACCTCTATTTTGCCGCCCCAATTCGAAACTCGCAACAGCAGATGATTGGCGTATTGCGGATTTCATACGATGCGCTGGTTTTGCAATCCATCGTGGAAGAAAACAGCGGGGCCATCGGTACGCGATCCTACCCGATTTTGATTGATGAAAACCAGCTTCGGATCGCAGATGCCTTCACACCCGCCTCGCTTTACCAGACCATATCACCGCTGCCTTATGACAGCATTGCAACCTTACGGGCTCAAAACAGATTGCCTTATAAACCCAATAGCGAACTGACAACCGAGTTGCCGGATTTAGCCAATTCGATCAAACGGTTCCAGTCCAATCCATATTTCTCACTGGATATTCACCCCAATTCAAGTGAAAGCCATGTTGAAGCTGGAGCAATAACCACCCTGCAGAACCAACCCTGGAAATTAATTTTCGTCCAGGAAGAAGCGGGGCTAAATAAAACCATTAGCCAGCAGAATCGCGTGTCAACCCTCGTTGCAGCACTGATTGCATCATTGGTCGGGATTTTTGCCACCTTTATGGCACGCGGTTTTAGCGGCCCCATTCAAAATTTGACAGATACGGCATCAAAAGTCGCTCAAGGCGACATGACCGCACGGGCTGTAATCGAGACAAATGACGAGATTGGAATTCTGGCGGGAGCATTCAATTCGATGACCTCTCAACTCAGTACGCTGATTAACGAGTTGGAAGATCGCGTACGCGCCCGCACCCAAGAATTGGCAAGTCAAAACAAAGCCCTCGTTTACCGCAGCCGTCAATTACAAACTGTGGCGGACGTGGCACGCGGAATTGCTGGTGCCCAAGATCTGGAAACTTTGTTGACTCAAATAACCAGCCTGATCAGCGAACGGTTCAATTTTTACCATGTCGGTGTATTCCTGGTGGATGATCAGAATGAATTTGCAGTTCTTCGAGCCGCCAACAGTGAAGGCGGCAAAAAGATGCTAGCCCGGCAACACAAATTACGTATTGGCAAAGTTGGCATTGTCGGCTATGTAACCAGCACCGGCGAACCGCGCATTGCCACAGACGTTGGGGATGATGCAGTTTTCTTTAACAATCCAGATCTGCCCATGACCCGGTCCGAATTGGCGTTGCCATTGACCGTGTCCGGCCAGATTATTGGCGCGTTGGATGTACAGTCAACCGAATCCAGCGTGTTTACTAATGAGGATGTTGCGCTCTTCAAAACACTTGCGGATCAAGTTGCAATTGCGATTGAAAATAACCGTCTATTCACGAAAACGACTCTGGCCTTGGAAGAAGCCCAAAACACGCACCGGCAGTACTTGCGGCAGGAGTGGGGTCACGAATTGGCAGAACGACAACACGCAGGTTTTGTTTTCACGCCGCAGGGTGTCATTGAACAGGAACCTGTCGAAAATGCCGGAGACCTAGTGGAAGGTAAGACCACATTGGTGACATCGAAATCTGAAGAAGATAACCGCCTTACCGCAGCCGTACCGATCCAGGTGCGCGGTGAAACCGTTGGCATCATCCGGGTTCAAGATTCCGGGTCGGAACGGGAATGGACCGAGGATGAACTTGACACGATCCAGGCTGTTGCCGATCAGGTTGCGGTCGCTCTAGAAAATGCCCGGTTATTCGAGCAGACTGTCCGGCGCGCGGAACGGGAAAAGAAAGCCCTGGAAATCACGAATAAGATCCGCTCAACCAACGATCCAAAGGAAATGCTGCGTATTGCTGCGGAGGAACTTCAGGGCGCGCTAAAAGCTTCCCGGGCACAAATCATCATCGACCCGCCTGAAACCTCCATACCTGGCGCAAGCAATGGGAACGGCTCAGGAAACTACAAATCCAATGGCAACGGCAAATAGCACGGCATACGAGGATTGGTCAGGAGATTATTGATTATGTCAAAGAAAAATCCACAAAGCCGGCTGAATGAGCTTTTTTCAGACCTTGAGGTTGCCGATGGCCAGACGCCAGCAACCCGGTCCGTTCTGGCGCCAACCTGGTCTTGGGAATGCAATAACAAGGGAGAATATACCCAAATTGGTTCTGAAATTGAAACCTACATGGGCATTCCGGCTGCGAACTTTATCGGACAATCTTTTTTTTCGAGCGGTGTCGCACCGCAATCGGTCCCAATTTTGCGGGAAGCAATCTCGGAAGGAATTTTTCCAACAGAGCTGCAAATCAATTTCGTTTCTTCCAAAACCGGTCTATTACCAGCTAGAATTTCAATCTTTTCGCGTCCGGCGGTAAATGGCACGGCAGAAAGTTATTATGGCTATGCGCAAATTATAGGCGATAGCCAAACATTTTTACAGGCAAATGCGCCAGACGAAGTCACTTTTGATATTGACGACCTCGCACTACCCGCCGAACCCAACGGATATAAAGCAGCGATATCCACCGAGACACCTGTCAACGTCGACGAGAACCTGCCAATCACAGAGCAGACGCTTTACACACCCAAAAAACAAGAGAACCCGCCAGCGGCGGCTGAGATAAAGAAAATTAAACCCCAAAAACCGGGTTTATCGCATGTGGATCCGGCCGTCATATCCATCCCAGTATCTTTGCGCGACCAGGGATCTGCCAAATTGGAAATTGTCGCAGATGATCGCCGCAGAAAATGGTCGGAAGATGACCGGTTGCTAATTGAAGAAGTTGCATCTCAGTTGGAATTGGCAATTGAAAACGCTCAACTCTATGCGGCTGTTCAGCAGGAACTAAACGAAAGGGTTCGTGCTGAAAACGAAATCAACCGCCGCAATCAGGATTTATCCTCATTAAATCAGATTGGCCAGCAATTAAACAAACTGGCATCGCCTGCAGAAATTTATACGCAAGTGACAGCCATGTTGAGCCAGGTTTTTGAATTTGACCGGTTAACAGTTGCAGCCTATGATCCGAAAACCGATTTCATCAGTTTTCCTTCATTTGTCGAGCCCAGTGGAGGAATAAACGAAAGTTCGCGTGATCTCTCAAATAACCTTGCAAATTGGATGGTGCATACCAATGAAAGCCTTTTCCTTGATCATGATGTCCAATCATCGCTGACTGCTAAATCTATTGGATTTTCGGATCAGGTTCCGCTCTCGATCCTGTCAGTGCCAATTTCAACCGGCGAAAAGGTAATTGGTGCCATCATCCTGGAGAATTATCACCGGGCAGCAGCTTTTGACCCAACTCACCTCGACTTGCTTTCTACAGTCTCGTCCCAGATCGCGGTCGCGCTGGAAAATGCAAGCTTGTTCCAAGAAATCCGGACAGCCTTGGATGCCATTGAAAACCGGGAACGTTATCAGGCGAATATGGCCCGGTCTGTGGCACTGCTTAGCGAAAATGGCACACAATCGATCAATGAAATGCTTTCGGCATTGGCGGATGCAACAAAAGCCAGCCGGGTTTATTACGCTTCAATCATCGGTGAAGACCAGGAAATGTTCTGGCAACCGATAGCGGATTGGAAAGAGGATGGCGGGAAAGAGAAAGTAAACAAAACCATCATCCCAGCACTGCCTGTTTCTCAATTCGCAAATTGGGTTGCGGAGCTTAGAGATAAAGGCTTTGTTTCTCTGAAAGCAAGCCGCTGCACGGAATCTGAAAATGAATATCTCGGATCGCAGGGCATCAAATCCTCTCTTTTGCTAGCTGTTGGTGGAAAGGGATCAACTCCTGGATTCATCGCGTTTGAAGATGAAGATAATGAACGCGAATGGCAATCGGAAGAGATCAACGTGCTTCGCGTGGCTGCGGATGCTTTGGCAAATACCATTGTTCGGGAAGATTTGCTTGGCCAGTTGCAATCCTCTCTGGATGAATCAGAAGGCCTTTATAACGCCAGCCACCGCATGGCATTAGCAAACGAACCAAAGGAAATGGTAGCGGCAATTACATTGGGAATCCATGTGCCTGCCATTAATCGAGCAATCCTCGTACTTTTTGACTATGACCAGATTGGCAACATTGCCCACCTTAGAGTCGCGGCCAACTGGTATAGCGGCTGGGGAACACCGCCCTCTGCAGTCGGCGCTGAGTTTGTCCGGACTGTTTACGAACGAACCTTTATGATCCCGACCCCTGTTTTCATAGATGACACCAGCGAGGGTTCGCTTGAAGCGCCAATCCGGGATGCCTTCCTCAGGCAAAACGTCCATTCGCTTGCCATTCTACCGATGTGGGCTGGTAAACAGCAAATGGGCGTGTTATTGCTTCAATCCGAAGAAAAACACCAATTTTCCAGCCGTGAAATCCGGTCATATCCTCCCTTAGTGGATCAGATGGCCACTTCTATCGAAAATACGCAATTGTTCCAGCAAACCCAATCAGCCCTCAAGGAAACGGAACAACTCTACCGAATCACCAACGGTATCGCGCAGGCACGCAACGCCGACGATCTCGTTAACCTGGTCGTTGAAAACCTGCTCCCCCATATGGCTGACCGGGCTGCCATTGTTGAAGTCAATTTGAATGCCAAAGGTCAACTTTCCGACATAGAATTTATCGCCAATCAGACACGTTCAGGCGAAGACCGTTGGCCAGCAACAAAGGAGCCCGGAAGCGCCTTTCCATTCTTTGAGGAAATCAGCGGAGATCTTCGAATCATCAAAAACCTTCGGGATTCAAATCTGGATCCCATTTCCCAGGGTTTTCTGGCAAAGTATGGCATCCAATCAGGTGTTTTTGCTCCCCTCCGTTCAGCAGGAAAGATTATTGGTTTGTTAATCGTGTCCTCCGGCCAGCCGATGGATGTCAACCAGGATGAACTTCGAGCAATCCAAGTTGCAGCCAACAGTATTTCGGTGGCAATCGAACGTCAGCGCTTGCTCGGCGAGGCGCAACGGCGAGCATTGGAATTGCAGGCGGCTGCTGAGATCGCCCGCGATACCGCAAGTACGTTATCGCAAGGTGTTCTGCTTAATCGCATTGTAAACCTGATCCGCGAACGTTTCGGCTATTACCATGCGTCGGTCTTCTTGCTTGACGAAACCAAAAACTACGCTGTGGTTTCTGAAGCCACTGGCGAAGCTGGCGAAGACATGAAGAAACGCAACCACAGGCTTGCGGTAGGATCCCGTTCAGTCATCGGTACGGTCACCCGAACCGCCAAACCGCTGGTTGTGAATGATGTCCAACGAAGCGATATGTTTATGACCAACCCGTTCCTGCCGGACACCCAATCTGAGATGGCAATCCCATTGAAGATCGGAGAGCGGGTTATTGGTGCACTTGATATTCAATCAGATAAGACAGCTGCATTCTCAACAGCTGAACTATCAGTATTCTTGATTCTGGCGGATCAAATCGCAATTGCCATTGAAAACGCCCGCGCATACGAGCTATCGCAAAAAGCGTACGAAGAAATCAAGGAAGTTGACCGTGTTAAGAATCAATTCCTGGCTAACATGAGCCACGAATTGCGCACCCCGCTCAATTCAATCATCGGTTTTTCACGGGTGATCCTAAAAGGAATCGACGGGCCGATCAACGAGACTCAGAATCAAGATCTCACGGCAATTTATAGTTCGGGCCAACACCTATTACACCTGATCAATGATATCCTCGACCTGTCAAAGATCGAGGCAGGCAAAATGGAACTGCAATTCGCGGATGTTAACCTTAACGATATGGTCAACAGCGTGATGTCAACAGCCATCGGCCTGGTCAAAGACAAACCCATTAAATTGTTCCACAAGGTGGATCCCAAGTTGCCGGATGTGCGCTGTGATGCAACCCGCGTTCGCCAGGTGTTGATCAACTTCCTTTCAAACGCCGCGAAATTCACCGATGAAGGTTCAATAACCGTCGAAGTGCGGCCAAACATCGATCCACAAGGAAAATCTGAAGTTCTTGTCACGGTTACTGACACAGGATTGGGAATCGCTGAAAAGGATCAGAGTAAATTATTCCAGCCATTCTCACAGGTGGATGATTCGCCAACTCGAAAATCGGGCGGAACCGGATTGGGACTTTCAATTTGCCGGTCATTAATTGACATGCACGGCGGCAGAATTGGATTATTGAGCAGCGAAGTTGGCGTGGGTTCAACTTTCTTCTTTGCCCTTCCAATGCCGCAGCCGGTAGATGCCATTTCTGATAATGGTGGATCGGTTGAACATGGTCCGATGGATGTTATTCTTTCCATCGATGATGACCCGCAAATTATTTATCTATACGAAAGATTCTTAAAGACGCAAGGTTACAAAGTCGCGGCTCTTACGGACCCAAAGAAAGCGGTTCAATATGCCAAGGAAGTCCACCCCTTTGCCATCACGCTGGATATCATGATGCCTGAAAAAGATGGCTGGCAGGTGATGGCGGAACTAAAAGCAGATCCTGAGACGCGCCATATTCCGATCATCATTTGCAGTATCCTGCAGGAAGAAGAACGCGGTTTCAGTCTGGGAGCAGCCGATTACCTGGTTAAACCGTTCCTACAGGAAGAACTGGCAAATGCAATCAACCGGTTGAATAAGGATCAAAAGATCCATGAAATCATGATCATTGACGATGATGCCGACGACCGCCGCCTGTTGAAAAAGCTGGTCGAAGACAATGAAAACTTGCATGCTGTTCTGGCAGAAGGCGGGAAGGCAGGGTTGGAGTTAATCACAGCAAAACCACCGGACGCAATTCTGCTTGACCTGTTTATGCCTGATATGGATGGTTTTGCCGTCTTACAAAAACTTCGAACCAATTCGCTGTGGAATCGGATACCGGTGGTCATCCTGACCGGTGCTGATTTGACAGCGGACCAACAAAAACAGCTTAACGAGTTTGGAAAAGACATGCTATTGAAGAGCTCTTTACGCGAAAGCGATTTACTGGCCATGCTCAATGAGACCCTTCAAAAGCTCCGGCTACCTCAAAACTAATTAGAAAACGGATTACTGACCCCTGACTATGACCTCAACTTTGATTACTCAATGCCTGGATTGTGGCTCCTTATCCCCTTTTTCTCTTCTCACCCCCGTTTGCCCAAATTGCGGTTCAGATCTTTTGGAAGGGCGCTACGATTATGAACTGATAGGGAAGACTTTACCGGCACAACTTCCAAACCGGCCCTTTACCTTATGGCGCTATCATGAATTGCTCCCCATCAATGACTCTATCGGTGATCTGTCAATGGGTGAGGGTGGAACGCCAATGTTTCGGGCAGCCAATTTAGGAATGATGCTGGGAAATTCCAATATTTACATCAAAGACGAACGTCAGGAACCGACCGCCTCTTTCAAGGATCGCCAGGCAGCTGTTTCGATCGCAGCTGTAAAAGAAGCTGGCATCACTGAAATGGCATTGGCATCTACGGGAAATGTCGCCATAAGCTATTCGGCATACGCCGCCAGGGCCGGCATCCGGTTGTGGGTATTTCTAACCAGTCTTGTCCCGGCAGTTAAGATGCGCGAAACGGCAATTTATGGGACTCAGGTCATAAAAGTCACTGGCTCCTATGATCAAGCGAAAAAGACGGCGGCCGAATTCGCCAGGCAGCGGGGCATTTACCTGGATAAAGGCGCTCTTAGCATTCCCTCGCTTGAATCGATGAAAACGATTGCTTTCGAAACTGCCGAGCAGCTAACCGCAATGACCGGGTCGCGCTTACCAGGTTCGTCACCCTGGCGAGTTCCAGATTGGTATATTCAATCCGTTAGCGGAGGGTTGGGGCCTCTTGGGGTGATCAAAGGATTTGATGAACTCATGCAAATGGGGTTGATCGATCATTTTCCTAAATTCGGCATATTCCAAGTCGAAGGTTGTGCGCCAATGGTGCACGCCTGGAAACAAAACAAGGACGTCGCGCAACCGGTTGCAGTCCCGCACACATCCATCATTACGCTCGCAACAGGTGATCCCGGGCGGACTTATTCATTGCTGCGGAAGAAGATCCTGGCAAATTCGGCTGGATCATTTGAAATGATCTCAGATGAAGAAGCCTACCGTGCCATGCATCTGTTGGCCAAAATGGAAGGCATATCGGTCGAACCCGCGGCCGCCGTGGCAATTGCAGGCGTCATTAAATTAGTCCGGTCCGGCGAGATCAAGCCCAACGAAACCGTGGTGATCAATTGCACCGGCCATACCATGCCAATCGAAAGCAGCGTTCTTGGCGAGGGGTGGGCGAAAGATCTCACCCAGGTAGGTGCAAATGAGCTTGAAGAGAATAAAGAAGAAGGTCTGCTGGCAGCGCTAAGCAAAATCGGCACAGACCGTTTCCGCAGAATTGCGATCGTGGATGACAATCCCGACGTGCGCCTCTTGATGCGCCGCATTCTTCAATCCCAGGGAAGCTATACCCTCTTTGAAGCATCAAATGGCCGAGAAGCTGTTGAGCTTGCAAAGCGCGAACAACCCAATCTCATCATCCTGGATTTGATGATGCCGGAGATGGACGGTTTTGCTGTCATGGACGAGCTAAAAGCCGATGAAAGTACTGCAACAATACCGATTGTGGTTGTCACAGCGAAAGAACTGACGGCGGATGAAAAAGAACGTTTACGCGGTCATATCCGATCCTTAATGCAAAAAGGCGATTTTCTAAGCGATGACCTGATGGATGAAGTCAGGGCATTGCTGGGCTGATCATTCTTATTCGCTGGTGCTAAGAACGGGGACACAAACGGCATGAGCACGGATAAACGGGCAAAGGGGATACAAGCTGCATTGGCTTCTGCCATGCTGCTTGGAATCGTGCCCGTTTTTGGAAAACAAGCAATATTGGTAGGGTTCACTCCGTTAGCGGTGGTTGCCCTGAGAACCAGCATTGCGACAATTCTACTATCCGTTCTCATGCTCATTTACAAACGGCAATTCTTTTACATTTTCCCGGTTGGCTTGTATGGTTGCATCCTGGCTGGATTTATCAATGGATTGGGTTCCATCCTTTTTTATACCGCCCTCGGGAGAATCAATGCCGGCATTGGCCAGCTGCTATACTCGTTCTACCCGCTTTTTGCGGCGGTTTGGCTGCTGCTTGACCGGCAGACCATCACACGCATGACTTTTTTTCGCCTGATGCTTTCATTGCCTGGAGTGGTATTGCTGTTAACAACGGGGACAGAAAAGGTAGACATGGTTGGGGCAGGATTGATGATCGGATCAGCAATTTTATACGCTTTGCACCTGATCATAAATCAACGCGTTCTATTCGAAGTACCTGCCCCAACTGTGACTTTCTACACCTTGTTGGCAATGGCAGTAACGGTCATTTTGGCTTTCCTTTTATTCAAACCTGCCTTGCCAACCGCCGCTGCTCCCTGGTGGCCAATCTTAGGAATGGGAATCCTCACCTTCGGGTCAAGGTTAACCTTATTCTATGGAGTCAAGAACCTGGGCGGAATGCAGACGGCATTGCTCGGCCTTGGCGAACTCATTGTTACCGTTGCGCTTTCTCATATCTGGCTGGGTGAACAGATGAGCCCCTGGCAATGGGTGGGAGCCGGGCTATTATGCAGCAGTTTACTTCTGGTCGGGTTTGATCATTACCCTCCAGAAAAACGGCATTCCACCGGTTGGCTATCCTGGCTCAATCCGCCTCAAATTACAGGCAGCGAGTTTCCTTGGCATCAATCGCCGTGATAGGCTAGGCTTTCGCTGTCTCGGCTTCAAAAACGTAGCCTGAGCCGCGTACGTTCCGAATCCAATCTTGCGCTCCAGGAATGGATTCAAGTTTGCCACGCAACCGCGAAAAGACCGGTCTTAAGATTCGTGCGGCTTCAAATTGATTGGTTTTATAACCATGGCTAAAAGTAACCAATTCTGACGGGCTTAAAACGATTCCCGGGGCATCCACAAAGGCATGGAATAATTTAGCTTCAGTTGGCGTCAAGTGAATGGATACTGTGTTCCAAGAAACTACCCGACGGTTGATGTCAATGACTGCATCTTCCCCTATTTTGTATATGGAACGTCTTTCAGTGGCGCTGATATAAACCGCTTTTGGTTCAGAAACCTGGCCCCGGGCTTCAAGGGCATTTCCGATGCTTTCCAATACCTGCTCTTTTTTAACCGGTTTCACCAGGTAATCATGAACGCGGAAGCGCAGTGCTTTTATGGCTGAATCCATCGACCCGAAGGCGGTCAAAACAATCACTTTCAGCTCAGGATTTGTACCAAATGAATTTGACAACACATCCAACCCGGACATTCCAGGCAGGTTTAAGTCAAGAAGCATTACATCGTAATGATCAGCATTCAGTTCGGCAATCGCCTCCTCACCGCTGCCAACCGTAACAACCTCATAACCGCCGACTTGTAAAATCCGTTCCAAGGTCATCCTGGCGATTTGCTCATCATCAACCACCAGTACACGTACTTTTTCCATCATAGCAATTGTTCCCCTTTATTCTGTCAATTTAGACAGAAATTCTTTGAATAAAATACCTCAAACGTATCCCGATGGACCGCTCGAACAACGGTAAATCAGGTTTGAAATCAGGGCATAAAGAGATTGATTGTTTCGGAAGGATCAGGTTTATTATATGGTCTATTCGCTAACTTTACAACTCTTTCTCTCCTAACATATGCGATAATTCGTTTGACGTCAATATAAAGTAAAGATCCATGGGGTCCATAATATGAATTGCACTGAATATGTGATGGAAAATGATTAATAATCCATCTCTGACGATTTCTAGAAAATGATATCCGAGACTGAAGCAGACCTCCAAAACACCAGCGTCATGCAGGGTGAAGCCAAGAGAAATTTTTTTCTGGCCGTTATAAACGGCATCATTTTTACCTTTGCGGAAGCTCTGCTTGATCCGACATTGGTGTTGGTCGGCTTTGTCAGCCACCTCACCCAAAATCCAGTATTACTTGGCCTGGTATTGCCAATCCGCGATGGATCCTGGGCGCTGCCGCAATTATGGGTATCAGGCTTTTTACAAAACAGGCCGTTAAAAATTCGGGTGTACCAACAAATGTCCACACTGCGTATTGCGGCCTGGTTTATGCTGGCGCTGAGCATGGGCTTGATCCGAAGCCCGAATTGGATGCTAATCGCTTTTTTTATCAGCTTTTCGGCTGCTTCTCTGGCCAGCGGAATTGGCGGGTTGCCGTTTCTGGAGGTAGTGAGCAAAACGATCCCGCCTCAACGCCGCGGTGAAATGTTTGCCTGGCGCTTGGGCGCTGGCGGTCTATTGGGAATCGGAGGAAGTTTTATTGTGCGCTGGTTACTTTCCAAATCCAGCCCTTTTTCTTTTCCGGATAATTACGCAACCTTGGCCTTTGGATATTTCTTTTTTGCATCCATGTCCCTATTGTTGTTCAATCAAATCAGGGAAGAACCGGATGAGCATCCTATTCCCCGCAGGAAAATTGGTGCACAAATTCGCATTGCCATAGCCGTTCTGCGTTTAAATTCCAATTACCGCCATTTGGTGACCACCCAGGCCCTGATGATCTTGTCGACGATGGCGATACCTTTTTATGCCATTTTTGCCCAAAAGGAATTTCAGGTTAGCCCGCAATGGGTAGGAACTTACTTGGGCGTGCTAATGGTTTCCAATCTACTTTCGAATATCATCCTCGGGCGGATTTCAAAAAAGACCGATAATCAGAAAGTCATGCAACTGGCTGCCACAGCAGGGATAGGAATGATCCTGGTTATATTGTTACTCTTCATTTTTGGGAAGATACTTCATATAACACCCATTATGGCGGCCATTTGGCTAATTCCGTCTTTTTTTCTATCCGGCATGCGTGGTACTGGGTTTGGAATTGCCTCCTCTAGTTTGTTATTAAACCTGGCTGAGCCGGATGAACGTTCCTTGATGATTGGTTTCACCCAATTCCTGATGGGGATCATTATTCTAACAACAAGCGTTTCTGGCTTTCTGATCAAGTATCTTGGATTTACGCCATTGGTTGTGATCACTTTGCTCACACAAATCAGTGCCTGGGTTTTCTCTCGTAAATTACAGGATAAAACAAGTACAACATTCTGATGGTTACGGGTTGAGGTCTTAACCGTCTACTAATAAAATAAAATCATCCCTTAATGAGGACAACAGCCGTAAAGGAAAAAAACCAGGGTTTAACCGAGGTGTCATATGATCAGGGTGGGTGATGGGTTTTGATCCCATCATCCCCTGGTGGCGACAACAGCCGTACAAAGCAAAAACCCCGGGTTTTCCCGAGGTCTCTTAAAATCAACGTGGGTGACGGGTTTTGATCCCATCATCCCCTGGCGGGGACAACAGCCGCAAAAAGCAAAAACCCCGGAATAAACCGAGGTTTCTTTATATAAGGATGGGTGATGGGTTTTGATCCCATCATCCCCTGGCGGGGACAACAGCCGTACAAAGCAAAAACCCCGGTTTTTCCCGAGGTCTCTTAAAATCAACGTGGGTGACGGGTTTTGATGCCATCATCCCCTGGCGGGGACAACAGCCGTACAAAGCAAAAACCCCGGGTTTTCCCGAGGTTTCTTAATATCAGGGTGGGTGATGGGTTTCGAACCCACAACATCCACATCCACAGTGTGGCGCTCTGCCGTTGAGCTACACCCACCACGACGCGCTGGATTGTATCATAAGTCTGGGGGATTTTCAAGAAATCCTTGAATGGCCTCAGCAACCTCAGGCTGCAAAACGGTTGCCTGGGTATGGCGGACCAAATCCTTTACAGTTGCACTATTCTCAGCCGCTTCATCCGGTCCGACGATAATCACAAATCGGACACCAATTCGGTCAGCATATTTGAGTTGTTTTTGGAGCTTGACCGGATCAGGATAACACAACGTTTTAATACCTGATTTCCGCAAGGTGTCTGCCAGAGCAAATGAAATTGGCAGCAATTGTGAATCAAAAACCGTGACCATGGCTTTGGCCGGGCAACTTGCGAATTCGGGCAAACAGGCATATTTCTTCAGCACCAGTCCTGCCATCACGTCGCCCATGGCAAATCCCACCCCGGGGAGTGGATCTCCTCCAACGTCACCCACTAAATTGTCGTAGTGGCCACCGCCCAGAATGGAACGCCCCTCCCGGTCCATGTCCTTTGCCTCAAAAACCGTTCCGGTGTAATAATCCAGACCGCGAATGATTTTCGGATCGAAGCTGACGTATTCTGCCATCCCCATTTGATCAAGAATGTCAAACAGCCTCACAAGATCCGGCGATTTCTTCCAAAGTTCAGGCTCCTCCATTATTGTCCGGATGCCATCAAATTGGGTTTCAGTCAAACCAAGTTCCAAAGCATAGGCTTTCCAATCCTCGGAGCTCAACTTTTCCCGCCGGTCAATTAAACGGAACACGCCTGCTTTCGCTTCAGGTGAAATTCCCAGGTTCTGCAATTCGGCATCCATCAATCTGCGGTTATTCACCAGGATTCGTACCTGGGACGGTTTTAATCCCACCTGTTGAAAGAATCGGACACAGACAGCGATTAATTCAGCATCCGCTTCTACAGAGGATGCGCCAATTAAATCGATGTTCCACTGAAAAAACTCGCGGGTTCGGCCTTTTTGTGGCCGTTCGTAACGCCAAAAGGGACCAAATGACCACCAACGCAATGGATATGTCAACTCATTTTGCTTCTGAGCCACCATCCGCGCCAATGATGGTGTCAATTCAGGACGCAAGGTAACCCAACCGCCGCCTCGATCTTCAAAAACGAAAGCTTGTTCCTTGACCAGTTCTTCGCCGGATTTCGCCGCATAGAGATCGATCTTCTCAATAAACGGGCCATCGTATTCCTGGTAACCAAAGGATTCTGAAACCTCTTTTAAAGTTGAATACAGCCAGGAACGAAGAGCCATTTCCTCAGGATAAAAATCCCGTGTACCCTTTACGGATTGAATAATTGACTTCATATGCCATCCTTGATAACGCAACAATGGAAACATTTTAACATAAACGCGTATTAATCATCCCATCGGAAATGTATGACAATAAATCCGGAGAAGTGGACTTTTTCCACTATTAAATATATTTATTTTTCTTATCATGATTTATGAGGATGTTCATCACATTTCATATGTGTGATTTTTCACAAAAAGTACCGCCTTTATAGTAAAATGATAAGGATTTAGATAAACCAGATCAAGGCGTCAGGTGACCATGAAAGTTAGCGAACTGATTGAACTTATCGATGGCAAGTTGCTTACGAATACTTCGGAATTAACGCAGGAGATTAAAGGTGGATGCGGGGCTGATTTGATGAGCGATGTTTTAGCCTCAATTCAACCTGAGGCTGTACTGTTGACAGGCTTGTGCAATCCACAGGTCGTTCGCACATCACAGATGGCAGATGTGGCCGCCATCATTTTGGTCCGGGGAAAATGTCCGCCCAAAGAAACAATCGATTTGGCGAATGCCGAGTCAATTCCGATCATTTCGTCGCCGTTCGGTATGTTTGAACTTTGTGGAAGGTTATATCAAGCCGGCATGCCCAGCCTGGAATTGCCAATGGATTGTGAAGGTTACCAGTGTGACTGCGAGTAAGCATCGCCGCAGGAAATCATGACGGATAACAATTCGAAAAGTTCTCGAATAATGACCGACCAGATGGCCGAGTACATCTCGCGCGTCGAAGAACTTGCGTATGAGCTAAAAGTCCGCGAAGCAATGGGGGCGAATCCGAAGACTGTGCGCGCGGAAATGACCATGCGCGAGTGCCTCGATTTGTTTCGGCAAGCTCGCATCTCAGGCGCACCGGTCATTTCTGATTCAAAAAAAGTCATTGGAATCCTAAGCATTGAAGATTTAATCCTGTGCATGCGGGATAACCAGTTGGACGCCAAAGTCAATCAATACATGACCAAAGACGTCCTACTGATCAAAGACATTGACCCGTTGGTGGATGCATTAAAAATCTTTGTAAATAAAAATGTCGGCCGGCTGCCCGTTTTGGATACCGAAGGAAATCTTGTTGGTATTCTGACCAAAGGCGATATTACCCGCGGCCTGCTAAAAGCACTGCAGCAGGATTATCACACTGAAGAAGTCAGGCGTTACCGGGCAAGCCACCTTTTTGAAGACATCGAATCTGACCGTACCAGCTTGATCTTACGTTACAACATAAAAGCTGGCGATTTTAAGAGCGGAGGAGCAGCCTCCAGCAATATAAAACGCGCACTGCTGCGGCTGGGCGCAAACCCGCAAATTGCCAGAAGGACCGGCATTGCGGTTTATGAAGCAGAGATGAATTTGATCATTCACACTACCGAAGGCGGCGTAATCCGCGTGGAGATCGAACCGCACCAAATTTCAATTGACGCGTACGATTACGGCCCTGGTATCAAGGATATCGAAAAGGCAATGCGGCCGGGTTATTCCACGGCTACCGAAAAAATCCGTGAACTTGGGTTTGGCGCTGGGATGGGATTGATCAACATTGCCCGTTGTGTCGATCAAATGTCGCTTGAATCAACCGTTGGCAAAGGAACCCGTCTGCGCATGAAGATACTTTTAGAGGAAAAGAAATCCTTTACCGAGGGTCATACCACTGAATAGAGAGACAACCATGAATTTGCAAAATGTTATTGATGAATTGAAGTTAACCGTCCTAACCGAACCAAAGGTTTTTTCGCAAATCGAGCCAAGTGCAGGTTACACCTCTGATTTACTTAGCTGCGTGATGGCTGGTGCGCCTCACCAGGGAATCTGGGTAACACTTCAAGCACACGCCAATATTGTAGCCGTGGCTGCACTTTTGGATCAAAGTGCTGTAATTATCAGCGAGGGTGCCATTCCTGATCCTTCCACCATCGCGAAAGCGAACGAAGAAGGTCTGACCTTGTTATCCTCTGATAAGCCGTCTTTTTATGTCGTCGGCAAATTATGGGAGATGGGATTGCGCTGCGGGTAGCGACCCTAAAGGCGTCATTGGAGATACCAGGTGAAGACATTACGAGCGGAATTTCACGTTCACACGGTTCTTTCACCTTGTGCAGAAATTGAAATGATCCCGCCCTTGATCGTTGAGGAAGCACTTTTAAAAGGCATTCAATGGATTGCCATCACCGACCATAACGCCAGTGCAAATGTTGAGGCGGTTGCTCAAGCTGCCAAAGGAACCAGCCTCTTAGTTACTCCGGGAATGGAGGTGCAAACACAGGAAGAAATTCACAGCCTTTGCCTTTTCGATACCCTGGATCAAATGCAAGCCTTTCAGCAATTTGTCGATAATGCTTTGCCCTCAATTGAAAACCGGCCGGATTTTTTTGGCGAACAATTGGTGGTGGATGAAACCGGGGAATTCATCCGAAGAGAGACCCGTCTTCTTCTCAACTCAGCCGCAATTTCAATCCGGGAGGCCTGGGAAAAAGTGAACGAGCTAGGCGGATTGCTCATTCCTGCGCACATCGACCGCAAGGCGTTCGGAATGATTGCGAATCTCGGCATGATCCCCATCGATACACCCATCGAGGCAGTTGAAATATCACGCCACCTTTCGCCAGCAGCCGCCCGTTCCACCTTCCCCCAACTTGGTCAAATTCCTTTGATAAAAAGCGGCGATGTTCACCGTTTGAACGAGTTTCTGGGGGTGAACCAGCTTTCCATTGAAACACCTTGCATCTCCGAACTTAGGAAAGCAATCCGCAATGAGGAAAATCGCAGCTTGACAATTCTTGAAAGTCATTGAAACCAATAATGCAGATATGTTTCCAGGCTTTCGATGACATTTATAAATTGACCAGGTCATGGATTGCTGGGTACACTGTAAAAAGAGAAATACGGTATGGAAACCGATAATTTTCCAAAAATATCTTTCTGGAGATATGTATGCCCGAACTTCTTGAAAACGTTCCTGATAACGATCCACTGCGCAACCCTGAACAAAGAATCATCATAGACCGGATTTTGGCCGATAACCGCGACCGCCCGGGCGCAACGATGGTCGTTCTCAATGAACTGCAAAAACAAATCGGTTTTGTTTCTGAAGCCATGCAGGCTTATGTTGCAGAGCAATTAAAAATACCAGTAAGTTCTGTCCACGGGGTTGTATCGTTTTATTCCTTCTTCACCACCACCCCGCGCGGCCGTCACGTGGTCAAATTCTGCATGGGCACCGCATGCTACGTCGGCGGAACCCCGCAGTTGATCGAAAAGGCCAAGCAAATATTGGGAATTGACATCGGTCAAACCACAAAAGACGGCGCAATCACGTTGGAGGTGTGTCGCTGTGTTGGAGCCTGCTCGCAGGCACCTGTCATGGCAATGGACGATCAGGTGGTGGGCCGGGTCCGTCCAAACAAGCTTCCGCAGTCCATCCGCTCTTTACAGGATTGATCCATTAAGGGTAAGCCAGTTTGAGAGAACTTTCTTTGCATCTTCTGGATATCGCCGAGAACAGTGTCAATGCCAAGGCAAAAAACATTGAGATTCTAGTTTCAGAAGATTCGCGTTCTGACCGGCTAACCATGGTAATTACGGATGACGGCACAGGTATGGATGCTGAAACAGCCGCGCGCGTTACCGATCCGTTTGTGACCTCGCGCACCACACGCAAAGTGGGTCTGGGATTGCCTTTCCTGAAAATGGCCGCGGAAAGTTGTGAAGGTTTCCTGACACTGCAGTCCCAAAAAGGGGTTGGAACCCGGGTGGAGGTCGAATTTCAGCGCAGTCATATCGACCGCATGCCGCTAGGCGACTTGCCCGGTACCCTTTTGAGCTTGTTAATTGGTTTCCCGCAAGTCCATTGGATTTTCACCTACCGCGGAAATGGCGTTGAGTACAAATTCGACGACGCGGAGATAAAAAAGGAATTGGATGGGATTCCATTAAGTGAACCGAACGTAATTAAATACTTACGGGAAATGATCCATGATGGAATACAGGCCATTCAGCCTGATGCTGAAAAAGCATTCACATAAAGCAAAATCACTAACAACTTCCCTATAGGAGCAATGCAATGCCTACGATTAAAACACTTGATGATTTGAAGAGAATTCGTGAAGAAGCTCTCGAAAAAAGAAAAATGAAGACAGCCGCCGGAAATATCCAGGTTGTTGTTGGCATGGGAACCTGCGGGATTGCGGCAGGCGCCCGTGAAACCATGAAAGCGATCCTGGAAACAATCGAAAAAGACAATATCAGCGGAATCACTGTCACCCAGACGGGTTGCATCGGTTTATGCGAACGCGAACCAATCGTCATGGTTACTGTCGGAGAAGATGCCAAAGTCACCTATGGAAAAGTTACACCCGATGTTGCCCGCCGCATCCTCAAGGAACATGTCGGAGAAGGCAAAGTCGTCGAAGATCATAAGATCGCGATCCAGTAGACAAAATTCAAAATAACAAGGTTACCCAAATGAAGTATTATCGCTCACATGTACTGGTCTGCGTCGATCCAGAATGCCTGCGAAAAGGCGCTCATGAAACCCTGGATGCTTTTCAGGATGAGCTGGTTGCCCAGGGATTGATCGACGAAGTTCAGGTACTCGAAACCTCACGGATCGGGAATTGCTCGCAGGGTCCTGAAATGATGGTATATCCGGAAGGCGTTCATTACACCGGATACACTGTGGATGACATTCCTTACATCGTCGAAGAACACTTCCTCAAAGGGCGTATTGCCAAGAAATTTGAACTGACGGCTGAGACATCTATCGACGAAGAACTCAGCGCCCCGACTGCCAAAGAAGTGCGCGTTGTCCTGCGCAATTGCGGCAAAATCGACCCTGAGAACATCGAGGACTATATCGCCGAAGACGGCTACATGGGTCTAGCCAAAGCTTTGACCGCCATGACGCCTGAACAGGTGATTGATGAAGTGTTGGCCTCCGGCTTACGCGGACGCGGCGGTGCCGGGTTCCCAACCGCGAAGAAATGGCAGTTCTGCCGCGCCAGTGCCGGATCAGTCAAATATGTCATTTGCAATGCAGATGAAGGCGATCCGGGCGCATTCATGAACCGCCGGGTTCTGGAAGGCGACCCGCACGCAGTCATCGAAGGGATGATCATTGCCGCATACGCGATTGGCTCCTCCCAAGGCTATATCTACTGCCGCGCCGAATACCCAATTGCGGTTCAAACCCTGAATATTGCCATCGATCAGGCACGTGCCATGGGGTTCCTGGGAAAGAATATCCTTGGAACGGACTTCTCCTTTGATTTGGAAGTTCGGATGGGGGCCGGCGCATTTGTCTGCGGCGAAGAAACAGCCCTGATGTCTTCCATCGAAGGCAAACGCGGCGAACCGCGTCCGCGACCTCCCTTCCCGGCCGTTAGCGGCTTGTGGGCCAAGCCATCCAACGTCAATAACGTTGAAACATTCGCAAATGTCTCCCAAATTATCACCAATGGTGCTGCATGGTATGCCCAATACGGCACCGAAAAAAGTAAAGGTACCAAAACCTTCGCTCTGGCTGGAGATGTAAAGCACACCGGTTTGATTGAGGTGCCCTTCGGCATTTCATTGCGCGAGGTCATTTTCGACGTAGGCGGCGGCATCAAGGATGACAAGGGGTTCAAAGCCATTCAAACGGGTGGTCCAATGGGCGGTTGTTTACCCGAAGCCTATTTGGATTTGCCGGTGGATTATGAATCCCTGACGGCAGCCGGCTCGATGATGGGTTCAGGCGGCCTGGTGGTGATGGATGAAGAAACTTGCATGGTGGATATTGCCCGTTTCTTCATGGAATTTACGCAGGAGGAAAGCTGCGGAAAATGCACTCCTTGCCGCGTTGGCACCAAGCGCATTCTTGAAATTCTGGATCGGATCTGCGGCGGTAAAGGCCAGGAAGGCGACATCGAGCTGCTCGAAACGCTTTGCGAGCAAATCAAACAAGACAGCCTTTGCGGTCTGGGTCAAGGTGCACCTACACCGGTAGTCAGCACGCTGAAGCATTTCCGCGATGAATATGAGATCCACATCAAGGAAAAACGTTGTCCAGCCAAGGTCTGCAAAGCCTTGATCCGTTATGAAATTCTGCCTGATTTTTGCACGGGCTGTACAGTTTGCGCCCGCAATTGCCCAACCGGTGCCATAACTGGCGAACGGCGACAGACTCACGTGATTGATACAGAAACGTGCGTCCGCTGCGGTATTTGCATGCAGGTCTGTAACTTTAACGCGATCGTCATACGTTGACAGGTATCCCAAGAGAGCCTGTAACTACCCAGGAGGATAGCATGACCGTTGCAACCGTAGATGGCCAGGTCGTTCTCGAAGCGGTGAATAAAGCCGTAGAAGACCATGGCGCCACGATCGATGAATTGATCCCGATTCTGAACGATGTGAACCGTGCTCTTGGATACTTGCCTGCACAAGCGCTGGATGAGATCAGCCGGCGCCTTCGGGTGCCAAAAAGCCAGTTATTTGCTGTTTCCAGTTTTTATCGCATGTTTTCCACAAAACCGCGCGGACGCCATGTTATCCAATTTTGCGAAAGCGCCCCTTGCCATGTGGTTGGCGGCCGCCAGGTCTGGCAATCCCTCCTCGACACACTCGATCTCGAATCGGGTGAAACCAGCCCGGATGGTAAATGGACTTTGGTAACCACCAGCTGCCTGGGCGTTTGCGGCGTAGGTCCGGTCTTCATCATTGATGACGACATCTACGGAAATGTTGCACCTGAGCAGATCTCCGAAATCCTTGCCCGGTACAGTTGATCAAAGGAGCCTAACAATGAAAACTTATCGAGCGATGGTTCTGGTTTCGGGCGACCCACTAAGCATTGAACGCGGTTCGCAACAGGTCTATGCGAAACTTGAAGAAGAAATTGCGGCCTTTGGACTGCAGGATGAAATATCGCTTTCCATGGTGAACGATATTGGCCGCCATGATGCCGCTCCCCTTGTGATTGTTTATCCGGATGCAGTAATTTATGGTCCGATCGCCCCGGAAAATGTTCACACACTGGTTGAAGAACATCTTTACAAAGGCCGGGTTGCGGCCGGGCTGCAAGCGCCGCTCAAAGAAATGACCGGCCGTATCGCCTGGCTTTCCGCCCGCAAAGGCACTTTGCCGGCAGAACAACGCATCGTTCTGGAACGCGCCGGTTTGATCGACCCTGAGAGTATTGAAGATTACATCATCAATGATGGTTATCAGGCGCTCGGCAAGGTTCTTGCTGAAATGACGCCGTCGGATGTGATTGCCGAATTGGAAAAGTCCGGGTTGCGCGGTCGGGGCGGTGCGGGGTTCCCGACCGGTTTGAAGTGGAAATTTGTTGCCAAAACAGCCGCCAAGCAAAAATACGTCATTTGCAACGCTGACGAAAGCGAACCTGGTACGTTTAAGGACCGCCTGATTTTGGAAGGCGACCCTCACAGCATCATCGAAGCCATGACAATTGCAGGCTACGCAGTTGGTGCCAGCGAAGGCTATATCTACATCCGCGGCGAATATTCGCTTGCACAGGAACGGATGCACCGGGCAATTTTAAAGGCACAGGAGATGGGTTTCCTGGGCGAGCACATCTTTGAAACCAATTTCAACTTCAAGATTCACATCCACAGCGGCGCCGGCGCCTACATCTGCGGTGAAGAAACTGCTTTGATTGAGTCGATTGAAGGCAAACCCGGCGTTCCACGTGCCCGTCCGCCTTTCCCAACCACCAATGGCTTATGGGGGATGCCGACCCTGGTAAATAATGTCGAAACGCTGGCAAATGTCCCGGCAATCATCCGGCACGGCGCTGGCTGGTACCATTCCTTTGGAACGCCCAGCAGCCCTGGTACCAAGGTTTATACCATGCTCGGAAACGTCAATGTCACAGGTGTGGTCGAAGTTCCCATGGGAATTACCCTCCGCGAGATCATCACAATCTACGCCAAAGGCATGAAAAAGGGTTCCACTTTCAAATTGGCACAGACTGGCGGCTCGAGCGGTTCGGTCATTCCAGCCAGTTTGCAGGACACGCCCATGGATTTCGATTCTTTTGGAAAAGCGGGCGTCGCGTTGGGATCTGGTGCGCTCTTGATTTGCGATGAGGATACCTGCGTGGTGGATCTGGCAAGAGTGCTTGTCAACTTCTTCCGCGTCGAGAGTTGCGGAAAATGCGGTCCTTGCCGCATCGGCTCGCAGCGTGCTTATGAAATTCTGACTTCGATCACCGAGGGACAGGGTACGTTGAAGGATCTTGACACGCTCCTGGAATTGAGCAGCAATATGGCAATCATGTCCAATTGCGGCCTTGGGCAAACTGCCGGCACCCCCATGGCGGATATCCTCAAATATTTCCGTGCAGAAGTGGAAGCCCATATCAAGCTTAAAGTTTGTCCTGCTGGCGTCTGCTCTATGAAAGACCACCACCGTGAAGAAAAAACCGCAGAGCCGGCTGAATCGGTAGCGAAACGGTGATAACAATGAACGGCGAATTCTCCATCGATGCCATTCTGCCACCCGATATGGCCCAAAAGGCTGAAACCATCGGTGTAAAGAAGGCCAACCTGCCAGCTGGTCGCTTATTTTTGCTGGCAGTTTTGGCCGGTGCATTCATTGCACTGGGTGCAATTTTCGCCACCACGGTCAGCGCCGGCAGCATTACCATCAAAGACGCGCTTGGGCAGGTCAGCGCCAGCAGTGCGCTCCCTTATGGAATCACGCGATTGGTGGCGGGAATTGCCTTCTCGTTGGGCCTGATTCTGGTTGTGGTTGGAGGAGCAGAGCTATTTACAGGAAACAACCTGATCATCATGGCTTTTATGAGCCATAAGATCAACCTGCGCCAGCTTCTGCGAAATTGGGCCATCGTTTATGCAGGCAATTTCGCTGGATCGATATTAACTGCGTTGATTATGTTTATCACAAACCAGTACATGCAGGGCAATGGCGCTGTTGGTCTGAATGCGCTAAACACCGCAAATACCAAAGCCGGTATCGCTTTCATTCCAGCCCTGGCGTCGGGTGTAATGTGCAACGCTTTGGTCTGTCTTGCCGTTTGGCTAACCTACTCAGCCCGCAGCACCACCGACAAAATTCTCGCCATCGTTTTGCCCATCACTGCATTCGTCGCTGCCGGATTTGAGCACAGCGTGGCAAACATGTATTTCATCCCAATTGGCCTTTTTGTCAAAACATGGGGAAGTGCATCCTTTTTTCAGACTATTGGCAAGACAGCCAGCGATTTTGCCAATTTGACCTGGGGAAATTTACTGGGCAATCTCATTCCTGTAACAATCGGCAACATCATTGGAGGAGCGGTTTTGGTTGGAGCTGTATATTGGCTTGTATATCTGCGAAAAGATCAAACACGTTCGATATCTGAACCCGGAAAGGAGCTTTCTTAATAGCCAGTATTTGGATAGCAAAAGGGTATATTCATAGTAGGGATCAAGGAAAGAATACACATCCCAAAAACACAGCCTTTTGCTACACTGACAGCACAGAAAGCAGGATCTCGGTTCATCACCCCGTCAATCACCGGATTTATTCCGCTATCACCTGTAATCCCATTTGAAGCATCAGGGAGTTCAAATGATCACCGTCACCATAGATGAAAAAACAATTCAAGTTCCCGAAGGCACCACGGTTCTAAAAGCCGCCAAAATGGCAGGCGCTGAAATTCCGACCCTGTGTGACCATCCCTACTTGACGCCGTATGGCGGCTGCCGTCTTTGTCTGGTTGAAGTCCAGGGCGCACGCACATTGCAGCCCGCCTGTACCTTGCCAGCCAGTAATAATATGGTGGTAAGCACAAGTACTGAAAAAGTAAAATCAGCGCGTAAATTTATCCTTACGCTGATCTTTAGTGAACGAAATCACTTCTGCCCGTTCTGCCAGTTGAGCGGCGGTGATTGCGAACTGCAAAATGCTGCCTACCGCGAAGGAATGACCCATTGGCAACTTCAGCCAAACTGGACCCCCTATCCGGTGGATGCCTCACATCCTTATTTCATCCTTGACAACAACCGCTGCATACTTTGCCGCCGCTGCGTCCGGGCTTGTGGTGAATTAGTGGGCAATTTCACCCTTGGTTTTGAAGAACGCGGATCGCTCAGCATGCTGATTGCAGACCTGGGTTCTACGCCTCTAGGTGAATCAAGTTGCATTTCCTGCGGCTCATGCGTTCAAGTCTGCCCGACCGGTGCTATCATTGACCGCCAAAGCGCTTATAAAGGACATGTGACCCAGGTGGATACGACCTCGTCGGTCTGCATCGGGTGTTCCATCGGCTGCGGTATAACGGTGGCAACACGCGATAACCAGCTTGTGCGCATCGAAGGTGATTGGGAAGCAGCCGTCAATGGCGGTGTAATATGCAAAGTCGGCCGTTTTTACCCGATGGATGAAAAACGCGAACGGATCACCACTCCCATGATTCGCAAAGACGGCGAGCTTAAACAGGCAACCTGGGAAGAAGCTTTGTCACACATTGTTGGGCAATTCAAACCGCTCGCCGGCAAATCAGAATCTGGTATTGCTGCTGTAGCCTCCACGCGGTTACCCGTTGAAGCCCTGGTGAATTTCAAGCGTCTTTTTGCCGAGCATCTGAAGAGCGATATGGTAACTACCTTCGAGGAAGGCCAACCGACTGCAATTGCTGCGAAACTGGCTGAAGAAATGGGCAAATCCTTTGAAGGCAACCTGAATGCGCTCGAAACCTCGGATTGCATCCTGGTGGCCGGCATTGACCTGGTAAAAGACCATGAAGTGGCCGGATTCTTTGTCAAGCGGTCGCAACCGCATGGCACAAAGTTGATTTTGGTCGATTCGAGTTTCAACAGCCTGGATGTGGCTGCTGACGCAGTCATTAAACCCGCTGTGGGCAAAATGGCGGAAACAATTAACGGCCTAAACCAGAAAACCGGCAGTCCTGAGATGATCGCCGCGGCTGATTTATTGGCAAATGCCCAACACCCCGTTTTTGTTTTCGGAAACGGCCTTGGCGAAAACGAGCTCCAGGCTTTGATCAACCTGGCCGCCTCTGTGAATGGCATTCTGATTGGTTTGAAAGGCGGTGCGAACAGCCTGGCTGCCTCTCAACTTCACCTGGATGGTGCCCTGAAACTGAACGGACACAAAGCAGCCTTCATCGCATTGGGAGATGATTTCTCCACTCAAAAGTTTGAGGATGAACTGAAGAATGTTCCCTTCCTGGTTGTCCAATCAGCCTACAAGTCGCCGTTATTTGACCATGCCAGCGTCGTTTTACCGGTTGAGAATTGGGCAGAAATTGAAGGCCATTATCTCAACCTGGAAGGTCGTCTCCAGGAAACGCACCCCAGTTTAAAAGCTCCGCAGGGAGTGTATACAAACGCATTGGCATTGGAGACCCTGGCATCAGCGCTTGGTTATGATCTCAAGGGCGATTGGAAAGCTGAATTAGCGGCGCGTACGCCAGCAGTTGAACTGGTTGCGTGATTTAGCAAGAGGAGAGAAAAATGGGTAAACCAAAAATTTCAAGCGATTGGCTGGCCGGATGTGCAGGTTGCCATATGTCGTTGCTGGATATCGATGAAAGGATCATCCAGGTAGCTGAGTTGGCGGATCTACGCGCCACCCCCATTACAGATTTGAAGGCGCCAGATGAAAGCGGCGTCGACGTCGGTATCCTTGAAGGCGGCGTGAATAATTCAGCCAATGAGGAAGTTGCTAAACGCATGCGCAGCCGCTGCACATTATTGGTGGCTTTGGGCGATTGCGCGGTTTTTGGCGGCGTTCCCGCCATGCGCAATTTCTTCACCCTCGAAGAATCCTTGCGGCGGGCATATGTCGAGACCGAGAGCACCGATGGTAATGGCAAAATACCGGACGACCCTGAATTGGCCGTTCCGCAGCGCGTCCGCGCACTCAGCGAGGTTGTTCCGGTGGATATCTTCGTTCCAGGCTGTCCGCCGGACGCCGATACCATTTTTTACGTCCTGAGCGAATTGGCCCAGGGTCGAAAACCAGAAATCACCGGTGACAAGCTGGATTGGCATTAGGAGGTATGGCATGGTTGCACAAAAAATAACGATCGAACCTGTAACTCGGATTGAAGGCCACGCGAAGGTGACCATTCGGCTGGATGAATCTGGCAAAGTTGAGCACGCCTACCTTCATGTCAATGAATTTCGCGGTTTTGAGAAGTTTTGCGAAGGCCGCATGGTCTTTGAAATGCCGATGATCACCCCGCGCATTTGCGGCATTTGTCCAGTCAGCCATCATCTGGCCGCGGCAAAAGCAGCGGATGATCTGTACGGCTGCCCGCCGCCCAGGCCAGCCGCCCTCTTACGCGAGTTGATGCACATGGGACAGATCATTCAAAGCCATGGCATGCATTTCTTTGAATTGGCAGGCCCCGATTTGCTGCTCGGCTTCGACTCGGATCCCAAAACCCGCAATGTTATTGGAATCATCCAGGCGAACCCTGAATTAGCGGTCAAAGCGGTCAATTTGCGCAAGTTTGGCCAGGAAATTATCAGTACCCTGGGAGGCCGCCGTATTCACCCGAATTTCGCCATCCCCGGCGGCGTTAACAAAGCCCTCACCAATGCCGACCGCGACAGCATTATGGCAGGTCTGGATGATTCGATTAAAACCATCCAGATTGGCATCTCCGTCATGAAGGATTGGGCGCAACGCAATGCGGAAGATATCGCCAAATTTGCGCCGCTTAAGTCGGGCTATTTTGGCCTGGTAACCCCCAACAACAGCCTGGAACTGTATGATGGCGATGTCCGACTGGTGGACGTCAATGGCGATCAGTTGGAAAAGTTTGACGGCCGTAATTACCTCGATTACATTGCCGAGCATGTCGAAAGCTGGTCTTACCTGAAGTTCCCCTATTACAAAAAATTAGGCTGGCCGCAAGGCGTCTACCGCGTTGGACCATTGGGGCGCCTGAATGCTTCCGATCAAATAGATACACCCTTGGCCAATAAAGAACACAAGGTCTGGAAATCGCTCAACGGCGGCCGCCCGGTTGAGAACACGCTTTACTATCATTACGCTCGCCTGGTGGAAGCACTCTTTGCTGCTGAAAGGGTTGGCATTCTCTTGGGCGATCCTGATATCCTGAGCAGAGATATTCTAAACACCCGCCAGGAATTCAAGGGCGAAGGCGTCGGCATCATTGAAGCACCGCGCGGCACATTGTTCCATCATTACTGGGCAAAAGACAACGGCCAGCTTGAACGGGTCAATTTGATTGTAGCGACAGGCCATAACAACTGGGCTATGAGCAGCGCCGTCGACAGCGTTGCGAAAACCTATATCACAGGCCCTGAAATCACCGAAGGCATGCTCAACCGCGTCGAAGCTGCCGTCCGGGCACATGATCCTTGCCTCTCCTGCTCCACCCACGCCGTTGGCAAGATGCCAATGGTCGTCGAGATGATTGATGCAGAAGGCAATCTCGTTCAAACTGTCTCCCGTGGCGGTTAGCCATTCCCTTTTTCACACACAAAGCCATCTCTCCCCCGATCGGGGGAGAGATGGCTTGATTCCACCCCGGGTATTAATCATTGGTTATGGCAACCCTGACCGCCAGGATGACGGCGTGGGTTTCCAGGCACTGGTGCGGTTGGCCAAAGCCCTCAAGCGTCCTTACCCATTGGATGTTTACGAAGATATTCAACCTGAAGGACAAAATCCGGATTTTTGGTTCGATTTACAGCTAAAGCCAGAAATGGCCGAGGTGATTGCTCAATATGATCATGTTTTTTTTATCGATGCGCACACTGGCGCCGTGCCAGATGATGTTAACTGGCGGGAACTTACGCCGGTTTTTCAATCTTCTCCGCTCACCCACCACCTGACTCCAGAAAGCGCTTTATCTTTGTGCGAGACGCTCTATGGAAAAAAACCGGCAGCGATATTAATTTCCATCCGTGGATATGAATTTGGTTTTTCCTCAACCCTGAGTCAGCAAACAGAAATATATCTCAATCAGGGCGTCAATCGAATCTTGACCTGGCTGGACGATCATAACATTCGATAAAAACCTCCTATATTTGATTTGACAACTAGCGCCGGATATCATGACTTTTGAACCTTGTGAATCCTTTCCGGCAGGCATAAACTAAAAAATGTGATAAACCATCATATTTGCCTGTAATCAGAATATTAGGTTGGAATTGAGGCAAGCCGATTTTGGTATTTTGCGAAATTTCAAAGATTTATTTTTAGGGAAACACATGTTGAATTTCTTACTGGTAGAACCAAGAGCCCAGGCAACTGGAGAAAGGATCGATATGTTCAGGCAAGCTGAACTGCAGCAAACCCTCCAAACCATTCCCTGGTTTTTGGAATTATCCGAAAGCCAGATTGAAAAGCTTGCCGGTATATCCGCCATCCAGTATATCGCCAATGGCGAAACATTATTCCACGAGGGTGATCCTGAAGGGAATTTGTATATCTTGCTGGACGGAGAAATGGCTCTGGATATTCAAATTCCCGGGCAAGAAAAAGTGCGTATCTTCACAGCAGAACCCCTGGATATCATTGGCTGGTCATCTCTTACACCGATGGTCCGCCAATGCACTGCCACTGCCTCCGCTCTCACTGATTGCGATTACCTCGAACTGGATAGCCAAAAGCTCGTTCGCCTTTGCGACGAGGATGAGAAACTGGGCTATATCATCATGAAGCGCATTGCGAATGTAGTTGCCAGCCGTTTGCTAACTACACGCATCCAATTGCTTGACCACCTCATCCACCCTGCCTGAGTGTTTCGTTCGCACACCTGGCGTCTTTCTTGAAGCGTGAGGGCCGCCTAACACCCTTCCGATTATTGGACTTAACCGGTAGAATCAATACACAATGCATGAACTTGCAGTCACGGAGAGTATTCTTGAAATTGCCAACCGGCATGCAACCAGTGCCGGGGCAACCAAAATCACAAACATCTATATAACCCTGGGCCGTTTATCGAGTATCGTGGATGACTCGGTCCAGTTTTACTGGGATATCATCAGCCAGGACACGATTTCCGCTGGTGCAAAATTGCACTTTCAACGCATTCCTGCCCGTATGCGCTGCAATGAATGCAGCCACGAATTTGAAATGCAGGAAGAACTGGCCCCCTGCCCGCAATGCGGCAGCATCAATCTGACACTGGTTTCTGGTGATGAATTTTGGCTGGACAGCATCGAAGTCGAAAAAGAATCTGGAGAATCTGTATGATCGTTAATCGCCTTCCCGTTGTCGAGAAAATACTCAGCGCCAATGACGCTGTCGCAGGACTTAACCGCAGAAGATTGGACCAACTTAAGGTTTTTTCAATCAATCTGATGGCATCGCCTGGTGCGGGAAAGACCAGTCTGATTCTACAAACAATAAAAGTTTTAACTGGACGTCTCAATCTGGGCGTAATTGAAGGCGATACCGCGCCGGTTACCATTGACGCCGACCGGGTTACCGATGCCGGGATGCCTGCCGTGCAAATCAATACTGGCGGCGATTGCCACCTGGATGCGCCCATGATCGATATGGGCCTAAACCAGCTGCCATTGGAGACAATGGATTTCCTGATCGTTGAAAATGTGGGCAATCTGGTCTGCCCGGCTGCTTTCAACCTGGGCACGCATGCCAATGTACTGATTGCCAGCATTCCCGAAGGCGATGATAAACCGTACAAATACCCGGCCATCTATCGCGGTCTGGATGTGTTGATCATCAACAAGATCGATTTATTACCCTACGTACGGTTCAATATGGATTATTTCCGCCAGGGTGTCGAGATGCTCAACCCAGGATTAACTACTTTTGCCGTCTCCTGCACCACCGGCGAAGGCATTGAAGCTTGGGCGAATTGGTTGATCAACCATGCAGAAGAACTTAAGGGAAAATGACCCAGCGAAACCTGGTGGGTTTGCACATCCGGATACGCGGAATCGTTCAAGGCGTAGGTTTCCGTCCATTTGTGTACGGATTGGCAGTCAATAATAGCCTGACCGGGTGGGTACGCAACACCTCGAGCGGTGTAGAGATAGAAATTTGCGGTTCTTCAGCCAGCGTTGAGACCTTCCATAGAACGCTGCAAAACAACCCGCCGCCTTTGGCACGCATCGATGAATTAGTCAGCGAAATCGTTGCTCCCAACGGCGCGGAAAAATTTGAAATCCTTGACTCAAAACCCCAGCCAGGTGAATTTATCCCGGTTTCACCGGATATGGCCACCTGCCCGGATTGCCGTCGTGAATTATTCGATCCGACCGACCGCCGATATCGTTACCCATTTATTAACTGCACGAATTGCGGTCCCCGTTTCACCATCATCAAAGACATTCCATACGACCGTCCTCAAACGACTATGGCGCCATTTATCATGTGTGCCGCCTGCGAAAGCGAATATCATGACCCACTCAACAGGCGGTTCCACGCGCAACCTGTCGCCTGTCCAGCATGCGGCCCGCATGTATGGTTTCGTTCTGGCGGCGAAAGGATAGCGGAGGGCGACAATGCCATCCAAACCGCCCGCCGGTTTCTAAAAGAAGGAAAAATCCTGGCGATCAAAGGGTTGGGCGGGTTTCACCTGGCATGCGATGCCAGCAATGCTATGGCGGTTATCGAACTTCGTAACCGCAAAAAACGCAGCGACAAGCCCTTTGCACTAATGGCTTCTTCGATAGACGCCATCGAAAAACACTGTCGGATTCAACCGGCTGAAAAAAAGTTGCTGGAAAGTCCCCAGTCGCCGATTGTCTTGCTGGAACGAAAACCCGAATCTGCTATTGCTCCAGAAGTAGCCCCTGGGCAGCACACATTGGGCATCATGCTTCCTTATACGCCGCTGCATTTGCTGCTGCTGGAACCAGAACCTGGATATCCAGATATTCTTGTGATGACAAGCGGCAACATAAGTGAAGAGCCGATCGCTTATCAGGACGACGATGCCGATGCCAGGCTTTCTGGGCTGGCTGACGGCTTTTTACTTCACAATCGTGAAATTCACATGCGCACGGATGATTCCGTTGTTCGCGTGTTTGAAGAGAAGACATACATTCAACGGCGCGCCCGCGGTTATGCTCCCGATCCTATCCAATTAGCCGAGAGGCTGCCCCCCATTCTTGCAACCGGCGCGGAGCTAAAGAATACCTTCTGCCTCACCAACCAGGATTATGCCTTCCTTAGCCACCATATTGGAGATTTGGAAAATTACGAGACTTTGCAATCCTTTGAAGAAGGTATCCAGCATTATCAACGCCTCTTCCGCGTGATCCCTGAGATTTTGGCGTGCGATAAGCACCCCAATTATTTGGCTACACGATACGCCCAGGAAAGGGCAGAGCGCGAAAATCTACCACTGGTGCAGATTCAACATCACCACGCCCACCTGGCAGCTTGTCTGGCTGATAATCAGTGGACATCTGAAGAAAGCGTCATCGGACTGTGCATGGACGGTACCGGCTACGGCAGCGATGGCGCAATATGGGGCGGCGAAGTGCTTTATGGCGGTTACAAAGGGTATCAACGCTTATTCCACTTGAAGTATGCCCCCCTACCAGGCGGGGATCTTTCAGTACGAAAACCGGCTCGCATGGCACTAGCCCATTTGTGGAGTTCTGGTCTGGAATGGGACCCTGAAATGTCGCCAGTGGCCGACCTTTGCATGGAGGAACGGACCGCATTGCGCGGTCAGTTGCAATACCGGCTGAACACGCCAAACACCTCCAGCATGGGTCGGTTGTTTGACGCTGCCTCGGCAATGATGGGTATCCGGCAGACGGCCACCTATGAAGGTCAGGCAGCCATTGAAATGGAAGCTTTGATCGACGAAAATGAAACTGCACGGTATACTTTTGAATTGCTGGAGGATGAAATCGATCCAACCCCCATGTGGGGTGAATTGATTTCCGATTGGCATGCTGGCCATTCAAAGGGGCGAATGGCTGCGCGGTTTCACAACGGCGTGGCTGCAGCCATGCTGGATGCCTGCCAGAATGCCCGCCAACGCACTGGCAGCGCCGTGGTGGCATTATCTGGCGGAGTCTGGCAGAATATGGCCTTATTGGGCCGCGTGATGGTTTTGTTGCGCCAGGCCGGTTTTACGGTGCTTTATCATAAAAGGGTTCCAACCAATGATGGCGGATTGGCATTGGGGCAGGCATTAATTGCTGCCAAGAGCGGATTGATTTAGTGTTAACGAGGTGATATATGTGTCTAGCAGTTCCTGGAAAAATCATTGATATCTACGAACAAAACAGCTTGCGCATGGGCCGGATCGATTTTGGCGGTGTTACCCGGGAAGCCTGCCTGGAAGCTTTGCCAGAGGCAAAGGTCGGGGATTTCACAATTGTCCATGCCGGCTTCGCATTAAATTTGCTGAGCGAAGAGGAGGCGCAGGAGACATTGGATGCCTTACGGGAAATCGGCGATATCGAAGCTGAACTCGGTCTGGATGACACAGAAATCGTCAGCTCGCGGGGGTTGTGAGCAGGATGGAATTCTCGCAGGCTTTTCGTGACAGCGGGCTGGTTCAAAGGGTGATTGAAGAGATCCGCCGTACGGTGACGCGCGAGTGGGTCATCATGGAAATCTGCGGCGGTCAAACCCACGCAATTATGCACTCCGGACTCGATCAGCTGCTGCCGCCTCAAATCGAGCTGGTCCACGGTCCGGGCTGCCCGGTGTGTGTCACCTCACTGGAGCTGATCGATAAAGGCCTGGCGATCGCATCACGTCCAGAGGTCATCTTTTGTTCCTTCGGCGATATGCTGCGTGTTCCGGGCTCAAGCAGCGACTTGTTTGCCATCAAAGCTTCCGGCGGTCAGGTGCGGGTGGTCTATTCGCCCCTGGATGCCGTAAAGATTGCACAACAAAACCCGGATAAACAGGTTGTCTTTTTTGCAATCGGGTTTGAAACAACTGCGCCGGCTAATGCCGCAAGTTTATTGCAGGCAAAAGCGTTGGGACTCAAGAATTTTTCATTACTTGTCTCGCAGGTTTGCGTTCCGCCTGCCATGCGTGCCATTCTTGGATCACCGCAAAACCGCGTTCAGGGTTTCCTGGCAGCCGGGCATGTTTGTGCCGTGATGGGTTACTGGGAATACCCGCCTATTGCGGATGAATTCAGCGTCCCAATTGTCGTCACGGGCTTTGAACCCCTGGACTTGGCTCAGGGCATCCTCATGACCGTAAAGCAGCTTGAAAATGGCAACCATACCGTTGAGAACGCCTATTCACGCGTTGTGACCCGCGAGGGCAACCAGGCAGCCCAGGCCATGTTGAAGCGCGTTTTTATGCCGGTTGATCGAAACTGGCGCGGCATCGGCACCATCCCGATGAGCGGCTGGGGTCTGCAACCTGAGTTTTCCGAATTCGACGCTGAAAACCGTTTTAACGTCGGGGATATTCAAACCAAGGAATCACCCTTATGCATCGCCGGGGAAATCCTGCGCGGGTTAAAGAAACCATATGATTGTCCGGCATTTGGCACGCTCTGCAATCCGGACAATCCGCTTGGCGCGCCGATGGTTTCCTCGGAAGGTGCCTGTTCAGCCTATTTCCGCTATCACCGCCAAACAGAATCAACACCGAAAGAATAATTCATGTCAGATATTCTCCCCTCCTTTGAAGGGCCGGTTTGTCCGGTTCCCTTACGCCATGATGATCAAATTGTCATGGGGCATGGCAGCGGCGGCAAAATGACTCAGGATTTGATCCAGCGCGTTTTTACGCCGGTCTTTTCCAATGCCATTCTGGCCCAATCCAATGATTCCGCTTCCATTTCGTTACCCGGTGAAGCTGGATTGAATGGTCACTTGGCCGTTTCGACCGATTCCCACATTGTCAGTCCATTGTTTTTCGCTGGCGGCGATATCGGCCGCCTGGCTGTTTGTGGTACCGTCAATGACGTCAGCATGTCCGGCGCAATTCCTCTTTTCCTTACGGCTGGTTTCATCCTTGAGGAAGGTCTGTCCATTGAAACATTATCCCGCGTGACAGAATCCATGCAGGCAGCCGCGCGTGAAGCTGGAGTACAAATAATCGCGGGAGATACCAAGGTGGTTGAGCGCGGCAAAGCAGATGGCCTTTTCATCAATACGGCGGGTATCGGCTGGATTCCAGCCGGACGGCAGATTGGCGGCGCATTGGCTGCGCCGGGCGATTCTGTTCTGATTTCCGGCGCCATGGGCGACCACGGCATTGCTGTCCTTTCCGCGCGCGGTGAATTAGGCTTCGATGCGGAAGTGCAATCCGACGTAGCGCCGCTTAACACCCTTATTCAGAATTTGCTGGATGTCGCACCCCACGTGCATGTCCTGCGCGATCCAACCCGCGGCGGTTTGGCAACCACCTTGAACGAGATTGCCCAACAAAGCGGTATATGCATAGAGATTGTCGAAAACCAGATCCCGGTCCATCCAGCCGTTCGGGCTGCCTGCGAAATGCTCGGTTTTGATCCGCTCTACGTTGCCAACGAGGGGAAAATTATCGTCATCCTTCCCTCAAATGAGGTCGATGGCGCACTTGAGGCAATGCGCCACACCCAGTATGGCGAAGAAACCATGTTGATTGGCCAGGTCAAAACTGCACCAGCCGGACGGGTGCTAATGAAAACTTCGATCGGCGGTACGCGCGTGTTGGACGTCCTGGCAGGCGAAATGCTGCCGCGCATTTGTTAGGCAGCCACCAGACAATTGCAGCAGGCTTGACATTATTTTGTTACAATTTATACTTACGCACGATTGAAAACACCAAACACCCATATTCGAGGACCCATGAAAATCAATTACCAGGAAACTACCTCCGACCTGTTGAAGCGCATCGACATTCATTCTAAATTCGGCAGCCGGGATATCGATCAATGGATGCTGGATTTGTTACAGCTCACGCCTGGCATGAAGATTCTCGATGTTGCCTGCGGCGCCGGCAAGCAATGTTTTTCCTTCTACAATTTCCTCAAAGGCCGGGCTGAAATCCTTGGCGGCGATGTTTCCAATGAGTTGTTGACTCAGGCCCGCAGCGAAGCCGTCCGGCAAAATGCCCGCATCGATTTTATGGATTTGAATTTCAATCAACCCTTCCCTCTGGAAGAGAATCGCTTTGATCTGCTCTCATGCTGCTTTGCCATCTACTATGCCGAAAATATTCCTTTCACCATTCGGCAAATGCACCGCGTTTTGGCACCGGGCGGACGTCTGTTCACCACCGGGCCGATGCCTGAAAACAAAAAACTCTTCTATGAGATCATCAAGGAAGCCACCCATCAACCCATCCCTCCCATGCCAGGCAGCTCCCGCTATGGCAGCGCCATCCTGGCCTCGATCCAGGAGACGTTTTCAAAGGTGGAGGTATACCAATTCGATAACCCGCTTGTTTTTGAAACCGTCGAGCCATTCGTGGAGTACACCCGTGCCTCATTATCGGAAGACCGCAAACTTTGGACCAGTCTCTTCAATGGCAAGGACGAATTTGAATCCCTGATGGACAAGATCGCCGCTGTTGCTGGCAAACGCCTGGCCGCAGATGGAAAACTGATCATGACCAAAGTAGTCGGTGGCTTTGTGGCAACCAAATAGCCCATGAACCATGATATGACCTTCTTCGGGCGTAAGGTCTTATTCCTTGGCGCCCATCCCGACGATATAGAACTGGGCTGCGGTGCACTGATTGCCCATATTGCGAACCAAACGGAAGTATTGTGCGTCACGCTTTCCGATAATCAGAAGAACCCGCAATTGAAAAACCTGGTGGAGGAACATTACCGTTCCATGGAGACGTTGGGTATCCCCAGGGACCATGTCATCCTTGGGCCTTTTGAAACACGTCGGTTTCCCCATGCACGCCAGGAGATCCTTGAGTTCCTCATCCAGTTGAACCACAGCTTCCACCCCGAAATCATTTTTGTCCATACCAAAGCCGATATCCATCAGGATCATGGCACCATTACTGAGGAAGCCTTGCGGGCCTTTCGCGGAACGACAGTCCTTGGATTCGATGTCATTCGCAGCAGCTATGGGTTCTTTCCTTCCTTCCTAGTGGAAGTCAGCGAAGCGGATGTGGACAAGAAAGTGGCAGCCCTGCGGCAGTATACGACGTACGCAGAAAAGTATTATTTTAACGAATCCGTCACCCGCGCCACACTCGTCCGCCATGGCGCCATGGCTGAACGTGCTTTTGCTGAAGGGTTTGATATTTTACGCATCGTAGGTGCCTTTGGCTGCCTGGCGTGATTTGAATTGGTAAATTGACCTCGGTGCAAATCAGAATATATTTTGAAACAATAATAGTATTTTCATATCTATTTTTAATTTAATCCATTAATAATATATGATAATATCTATCTTAATATACAGTATTTAGTAAATATAATTGAATAAGGAGAAACCAATGAAGAAGGGATTGATTTTTGGTTTTGGTGTTTTCTTGAGCGTCTTCGCGATTACCAGTGCGCTTTACCTATCCTCTATCAATGCTTCTACTGTCATGGCACAGGCTGGGCCCGGGAGTGATGAGGATACATCCTTCAGAGACCCAAAAACAAGTCTGGCCGCGCCAGGTACTGAAAATGCTCCTCTTGCAGCAGGCACAGCCCAAGTTTATTTTGCTCCCCAGGATAACGACGGCAACGCGACCGTTCTTATCATCTATAACACAAACGATGTTGAAAAATCGGTTACCATCAACGCCACCCAGACGTCTGGCGCTATTGCGACCTGGCTGGTTTCCATTCCAGCTCACTCGATGCGCAGGGTAGTCAGTGACGCCGTGGCATCCGGGACCACACCCAGCTGGTTGGCGCCATATGTTTTTGTGGCTAACTTCACCGATTTTTCCATCATCGCCGAAATGGATCTGCCAGCAGGCGTCAAGGCGGATGGATATGTCGTGTTTAATTTGGCCACAGGAACTGTCGACCCCAGGGCTGATCAAGGCGCAATTCCGCTGCGATTTAGTGCCGATCCGGCAACGGTTTTTCTGCCTTCGGTCCTAAATTAATTGTTCGCTCCTAAATTATCAAAAACCTTAATTGGATGATTTCCAATTAAGGTTTTTTCGATGGCTTTACTTTTATAATATTCTATCATTCACTATCGTTCTTCCGGCGAACGCCAATTTCGATTTTTCCATTGATCACCCGCACCGGGTAAGAAGGCGTCGGTGCAACCGCGGGCAGATGGGTTGCTTTCCCGCTGCGCACGTCAAAGCGTGCACCGTGCCTTGGGCAAATGACTTCGTAACCATCCACTTCGCCATCCCCAAGCGGGCCGCTGTCATGTGTACAAACATCGCCAATCGCGAAAAGTCCGCCTGCGATATTGAAGACGACCACGGGCTCATTTCCAATGTCCAGGAATATCCTTTCGCCATTGGGCAAGTCTTCAATGGATGCAATTTCATAAAAATCGTAAGCTGCCAGGTCAATTTCCGTCATGCTCAATCATCCACCAACGATTCAGTATCTGACGCCTCGCCCATTCCGTACGCACCCGCCTTGAGCACCTTGAGAGATAACAATGCACATTTGAGCCTTACCGGACCCAATTCGATGCCCAACAAGTCTAGAATATCCTGTTTCTTGAGCGCTTTTATCTCGTCCAAAGTTTTTCCAATGACTGATTCCAGCAACAAATCAGCCGATGCTTGCGAGATGGCACAACCGTGCCCGCTGAAAGCCGCTTCTGTGACCTTATTGTTCTTATCCAAACGTAAATCAATGCGGATCTGATCACCGCAAAGAGGGTTTTCATCTTCAAATGTAATGTCATGCGGGTCCAGTTCGCCGCGATAAAGCGGATCCTTGTAGCGCTCAATGATAATTTCTCGATAAAGGTCATCCATCCAAGCGATCCTATCTAGGCAAATACTTGCTTTACATGTTCCAGCGATGTCACTAATCGGTCGATTTCTTCCCGGGTATTGTATAAATAAAAACTCGCACGGGTTGTGGCTGGCAAATTAAAGCGTTGGTGCAGCGGCATGGCGCAATGATGGCCCGCCCGAACCGCCAATCCATCCCGGTCGAGCAATTGCGACACATCGTGCGGGTGAATTCCAGCCAGGGTAAAAGCAGCCACGCCGCCGCGCTGCCCGGCGGATGGACCGAGTACCCGAAGACCGCTGACTTCTGAAAGGCGGTCGAGTGCATATTGGATCAGTTCGTGTTCGTACGCCGCAATCCGCTCCATCCTGATGCCGGAAAGATAATCAATCGCCGCACCATACCCGATACCTTCCGCGATGGCCGGCGTGCCTGCCTCGAATTTATGCGGCAGCGAGTTGGCAGTAAAACTACGCAGCAGAACTTTCTTGATCATATCTCCGCCGCCCAAAAACGGCGGCATGCCATTCAGGATGGCTTCCTTGCCATATAAAACGCCAATCCCGGTCGGGCCGGCCATCTTATGCGCTGAAAACGCCATGAAATCTGCGTCCAGATCCTGAAGATCCACCGGGAAATGCGGGACTGACTGTGCGCCGTCGATGAGCGCCAGGGCGCCGGCAGCGTGTGCCATGCTCACAATTTCCATGGCAGGATTGATCGTTCCCAACACGTTTGACATGTGCGTGAACGACACAAGCTTTGGACTCTGCTGTAACAACTGGCGGTAAACCTCCAGGTCCAACAAACCCTCATCCGTTACCGGTATAAACTCGAGGCGGATTTGCCGTTCGGCTGCCAGCATTTGCCATGGCACCAGGTTGGAATGGTGTTCCATCTCAGTCAGGATTACCAAATCGCCGCTTTGTAAATTAGCCCTTGCCCAGGAATAAGCCACCAGGTTAATTGATTCGGTGGTGTTTCGGGTGAAGATGATTTCCCGTTCATTATGGGCATTGATAAATTTGCCAACTTTGACGCGGGCAGCCTCATAAGTGGCAGTCGCTTCTTCAGCCAGCACATGGATACCGCGGTGGATATTGGCATTCGTCAGACGATAATAGGAATCCATGGCGTCAAGTACTTTGGCTGGTTTTTGGGATGTGGCAGCCGAATCAAAATACACTAATGGGACGCCTGGATAAACCTCACGTTCCAATATGGGAAAATCGCTGCGGATATTGGCAATTTCAGAAGACGTAAAGCTGGTAGAGGTCATCGTTTTCCCGGCCTAGAGCATATCTGCTTTGGATTGTTTCCGCTGCATTTCCCGGATATGCGATGATGTCAAGGGATACCATAATATATGATCAGGCACCATCCAACCATCCGTCAAGTAAACATTGGATCGGAACTGAACAGCCACCATTTTTGCATCCACCTGCACAACAATGCCTTTCAGCCAGCCGCGAATGCGTTGTCCGCCTTTTTCATGGTCACAAAAGACTTCAACCGTATCGCCGACCTCAAATAAAACATCGGAATCAGGGGGACGCATAAAAGGGGCAGCTGTCATACTTTATTCTCCTGCAAATTACAAACACAAAACGTCACTTATTCTAGCATATCCGCTCAAATTGAGCATGTCCATGGTAAGCCGTTCACCTGTATACGGTTTTTGGGATACAGGAGAAGCGTTCTTTTGATTGACAATTCTGTTTACAAGCCTTGATAGGATGCCATCTTTTCATGGATTGCATCCTGAAATCTTTGCCGTACGCCTTCAAAAGGAATGCGTTGCATGATTGGATCAAAGAAACCCTCGACGATGATCCGCTCGGCTTCGACTTTCGGGATGCCGCGGGAGCGCAAGTAAAAGACTTGATCGTAATCAATCTTTCCAACCGTCGCACCGTGCGTACAACGTACGTCGTCAGCTAAAATCTCCAATCCCGGGATCGAATCGGCCCGGGCCTGACGGCTAAGAATCAAATTCCGGTTTGCCTGGTAACCATCCGTTTTTTGCGCTTCGGGTGCCACATAAATCATCCCCTGCCACACAGCGCGGCTTTGATCAATCAAAGCCCCTTTGAATAACAGATCGCTGGTGGTGTTGGGTGCCAGATGATTCTGTTGGGAGTCATAATCGAGGTGCTGATTATGCTCGGTAAAGTAAAATCCAGACATCCTCCCGGTGGCGCCCCTACCAACGAGATCGAGATCGGAAAAGTTCTTGGTTAGCAAGCCGCCGATTGCGCCGAAAACCCAGTCCAGGGTTCCGTTGCCAGCCACCTGGACGCGTTCATGCGTGAAGTTATACATATGTTCGCCAAAGGATTGCAGCTCGACAAAGCGCAGGTTGGCATCATTGCCAACCACAATCTCAACGGTTCCGGCGTGAATCGATTGTCCATTTTCTGTCGGAGATGAGGATTCATGCACCAGGGTGGCAGAAGCGCCGTCTTCCAGCCAGATAAGAATATTGGAAATGTGTGCCAGGCCCTCGCCAGGCGCCCAAAGAAGACTGTGCAATGGCCGTTCAATGATCACGCCCCTTGGAACATAAAGCAGGATGCCGGTATTGGCGAGTGCCAGCGATAAAGCGGCAAATTTACCTGCTTCGGGTTTCACCAGGGCTTTGGCCATGAACCGGTCGAGGATTGCCGGAAAGCGTTGTTCGGCAGTGCGTAAATCAGTGAAGATTACACCTTGTTGGGCTAATTCATCGGCCAATTGTGCCTGCGCCCCGCCAGGCATCAAAATGACTTCACCCGCATGCTCGCTGTCTGCCAGTGGTCTGAGCAAATGGTCCGGAAGAGCAGCCAGATCGAGATAGGCATCCTTGGATGGGATGCGCAATTTTTCTGGAGACAGGCTACGCAAATCGGTTCGCCGCCATGCTTCGTCGGTCGTCACCGGCATTGGAAGCGATTCAAATTGTTCCCAGGCCCGATGTCGAAATTCGACCAAATTCTCGCTTACCCCTTCCGAAAAAACCTGGTTGCGGGTAAAGGAAAATTGTTGCTGGACGGGGGTTTCGCTCCGCCGTGTTCTGGTAATAATCTGAGGCTTTTCACTGGTCATAAAATCATCAACCCCAATTTTGACATTCTACAGGGCAAAACCCTGATTGTTTTCTTACCCAACTGAACCTTCCATTTGAAGCTGGATCAGGCGGTTCATTTCCACAGCGTACTCCATTGGCAGTTCTTTTACCAACGGCTCGATGAACCCGGATACCACCATGGTGGTTGCTTCTTCTTCCGTCAAACCGCGACTCATCAGGTAAAACAATTGCTCTTCGCCCACCTTGGACACGGAAGCCTCATGGCCGATGGTCACGTCCTCTTCATCGATCTCAATGTAAGGATAGGTATCGGAACGCGATTTTGGATCCAAAAGCAGCGCATCGCAGACCACATTCGAACGCACATTTGTTGCGCCTTTATGGACTTTTACCAGACCGCGATAGGAAGCCCGTCCGCCAGCCTTACTGATCGATTTGGAGGTGATCTTGCTGCTGGTGTTGGGGGCAAAATGGATCATCTTGCCGCCGGCATCCTGTGTCTGCCCAGGTCCGGCAAAGGCCATGGATAGAATTTCGCCATGGGCACCATCGCCCACCAGGTAACAGGATGGGTACTTCATGGTAACTTTCGAGCCCAGGTTGGCATCCACCCATTCCATGGTGGCCCCTTCATGAACTAACGCCCGTTGGGTCACCAGATTATAGACATTGGTCGACCAGTTTTGAATGGTGGAGTAGCGGACGCGGGCGCCTTTCTTGACGACGATTTCAATCACGCCGCTATGAAAGGAATCGGTGGTGTACTGCGGCGCTGTGCAGCCTTCCACGTAATGGACTTGCGAGCCTTCGTCGGCAATAATAAGACTGCGTTCAAATTGCCCGATATTGGCAATGTTTAGGCGGAAATATGCCTGCAAAGGCAAATCCACTTTCACACCTTTGGGAACATAGACAAAGGAGCCGCCTGACCAGACCGCGCTGTTCAAAGCCGCGAATTTGTTATCCTCGATCGGAATGACAGTCCCGAAATATTCCTTGAAAAGATCAGGATGCTGCCGTAGACCCTCTTCAATGCTTAAGAAGATGACGCCTTGTTTTTCCAGGTGTTCTTGAATGGAGTGATAAACCATTTCAGACTCATACTGAGCGCCAACCCCCGCCAAAAACTTGCGTTCCGCTTCCGGAATGCCAAGCCGGTCAAAAGTCTTCTTAATCGAATCAGGCACATCTTCCCAGTTCTTGCCAGCTGCATCCATTGGCCGGACGTAGTAATAAATATCATCCAATTTCAAACCAGAAATATCTGCACCCCAATTGGGCATGGGCCGCTTGACAAAGTGCGCAAGCGCCTTAAGCCTAAAATCCAGCATCCATTGCGGTTCGCCTTTTTGGCTGGATATCTGACGGACTACGCCTTCATTAAGACCTTTTCCGGTGTTGTAAACCGAAACATCAGGGTCGCTAAATCCGTATTTATAGTCGCCAAGACCATCCAGGATTTTTTCTTCGGTTGTTGAACCCATAAAATCCTCCTCAATCAGCCATTACCGTTAATCAGGCAGCGGCGCCGTTTTCAAGTTTTTCGCGCACCCACTCGTAACCATGCTCTTCCAGGTGCAAAGCCAAATCCGCATCGCCAGACTCCACAATACGCCCGTCCATCATGACGTGTACCACATCCGGCTTGATGTAATTCAAGATGCGCTGGTAATGGGTAATAACCAATACGCCCAAATCCGGTCCACGCAATGCATTTACGCCTTCCGAAACAACCTTTAATGCGTCAATATCAAGACCCGAATCGGTTTCATCCAGAATGGCAAACAGCGGTTTTAACATTGCCATTTGTAGGATTTCTGCGCGTTTCTTCTCGCCGCCCGAAAAACCCTCATTTAGGTAGCGGCCGGCAAAAGCCGGGTCCATCTTCAAGTACGCCATTTGTTCTTTGAGCATCTTGCGGAATTCCGGAATGGGAACGCCTTTGTCATCGTGGTTTTCAACTCGTCGGCGCGCGTTTACCGCTGAACGCAGGAAATTAGCAACTGTGACCCCGGGAATGGACACAGGATACTGAAACGCCAGGAATATTCCCATCCGCGAACGCGCATCGGGCTCAAGTTCCAGGACGTTGGTGTTGTCAATCAGAACTTCGCCATCCGTTACCTGATACGATGGGTGTCCCATCAAAGTGTACGCCAGCGTAGATTTTCCTGTTCCGTTAGGACCCATAATCGCATGCACTTCACCCTGCGGAATCGTCAGGTTGAGACCTTTCAGAATCTCCTTATTGTCAATGCTAACGTGCAGGTTACGAATGGTCAGATCTGACATGGAAGTAAAACTCCTTAAGTTCAGTTTCATCGATTTGCGCCAGCCCAGAAAGGGTAGTTCCCAAGCGGCAGTCCCGATTATAGCACAAGCCCTTAAAAGGGTCAATATTTTAGATAATATTCTTATATATTATTTTTCTTAATATTCAGGCTACACCAGCGCTGGCAACAATAATAATAAATGAGAGACCTAAGATATCGCATCACTTGATTGAATATTTACGATAATAATCTAGTATATTGACATATTTCAATTGCCTGTGATATACTGCCGATAATAACCGGTAGTATTCACTAAGGCAAAACCTATCTATGAAAAGCACCCGCGAACGCATTTTACAGACCTTGCTGGGAAATCCACGTTCCACCATTACCGACCTGGCAGACGCTGTCGGAATTAACGCCATTTCCGTGCGCCACCATCTCACCAGCCTGCAGGCCGAATCGCTTGTTGCTGCCGAGGAAGAACGGCATGGTGTAGGCCGTCCGCGCTTGGTCTACTTTCTTACGGAAACCGGTTTGGAACGCTTTCCCACGAGGTATTTGCGTCTGACAAACCGTCTCCTCGATCAGATCAAAGAGAGTCTACCAGCGCCAGTCGTCAATAAGCTGTTCACTGAAATCGCGATCGATATGGCATCCAGCGTTAAACGCGAAGCACATTCGATGAATATCGAGGAACGCCTGGATTTGGTTCAGAAACTACTGGCTGAAGAAGGCTTTACTGTCCAATGGGAAAAACAGGGATCACAATATCATATCCATGAGATATCCTGTCCCTATTATCACGTCGGCCAAAGCCATCCGGAAGTGTGCAGCGTAGACCAAACATTAATTTCAACCGTTTTGGAGATCCCCGCGGAAAAGATCCAATGTCTATTGCGCGGAGACACGCACTGCACTTATGTTATTTCAGAGTTGGCCGCCAGCAAATCGGAGAATTGACCATGATGAATGCACAGCCCGGTACAAACCGGCCTACCTGGGCAGCGGAAGAAGCCCAGCCGGAAAAATGTGAACAATTGCGTGCCAAATTGAGCGAAGTAGTCGATCCTGAAATTGGCCTGAATATTATCCAGCTTGGGTTGATCCGGGATGTACGCATCGATGAAGATCAAACCATTATCAAAATGATATTGACCACCCCCTTCTGTCCCTACGGTCCGGCCATGCTGGAGATGACCCGGCAAAAAGCCGAGGAAGCCCTCAATCAACCGGCAGTAATCGACCTTGGTTTGGATACCTGGGATTTTTCCATGATGGAAGAAGGCCTTGGCGCCGAATGGGGTTTATACTGAAATCGACAAATTCAATAAAAACATCGGACTTTTCAGTCCGATGTTTTTATTTCTGGATGGTTTGAAATAATTCCTCATCGACGCGAAAAAGCTTTGCAAGTTTGAACGCCAATCCCATATTTCCTTTGATTCGCAGTTTTCCTTGCATAAACGCCTTCGTTGGGTCCAACCTGCCATAAAAAATATCGAGTATATCCTGCGCATTGCTATGCAGGCTAAGGGTGGGTTTCTCCACTGTTTTTCCTGGCACAACCGATATTTTCTGGTCGCGAATTGTCACGGTCCAATCACCGCCGTTATCCCCGCTCAATGAAAATAACGTTACCGCGTCAATTCCCTCCGCGCGCTCCGGGATGAATGCTCCAGGCATGGCTTCCATTAATTTTTTTATTGTTACGTCGCTCATAAGCTGCTCCTATGGATCTGATTTTACCTGAATTATCATAATTATTTTGGCTTAACCCTGAACAACCCGGGTAAAAACCAGTGTATACTCTCCATTAATCTTCCATTTCGTCGGAGAATACTTGAAATGATTCGTTCGATCTATTTCCCTCCAAAAGAATCACCAGTCCGCAATTTACCGCCGGATCAATTTGCTGAATGTCTCCAAAATCCTGAAGGTTTATTATGGGTCAGCCTGGAAAATACGACTGCTGATGAGATTCAAGCCATCCTGGGAGAGGCCTTTCATTTTCATCCATTAACGATTGAAGATTGTACCAACATCGGTTACCAATCGCCAAAAATTGACGATTTCGATGATTATCTTTTCATAATCGCCCACGCCATTCAACCAGCCTGGGAAATAACAGAAGAGACATTGCTGGAATTGGGTATCTTCTTGGGCTCCAATTATCTGGTCACCGTTTCCACCGACCCCAGCATGCCGCCAGTGATCAAGACCTGGGATTTATTGGAAAAGGATCAGCGTCTGCATTTGGGTGGAGCCGATTTCCTTTGCCATTCCATTCTCGATATTTTGGTCGATGATTACATGCCTTTGCTGGACAGCATGGAAGATGAGATCGAAAAGTTGGAAGATTTGATTCTAGCCAGTCCGAAGGCTGAAACCCTTGAACGAATCCTGGCTTTGAAGCACAGCATCATGGTTCTTCGGCATATCATCTGGCCGCAACGCGAGGTTATCAATCGCCTCAGCCGGGATGAGTACCCCATGATTGACCAGAAGAGCCGCATTTATTTCCGTGACATTTATGACCATTTGATGCGCATTCAGGATATGACCGAAAATATCCGGGACATCGTCAGCGGCTCATTGGATATTTACCTCAATTCCACCTCGCTGCGTTTGAATGAGGTAATGAAAGCGCTGACCATTGTTTCTACAATCTTCCTGCCGCTATCCTTTGTGGCCGGTAACTTTGGCATGAATTTCAAGTTTATGCCTGAACTCAGCTGGCAGTATGGCTATCTGATGGTCATTGGAATCTATATCGCAATTGTGATCGGCATGTTGACCTTTTTCAAGAAACGCGGCTGGTTCTAGATAGCCTAAGTGCTCCAAAATACAAATACGCCGTTGGATTTACCAACGGCGTATACACTATTGACAATATAGATATTTTGTTCTATTATGGAGTCGATACTGGTTGGCTCTGATTCACAATAAAGGAGGTAGCCATGTCCAGTCCAAATTACCCAATTCTTCGGCCACAAGCCAACCGCACGTTCGGCTACCGAAAAATAATTACGGCATCCATTCTGGCGGTGGCCCTATTGGGATTTGAAGTCTTCAATTTCAGTACAACCGCTTATGCGCTCGATGACCTTCTGGGGCAGCTAAGTTTCTTCGGAATGCGCTGGTCTTCGGTTTTGGCCATTGCATTTTGCGCCATCGATTTTGCCGGTATTGCCCGCCTTTTCATGCCGGAAATTGAACAACGAGCCGGCAAGGAACTCTGGTTCCTTTTTGGCGCCTGGCTTCTGGCCGCAACGATGAATGCCATGTTGACCTGGTGGGGAATTTCGATGGCCGTGGTTAACCATACGTTAGCCAGCAGCACCATCATCAATCCACAAATCCTCACCCATGGAATTCCGGTTTTTGTGGCGATCATGGTCTGGGTCACGCGTATCCTGCTAATTGGCTCGTTCTCGCTTAGCGTTACTCCGAACCAAGCCCGAACTGCCCCCCAACCTGGATTTGGGAATGAACGAATCGCACCAGGGCAACCGTTAATTGTACGGCGCAAAGAACGCAGCATGCCGCCGCCAAAAACCGAGCCGGCGTTACCGCGCGTCCGCCAGCCCTTGCCAATTTATCAACCATCCGAACTTGAGCCAGTGGAAGTACCCGAACCGGTATACGTCCCAATGGAGGCAGCCTTTCACAGTCTTTCGGCCAGCGGCCAACAAAAGCAAAACCAACCCAGAAGGTTCTAAACCAACCTTTTTATTCATGATGCCTGGCCAAAAAAAGTACCAGGGCTGGCCCTGATACTTTTTTATGGAAAATATGAATCAGAACGGCGTCCTAAAGGGGACACTGTTCTGTTTTGCAAAACCTTTAGATGATGCCGTATTCTTTTCCAACCCTGCCAAAAGTCTCGAGAACCTGATCCAACTGTTCATCGGTATGGGTGGCCATATAACTGGTTCTCAACAATTGGTGTCCAGGAGCAACCGCCGGACTGATTACAGGATTGACAAACACGCCATTTTCAAACAACGCTTTCCAAAAAAGGAACGTTTTCATGTCGTCGCCGATAATAATGGGCACAATCGGCGTCACCGAATGACCAATGTCAAAACCAAGCGATTGATACCCAGCGCGCATCTTGCGGCCGATTTCGTTGACCCGTTCGACTCTTTCTGGTTCCTCGGCCATCACCTTCAACGCCGCCAGGGCTGAGGCTGCATTTGAAGCCGTGATGCTGGCACTGAAAATCAGCGCCCGGGCATGATGCTTGATATAATGCACTACCTCGTCTTTGCCGGCGATGAAACCGCCCAAAGAGGCAAAAGATTTGCTAAAAGTAGACATTACCAGGTCAACCTGATCCGACATGCCGAAATGCGCAACGGTGCCATGACCTTTTCCCATCACGCCCATCCCGTGGGCATCATCCACCATGACGCGCGCGCCGTACTTCTTTGCCAATGGCACAAGCCGGGGCAAGTCTGCCAGATCGCCTTCCATGCTGAAGAGCCCGTCCATCACCAGTAATCTTCCAGCACTATCGGGCAAGCTTTTCAGCACGCGCTCCAGGTGGTCGGCATCGTTATGGCGGTAGCGTTCGATTTTCCCGTAGCCCAACCGTGCGCCGTCAACAATGCTGGCATGATCATCCTTATCCAAAATCACAACATCATCGCGTCCGATCAGTGCGCTCACCGTGCCCAGGTTTGTTTGCATCCCGGTGGAAAAGACAAGGGCAGCTTCGGTACCAACCCATGCGGCCAACTCATTTTCAAGCTGCTCATGCAGAGCAAGAGTGCCATTCAGAAACCGAGATCCGGTACAACTGGTTCCATAGCGGTCGATGGCTGCTTTGGCTGCCTCTTTCACTTTCGGATGGGTGGTCAGCCCCAAATAATTGTTCGACCCGCACATGATGAGCCGTTTTCCCTTATACAAGACTTCCGTGCCTTCATTTTCATCGAGAGGGATAAAGTAAGGATAAAATCCTTCTTTGATCGCCTCCCTTGCTTCCGTATACTCAAGGCATTTCTGAAATAAATCCATAATATTTTCCTTATGAGAAAAATTCGAAAATCAAGGCAGAAAAAGGTTGGGAATAGAAGAAAAAAAAGAGTACCGTGAAAGTCAATCGCAGAAGCAATAAGTTACCGAAAAAATCGCGGACTTTCAGATAGGGTTTCGAAACCTGATTATACCCGAAAAAGGATTTCGACGATTCTTGCGCCTGTGCTATGATTAACACGCAAATATCTTACTGGAGGTGACCGATGCGTTATTTTGGCGGCGTTGAGGCAGGCGGGACAAAATTTGTTTGCATCGTCACCGATGAAAAAGCCAGAATTCTCGCTGAAATGCGCTTTCCGACCACTCAACCCGCTGAAACGTTGCAGAGAACTGTGGATTTCTTCAGGCATTGGATGGCCGGGCAGAACATTGCTTTGCAAGCCATCGGTATTGCCTGTTTTGGCCCTGTGGATTTACAGGTTGGATCACCGACATTTGGAACAATTACCTCGACGCCCAAACCTGGTTGGAAAAATGCATCGGTGGCGTCCGTCATCGAGAAGGAATTAGCAATTCCGGTATTTTTTGATACCGATGTGAATGGTGCTGCATTGGGCGAAGGCCGCTGGGGAGCCGCGCAAGGCTTGACTGATTTTCTCTACATGACCATTGGAACTGGAGTTGGCGGCGGGGCAATCTGCGGAGGCCAGCCTTTACACGGTTTAGTTCACCCTGAAATGGGACACGTGATCCTGCCGCATGATCATATGGCTGACCCATTCGCGGGCAATTGCCCGTATCACAGCGATTGTTTTGAGGGTTTGGCTTCAGGGCCTGCACTCAACAAACGTTGGGGGATTACAGCGGATAAACTACCGCCAGACCATCCAGCCTGGGAACTCGAGGCGAATTATATTGCCCTGGCGTTGAGCAGTTTCATTTACACCCTCTCGCCGCAGCGGATTATTTTAGGCGGCGGGGTGATGGCACAGTCTCAGCTTTTCCCAATGATTCGTAAAAAAATTTCTGCGATTATCAATGGCTATGTACAATCTCCCGCATTGCTATCCGAAATGGACAGCTATGTGGTACCGCCTGGTCTTGGCAACCAGGCTGGATCTTTAGGCGCGGTCGCTTTGGCCATGCAAGAAAATTAAAAGAAAAACATCCCCTGAAATTCAGGGGGTGTTTTGTCAGATTAGCTCGAGTAAATCTGCACTGGTCAAATGGATCCGGATGGCTCGCCTGCCGCGGCTGCGTAAAGCTTCCAGATCGCCCAACGCCTGAGCTCTCTCCAGGGTTGCAAAGCTGAGCCCTTGGCCGGGGATATCGTAATCATTAACTGGATCGCGGGTGATCTGAATGAATACGCCGTTATTGGTTCCGCCTTTATGCAGTTGCCCGGTCGAATGAAGGAAGCGCGGACCGAACCCCAAGGTTGTGGCACAGCCCGTTCGCACTTGGAGCACCGTCCGTACTTTCTGTAATTTGGCAGTGGTGCGCGCATCTCGCGACAGGAAAGCATTGATGGCCACATAGTCGCTGCCTGCTTTTGCCTGTTCGACAAACAAGGTTACTACATCGGCGATCGTCTTTGCGCCATTCAACCCGGGAAAATCCTGGCCAAAAACCATTCCGCCTTCGCCTTCCCAAATCGGCTTGCCCTCATCCAAAATGCCTTTCTCGTGAAAATCGGCGATTTTCTTTTGAGTACGCGCCTTGTTATCCTGTACATCCGGCTGATTGAAAGCATCGACGCCAAGAATGGCGCAGCTGATTGCCGTGGCAATTTCCCACCGGTAAAACTCGGCGCTCAAGTCGTAAGCATCCTTTATTGGCAGCACCAGGGCTGGGTGTCCGGCATCCTGCAATTTCTTCACCTGTTGGTCGAGACTGCCAGATATGCGCAGGTATACGAATATCCGGTCATTGCTGTAATTGCGGGGCGGAAGCTGCGTCTCCAGATCGACAGGAACGATTCCTTTTCCCTGTTTACCGCTGCTCTCGGCAATCATCTGCTCGAGCCATGAACCAAATGCAGACAGCTCTGGATCCGTAATAAAGGTAAGCTTATCCTTGCCTGCCAGGGCGGCTTCGCCGATGACCGCACCCAGCACCAATCCCGGATTTCGGCCTGCTGGAATTGAGGGTTCAGAGACATTCATAACGCTTTCAGCCCGGGCCAGCCACCGATTCAAATCCAAACCCAGCAACGCAGCCGGCAGCAAGCCAAATGCGATCAAGGCTGAATATCGACCGCCCACTGTCGGGTCAGCTAAAATTACAGCGCGAAAACCGCGTTCGCGTGCCTGTTTTTCCACGATACTGCCAGGATCGGTTATCGCAACAAAATGTTGGCTCGCTTTTGCTTTACCAAGACCATTGACAGCCCGTTTCCAGAAGAATGCAAGGTGAGCTTGAGTTTCACTGGTCGATCCGGACTTGCTGGCAACAATGAACAACGTATTTGCCAATGGAGAACGCTGAGCAGCTTTCCGAACCTGCGCCGGATCGGTTGAATCCAGGATTCCCAGATCCAAAGCTGGTTTGCCATTTGCGCTTTGCACGCCAAAAGTCAGACGCAGCACCTCCGACGCCAATGAGGATCCACCCATACCCAGTAACAATGCGTGTGTGAATCCGTCGTTTTGGCAGCCGAGTAATATTTCCTGTAACTGGCTGAATAACACCCGGCTGGTCTCCGGCGCTCGCAGCCAACCCGTACGCCGTAAGATTTCTTCCTGCTCGCTCTGGATTTCAGTCCACAAGGTCGGATCCGGTTTCCACAAACGCTGGGGGGTTTTTGAATCAGCCAGTGTCTCAACCCGGGCGGCGACTTTGCCGGATAACTTTCCTAACTCCCTCAAACAGGCAATCCGGCGGTCATTGATTGACTGCAACAAAGCCGTGAAAGCCTCTGAGAATGATCGGACTCCTTCGTCCTCCAACTCGGCTGTAACTTGGTCCATATGGATGCCAATGGATTCCAGGTCCCTCAATCCACGGCGCATGGCGTCGAGATCCTTTCCAATGGTTAATGCCGAATTGCCGTGATCCTTAAACGCGACCAGTGTTTGCGGCGGTACCGTATTAACGGTATTGCCGGCGATTAATTCTTCCACATAAATCACGTCGCGGTAGTCTGGATTCTTTGTGCTGGTGGAAGCCCAGAGCGGTCGTTGTGCCTTACCGCCCCTGGCCTTTACTTTCGCAAATCGATCGGAGCCGAAAACCTCCAGGAACTGGGCATAAGCCAGGCGCGCATTGGCAATGGCTGCCATTCCACGTAAACCGGCAGCTTTTTCCCCATCTTTTCCTCCGATCTTGATCATTTCGTTCAGGCGAGCATCTATTTTTGTGTCAATCCTTGAAACAAAGAAGGATGCCACAGAACCGATTGAACCGATCGGTAGACCTTTTTCAATCCGGTCTTCCAGGCCCCTTAAATAGGCATCCATGACTTCGGCATAACGCTCAAGTGAAAAAATCAGCGTCACGTTGACATTAATCCCGGCAGCAATGGCTTGTTGGATGGCTGGAATGCCGGCCCTGGTTGCAGGAATTTTGACCATCAGGTTTGGCCGGTCAACGATTTTCCATAGTCGAAGGGCCTCTGAGACTGTGCGCTGGGTGTCATTGGCCAGGTATGGATTGACTTCCAGACTGACATAACCATCGCCGCCGTGTGTTGCGTCGTAAAGGGGCCGAAATAAATCAGCCGCTGCTTGAATATCTTCTACCGCAAGCTGCCAAAAAATGTCTTCGGCGCTCCACCCCGCCCAGGCCATTGGTTTGAGAGCCGAATCATAATCAGCGGTTTTTGCAATGGCGTTGTTAAATATCGACGGATTGGACGTCACTCCACGGATATCGCCATCTGAAATCATCCTGGCGAGGTCGCCATTTTCCAGCAGACGCCGTTGAATGTTGTCATACCAAAGGGATTGTCCCAGAGCATGCAATTGGTCAATACGTGACATGAATCCTCCAAAAGAAATGTAAACCGCCGGCCTGGAGATCCGTGGACTCGGCTGGTAATTTATCCTTCATCTTCCAATTTTTTCATTTTATTAACCCGGCGCACAAACCTTTCGCCGCCGTCAAAAGTCGCGTTCAAAAACGCACTTACCAGCTCCCTTGCCAGGGCAGGTCCGATCACCTGCCCACCCATGCAAAGAACGTTCATGTAATCGTGTTCCACGCCTTGATGGGCAGAATACGTATCGTGGCACAAGCCGGCGTAGATACCCTTTAATTTATTGGCCGTGATCACCACGCCGACGCCTGAACCGCAAAGAATCACTCCCCGTTCTGCTTCGCCCTTCTGAATAGCCCGGCAGGCTTTTTCAGCGAAATCGGGGAAGTCAACGCTCGCCGGACTATCGGTACCGAAATCAAGCACCTCGTGTCCTGCCTTTTGGATGGCATCGATCACTGCAGCTTTAATGGTAAAGCCAGCATGGTCGCAACTTACAGCTACACGCATCTTTACTCTCCTACCATGCCCAGCATGGCATGCGCCTGCTCCACAATGTCCCTAACCGTCAGTCCGAATTGCTCGTAAATGATCTTGGCTGGCGCTGAAGCGCCAAAGTGGTTGATGCCCATGATTTTTCCCTTCGGGCCAACCCAGCGATCCCAACCTTGAGAAACGCCAGCTTCTACAGCTATACGAAGTTCGGTGAACGGCGGCAGCACCTGGTCGCGGTAAAATTGCGTTTGGGCTTCAAACAATGCCCAACTCGGCATTGAAACCACGCGGACTGAACGTCCCTCCGTAGCCAATGCATAAGCTGCCTGCAGGATGAGTGACACCTCGGATCCGGTTGCCAAAAGGATGATTTCCGGTAGACTGCCGCCCAGGTCAGAGAGCACGTAAGCACCCTTGCTCAACCCGGTGGCTGGTGCGCACACAGTCCGGTCAAAGGTCGGAACAGCCTGGCGGCTGAGCGCCAGCAAGGTTGGTCCGTCGCGGCGGTTGATTGCCGTCCGCCAGGCTTCGCTGACCTCGTTGGCATCCGCCGGGCGCAGCACCACCAGGTTGGGTATGGCGCGCAGCGCCGCCAGATGCTCGATAGGCTGGTGAGTCGGGCCGTCTTCTCCCAAACCGATGCTGTCGTGAGTCATCACCCAAATGCTGGGGTAATGCGACAACGCCGATAGCCGGATGGCAGGTCGGGCGTAATCGGTGAAAACAAGGAAAGTTGCACCGTATGGAATGACGCCACCGTGCACAGCCATGCCATTAACGATCGAAGCCATGGCATGCTCCCGAACGCCAAAGTGGAAATTTCGGCCCTCGGGCGTCCCGGACTGAAAATCGGGCTGGCCGTTGATCCAGGTATTGTTGGAGGGTGCAAGGTCCGCCGAGCCGCCAATCAGTTCAGGAATCCTGGCAGCCAGAGCATTGATGACCTGCCCCGACGCGGCGCGGGTTGCCAACCCCTTGGCATCGGCCGGGAAGACAGGCAGCGCATTCTCCCATCCCTTTGGCAGTTTCCCTTCCAGCCTGCGTTTTAGCTCCTTCCCCAGCTCAGGGTTCTGCTCCAAATAGGTCTTAACAACCCCATTCCAGGTTCTTTCAAGTTCGGGGCCGGCCTTTTCAGCCTGCCGGAAGAATTTTCGAACTTCGTCAGGGATATGAAACCGGGGTTCAATCGGCCACCCCAGATTTTTCTTTGCAGCGTTCAACTCTTCATCGCCTGGCGGCTCGCCGTGCGCCTTGGAGGTATCCTGGCGGTTGGGAAGGCCATAGCCGATATGAGTTCGACAAATAATGAGAGACGGCCGGGGATCGCTTTTTGCGGCAGTGATGGCAGTGTCAATTTCCTCAACATCATTGCCGTTCGCGACATGCAAGACCTGCCAACCGTATGCCTCAAACCGTTTGGCGCGGTCCTCGGTAAAAGCCAGATCTGTTGAGCCATCGATTGAGATGCGATTGTCGTCGTATAAATAAATCAATTTTCCGAGCTTCAAATGGCCAGCTAGGGAGGCAGCCTCGGAAGAGACACCTTCCATCAAATCGCCGTCGGTCACGATCGCATATGTGAAATGATCAATGACCGTCATTCCTGGCCGGTTGAATTCCGCTGCCAGGTGGGCTTCGGTAATGGCCATTCCAACCCCGTTCGCAAAACCCTGGCCCAGCGGACCAGTGGTTACCTCAACGCCGGGCGTCAAACCATATTCCGGGTGCCCTGGCGTGCGCGTGGCCCATTGGCGGAAATTCTTCAATTCATCCAAGGAAAGATCGTACCCGGTCAGATGCAAAAGCGAATACAACAACATCGATCCGTGTCCCCCAGACAAAATAAAGCGGTCACGGTTGGCCCACTTTGGGTTCTTGGGATTGTGGCGCAGGTGGCGGGTCCACAGGGTGAAGGCAATGGCGGCAGTGCCCATCGGTAAGCCGGGGTGTCCGGAATTCGCTTTTTGAACCCCATCAGCCGAAAGGAAGCGAATCGTATTAATGGCTTGCTCTTGGAGATTTCTTGGTTCGGTCATAAAACCCTCAGGGAAAGAGTGATTAGTCCATCAGAAGAACCAGCAATGGGCTGGCGCCAATCTAAAAATATATTTAAGAACGGATTTTCATGTATTCTACCATGCAACCCGGTCTCAAGCAGTCGGGGAATACTAAAGAACCCATGATATCCATTGGTATATCATGGGTTCCATGCTTGCTTCATTCTGCGTTATTCGATGCTTTGTTTTTTCAAACGCAAGCTGTTCGAGACTACAAAAATGCTGCTGAAAGCCATCGCCGCCGCTGCCAACATCGGATTGAGAAATCCCAACGCCGCTGCTGGAATTAAGATCACATTATAGAAGAACGCCCAAAACAGGTTTTGCCGGATCGTCTTCAAGGTCAAACGGGATAATTTCACAGCCCGGATGACGCCCCTTAAATCGCCGCTGATCAGGGTGACCGGTGCAGCTGCCATGGCCACATCCGTTCCTGTGCCAATGGCAATGCCCACATTCGCCTGAGCCAGCGCTGGTGCATCATTAATCCCGTCACCCACCATGGCGACGATCGAACCCGCCTCTTGCAGCTTCTTGACTTCTGCGGATTTTCCCTCCGGCAAAACCTCAGCCAGAACCTGGTCAACATTCACTTGCCGGCCGATTGCTTCCGCCGTTTTTTGATTATCTCCGGTTATCATGACTACCCTGAGCCCCAGGTTGTGCAAAGCCTGTATGGCATCTGCGGAGCCTTCCTTGACTGTGTCGGCTACGGCAATGATGCCTTGCACGGCGCCATCCACCGATACCAGCATAGCCGTCTTGGCCTCGCCTTGCAGGCGGTCAATCTCCAGTTCCATTCCGTTGATTCCGATAGCCTTTGACTGCATAAAGCGCAAATTGCCAATGACCACTTGCTGTTCATCCACCTCCGCGGAAACGCCGTTTCCTGATTCTGCCTTGAATCCGGCTGGACGGGTGAGGATCAAACCGCGGTTGCCAGCTTCGGCTGCAATAGCCTCACCCAGCGGATGTTCACTGTCCTGTTCCACACTGGCAGCCAAACGAAGCAATTCTCCTTGCAGATCAGAATTACCTGTCTGCCAGGATGGTGTCACCACGATATCCGTCACCGCGGGCTGGCCGCGCGTAATGGTGCCGGTTTTATCTAAAACGACGGTCGATATTTTCCCGGCTTGTTCCAGTGCTTCGCTGGAGCGAAACAGGATGCCTGATTCGGCACCTTTTCCGGTACCAACCATCACCGCCGTGGGGGTGGCCAGACCCATTGCGCACGGGCAGGCAATCACCAGGACAGCTACCATGTGAATCAAGGCGCGCGTGAAGGCATTGACGTCTGCGCCAGCGGCCGGCGCTGGAACCAGAAACATCCAAACCAGGAAGGTAACCAAAGCAATTAGAATCACAACCGGCACAAATACCGCTGATACCTGGTCTGCCAGCTTTTGAATCGGCGCTTTGCTTCCCTGGGCTTCTTCGACAAGACGAATAATCTGCGCCAGGGCAGTCTCCCGCCCTACTCTCGTAGCCTCGAAGTGGATTGACCCTTGTTTGTTAAGGGTTGCCCCAATGACTTTCTCCCCGGGAAATTTCTCCACAGGAAGCGATTCACCTGTTAACATCGATTCGTCCACGGTCGAACGGCCTTCAACAACCACTCCGTCAACAGGAATTTTTTCGCCTGGGCGTACGGTCACAACATCGCCCACCAACACATCTCCGACCAGCACTTCAATTTCACTGCCGTCCCGGAAAACCCGCGCCGTGCGTGCCCGCAAACCCATTAATTTCTTAATCGCTTCACTGGTGCGTCCTTTGGCGCGCGCTTCAAGGAATTTTCCGACCCGGATTAATGTAATGATGACCGCGGCAGTCTCGAAATAGACATGCCCGGGAATCAAGCCAAGCATCACTGGAATGGAATAGAAATACGCAGCCGATGAGCCAAGTGCAATCAGCACGTCCATATTGGCCGAACCGTTGCGAAGCGATTTGTATCCATTCACATAATACTGCCGCCCAACATAGAACTGGACAGGGGTTGCCAGGACAAACATGACCCAATCCAGCCAGGCGACATGCCTAATTTCCATCGGCAAAAAGCCCAGGTCGCGAGCCATCGCAATCAGGAATAATGGGATGGTGAATAGCAACCCAATAGTCAACAAACGACGTTGCTCCCGGATCTCTCCCTCGCGCGCTTTGGCTTCAGCATCATCCCCTTCACCGCCCGTTTCCACCGCTTGAAAACCGCTGGTCGTGACTGCCTTACGCAGCTCCGATTGGCTGACTAGCGTAGGTATGTAGTCAATGCGCGCTTTTTCAGTGGTGTAACTCACCGAGGCTTCTCTTACACCCTCCAATCGGGAAAGTGTTTTTTCAAGCCTTTTGGCATCGTTATCATCACTCAAACCGCGAATCAAAAGGTCGGCTTCTCCCACAGCAATGCCGTAACCGGCGCGTTCCACCCTGCCAACCAGTTCATTCAACCCGGTTAATTGCGGATTGAATTCGACCGTGGCACGTTCAGAAGATAGATTAACCACGGCTGTTTCGACACCGTTAACTTTCTTCAAGTTCCGTTCAATGGTTGCCACACAGTTGGCACAGGTCATACCGGTGATGGGCAAAACCACTTGTTTTGAATCACTCATAATCAGCCTTTACCCAGTAATTGGAAATATGTTATCGACCGGGTATGACAATATCAAACCCGGTCGAAATCATTTGCAGCCTTCATGTTGTAACGGAATCAGGCTTCGACCGGATAATTGATTTCAGCCAGGAGTTGCTTGATCTTTTCTTCGTTGGCAGGGTCATCAAACTGAACGGTGACCTTCTTGGTGTCCATTTCTGCATCGACCTTGACAACGCCAGCCAAATCGCTTAACTCCGATTCGATGGTATGCACGCAATGGCCGCATGAAATGGCAGGAACATAATAGGTAATTGTTTTCATTGGATTCTCCGAAAATTGTGATTGGTTTAGACTTTCGTAGCAGCATCGAAAATGTCTGCGACTTCTTTAAGGACTCGTTCGCGTTCTTGCGGGTCTTCTCCGCGAATTGCCGTGATGACACAGCTGTTCAAATGGTTATCCAACACCATCGTTGAAACCTTGTTCAATGCTGATTGCACCGCCTGGATCTGCCGGATCACATCGATGCAATAGGCATCCTCTTCAACCATGCGCTGAATGCCGCGCAAGTGGCCTTCAGCTGTTCGCAAACGGGCTAATGCTTCAGTATTTGCCATCTCTCTCGTTTCTACACCCCCCCCCATAGGGGAGGGGATTAATTAAGAGTATATTACCCATATTGATCCACTTTGTCAATAGGTATTTGATAATTCCAAAGGCGCTTGACACAACTCACCGTCTCACATAGTATTCTGATATGAAGGTCACACCTTACGCTTTTCGATGGATCCAAACATTTATCCTGGTCTTTTCGGCTGCTTGGATTGCCTACACTTCCATTGTGACCAGACCTTCTGAATTCGGAAAAACTCCCTCGCCCAGGCAAGGTTTTCCCGCGCCGGAATTTACCCTAAATACACTTTCGGAAGATTCAATCAGTCTGCAGGATTTCCGCGGTAAGGTTGTTATTGTTAATTTTTGGGCATCCTGGTGTCCACCCTGTAAAGCAGAAATGCCAGCTTTCGAAGCCTTGCAACAAGCATATCGTTCTAGTGACGTAATCGTCCTGGCCATTAACACTACCTATCAGGACGACCTTGCTGCAGCCGCCAAATTTGTTGAAGATTACCATTTATCCTTCCCGATATTGCTTGATAATGATGGCAAGTTAACAAACACCTACCAGGTTCTGGCTATGCCGAGTACCTTTTTCATTGATCGCAAGGGCGTCATTCGCCAGGTTATCATCGGCGGACCAATTTCCGAAGCACTCCTTCAAACCCAGGTCCGCCGCCTCTTACAGGAGGCGCCCTGATGTTGCCAGTCCTGAAAATTGGTCCTCTTGCCATCCAGACACATGGCTTGATTTTGTTGCTTGGTCTTTGGTTTGGGCTTTTAATATCAGAGAAATTAGCCCGGATCGAGCAAAAAGTGGACCCAAATTCCATATACAACCTGGCCCTTACCTCTCTGATTTCAGGGATAATCGGTGCTCGGCTTTTTTATGCCGCTCAATCGCCGGAAATCTTTCTTCAACAACCGCTCAGCCTGTTCAGTTTAAATTCGACGATGTTGGATTTACTGGGTGGCGTGGTTACTGCTGGAATTGTTTCGCTAATTTTTGCTCAACGACAAAAGTTGCCCTTATGGCCAACCTTGGATGCCTTGACTCCTTTGTTTTGCGTCATGGCAATCGCCATAGGACTTGCACATTTTGCTTCAGGTGATGCGTTTGGTACCCCAGCCAGGCTCCCCTGGAGCATTTATCTTTGGGGTGAATTCCGCCATCCAACTCAGCTATACGAAACTTTATTAGCGTTAATAATTTCATTTCTGGTCTGGCCGCGGAACCGCAAAGATGCGGTTCCTGGTTTTCGTTTCTTGGTCTTTGTTGTTCTCCATGCGTTTGGCCGAATATTTCTGGAAACATTCCGCGGGGATAGTACAATGATTTTTGGCTCGCTGCGAGAGGCTCAGGTTATTGCCTGGGTCGCACTGGCAGTATCTCTTAGCCTAATCGGAACGCGCTTAAAACAGACCAAGGCGATAAGCATCAAGGAGGAATCAAAATGAACCTGGCCGGGAAAACCATTCTCGTCACAGGCGGAGCCAGACGGATTGGACGCACGATTTCTCTGGCAGCCGCCAGTGAAGGTGCGAACGTGATTATTCACCACAACAACTCCCAACCGGATGCTGAAGCGGTTGCTGAAGAAATCCGTGCGAAGGGGTCACACGCCTGGATTCTTCAAGCTGATCTGGAGGATCCGAACCAGGTGACAGGACTCTTTGACCGTATTCGCGCCCTAACCCCAGTTGATGCCCTGATCAACAATGCGGCAATTTTCGCTCCAGGAAACGCATTATCGACAACCTTTGACGTCTGGCAGCAGCATTTGGCCATTAACTTGACAGCGCCTTTTTTGCTCAGCCAGGCGTTTGCCCGGCAAAGGCTCCCTGACCTTGAAGGACGAATTATCAATATTTTGGATTGGCGCGCGCTGCGTCCGGGAATTGACCATTTTGCCTACACCATCAGCAAAGCTGCACTGGCGACGATGACCCAATCCTTGGCAGTTGCCTTTGCACCGCACATAGTCGTCAATGGACTGGCTTTTGGCGCCATACTTCCGCCAGCAGACGGCGGGAATACTGATAAAATCATTCAGCCTGTTCCAGCCAAACGCTGGGCAAACCTGGATGAGGTTGCGAGGATGATCGTTTTTTTGTTGACTGGTCCGACGTATATGACAGGAGAAATTATTCACCTGGACGGCGGCCGACACCTAATTTAAAATTCTTACTTACGATGAGGCTCAAATGGATCAAATCCTGATCAAGGATCTGTTGGTTCGTGGGGTTATCGGCATCACGGAGCGCGAACGGGAAAAATCGCAAGACATTCTACTCAACCTGGTCCTCTTCACAGATATTAGCCAAGCGGCGCTTACAGACGATATCGAGGACTGTGTCAATTACCGCGAAGTGGCAAAAAAAGTTTTTGCCTTTGTCGAAACCGCCAACACCTTCACAGTTGAAGCATTGGCTGTAAAAGTAGCCATGCTTTGCCTGGCCGAACCGCGGGTGAAGGGCGTGCGGGTGCGGGTTGAAAAACCTGGCGCTGTCCGGTTCTCGCGCTCAGTAGGCTGCGAAATTGAACGGTTCAATCCCTGAAAAACCGATGCATCAAGCAATCCTTCTTATTGGTTCAAACATTGACCCCCTGGAAAATTTACCTGCATCCATCGAAAGTTTGAGCGGGTTTTGCCAGGTGGTTTCCATTTCTCCCATTTGGGAAACGCAGGCGGTTGGAAGCCTTGGACCAAATTTCTTAAATGCTGCCATCCAGGTGTTAACCGAAATGGACCAGGGTGTTTTTAAATCCCAGGTGCTCAGGACGATAGAGAGCAAATTGGGCCGAATCCGTACCGATGATAAGAATGCGCCCCGAACCATCGATATCGATATCATCACCTGGGATCAACAAGTGGTGGATGATGGCCTTTGGACTCATGCCCATATCGCTTTACCGGTTTCAGCTCTGGTACCGCAAATAACCGACCCTGCCACCGGCAAGACGCTAGATGCCCTCGCCCAGGATATGCGAGAAAAATCGCGAGCTGTAATGCATCCTGAAGCTCTAAATTTATTAAACATTCTCCGTAAGTCATAACGGCAGCCTTTCCAATCAAAGGCTGCCGTTTTCTTTCAAAAAGTCTATTTCTAGAAATGCAATGGCTCAGCGCTGCGTGAAATATTATCCAGGAATTCCATTCGCAGGGCAAGGTCCGTGCGGAAAGCGCCGTGCATGGTGGACGTCGTCATGCGCGAATCATGTTTCTTGACGCCCCGGATCATGGAACATAGATGCAGCGCCTCAACAACCACAGCCACTCCTTGCGGATGCAACAACTCATCGATAAAATCGCCAATTTGACGGGTCATGCGTTCCTGCACTTGCAGGCGGCGTGCAAACATATCCACAATGCGCGGGATTTTCGATAAACCAATGACCTTGCCTTTGGGAATGTAGGCGACATGTGCCCGGCCAATAAACGGAAGCATGTGATGCTCGCAAAGACTGTAAAACTCAATGTCGCGAACAACCACCATTTCATCGTATTCAACTTCAAAAAGCGCATCATTAACCATGGCGATTGGGTCAGTACGGTAGCCCTCGAGTAATTCTTCATACATACGTGCGACACGATCTGGGGTTTTTAACAACCCCTCGCGCTGTGGATCTTCCCCAAATGCTTCAAGCATTCGGCTCACAGCATTTTGAATGGCATCCAGATCCACTTCGCTGTCCATAAATAATTCTGCGGCTTTGTATACGGCAGCATCATTGTCATCCATGAATCACCAACTCCTTAGGAATTCTTTCCTGCAACAAATTCATACAATTCTACCCTAATAGACGCGCCTGAGTAATTTCATCGCCAATTCCTCCAAAGCTTTCCTGGCATCAGAGTCGTAGGTGGCTTCTTGTAATGCTTTCAGTGCTTCTCCGGTTAAACGGTCAACTTCTAAATTTACGTATTCTTCCGCACCTTCAGATCGCAACTGCTGTGCCAGTGGAGGTATTTCAGCCGCTGTAATTGTTCCGGCGATCCAGCGTTGCGCAAAAGGTCCGTTTCTTTCAAGCGCATACACCACGGGTAAAGTCTTTTTGCCGGTAACCAGGTCATTATTGGTTGATTTTCCAAGCAATGCTTCGTTTCCCCAAATTCCCAATGCGTCATCCTGTGCCTGAAATGCCAATCCAAGCGAGTATCCAAAACGATAAAAGGCTTGCAACTGCTCGTCCGTTGCGCCACCAACCAGTGCGCCTATTTGAGCGCTGCCGGCCAATAGGGCTGCTGTTTTTCCACCGATCATTGGCCAGTAATCTTCTACTGAAATCATTTTTTCGTTTTCATAAGAAATATCCAGGAACTGGCCCCGGGTAAGTTCATGGCATATTTGCTGCTGGAGTTGAACCGCTGACAACGCCTTTTCAGCTGGCAGCGATTTCCGTAATTCCAATAAAGCCAGGTTAGCCAGCGTAAACATGGCATCGCCGGTGTTCACCGCCTGAGCATCGCCCCATTTCGCCCAAATTGTCTTTCGACCATGGCGCAAATCGCTGCGGTCTTCAATGTCATCATGAATTAACGAAAAATTATGGATCAATTCGATGGCCGCAGCTGCTGGAAGGGCATTTTGCCATTTTCCGCCGGCTGTTTCACAACACAACAACACCACCTGGGGACGAATCCTTTTTCCTTGCGCAACTTGTCCGTTGGAATCGCCTTCCCAACCCAGGTGATATGCCATCATATGGCGCAGGTTTTCATACCTTTTATCCTGGAAATATCCAGCAACCAAATCCTGAAGGATTTTCTCTATTGCCGGTAAAAATACTTCTGAATACTGTGAAAAGGTCATGGCTGATCTACATCGCAGGCTTCAATTAATTTTCCGTCAGTCAACTCAAGCAAATTGCGTGACCCGGTCGCGAATAATACGGTTCGAAGGACATCCTCAATTTCACGGATAAATTCAAGCGTATTTTCTAAAGAGGATCTGGCCTTTTTCAAGAAGGGTCCAGCCATGCCGCCTAATTTCGCCCCTAATGCGATGCTCTTGGCAACATCCATGCCATCGCGCAAGCCCCCTGATGCGAAAACTGCCAGTTCGGGGGCGATTTGATGGATTATTCGAATCGACTCTACTGTGGGAATGCCCCAATCCTTGAATGCGGCAGCAACCCTTGCCTGACGGGGATCCTTCATACGGTACATTTCAACCTGCGACCAGGATGTTCCCCCCGCCCCGGCCACATCAATCGCAGTGATGCCGGTATCGCGCAGCAACCTGACATCTGCTTCCGAAAAACCCCAACCGACTTCTTTTGCTATAACTGGAACGGAAAGCTGCCGGCATATCTGCTCAATTTGATGGGCTAGCGCGCTAAACCGGGTATCCCCTTCTGGTTGAAGCACTTCCTGTAAAGCATTCAGGTGCAAAACCAGGGCATCAGCCTCGATCATCTCAACGGCTCGTCTGCATTGGTCGATTCCATAACCGTAATTGAGTTGCACAGCTCCAATGTTGGCAAAAAGTAAAATATCAGGCGCATATTTCCTGATAAGAAATGTTTTTGCCAATTCAGGGTGCTCAATGCCAGCTCTTTGTGAGCCAACGCCCATTGCGACACCGGTCTCATGTGCAGCTTGTGCAAGCACGCGATTGATCTCTTCCGCTTCGCTGGTTCCGCCGGTCATGGAGGAGATCAAAATCGGCGCTTTGACGAATTTTCCCATCAAATGCTGTGATAAATCTACCTCATCGAAATCCAACTCCGGCAGAGCACGGTGCATAAATCGCAAACGTTCAAAACCAGAGGTAATGCCTGAACGGACGTCTTCCTCCAGATTGATGCGAATGTGATCTGCTTTTCGATTGGGCAGGAGCGAATTATCTGGCATAATAGATTTAGAGGTAATTTCTGAGATCGAGTATACCAGAGAACATATTCAGTCTCCAGCATGTTAGCAATCCCAAACGAAGGCAAGATTATACAAATGGAATAAACACAAATGTCTACCTGGATATTCGTCCGTCATGGTGAAAGCGAAGCCAACCTGCTGCATGAATTCTCGAACCATGGAACTAAACATGGATTAACAGAATTGGGCATGCAGCAAGCAACACATCTTTCCGAAAAATTGGCGGCATATCCAATTAAAGCCATTTATTGCAGTCCTCTGCTACGGGCACGACAGACTGCTAATATTATCGGCAACCAGCTTCAAATTATCCCTCAAGCCACCCATGCACTGATCGAATTCGACACCGGCATCCTGGAAGGGAAATCCGACGATAAAAGCTGGATGATTTATCAGGATATTTTCAAGGATTGGATCATCAACCGTAATTTTGATCGTAAATTCGAAGAAGGCGATAGTTTTTTCTCAATCAAGTCCCGTTTTTTGCCATTCATCCAGGCGCTCCGACGAGAGTACTCCAACAACAATGATGCTTTGTTATTTGTTGGACACGGCGGCACCTTTTTGTGCATGCTGCCGGTCATTTTAGAAAACATCGACTTTGAATTTGCCACATCCAGCCGAATTAGCAACACAGGCATGGTTATCGCCGAAGACACAAATGAAGGAATCATCTGCCGGGTTTGGGACGGGCAGGTTATAATTTAGCCATGACCGATCCAACTCCCTCAAAACCAAACATTTTGGCGCTCATCCCAGCCTACAACGAAGAGGTAGGCGTGACTGACGTAATTCGCGGTTCAAACCAATTCGTACCAGTATTGGTCGTCGATGACGGTTCACGCGACCGGACTGTCCAGTTGTCTGAAGCTGCTGGCGCTGTTGTGGTGCGGCAGAACCCTAACCAGGGAAAAGGCGCCGCCATGCGCAAAGGGTTCTCATATGCCCTGGAGAATGGATTTGACGCCGTCATCACCCTCGATGGCGACCGCCAGCATAACCCTGAGGAAATTCCCACATTTATCGAATGCTTTCAACATACCAATGCCGACCTGATCATTGGAGCTCGCGATTTCCGAAAAATGCCCACCTTCCGGCGCATCACCAATACCATCGGACGGGTCATGTTTTCGTGGGCGCTCGGACAAAAAGACCGCGACAACCAGTCCGGTTACCGATTAATTTCCAGCCGTTTAATGAAAGAATTGCTTTCCAGCACGGAAAGAGGATTTGAATTCGAAGTAGAAATGGTTGCGGTTTGTGTGAAATTGGGTTATCGGTTGGAGTGGGTGACCATTCAAACCATATACGCAGGGCAGAAAAGCCACATAATGCCCTTAAAACACCTGGTGAACTGGTTCAGGATCATGGCGAAGACACGCCGAATCATGAAAGCGTGACACACCGAAAAACCAAAAGAGGTGTTTTTAAAAAGGCAATAATAATCTCATCTTGACAGATGAAAAAGACACAATACAATTTAAACTTAGTTCATGGTTTGAGGAAAACTCACCCAATTCAGGAGGAACATTATGAGTGATTATTATCAGGATGTGAAAGCTGTCATTGTGGATGTCTTAAAAGTCGACGAAGGCGAAATCAAACCTGAAACCCGCTTTGTCGAAGACTTAAAGGCAGATTCAATGGACCAATTCTTCCTGATCGATGGTCTGAGCGAGAAGTTCGGCCTCACTATTTCCGATGAGGATGCGCGCGCCATTCACTCCGTCCAGGACGCCGTGTCGTACGTCGAAACCCATAAGAATTAATTGATCGCGGTTAAATTCAAACGGCGCGGGAGTTCCCGCGCCGTTTTTCGGTTTAAGCTTTAAACAAATCCGGTAATTCTTCAGGATGGTGCGCCATCCGCACGCCGGCATTTTCCAACGCTTTGATTTTTTCTTCAGCGCTGCCGGATCCCCCTTCAATGATTGCGCCGGCATGCCCCATCCGTTTTCCGGGAGGCGCAGATTGCCCAGCAATGAAGGACGCCACAGGTTTCGTCATTTGAGTGGCAATAAATTCAGCAGCCTTCTCTTCATCGGACCCGCCAATTTCGCCAATCATGACGACTTTTTCGGTATGCGGATCGGCTTCAAACATTTCCAGTACATCCACAAAACTGGTGCCGTTGATGGGGTCGCCGCCAATACCAACGCAGGTGGACGAGCCCATTCCAGCCAACCGGAGCGCTGCCAACACCTCATAAGTCAAGGTGCCAGACCGTGAAACTACACCCACATCTCCCGGGATGGCGATATTTCCAGGAATAATACCAACCTTAGCCTCACCTGGCGTGAGCAAACCCGGGCAATTCGGGCCAATCAAGCGGACTGCCCGCTGGTCCAGGAACTTTCGTACCCGCATCATATCAGCAATCGGCACACCTTCGGTGATGCACACGATCAACGCAATGCCAGCATCGGCTGCTTCAAAAATCGCATCGGCCGAACCCCGGGCAGGCACAAAAATGACGCTGGTATTTGCGCCAGTAACCTCGACCGCAGTCTTGACCGAATCAAAAACCGGGACTTTGCCATCCAGTACCCATTCGCCGCCTTTTCCAGGGGTCACCCCGGCGACTACATTTGTACCGTACTGCACCATTTGTTGCGTATGGAACATACCTTCGTGCCCGGTGATGCCCTGTACAAGCAGGCGGGTATTCTTATTGACCAGGATGCTCATTTAAGCCTCCCTTTGAAATCGCGATGGCTTTTTTGGCAGCATCGACGAGCGTCTCTGCCGTAATCAGATCGGCATTAGCCAATAAACGGCGTCCTTCTTCAGCGTTTGTACCGACCAAACGAACGATCATGGGCGTCTTGGGTTTCACTTCCTTAATCGCGCCCAAAATTCCGCGGGCAACCTCGTCTCCGCGGGTTATGCCGCCAAAAATATTGATCAAAACCGCTTTTACATTCGGATCCGACAGGATGATCCGTAATGCAGCAGCAACCTTCTCAGACCCAGCGCCCCCGCCAATATCCAGAAAATTGGCCGGCGATCCGCCATACAGCTTGATGATATCCATGGTTGCCATGGCAAGCCCTGCGCCATTAACCATGCAACCGATTTCGCCCTCCAATTTAATAAATGACAGACCGTACTTGCGGGCTTCAACCTCGGTGGGCGCCTCTTCGTCCTGGTCACGCATTTCAGTCAAATCGGTATGCCGGTATAAGGCATTGTCATCAATGACCATTTTTCCATCCAGGGCTAGCAGGCGGTTATCTGCAGTTATGACCAAGGGGTTAATCTCAGCCAGGGTTGCGTCATTATCCTGATAGGCTCGCCATAATCCATTGGCAATGGTGATGAACATTTTCCAATGTTCTCTTGGTAAGTCCATGCTTACAGCTAAATCCCGAGCCTGATAATCGCGCAGCCCCAATAAAGGATCAATTGCCACTTTGTAGATTTTTTCCGGATCCTTCTTGGCAACTTCCTCAATTTCAACGCCGCCTTCCGCAGAAGCCATCATGACAGGGCAGTGCTGTGAGCGGTCATTGGTAATTCCAAGGTATATTTCCTTGCCAATGGCCACCGCCTCGTCAATGAGGATCTTACGAACTTTCATTCCTTTGATTTCCATCCCCAATATGTGGGTGGCAAGTTCTTCAGCCTCTTGCGGACTCTTTGCCAGCCGAATTCCGCCGGCTTTCCCGCGACCGCCAACCAATACCTGCGACTTGACAACTACTCGGCCGCCTAATTCTTCAGCGATCTGTTTCGCCTCGCTGGCAATCCCGGCGACGCGCCCTTTGGGAATTGGTACGCCATATTTTGCAAAAACCGATTTGGATTGGTATTCGTGAAGTTTCATCCTGGATCCTTGGACCGATAGGATTTTTCAGTCGCCTCGATATTAAAAATTATATCATGCGGCGATTTTCACAATATGCATTAAGCGCATCAAAGCCCTCCAGGAGGAGGGCTTTGAGTGAAGTTTTTCCGCGTTTAGCCTTTTAAGAAAGCTTCAAGTGATTCCTTACTGATCCGGTAGGCGCTTCCGATTTTCTTGGCCTTCAAATCTCCGGCAGTAATTGCAGCAAGCACATCCTCTTCGGAGACCTTAAGCACGGCGGCTGCTTCCGAAGGAGTCATCACCGCTGGAACTGCGCCGCTTGCGCCAGCACCTGCAGCGCTGGCAGCATTCTGCTGCTGGCCAGCCGTCATTCCGGATAGCGATTGCGAAATGACATTCCCAATCCCAACACCTGCGCCAATGCCAGCAGTAAGCCCGGCACCGCCGCTGGGGTTTTGTGCAGCTTCCCGTAGCGCATCGGCTGCCTGCAATTGAGTATAGGTCGGCATGTCGAGCATACCCATTGCACGCAATTCTTCTGCAGATTTATCAGAGGGCTTGAGGTTGCCAACAAAGAAGGTCTTCAGAGTAAGGCCTACGGCTGCAAAATCATCCTGCGCTTTTGCGCGTACGCCCGCACTCAGCTCATCCGTGAGAGCGATTAATTCAGCTACCGAGCTTTTTGCCGCGGTTTCAGCCAGCAAATCCTGCAGCCGGGAAAGGAGGATCGTTCGTAATCGGTTCTCAATGTCAGAAATCCGGTACACGCCTTGAGCGCCAACAATTTGCGTCACAAATTGCTGAGCATCCTTTACCTGAAAACTGTAGGTACCAAAACCCTGCAGCAAGGCGACGCCCAGGCCCATCCCAGGGTTGCGGACCAGGATCGGTTGCGGAGTTCCCCAACGGCGATCAACGAATTCCTTCATGGAAACATAATAGACTTCGGCTGTGAAGGGCGTTCGATCGTTAAATGCCTTGCCAATTAAATCGATCAAAAATGGAATGTTGGCCGTCGAAATGGTGTGCCGTCCAGGCCCAAGCACGTCCAGTGCATGGCCATCGCGGAAGAATACAGCGCGTTGCGATTCCCGCACAATTACCTGTGATCCAAGCCGTAAATCTGCTACGCCCACTTCTGGGAAGCGATGCACCAATTCATCGGCCATCTCGCTGGGATATTCAACTACATCAAAGATACGTGCCATCTTGTTTCTCCCTTTGTCCTAATTATCCAGCCGCTGGGGTTGGATTGTCGCTTCCGCTTGATAATTCCTTAATCACGTCAGCACGTTTATCAAACGCATCCACGCAATCTTGAGCGACTTTGGTCAGGCTGCGGATCGAAGTTTTCAAGCCATCTGTGCCAAGGGCCGCCTCAACATTATCAATGCTCCTTCCAACCTCGTCGGCAAGCGTCATAAGGTTGAGGTCGTATTGGTAAATGGCAGCCAGTTCTTCTTCTTTCACCTTGATCGCGTCAAAAAAACCTGCATAACCATAGGAGGCCGTGCGGATGCGGTCAATGAATTGGCGGATCTTGACAGCAGCTCCTTCAAGATCATCCACAAAGAGCAATCCGCCTTCACTGATCAAATCGCGCTGAACAGCCGAAATTCGTTGCCACTGCTCCTCATAGCGGTTCGCAATTGTCTCCCGAAGCAGCTTATCAGCAGCCCGTCTGTTCTTGCGGGTTGAATACCCCTTGAAACCAGGTATTTTGGCAAGCAATTTTTCCAATCCTTGTTGACTGGAAAGGACACGGTCAAATAAATCGCTCATTGCGCCTCTCTTTACGCCCAAAACCTTTGGTTGGACAGATCCAGTGGTTAAAATCTTGAATTGTTTGTTCATATTATAGCCAGAAAACAAAATCAAAACAACAAAAGATCCGCACGATTGACTTTCTATACTTATATACGTGATTTCCTTTCTTCCGTTACGAATCTTCCGTTACGGGGGAAAAACCGAACCGGAATACTCACATTTCGGTCCGGTTTATTTACCTTACAATTCGGAAAGCCCGCTGTAAGGATTCTGTAATCCGCAAACCTTGAATTTTAGCTAAATGCATTTATAATTTGTTTAGGTCGAATAAATCGATCGAGAAAAAAAAGAGGGGAGGTGAAAAACATGTTATTCGCACCGAAGGAAAAAGGCCAAGGTTTAGTTGAATATGCGTTGATTCTTGTTTTAGTAGCTGTTGTCGTGATTGTTATTCTAGCCTTACTTGGGCCTGCAATCGGCAAGATCTTCAGCAATATCGTCCAGGCTATCTAAGCCTCATTGTTCCACCTTTCAAAGAAGGCTCTGCGTTGCAGAGCCTTCTTTGGTTTTAGCAAATAATATCCTGGCATATTATTTGCACTGGATCTTCTTGAATTTACAAAAACGATAACTAAGGGGGCAATACCAAATACCTTGAATCGTTTTTGCCTTATAATACGATCAGTTGTCAGTTTCCCTTTTTCCTTAATAGGAGGCACGCATGGCCGCAAGTGGACGTAGAACCGGTCGGATTTTCATCCTTCTGGCTATCCTCCTGATTGTTATTTTTGCTGGAGCATTTTTTTGGTTCCGCCTTCAGCAGCAACAGGCTGCCGCACGGACGGCTCAGCTTCAACCAACCGTCTCAACGGAAACCGTTGCGATTGTGATTTCTGCACAATCGATATCCAGGGGGAGTGTCATTACCAGCGATAAGGTCACCACGATCGATTATCCGAAAGCGAAAATCGTCGAAGGAACGACCTTCTTCAACAGCGTCGAGGAAGTGGTTGGCAAACGAGCCAAATACGATCTCGATGCGCAGGTTCCGTTGACCGCCAGTTTGATTCAGGATTCAACGGGATCAATTCCTTCCTTCCAAATTCCGGCCGGCATGGCTGCCGTGCCAATTCCGGTCAATAAATTAACATCAGTATCATACGCGTTACAACCAGGCGACCATGTCATGGTGGTTGCGTGTTTGAATGTTGTCGATTTTGACCAACAATTCCAAACCATACTGCCCAATTTTTCAGCGGCAGTCACCGGTCCCGGTACCGCAGAGGGTCAGGCTCCGCAACTTTCCCTGGGCATAACATCTGGCGATAAATCATCCAGACAGGGCAGGGTCGAAACCGATACAAACCTTAATGCACCTCTTTACGTTGTCCCATCAGAGGATCAGCGGCCAAGAATTGTTTGCCAATCGGTATTACAGGACGCCATTGTTTTGAAACTGGGCGACTTCCCCCTGGAAGAACCGGTGGTGGTACAGGCCACTCCTACGCCTACTGCCAACCAACAGGGTGAAGTTCAGGCAACCCCGGTTCCAGCCGGTCCTGACAACCTGACTCTGATCGTCTCGCCGCAGGACGTGGTTTTGTTGAATTACCTCGTGCAGTCAGAAATCAAATTAACCGTCGCGCTGCGCAGCTCAGGTGACGCCCGCTCCATCACCACCGATGCGGTCACACTCCAATACGTTTTGGACCAGAAGAACATCCCGCTGCCCGTCAAGTTGCCCTACGGCATTCTGCCATCTGCTGATGCCTTAGCACCCGCAACCCCGAGCACTCCACAGTAACATTTAGGTGGTTTTCGCCTTTGTTTTTGTGAAGGAGAGGATCCCCGCCTGATATCGGTTTCAGGAGAATTTATGCCAGCTTTGGATAAGATTCGCGTACTAATTTGTGACGATATCGCTGAAACCCGCGACAACCTAAAACGCATGCTTCAATTTGACACATCCATTGAAGTCATTGCCGAGGCGCGTACAGGCCGCGAAGCGATCGAACTTGCGAATCAACAAAAGCCAGACGTCATCCTGATGGATATCAATATGCCGGATATGGACGGCATTAGTGCGACCGAGTCAATTCGAAAGAAAATACCCTTCGCACAGGTGGTGATCCTCTCTGTTCAAATCGATCCGAATTATATGCGCCGTGCCATGCTGGCCGGGGCACGTGATTTTATCACCAAACCGCCGGTGATTGACGAGCTCACAGCCGCGATCCGAAGGGCTGGCACTATTGCTCATGATGAACGTCAAAAAACGAATCCAACTTTCGGGCTTGTCTCTGGGCCCGGAGGTACTCAGGTCTCCACTCCAACCGTCGGAAGAACGGGAAAGATAATCGTAGTCTACAGTCCCAAGGGGGGAACAGGACGTACGACCATTGCCACAAATCTCGCAATCGCCTTTCAATCGACCGAGAAAACCTGCCTGATCGATGGCAGCCTTCAATTTGGCGATGTCGCTGTTTTTTTGAATGAACAAGGGAAGAACACCATTCTGGATCTGGCACCGCGCGTTGAAGATCTGGATCCGGATATCGTACAAGAGGTCATGGTCACGCATGCGGCCACCGGACTGCACGTCCTTGCAGCGCCATCCCGGCCCGAGAATAGCGAAGATGTAACAGGCGAGCAATTCTCCAAACTGCTTCAATATCTTCGCCAGATTTATGCGTTTATTGTGGTTGACACCGCTACTTACCTCACGGAAACGGTCCAGGCTGCCCTGGATGTTGCAGATTTGATTATCTTGTTGACCACGCAGGATATTCCCGCCATCAAGAGTATTAACCTGTTTCTTGGCATCGCTGACGCCACAGGGATTAACCGAAAACGAATTCTCTTTGTCATGAACAAGTACGACAAAAAAGTCAGCATCACTCCTGAAAAAGTTGGCGAGAGTCTGCACCAGGAAATATCGTTGGCGATTCCGTTTGAAGAACGTACCGTGTCTTTTTCTGTGAACAAAGGTGTTCCCTTTATCATCGATCAAAAAACAGCCCCTGTAACCCGCTCCATTTATGCACTGGCCGATCTATGCCGCCAAAGGATTGAACAATTGGCCGCAGCAGAAATTGACTCACCTTCGCGAAGATAGGGTGTCTGGGAGCATAATACATGTCAATATTAAAACGGTTACAGAACGAAAATGGTCAATCGAACACAAAACCAGTCGGTCAGGATGGCGGCAGCGGACAACCCACGCCAGCCCGGCGACTTTCGCCTGGACTCCAAGCTTCGCAGGATACGTACCAAGACCTGAAGAATCGGGTTCAGACGAAATTGCTCTCCACGCTTGACCCAACCATGGACATCTCAAAATCCGGGGATGTTCGTCGAACGATTCAAGAATTGTTCGAACAAATTCTTAACGAAGAAAACATAGTCCTCTCCAGGCCTGAACGGGCCCGCATGTTCGAACAAATTGCGGCCGAAATCCTTGGATTTGGTCCCCTCCAACCTTTATTGGAGGATGATACCGTAACTGAAATCATGGTGAATGGCGCAAAGAATATCTATGTTGAACGTAAAGGCAAACTCTTCCGAGTGCCATTGACCTTTGAGAATGCCGATCACGTCATGCGAATTATCGAACGGATTGTGGCGCCCCTTGGACGCCGCATTGATGAATCAAGCCCCTACGTCGATGCCCGTTTGCCGGATGGATCCCGTGTTAATGCCGTCATCCCCCCCATCTCCCTGGTCGGCCCGGTTTTGACCATTCGTAAATTTGCCAAGAACCCCATTACCGTGGATCAATTGATTTCTTTTGGGACATTGACTACGGAAGCGGTGCAATTTCTGGAAGCCTGTGTTAAAGCCCGGGTCAATATCATTATTTCCGGCGGTACTGGTTCAGGAAAGACCACCCTCCTGAATGTTTTATCAGGTTTTATTCCAGCGGATGAACGCATTGTCACCATTGAAAACGCAGCCGAACTTCAGCTCCGACAGGAACATGTGGTCACTCTGGAATCCCGCCCACCCAATATTGAAGGCCGCGGTGAAGTCACCATCCGTGCGTTAGTCATCAACGCCTTGCGCATGCGCCCCGACCGCATCATCGTCGGCGAAATCCGCGATGAAGCGGCTATCGATATGCTCCAGGCTATGAACACCGGCCATGATGGCTCAATGACCACTGCCCACTCAAACTCTCCGCGCGATACGCTCTCCCGTCTGGAAACGATGACGTTGATGGCTGGCATGGAATTGCCTGTTCGTGCCATTCGAGAGCAGGTCGCGTCGGCCATCGATTTGGTTGTCCATCAGGAACGTATCCGGGACGGCTCTCGAAAAATTGTCAATATTACCGAAGTCACCGGCATGGAAGGCGACATCATTACGATGACGGATTTATTCGTGTTTGAACAAACCGGTTACGATAACGGCAAGGTTCAAGGTCGGCTGCGCCCGACGGGTCTGCGTCCGAAATTCATCGAGCAGCTTGAAGCCTCCGGGATTCATCTACCACCCACGATCTTTGGCATCGGCGACCGCCGCCGGTTCTAATGGAAACCGCAGCTTAGAAAATCGATCCAGAAAGAGGATGATATGCTAAACGGGATAGACCCTATGACAATTTTGATCGCGGGGGAAGGTCTTGCGGTCGTCATCCTGATTATTGGACTAGCCGTTTCCATCACGTCTGAAAAATCCGAAGTAGATGAACGGCTCAATCGTTATCTTGCGGCAGGCCATGTCGTCGAACGCGATACCCGGGTAAAAACCGCCGCACTCACAGACTGGGTCAACCGCCGGGTCGAAAAGTCATCCTACGGTACCACATTGGCAAGGATGCTCGCCCGGGCTGATTTAAAGCTCAAATCGGGCGAATATATTGCTGTCATTGTGATTGTTGCGATTTCAGTTGGATTTCTTCTGTTCTTCCTCGGTGGCAGGAACATTATTGTCGGCTTGTTGGGTGCCATAATCGGCGCGCTACTGCCAAATATGTATGTAAAACGCCTACAGGGAAAGCGCCTGCTGAAATTTAACGACCAGTTGGGAGATATGCTTAACCTGATGGTTAATGGTTTGCGCGCTGGTTATTCTCCCATGCAGGCAATGGAATCCGTCAGCAAGGAAATGCCGGCCCCAATTTGCGACGAGTTTCGCAGAGTCGTCCAGGAAATGCAATTAGGCGTTCCAATGGAACGGGCTCTTGAGAACTTGCTTAACCGCATTCCAAGCGATGACCTCGATTTGATCATCACAGCCATCAACGTGCAACGCGAAGTTGGCGGCAACCTGGCAGAAATTTTGGATACCATTTCATACACCATTCGCGAACGCGTCCGCATCAAAGGTGAGATCCGGGTTCTTACCGCCCAAACAATGTATTCCGGCAGGTTCCTTTCCATGATTCCCTTCTTTGTGATGGCCATCCTTTACCTGTTGAACCGGGATTACATGATGCAATTCTTTCTACCGGCCAACAATTCCCCGCTGCCTTGCGGCTATATTGCCCTTGGGGTTGGACTGTTGTTGATCATCAGTGGTTACTTCGTAATGAACAAAATCGGCCAGATTGAAGTCTAGTTGGAGGAGGTAGCCAATGCTCCCAGTCATCATCTTTATCGTTGCAATCATCCTCGGCGCAATCGTATTAACGGTGATCGGCTTGCGGTCTCCTGATATGGTCAATAACCGTGCTTTGCAAGAACGCCTGGAAGATTTTACAAACAAAGGCGAAGTCGTTGACCTGCGCAAGCTGGAACTATCCCAACCGTTCCGTGAACGCATCATCTATCCCATTGCCCGGAAGTTTGGCGAACTTGCCATCAAATTCACGCCGCAGTATGCATTAACCTCGGTCTCCCGCCGGTTGGAATTGGCCGGCAGTTCCGCCAAATTGGATCCCACGATGATCCTCTCGATCCAATTTATTGCTGCAATCGCCTTCGGCGGCATTGTTGCCTTGGTTTTCACCTTAGGCCCTTCCAAGGTAGGCCTTGGCAAACTGCTCCTATTTATTGCGCTGTTTGCAGCCCTGGGTTTCTATTTTCCGCAGCTATGGCTGACGAGCCAGATCAATCGCCGTCAAAAAAATATCCGCAAAGCCATGCCGGATGCATTGGACCTTTTAACCATTTGCGTCGAGGCTGGTCTCGGGTTTGATGCGGCTATGGCCAAGGTAAGCGAAAAATGGGAAAATGAACTGGCTCTAGCGTTTGCCCGGGTCAATGCCGAAATTCAATTGGGGAAAATCCGCCGTGAAGCCCTCCGCGACATGGCTGACCGTATTGGCATTGCGGAAATGACCAGTTTTGTGGCAGCGGTCATCCAATCGGAACAATTAGGCGTCAGTCTGGCAAAGGTGCTTCGCATCCAATCTGACCAGATGCGCATCAAGAGACGCCAATTAGCCGAAGAAGAAGCTCATAAAGCCCCAATCAAGATGCTGATCCCGATGGGATTGCTGATTTTTCCTTCTCTGATGGTCGTACTGATGACGCCGGCTGCATTAAAACTGATGCACTCAGGTCTCGGCAAGATGTTTGGACTTTAATCAGAAGGAGAAAACGTTAACATGCAGCTGAAGGGCATGGCGAAGCCCACAGCGTATGTTCTCTATCAATTGATGTGGGAGGCCGTCGATTGGGTCTACCCACCCTATTGTGGCGGATGTGGCAAATTCGGCGAGAGATGGTGTGAAAATTGCCAGGGCGAATTGGAAGCCCTTCCAAAAGAGATTTGTCCAAGATGCGGCGATCCATCCCCAGCCGGCGAACTATGTGAAAGATGCATGGATAAGCCGCCAGCCTTTGTAGAATTGCGCTCGGCATTTATATTCAAGGGACCCGTCCGCAAAGCAATCCATCGCTTGAAATACGCCCGTGATTTGGGCCTCGGCGAAGCGCTATCAAAGCACCTGATCAAACTGCCAGAAATCATGAATTGGCCATTGGATTGTGTAACCTCGGTGCCATTATCTCATGCACATCTTAGCGATCGTGGTTATAATCAATCTAACCTATTAGCCAGGCCGTTGGCGCTGGCTCGGCAAATTCCATTTATTCCGCAAGCGTTATGGCGTACGCGGGAAACGCGGGCTCAGGTGGGATTGTCGGCAAAGGAACGAGATATTAACGTTCGAGATGCTTTTGGCGCGAACGCGAATCTTGTGAGGAATAAAACGGTTGTGGTAATCGACGATGTAACCACCACCGGTTCTACAATTCGGGCTTGTGCAAGTGCGCTCCATGCAGCGGGCGCTTTATCTGTTTACGGGCTTACCCTGGCCAGGGCTGTCCTGCAGGATTTTTCGCAAGATTCTGCTTCGGACATGTTATTTCAATGAACCGGGGGGGTGCCCAATCGAACCTTTTCAGTTTTCAGGAGGGACCGATGGCACTAACAATTGACGTTTATGCCAGAAATTTGGAAGTAACTGACCGGATCAACGAGTATGTTGAAAAAAAGGTCACCAAACTTGACCGATTTTTAAGTGATATTGAGGATACCCGGGTTGATCTGGCTTACGTCAAGGCTGCGCGCAGCGCGGCAGATCGACAGGTCGCTCAAATAACTATCCGCGGTAAAGGTTTTATTTTACGCACCGAAGAAAGTGCGGATGACATCTTCGCCGCCATCGATGCTGCCGTGGAAAAAATGCAAAGGCAAATGGAACGTCTGAAAGGAAAACGCAACCGGGGTCGTGGAGACGGCACACCCGCATCCGAGGTTGTGAAGGAAGCAGCCGAGGTTGAAGAAGACGCATCTCCGATCATTATGCGGCACAAGAAATTCGATTTGGTTCCCATGGATGAATTGGAAGCCGTTGAACAGATGAAATTGCTTGGTCACGATAACTTCTTTGTGTTCTTCAATGCCTCTACGAATTCCATTAATGTGCTTTACCGCCGTTTGGATGGAACTTACGGCGTTATTGAGCCTCAATTGCGCTAAAAGAAATTGATTTGAGACCTGACTGCCGGGTGAACCCGGCAGTCTTTTTATTTCGCGCCTTGCCAGCTACATCACTACGCGCTATAATTCACCCGTTTAATTCCCTACTAGAAAAAGAAGGTTTTTGGTTATGATCGATGTAAATGATTTACGTAAGGGTGTCACTTTTGAACTGGATGGCAACCTGTATAAAGTCCTTGAATACTCATTCAATAAACCTGGGCGAGGCAATGCCACCATCCGGGTAAAAGCCCGCAATTTACGTTCTGGCTCTTCAATCGAGAAGACATTTATTTCGGGCAACCAGGTTTCTGAAGCCCGCCTCGATTTCCATAATTCCACCTATCTGTACACGGATGGCGATACTTACTATTTCATGGATATCGAGAATTTCGAACAATACGGTATTCCGGCCAGCATTCTTGGGGATGCCACCGGTTACCTCAAGGAAGAGTTGCAGGTGAAATTGACCTTTTACGATAATGAGGCAATCGACATCGAACTGCCAACTTCCGTCGATTTGCGCGTCGTACAATCAGAAATGGCTGTCCGGGGTGATACGGCCACCGGCGTCACCAAGAAAGTGACCGTTGAAACTGGTGCAAAAGTCGATGTGCCCTACTTTGTGAAGGAAGGCGATACAATCCGTGTCGATACCCGCACGGGTTCTTACGTAACGCGCGTGTAATGAATTCTTTTTCATTGGCAACATTCTTTGCCAGAGGTCGCTTGGGTAAAAGGCCTGCCTTTCACGAGGTTTGGCTTTTTGCTATTCATGAGGGTTGAATGCGGACACCAGCCGGATTTGAATGTCGCTATTTTTATGGCAACTATTTCCGCGGTCAGAACAAAGAAGAGTGCCGCCTGATTGGCAATGCATCACCGCCCCGCCAATGGACGCGTGATTTGTGTAGCGGTTGCCCGGTGCCAGGTATTCTTCGGGCCAATGCCTGCCCAAACATAGTTTTGCAAGGAACGGTTACTCCTGGAATTCTGGGACGTTTTCGCAAGGTGAAGGTGAGTGCCTATTGCACCCGCGCCGGAAAACCGGTTGCCGAGCCGGAAGTGGGCTGCGGACTTTGCCATCCAATAGGCACCATTTTATCGGATAAGAAGGAATGAAATTGATCTTATTGGTGGATATGGATGGCACGCTCCTTGAAAATAACATGGAGCGTTTCCTGCCCCGTTACCTGCAAAAATTAGGGACTCATCTTCAAGATTACGTATCGCCCGCCCGCATGGTTCAATCGCTTTTGGCAGGTACAAAGGCAATGGTGGACAAGCGCCTTCCTGATAAAACTCTTGAGCAATCTTTTGATGAAGTGTTCTATCCCGGAATCGAGGGTGACAAAGCTAATCTCGCCGGCACCCTATCCGATTTCTATGAGCATGTTTATCCGGAGCTTCAGGAAACAACCGCAGCCATTCCCGCAGCCCAGGAATTTATCCGATGGGCTTTTTCGCAAAATTATACGATCGCAATCGCTACCAATCCCTTGTTTCCCCGCTCGGCTATTGAACAGCGCCTGGCCTGGGCAGGGCTGCCGGTATCCGAATATCCTTTTACCCTTGTCACGAGCTTCGAGAAATTTCATTTTGCCAAACCGAATCCTGCCTATTATGCTGAGATCCTGGGACAATTGGGATGGCCGGATGTTCCTGCGGTGATGGTCGGAAACAGCCTGACGGATGATATCCTGCCTGCCCGGGCAATCGGACTTCCTGCTTTCCATTTGGAAATGCCGTCAGCTGATGGTCAATCCACTTCCGATTTTTTTTCACGATTAAAAACATGGATACAGGAAAACGAATCTTCTCACCTTTCTATACCACAGACGCCTCAGGCATTGACGGCTTTGTTAACCAGCACGCCGGCTGCGCTCGCAACCCTGGCATCAAATTTAGACCTGATTTATTGGGAAAGACGTCCGCGGCTAAAGGAATGGTCTTTGGGAGAAATCTTTTGCCACTTACGCGATGTGGATGGTGAGGTAACTCTGCCCCGCATTCAAAAAATTCAACAGGAAAATGCCCCATTTATTACTGCTGAAGAAACCGATATCTGGGCAGACCAGCGAAACTACCTGCAGGAAGATGCCTCAAAAGCACTGGAGGGGTTTGTTCAAGCCCGGGTTCATTTGCTTGAAGCACTACAAAAATTCTCCCCGATTGATTGGCAGCGCCCTGCCCGGCATGCGATTTTCGGTCCCACAACATTAAGCGAATTATTGGTTTTCACGATCACTCACGACCAGAATCACATTCGGCAAGCGGCCCAAACCATTCAATGGCTGAACGAATCACAGACTATACGCAATCAGGCTAAATAATTACCCAAAACTCTGTTTTTTTCATAAGAGTTTTATTAATTATTCTACAGCACTTGCAAATTACTGGTTTATGATTCTTAAGATTGGTATAATCCTAACAGAATTATCGCACTGATGCAGCCAATAGAATTTGCTGCGTCGTTCATTTGGAGGTATTTGTGAATTCAAGAAATCAATCCTACGTTGTTTACCTCTTGGTTTTTATCGCAATCATTGTACTGGTGGTCTACACCGTGGGCCAACGCACCAGTACTGAAAGTCTGACCCTAAACCAGGTCGCAGGCGATATCAAGAGCGGCCTTGTTGCTAAGATTGAAGAAAATGAAGACAATCTGACAATCACCTATCGAGACGGCACCATCGGCGAGTCGACCAAAGAGCAAAATGCCACTTTGGTGGAACAATTACTTAACCTGGGCGTCCCACAGGACCAGCTCTCATACGATAAAATCCACTTGATCATTAAACCGCCAAGTGCATGGTTGGGAATCCTAACCGCCTTGGGTTATATCCTTCCCTTTATTTTGTTGGCAGGTGCATTCTTCTTTATTTTCCGGCAAGCGCAGGGCAGCAATAATGCTGCTATGTCATTCGGAAAATCGCGCGCACGCATGTTTACCGGAGATCACCCCACTGTGACCTTTGTCGACGTAGCTGGGGTGGAAGAAGCCAAAGAGGAATTGCAGGAAGTGGTTGAATTCCTGCGCGAACCGCAGAAATTCATCAGCCTTGGCGCACGCATCCCCAAAGGCGTTCTCTTGGTGGGCCCTCCGGGGACAGGCAAGACGCTGTTAGCCAAGGCAGTTTCCGGAGAAGCCGGTGTTCCATTCTTTTCGATTTCCGGTTCAGAATTTGTGGAAATGTTCGTCGGCGTTGGCGCCAGCCGTGTTCGAGATCTGTTTGACCAGGCTAAGCGTCATTCGCCCTGTATCGTTTTTGTCGATGAAATTGATGCCGTTGGCCGCCAACGCGGCGCCGGTTTGGGCGGCAGCCATGATGAACGTGAACAAACTCTCAACCAGATGCTGGTTGAAATGGACGGTTTTGACACAGACACCAATGTGATCATTATGGCAGCCACAAACCGCCCTGATATTCTCGATCCCGCTTTGTTACGGCCTGGCCGTTTTGACCGCCGTGTGACTCTTGATCGACCGGATGTTCGCGGACGCGAAGCTATCCTCAATGTGCACATCAAAGGGAAACCGCTTGCACCGGAAGTCAATCTGGAAATCCTTGCACGTTCGACTCCGGGTTTTGTCGGAGCAGATCTTGAGAATTTGGTAAATGAAGCCGCCATTCTGGCTGCACGGCGTAACCGGAAGACGATCTCGCAAAGTGAATTTGAAGAAGCCATCGAGCGCGTGATTGCCGGCCCTGAGCGGAAAAGCCGCCTGATCAATAATGATGAAAAACGCATCATTGCTTACCACGAAGCAGGCCATGCCGTTGTGATGAATACGCTGCCGGATTCAGATCCCGTCCAGAAAGTATCGATCATTCCGCGTGGCATGGCTGGAGGCTATACCCTTGCATTGCCGACTGAAGACCGCGTATTGATGGCCAGGAAGAAGATTATCGCCGAAATGATTGGCTTGATGGGTGGCCGCGCAGCCGAAGAAGAGGTATTCGATGACATTACCTCCGGCGCCTCCAATGACATTGAACGCGTCACCAAACTGGCGCGGACCATGGTAACCCGTCTCGGTATGAGCGATTTAATGGGGCCAATGGTTTACGGTCAAAAGGAAGAATTGATTTTCCTGGGCCGGGAAATTTCAGAGCAGCGCGATTACTCCGAAGCAGTTGCCGAGCAAATTGATCAGGAAGTGCGTAAACTGGTCGGCGAAAGCTATCAAAAGGCGCAAGAGATTTTAAAGAATTATCGCACTGAACTTGATGCGGTTGCAACGAAATTGTTGGAAGTGGAAACGCTTTCACGCGAAGAATTCGAAAAGATCTTCCCGCCGCCCGAACCAAAACGCACCGGCATCCCGATGCTTAACGGCGGCAACGGTACCCACTAGCGGGAACTTGAAAAGGAGAGCGATTACTCGCTCTCCTTTTATAAACGTGCTGCCTATTCGCTAAGAATCCAATGATTGCTTGATTTGATCATGGCTGCAATTGCAGGTATGCAATCTTTTTCAGCGTCGAACCAGTGAATGGTCGGATCGGTTTCCTTGAACCAGTTGGCCTGGCGCCGGACAAATTGATGCGTCAGACTCTTCATTTGGGTCAATGCCTCCTTCATGGAGATCTTCTCCTGAGCAACCGCTACAATTTCGCGGTAACCAATGGCTGACATCGGCGGAAGTTCTGGCCCATAACCTTTTTCAAGCAGCCCTTTGACTTCTTCCAGAAAACCATACTTAACCATTTCCTCGATTCGGGCATCCACCCGGGCATAAATTTCAGTTCTGGGTCTCTTTAATCCAACCAGGAGCAGAGAATATGCGGATCCTTTTTGCAATCGCTGCTCATCAAAACGGGTACCGCTGCGAAAAATGACTTCAAGCGCGCGAACCGTCCGGCGGACATTTCCGGGGAGAATTCGCGCGGCTGCCACTGGGTCGATGACGGCCAGGCGGCGGTGCATTTCCATAGAGCCAATTTCTACTGCCCAATTCTCCAACGCCTGTCGCAACTTCATGTCCGGCTGCTGATTCGGGATATCCCATCCTTCAATGACAGCACGGATATATTGCCCTGTTCCGCCGACTAAAAAGGGCAGCTTTCCCCGATCCTGCACATCACGAATGGCTTTTTTGGCAGCCTTTTGAAAGACAGCCAGACTCCAGGTTTCATCCGGATTGCACACATCAATCAAATGGTGGGGAACCCGTTTCCGCTCGATCACAGACGGTTTGGCAGTGCCGATGTCCATGCCGCGATAGAATAAGCGCGAATCGGCCGAAATGATTTCGCCATCCAACTTTTCAGCTAATTGGATCGAGATTTCGGTTTTGCCTACAGCGGTTGGCCCAAGGATTACAACCAACGGATCTGGAATATCAGATAACTGCATTTTGAAACCATTCTATTTCAGGATTGCCAGCAGAGGGATTGCCGCGGATGGCAATAACATCGATCCGCCAGGAATTTGGCAAACCTTCATGGCTTTGTAAATAGGATTCAGCAGAATGTATCAGATGCTCTCGTTTGCGGGCGCTAATCGCTTCCTCGGGAAGGCCGAAAGCCGAAGTTGTGCGCGTTTTTACTTCGAAGAAAATCAAATCTGCGCCGTCCATCATAATCAGATCGACTTCTCCGAATTCTGTGCGTTCATTTCTGGATACCAGGCTAAGCCCCTTTTCCTCCAGGTAATGAACCGCCAGATCTTCTCCCCATTTCCCAATATGCTGGCGGTGCGTTATCTTCCTCATGTGAACAATTATACCTGCTCTCGGTGCCTGAAAAACTTTTATTTAGCTATGCGCAGTATATGGGATCAAATAACGCGAAAGTATGGCACCCCACCGGTCACAACATTGACCCGATGGCATTTTCTTTTAAAGGTGGAAATCATCTTTCGATTTATGGAACAGCTGTGGTGAATTGGAAAAATCTTTCCAATTTATCGCTTTTAAGAAAACAAATGGCTGCATAGGATGTACGTTATCCCATACCTGATACAATAGACATAATTCTGGGAGGCCGCATGCCGGTAGCAGAAATAATCGCCATTGGTACCGAATTACTATTGGGTGAAATTCAGGATACCAACACGCAATATATTGCCAGGGTCTTGCGCGATAAAGGCGTTGATATCTACCGCGCCACCCTGGTTGGTGACAACGCCGCGCGTATATCCAATTTGTTCCGTGAAGCGGCTGACCGGGCGGATATTGTGATCACAACCGGCGGCTTAGGGCCGACCGTGGATGATCCTACCCGCGAGGCTGCCGCGATGGCTATGGGCGGTCAAACCTATTTTAGCCCCTTACTTTGGCAGCAGGTTGAAGCCCGGTTTATCCGCATGGGGCGAACGCCGACGGAGAATAACAAACGCCAGGCTTTTTTGCCCCAAGGCGCTGAAGTTATTGAAAACCCGGTTGGCACAGCACCTGCGTTTTATGGTTCTGTAAAGAATTCGCTTCTCATTTGCCTGCCCGGCGTTCCGCGGGAAATGGAATACTTGATTCAACACAGCGTAATTCCATTATTAGAAGACCGCTTTGGCCTTCACGATACCATCCAGGCTGTGGTTTTACACTGCGCGGGAGTAGGAGAATCGGTGGTGGATGAGTGGATTGGCGATCTCGAAACAAATCCAAACCCCACCGTTGGGCTGTTGGCACATCCCGGCATTGTTGATATCCGCATCACTGCCAAAGCCGGTTCGCTTGCAGAAGCCCAACAGATGATCACTGAAATGGCAGCCAAGGTAAAACCCCGTGTCGGAAACGCTATTTTTGGCCAGGATTCAGACACATTGGAAAAGGTTGTGATCGATTTGCTTAAAACCCGGGGTAAAACCTTGTGCGTTGCAGGCTTTGGCAGCCAAACAGCTTTGACCGATCGATTTGCATCCGTCAGTACGAAATCACTTCATTTGGATTCTACTTTTCCGCAGTTGGTGGCTTCCCTGCAAACAGAAATACAGCAGTCCGAGGATGAAATCGGGCTGGCAATAGCGTTGTTGGAAGCTGATAATGGCAAACACACCCGACTTGAGACGGCACTGGTGACAAAGACGGAAATCACGGCTGAAACCCGTCAATTCTCCGGGCCCGAAGGGAACATTCCAGCCTGGGCGGTGAATTTTGCAATTAATTTTTTACGCTTGAAGTTATTATCCCTGTCAAATCATAAGGAACCATGAATGGAAACTGTTGATATTTTACTAACGAACGCAATCGTTTTGACTATGGACACCCAGATGCACCAATTTGAGCCAGGTGCAGTGGCCATTCGGGCGGATAGCATTGTTGCTGTCGGACCTGAAACTGAGTTGTTGACCAGTTATAACGCCGTTGAAAAAATCGATTGCGGCGGCATGTTGTTAATGCCAGGCCTGGTAAATGCACACACCCATGTGCCCATGACGCTGCTGCGCGGCCTGGCAGATGATTTACGCCTGGATGTCTGGTTGATGGGTTATATGATGCCAGTGGAGCGCGAATTTGTCTCGCCAGATTTTGTCCGCCTGGGCACAAAATTGGCTTGCGCCGAAATGATCCGCAGCGGTGTAACCAGCTTTGCTGACATGTATTATTTTGAGGATGATGTGGCGGTTGCCACGGCTGAAGCGGGCATGCGCGCCGTTTGCTCGCAAACGGTCATGAAATTTTCCACTCCGGATGCACAGTCTTACGAAGAATCACTGGCTTATTGCCGTGATTTTATTAAACGCTGGAAAGGCCATCCCTTAATTGTGCCATCGGTCGCACCGCATGCGCCTTATACCTGCACGCCTGAAATCCTACGGGCAACAGCCGAACTGGCAGTTGAATTCGACATCCCGTTGCACACCCACCTTTCTGAAACGGCAACAGAAGTGGAAAATATGCGCAACGATCAGGGCATGCCGGTAATCCCTTACGTCAAGAAGATGGATTTATTCAACGCCAAAGTTCTGGCAGCCCACTGTGTGCATATCGATGAAGGCGAAATGCGCACGCTGAAGCATGCCAATGCCGGCGTTGCGCACAATCCATCCTCCAACCTCAAACTGGCCTCAGGGATTGCGCCGGTGAAGAAGATGCTGGAACAAGGATTAAATGTGGGCATTGGAACGGACGGTCCAGCCTCAAATAACGATCTGGACATGTTCGAAGAATTGCGTCTGACCGCATTTTTAGCGAAAGGTTCCAGCGGCGACCCCACTGCCTTGCCTGCTCAGACGGCTCTGCTCATGGCCACGCGCATGGGAGCTCAAGCCATGCACATCGGAGATGTTACGGGCTCGTTGGAGGCCGGAAAACGGGCAGATTTAATCCTTCTGGATATCAATCCCCTGCACAATTCACCGCGTTTTCGCCGCCATCCGCAGGGCACCTATGCACAGGTTGTTTATGCATCCAAATCCACCGACGTTTCTGATGTGATGATCAACGGTCGTTGGGTGATGCGTGATCGAAAACTATTGACACTTGACGAATCGAATCTCATTGAGGCCGGACGCGAATATGCCCGGCGTATTGATACCTTCTTAATCCATCGAGAACAATCCGTCCTCTCCAAGTTGATCGCGATTGGCACCGCCACTGAAGAGGAAAGCTTTGAAGTACAGGCCAAAGTCTACATCGAATCCCCGGATACCTTTATTCAGGCTGTTGAGACTGCGCCGTTTGAAATTGTCCGGCGGCGTCACTATCGCGAATACGACACCTACTTCTGCTTTGCCGATCCCGACCAGGGTATGTTGCGTTACCGCGAGGATACATTCCTGGGCGACCAGGACGAAGTGACAGGCGTGCGGTCGCGTCTGACCTTGATCGGCGTGGCAATCGAACATTCCTATCCCAAGAAGGTATTATTATCCCGCAGCCGCTTTCTTGCCCCGGCCATGCAAAGCCTGCGTTTCTACCGGGAATACTTCAAGCCCATTTTTGAACTGGAAGTCGAAAAAGAACGCCGCCGCTTTCTGGTACGTTATAAGGAAACCGAATTCTTTATCAACATTGACCGCCTTGAAAAACCGGGCGGCCTGGGTTCCTTCCTGGAGATTAAAAGCCGTACTTGGAGTCGACAAGATGCTGATTTGAAATCCAAACTGGTGGCGGAGATGATTGTGTTACTGGGCGCTTCATTAAGTGATGCCAGTTCGGAAGATTATGTGGATATGGCTCGCCTGGGTAAAAAATAAGCATCCGTCAGGCAGAAAAGAGACACCATGATAAGCTCGTCCAGTCTACCTTCCACCCTGAATGTTTTATTCCTGGCCGCTGAGGCAGCTCCACTGATTAAGGTCGGCGGATTGGGAGACGTGGCAGGTTCGCTTCCCATTGCCTTGCGGGCTATTCCAAGCGACAAACTGGAAGGCCGAACGCTTGATGTCCGCCTGGTCATTCCCTATCATGCTGAGGTAGCCCGAAAACTGCCAGATCCCCAACCGGTCGCATCTTTCTTGGTCCAACATCCCAGTGGCCCAATCCCAACCAGAGCCTTCGTCACGTATGTGTCAGAAATGCCGGTTTACATGATTGAAGGGGCGCCCATTGGAACGGAAGCCCCGGTTTACAGCGGCGATAATTATCTCGATGGCTTAAAATACACCTTTTTCTCGCTGGCAGCGGTTGAGCTGGCACGGCAGTTGAATTGGAAGCCCGATATTCTGCATGCAAACGACTGGCATACTGCACTTTCCGTGTTTCACCTGGCCCGGTGTCGGCTTTCCCGTGACCCTTTTTTCGCGCGGACTCGTTCAGTCCTCTCTGTCCACAACCTGCCCTTCATGGGTGCGGGAGCGGAACATGCATTGGATGAATTCGGCATTCACCCCGTTCGCGATCTGCGGCTGCCGGATTGGGCCAGGCAGTTTCCGCTTCCCCTTGGTTTGTTGGCTGCCGACCGGATCGTAGCAGTCTCCCCGACCTATGCGATGGAAATTCTCACGCCTGAATTTGGCTGCGGCTTACAGGATTTTCTAAATTCAAGATCGTCGATCGTTTCAGGGATTCTAAATGGATTGGACCAGGACTCTTGGGACCCATCCATCGATGATGCCCTGATTACCAAGTTCACCCTGGATTCTTTAGACTTGCGAGAAGGGAACAAGAAGGCGCTGCTGGATGAATTCGGTCTGGCCTATGATCCACAGATTCCGTTGATTATCCTGATCAGCCGGATGGATCCCCAAAAAGGTGTCGATCTGGCAGTGGATAGCTTGAAGGAAATGGCTGATCTTCCCTGGCAGGCGATATTACTTGGTACAGGCGATCCGATATTGGAATCCGCCTGCCGCAGCCTGCAAGTTCAATTTCCCGATCGAGTTAGGGCTGCCATCCGTTTTGATACCCGCCTATCCAGGCGACTGTACGCAGGTGGCGATCTCTTGTTGATGCCGTCACGCTACGAACCGTGCGGCCTGGCACAAATGATCGCCATGCGGTATGGCTGCATTCCGCTGGCACGTGCCACCGGCGGATTGCGCGATACCATTTTTGAAAATTCGCCAGATCGCCCTAACAATGGCTTCTTATTTGAAGAAATCAGCACAAGCGCTTTGAACGCCGCCTTGGAACGATCGTTACTCCATTTTTCAGACCGAAACTTTTGGCGGAAGTTCCAAATCAATGGCATGCGGCAGGATTTCTCGTGGGGGAAATCCGCGTTGGAGTACGCTAAACTATACTTTGATCTATGGGAGAATCAACGATGAAAACTCGAGTGATCATCCTGGCAGGCGGCGAAGGAACCCGGTTAGGCGTTTTGACCGCCAAGCGTACCAAACCTGCAGTACCCTTCGCCGGAAAATACCGTATTATCGATTTTCCATTATCGAATTGCATCAATTCCGGGTTATCCGATGTGATGATTGTTGCCCAGTATCGGCCCCACTCGCTGATCGAGCATATCGGGTCCGGTGGGCCGTGGGATTTGAACCGGGAATTCACAGGCGGGGTCAATATTTTGACGCCTTTCAGGAACCGGGCCAGCGCATGGTTTGGCGGCACGGCAGATGCAGTTCAACAAAATTTCACCTTTATCAAACGGGGAAATCCTGACCTGATCTTGATCCTTTCCGGGGATCATGTTTATTCCATGGATTACCGCGAGATGATCCAATTCCATCTGGAGCACCAGGCGGATTTGACGATGGGGACCATTCCAGTACCGATCGATGAGGCATCCCGCTTTGGCATTGTTGGAATCGGGCCAAATCAACGCGTAACATCCTTTGTTGAAAAACCGGCGGATCCCCCCTCCAACATGGCCAATATGGGCGTCTATATATTCAATCGCGATTTGCTGGATAAAGCCCTGTGGGATGATCATCTGAAACAGGACTCATCCCATGATTTCGGCAAGAACATCCTGCCGGATCTTATTCACCAGGGTCTGCGGGTTTTTGCATTCCCTTATACCGGCTACTGGGTGGATGTGGGTACAATTGGCACCTATTGGCAGGCTCATATGGATTTGGTATGCAATCCGCCGGCTTTTGATTTGTACAATCCCCAATGGATCATCCATACCCGGTCGGAAGAACGCCCGCCGATGCGGATCTTAAAGAATGCGGTTGTCGAAGATAGTCTAATCAGTAATGGTTGCATTATCGAAGAGGGCGCCAGAGTCATGCGATCCATATTGAGCGCTGGCGTGGTGGTTGGTGCCAACAGCGTGGTGGAAGAATCCATCATCCTGACGGACTCGCAAATTGGAGCAGGCTCCACCGTTCAACGATGTGTAATTGATAAACTGGTTAAAATTGGCAATAACGCGGTCATTGGCGGCATTACCGATGGAGAACCAGCCATTGCCATGATCGGAAAGAAAGCTGCCATCCCATCCGGTATGTCGATCGGTCCTGGATCAACAATTGGACCAGATGTAATTGCTGACGATTTTTCCGGGCTGGTGGTTGAACCAGGTGCTTACATCCAAACCAGGAGATTGCCCAATGAAGTTTAAACGCTCTTCAGGCATCATTCTTCACCCCACCAGTCTTCCCGGGCCGGATGGCATTGGCGATCTGGGTCCAGAGGCATACCGATGGATTGATTTTCTCGCTGGCGCAGAATGCGGATTATGGCAGGTTCTTCCATTAGGTCCCACCGGATATGGCGATTCGCCCTATCAGTGTTTTTCCGCCTTTGCAGGAAATCCCTTCCTCGTCAGCCCGGCTCTGTTGATGCAGGATGGTTTGCTGAAGCGCGAGGATTTTTCCGGCCGGCCTTCATTTGCGGCTGATGAAGTGGATTACGGCCAGGTCATCCCCTGGAAACTTACCCTACTGGACCGGGCGGCTGGACGGTTTGAGAAATCAGCCGATGCAGATTTAAAGAAGGAATTTGCGGCTTTTCAACAAGAACAATCGGACTGGCTGCAGGATTTTGCCTTATTTATGGCGATCAAGGAATCGCAAGGCGGCGTTGCCTGGAACCAATGGCCGGAACCCTTCCGCCGCCGTGACCCAAAGGCTATCGATCAATTCATCAAGAATAACCAGCCGAACTTGAAGCGCCATGTTCTCCGGCAGTTCTTCTTTTTCCGCCAATGGCAATCGCTGCGCGAATATGCCCACCAGCAGGGAATACAAATCATCGGCGATATCCCGATTTTTGTAGCTTATGACAGCGCGGATGCCTGGGGAAACAAAGATCTATTCTACCTGGATGAAAATGGCCAGCCCAGCGTGGTGGCCGGGGTTCCACCGGATTACTTCTCGCCGACCGGACAACTATGGGGAAATCCTCTTTACCGATGGGAAGTGCACCAGGCCAGCGGGTATGCCTGGTGGATCAAGCGCATCAAAGCTACGCTCAAGCTTTTTGATATCATCCGCCTGGATCATTTCCGAGGTTTTGCCGGCTATTATGAAATCCCTTATGGTCTTCCAACTGCAGAAATTGGCACCTGGGTCCGCGGGCCGGGCAAGGATATTTTCGAAAAGATTCAACAAGCTCTGGGCGATCTGCCCATTATCGCTGAAGATCTGGGTGAAATCACCAGTGATGTCATTGAACTTCGCGAACATTTTGGTTTGCCCGGGATGAAGATACTTCAATTTGCTTTTGCAGGCGATTCCACAGAGCCCTTCCTTCCCCACAACTACCCGGTTAATTGCGTCGCGTACACTGGCACGCATGATAACGACACAACCCGCGGGTGGTATGACAATGCTCCCGAAGCCGAACAGGATTATTGCCGGCGCTATTTGGCGCGTTCAGGAGAGGATATTGCCTGGGACATGATTCGCGCCGTTTGGAGTTCGGTTGCATCATTTACATTGGCGCCAATGCAGGATTTTCTCAATCTTGACACAAAGGCAAGGATGAACATGCCGGGCAAGCTTGGGGGCAATTGGGCTTGGCGCATGCAGGCTGATGCTCTGTCTGCCCGGTTGCAAGCACGCATCAAGGAACAGAATACGCTTTACCGCAGATCGGTTGGACCAGAGGCTCTTGCCCCGCCGAAAAAACCGACCTACTAGGAAAATCCAAAAAGCCGACCTCAGAGGTCGGCTTTTTTATGCTGTGTTGGACCCGCGAACTGTAATAAAGATACCCAAAAGAATTAAAACACCGCCTGTCAATTCAATCCAGGAAGGCGTCTCGCGTAAAATGAAAAGAGCTAAAATCGTTGTGCCGATCGGTTCGCCTAATAATGCCACCGAAACCGTGGCAGCCGGCAAATAACCGAGCGCCCAATTATAGGAACTGTGACCCAACAACTGCGGTCCTAATGCCAGACCAAGCAAACATAACCAGATCCAAGGAGAAAAAACCTGGAAGCTGCCTCCAGATGAGTGAAGGCCGATAAAGTTGTAGCCCGAAATAAATGCCAAGACGAATAATGCTACAGCTGCAACGCCATAAACGCAAAGAATATAAACAGGTAAAGTTAACGTTGGCCGGACACGCCGGCCTATGACAAGGTAACCTGCCGCGCAGACCGCCCCTACCAGCGCAAGCAGGTTGCCTGTAAGATTCCTGCCAGTCCACCAATCCGCCGTTAGGCTGCAAACCAGATGTCCTGCGGTCATGCCGCAGCTGCCGCTCATTGCCACCAGTAAACTGCCCATGAGTGCAAATCCAAGCCCCAGCCAAATCGCCGGCGAGATTTTTTCACGTAAAAGGATTGGAGAGACCAAAGCCACCCACAATGGTGTCGTCGCAACCAGCACCACCGAACTGGCAACTGTGGTAAATTCGAGCGAGGTGATCCAGGCAGCAAAATGGAGTGCCAAAAGGCAACCCGCCAGGATTAAGGACAACCTCTGCTTATTGGAGAGCGAAACCAATTCCTTGCCATTTCGCCGCAATGTGATCGGCAGCAAAACCAAACTTGCAATGCTAAGCCGGTATGCGGCAATAACCAGCGATGGAGCTTCTTTTTGGGCTATCCGGATTAAGATGGAAGCCGAAGATACCGCTAGAATCCCAAAAGCCAGAACCAGGTATGCCGAAATGGGCCGGTGAGAGGAGTTCGTTTTCAATGGATGCGCCTGTAATACGCTTGACAAACGTTTACCGTAAAGCTAGAATTTAGACAGTCAAAGGGAAAATTGCACCTTAACATTATTTATAGTTCGCTTTTAGGAGGTATTGGAATGGCGTTTGAACTTCCCCAACTGCCGTATGCTTTTGATGCGCTTGAGCCTTGGATCGATGCTCGCACCGTTGAGATTCATTATACCAAGCACCATATGACCTACCTGACAAACCTCAACAACGCTTTAAGCAGCCAACCTGATTTATCCAAATTATCGGTGGAAAGTTTGCTCATGGATTTGAATGCCGTCCCCGAGGCCGTGCGTACCGCGGTACGCAATAATGGCGGCGGTTATTACAACCATATTGTGTATTGGAGTGTAATGGGACCGGGAAAAGGCGGAAATCCGGTTGGAAAACTGGCAAAGGCGATCGAAAAATCGTTTGGCAGCGTTACTGGTATGAAGGAACAGATCGAAAAGGCTGGTTTAGGACGATTTGGCAGCGGCTGGGCCTGGCTCAGCAAACGAGCAAATGGCGATCTTGTCGTGCATTCCACGCCGAATCAGGATACTCCCCTTGCGGAGGGGATGTTGCCCGTGATTGGCGTGGATGTTTGGGAACACGCGTACTACCTAAAGTATCAAAACCGCCGGGCAGAATACTTGACCAATTGGTGGAATTTAGTAGATTGGGAGGAAGCTGAACGGCGTTACGTTGAAAGCTAACCCATCCATTTCCCTATTTTTTCAAATTGTTGGAGGAACCCATGACTCACGTTATTACCAGCTTGTGTTTGCGTGATGGCGGATGCGCCACCGTTTGCCCCGTGGAATGCATTGTGCCGGGTAACCCTGTCGACCAGCACCCGCTATACTACATCGACCCAGACACCTGTATTGATTGCGGTGCTTGCGTGCCGGAATGCCCCTGGGCGGCAATTTTCCCTGAAGACGAGGTTCCTTCAGCCTACAAAGCCAAAGGCGGCGAATATCTTTCCATGCCGGTTGGCACGGCTGGCTTTACCACCGTTTATGACGGTCACAACCATGATGGCGATGCGGTTCACCTGGAAGCAACCCGCTTATTAGCCGCGGGCGAGGTGATTGACCTCACGCCGGATACAGCCATAAATGCCGACTTCTTTAAGAATGGTCCTGGATATAACGCAGCAAGCTAAATGATTCAGTAATTGCAAAGAGGAAGTCAAATTGACTTCCTCTTTCTATTTTCGGAGGCATTCGTTGAGCGATCTAAAACAAAACCAACGCGTGGAAAAAGATTCGCTGGGAGAAGTGATCGTTCCCATCGACGCATTGTTCGGCGCCCAGACGCAGCGGGCGGTGGACAATTTTCCGATTTCCGGGCTTAAACCCTGGCGGGCCTTTATCTGGTCAATTGCTCTTATCAAACGGGCCGCAGCAGATGTTCACAAAGATTTAGGATTGCTGGACGCTGAGCGCGCCAATGCAATATCGAAAGCTGCCGGTGAAGTCATGGAAGGCCGATGGGATGACCAGTTTGTGGTTGATCCGTTTCAGGCAGGTGCCGGAACAAGCCACAATATGAATGCCAACGAGGTTATCGCAAACCGTGCCACACAATTGTTGGGTGGAAAACTGGGAGAATACCGCATCAATCCCAACGACCATGTCAATATGTCGCAATCCACCAATGACACCATTCCAACAGCCATCCGTTTGGGTTGTCTATGGCGGTTAGGCGAACTCGACCAAGCGCTGGCTAATTTGGCGCTGGCTCTGAAGAAGAAATCCGAAGAGTTTGACCCGATTGTCAAATCCGGGCGAACTCACCTGCAGGATGCGGTTCCAGTCCGGCTTGGCCAGGAATTTGGCGCTTACAGCCGGGCCGTCGAACGCGACCGTGATCGCGTTATGCGAAGTGCTGAAGGACTGCGCCGTTTAGGGATTGGCGGCACTGCCACTGGCACAGGGCTGAATGCCCCAGCGGAATACCATAGCCGCATGGTCAAGCGGCTCTCTGAGCTTTCAGGCCTTCCTCTTTATACATCCGATAACCTTTTCGAGACGATGCAATCGATGGCTGATGCAGTCGATTTTTCAGCATCCCTGCGCACCACCGCTGTGACCCTGATCCGCATTGCCAACGATTTTCGCCTGCTCTCCTCTGGACCGTCCACCGGGTTGGACGAAATTCGATTGCCAGCCGTTCAGCCAGGCTCCAGCATCATGCCAGGTAAGGTAAATCCCGTGCTGGCAGAAATGCTGGACATGGCGATGTTTCATATCATTGGGTGCGATACAACCATCAGCCTGGCGGCGCAGGCCGGTCAGCTTGAACTGAACGTCATGATGCCGATTATTGCGCACAATTTGTTCGAAGCGATGCAAGTTATGATAGGCGCTGTAAACGCTTTCACCGATAAATGCGTTTCCGGCTTAACCGCCAACCGGGAAAAGGCTGAGGGTTGGTTATCGCGAAATACAATATTAGTGACGGCGATGAATCCCATTATCGGATATGCAGCCGGTGCCGCCCTGGTAAAGGAGGCACTCAAGCGTGATTTGACCATTCAAGAAGTGGCATTGGAGAAAGCCCGCCAGGGGTTGCTCAAACGCTCCACAGGCGAACTCCTGGATGAAAACGAAGTTCTCGCCGTTTTCAGCGATCTGAGGAAATTTACCGAAGGCGGCATGGTTGGCGCAGGCGGAGGCGGTTAAGCCGAACGAATAAATTATCCTCCCGCTATAACTGGCTCTCTTCGTGAGCGTGGATTGCGGCGCCAATAATTCCAGCCTGATTTAATAACTGGGCTGGAATTAATTTTGCCCGCGTATTCAAGTGGGCAAGGAACCGTTCTGATTCTTTGCTTGCGCCGCCGCCCAGGATGATCAAATCGGGCGACATTAGCGCTTCGATCCGTTCAAGGTATTCCTGGAAACGATCCGCCCACTCTTCCCAGGATAAATCCTTGCGCTTGCGGGCTGCGTCCGAGGCGCGTTTTTCAGCATCCTTGCCGCGGATTTCAATATGACCAAGCTCGGTGTTGGGAACCAGATGCCCGTCGGTAAAAACAGCCGATCCGATGCCAGTGCCCAATGTCAACATGATCACAACGCCGCGATTAAGGTCACGGCCTGCGCCAAAGCGCATTTCGGCCACGCCTGCAGCATCGGCATCATTGACGGCGAAGGCGGGCATTCCAATAGTCTTACCTATAAGGGAATTAATGTTAATTTCAATCCAATCCGGGTCAATATTGGCCGCAGAATAGCAAACACCGTGAATGACAACAGCCGGAAACCCCAGACCAACCGGTCCGTGGTATGAAAAATTCTCGACAACCTGAGCAACGGTCGCGGCCACATCATTCGGACTAGCACCTTCCGGCGTGGCCAGTCGAAAACGTTCGGTGGTGATTTCGCCCGTATTGACATCCACCAATGCGCCTTTGATTCCTGAACCGCCGATATCGATTCCTAGTATTTCCATAAAAAGCTCCTTAGCCTGGACAAAAAAGGATGGATTGGTTACGGACAGGCGTTCTGAACGTGTTCCTCATATGTTTTTGCAAAGGCGTGGGTTCCGGAACCATCACATCGTGCACGAAAATAATAATACGGGCTTTGGGCTGGATGCGCAACAGCCTGAAGAGCAGTCAATCCAGGGTTGCTAATGGGGTGCGGGGGAAGCCCGGCGTACAGGTAGGTATTGAAAGGCGAATCAATCTTCAAATCATCCAAACTGAGCGGATTCGTCCACCAGGTCTGCTTGTTTGCATCATAACCAAGCGCATACTGAACGGTTGGATCGCTGTCCAGTTTCATGCCAGCCTGCAGGCGGTTGTAAAAAACGGAGGCAATCAAGGGGCGTTCATCATCCACCATGCCTTCTTTTTCAACAATCGATGCCAGGGTGACTGCCTCGGGCAGTGAAAGCCCCTGCCGTTCAAATCCGGCTAGCAAGTCCGGGGTCAATTCACTAGCGAATCGATCCAAGAAAGTCTGAACCAGTTCCTTGACGCCTATATCGCGGCGGAGTTCATAATCGCCTGGCGCGAGATAACCCTCCAGACCATTGGCGGCATCGACGACCTCCTGTAAATTAAGGGCTGCGGGCGATTCAATAAACCGCAGGAGTTCACCCGGAGAGATGGAAAGTCCTGATGTGGGCAGTAGATTGGCAATTTCCTCTGCCCGCCAACCAGCTAAAATGACAAAAGTGACTTCCTGCGAGATTGGATTTTGAATCAGATCCGCAATTTCCAGTGGCCGCATGGCAGAGCTCAAGGAGTAATTGCCCGCCTGCATTGTCTGGTCTTTGCCAGCATAAATCATGTAAAGTCGAAAAACCGCGGCATCCTGAATCAGGTGATCCTCTTCCAATCGAAATGCCACCGAATTCACTGATTCGCCCGGTTGAATTGTAAATAATTGTTCTGGGCCTGAGCCAACCGGTGATAACATTTTTGCCTGGTTCAATAACAAACGCGCACTATACCAGGCTTTATCAATTGGATTAAGCCTGGCAGAAGGCGGCCCAAACAGGCTGCGGGCTTGTGAAGGAATGGCATCGAATGCCAGAAATGCTCCAGCGACTCCGGTACAAAGGAGAGCCAATACCAGGATGACGGAAAAACTAGCAAAATTTGAACGTCGTCGCGACAATGTTCACCTGCCTTCAGGGGGTTGGATCACCTGGCTTGCCTTGTGAGTCCAGGTAAGTTTGTAAGATTATTGTTGCGGCAATTTCATCCAGGTGCCCTTGCCGCTTCTTTCGACTTACCCCCATGGCAATCCTGGCAGACCGTGCTTCGCGGGTGCTGCCGGATTCATCCCACAACACCACAGGCACATCGGTCTGATTGCGCAGGGCCTCCGCCAGGCGGGCTCCCCGGCGCGACGCAGGAGACGGCTCGCCGTCCCAATTAAGCGCCTGTCCGATGACAATGGTTGTCACCTCTTTCTCGCGTGCCAGTTGAGCAATTGATGCAGCATTGATCGCTCTGGAAACGTGAGTCAGCACTGTGAACGGATTGGCGATGGTCGCAGTTGGATCGCTGATTGCTATGCCGATGTGTTTTTCGCCAGGATCCACTGCCATTACACGCCCTGCAACTCCCATTATTGCACCTCAAATTGAATTCGAAACCCGATTGAGGGCATCCAGAACCACCAGGATGGCGTCAGGCGGATCTGCGGTGGTTCTTCGAGATCAAACAAACTGGACAAATTGTGCGAGGCGATTTCTGGCCGTTTTCCTTGAACTGCGTTTAGCATTTTTCCATTGGATAGATCAGCTACTGTTTTTCGTGCCACAATGATATTCATTTCAAATTGTCCATCCGCCTGTTCAACCACATTGAGCGCCGGTTTGACAGACAGCGATGAGGGCACTGGCCGCTGGTCCCCGGTCAGTCTTGCATCCAGAGCCGACTCAGCGATTTGTTCAATATCCTTATTGGCAACCGCCAATGCTGAAACCACTGCCTGAAGACTCAATATCAATTCATCACCCGGGTCGCCAACCTCAGGAAGCAGGCTTTCCTTTGCAATTTCCTTGATGGTTAATGTGTCTGTTAGCAATGTTTTTTCTGTCCCCAGGGATGATTCGAGATCTTTTCTCGCGTTTGTTTTCAATGTATCCAATAATTGCCTGCGAAGGTTATTGTAATCAGACTGAGCCACTGCAGGCAGGATGCGGTCGCTCCCGCCGCTAAAGGCCTTCAGGTTTGTCACTGATATGTCCGGACCCATCGGTCCTTCCAGAGCCAATTTGGCATTCGCCTTGAGATTCGCCCTTGAACCGCCTTCCAACGCCAGGATTGAAACCTCCACTGTTTTTCCAAGCCCGGCGGGTAAAATAGCTTCTTGAGAAGTACCAAATTGAATATACTGAGGTTGTTCAACCGATATGACGCTTCCCGCCGGAAGGATCCGACTGCGGTTGGTCAAATTGGTCAACGTGACCAAACCTCCGGCTTTCCGGTCAGGTATGCTCGTTTTTCCGCTTGTACTTATTTGACCCTGTACTTCAATAACTGTACTCACGGTGTCTGCGGGTATTTGGCCACTCATGCTTGGACTGTCAAGTTTAGGGTCGACGATCAGATTCATCGAGAGGCTTTGTTCTTTTTGAACCGGTTTCACGATAACCGTGGCGCCTGGCAACAAAAAAGTGCCCAAAACAAGTACTGCCAAAACGCCGATTGTAAAAACTGTCAGACGCGTCCAACCCAGAAGATAAAGGGAAGGTTTTTCATCCGTTTGGGGCTCTCTTAACCTTAATCCGGCCACCCTTGCGGCTTTTTGCTCGCCCCATTGAACCGGCTTCTGGCTGCGTTTGCGCTGCCAATGCTGTCGTTGGGCCTGTTTGGGTGATCTAAAAATGGCTATGCCAAGTTCTCGGGCGTTCGCATTTACCGAAGAATCATGCGTCACCAGACCAAGCTGTGCCCCTAATTCTGTCGCGTGGCGTTGGAGAGATACAAAATCATATTTCCGGACCAGACCAGGATGGCCTTTTTTGGGCCAAACCAGCAGAATCCGCTGCGCTTTGCTCCAGACCATCTTATCCCGGACCGAGATGAGGTCATCATGGGCATCAAGTTGGATCACGATTGTTTTCATAAGCGGCAGGTTGAATTATACAACGGGCTACCCATCAAAATGACGGATTCAACCCTGCAATGAACGCCTGTTTTTGCAATCCTGAGAGATTTGACTATAATTACTGCCAGCAGGAGGCCTGCCTTTGTGATTCGCAAACCACGTTGGTTAATACCCTTCATTATCTCCATCCTTATAACGGCCGGATGCAATCTACCGCGTCCTGCGCAGGCAACGGGTACCCCGGATTTGGTTGCGACCCAGTTGTCAGCGCTGCCGACAGCAGATTTGGCAGTTTCGCCAACCCCGCAACCAGCCACGCCAACACAACCTGCCGTGTCGCCAACCGCCTCCTTCACACCTTCAGCTTCAGCCACATCGCCTTCTGGCGACCCCCGCTCTCTCCTGGGCGATCCAACCTATAGGGATACCTTTTCAAAGGCAAGCCTCTGGGGATTGGAAGATCCCTATGACGATGGTCATACCCGTGCAGAAATTAACAACCACCTGCTCACTTTGACAAGTCTGAACGCGGAAGGCTGGATGGGTTGGCGGACTACCTTCCCGAAACCTGGAAACGCCTATATTGAGGCGGAATTCACGAATGGCACATGCAGCGGAGGCGATCAGTACGGGCTGGTATTCCGCCTGACAGCTGATTCGAAAGCCGAGTTCTTTTCTGTAACGTGCGATGGCCGCTACAGCCTTTCTCATTACGATGGCTCGCAATTTACGCGTTTGTTAAATTGGCAATCATCCAATGCTGTGTTGGCCGGCTCCGACCAGACGAACCGCCTGGGCGTTTGGGTGGAAGGCAATCGAATTCGGTTATACGCAAACGGCAATTTACTTACGGAGACTACAGACGATCAACTCCCGGAGCAAGGTAATTTTGGCGTGCTCATCACCGGCATCAAAACGAAGAATTATACGGTGACCATTCGTGAAATAGCGTATTGGGATATCAAATGACGACCATTCCCGACACCCCCATCCGTCAGCAAATTGGCCGTTTCATTCGGCAGAAAATCAGCGAGGGTCCGGTCTATTTGGACACCGAAACCACTGGACTGGATCGCGATGCAGAAATTGTCGAAATCGCAATCGTCGATGCACATGGTGAAATCCTTATTCAATCCTTTGTCAAGCCCAGCAGACCCATTCCAGGCGATGCAGCCACGATCCATGGCATAACTGATGAAATGGTTCAAGGCGCGCCGTCATGGCCTGTTCTGTGGCAGTCCTTGCGCGGTCTGGTAACCGGGCGCCCGCTTGGACTTTACAACGCAGATTTTGATTTACGGCTTATGAAGCAATCTATGGAGATTTATCGTTTGCCGTGGCGCGAAACGTTCAATGTCATCGATGTCATGAAGGTGTATTCGGATTACCGAGGCGAATGGGATCCTTATCGCCGCGGGAAAAAGCTGTTCAAGCTGGAAGAAGCCGGGAAATTCTTCAAGATTCCTTTGCCAAATGCTCACCGCGCGGCGGCAGATACACTCCTTACCCGGGCTGTCTTTCACTGCATGGCCGGTTTGGAGTATTAAACCTAACAATATCCTCAATTTAACAATTTTGACAGCCATAGTCTGTGCCTGTTATGTTAGACTTGCTACATCCAAGTTACAACCGAATCTTAACCAATACTAACAACAGGTTGAATGGCGAAAAAACTACATCTCATTCTCATAGCATTGCTATGCCTGCCCCTTATCGCTGCGGCAAAATTACCTCAAACACTTCCGCCAGGGTCAACAGATAACGATACTCCAGAGCTCATTCCCGCGATTTCAACAGACGCCGGAACCGATCAGTCAGTCTTACCTGACAGCACCGGGTGTTACGCGGTAACCATCAATATCCAAAACGCCGCTTTCGAACAGGAATTGGTCGAACGCGTTAACATCGAACGCGCCAATGCCGGTGTTTCGCCGCTTAAACTGAACGAGTCCTTATCGTTTGCCAGCCGCTATCATGCCAATGATATGATGGCTGATGTTTATTTCAATCATGATTCTTATGATGTGGTCAATGGATCCTTGAAATTGGTTTGCAGCACATGGGATCGCATCAAGAATTTTTATGTCTTTGATTCCTGGGCTGGTGAAAATATCGCCGCCGGACAGGATACCCCGGCGGCAGTCATGGCCGCCTGGATGGGCTCGGAAGGACACCGTGCCAATATCCTCAACCCGAATTTCCGGGAACTTGGCATCGGTTATTTTCACGGCGGGTCGTGGTTTGGTGATTTTTGGGTGCAGGATTTTGCTACCCGCTCGGCTGTCTATCCCATCATCATTAACCTGGAAAGCGGCCAGACCAGCAGCCGCAATCTTTCCCTTTTTCTATATGGGGAAGGCGTCTTCAGCCAGTACCGCATGCGGGATGATTCATCGCAATGGTCCGCCTGGCAGCCCTTTCAGGAACAGGTCAACTGGTCCTTGAACGGGCAGGGCAATCTCAGCCACACCGTCACGGTCGAACTTCGCAAAAGCAACGGCGAAGTGATCACCAGCAGCGATTCGATTTATTTGATCGGCCAGCCCTCCCTGGGCAATCTTCCCGAATCAGTGCGATTTTTATACATAAAATCAACAGGCGAACTAATAACAACAGATAATTATCTGCAGCCATTGAATATCGGGACTGCGGATGTGCTCAGTTGGTCGCTTTCCTCCACTGCTAACTGGATAAGCCTGTCTGCAACCAGCGGTACAACCCCAGACACCCTGGTTACGGTTTCTCCACAGGATCTGAATAAATATAATCCCGGACAATACTCCGGCAGCCTGACTTTTATCGTGACATCTCCTGCCAATGTCGCCGGCTCGCCTGATACCATTCCGGTGACTTTGAACGTAGTTGTCAGCCTTGATAAATCAGTGTTCCTACCCGCCATCGTACGCTGACAAGATCGACTACAATAGGGATATTCATTTTCCAGGAGATCGTGCTTGGAAGAATTTCCCTTTACCGCAGCCCAAAAGGCTGTAATCCATCGTGAATCGCAAGGCGCGTCATTTCTCAAGGGTCCAGCTGGCACGGGAAAAACAACCGCTGCCGTTGCCTGGGTAAACCGGTTGCTTGAATCCGGCGTACCAGGCGATCAAATCCTTATCCTTACACCTCAACGTACCCTGGCGTCGCCCTATGTGCAAGCCATGCAACGGCCAGACTTGCCTCCAGGGGGACTTCCGACCATCTTGACGTTTAATGGGCTTGCCCAGCGGTTGGTAAACCTGTTCTGGCCGCTTGTCTCGCGCGAAGCAGGTTTTGCACATCCGGAAAAACCGCCGGTTTTTCTAACTGCTGAAACCGCCCAGTTCTACATGGCCCAGATTGTTGGTCCAAAGATGGAGGAAGGCTATTTTGGCGGCGTTACCATTGACCGAAACCGGCTTTACAGCCAGATTCTGGATAACCTGAATAAATCCGCGTTTATTGGCTTTGACCATACCGAGTTGGCCAGACGCCTGAAAGCAGCCTGGGTTGGAAAGCCCGCCCAAATGCTGGTTTACGATCAGGCCCAGGAGTGTGCCAACCTCTTCCGTCAGAATTGCCTTGAGAAAAACCTGCTGGATTTTTCACTTCAACTGAAAATCATGACAGACCAGCTCTGGCCGTCCTTTCTGGTCAATCATTATTTGCGCCAGACTTATCGACATCTGGTTTACGACAATGTCGAAGAGGACGTCCCAGCAGTCCATGATGTTCTGCGGCAATGGATTCCGTCATTTGAATCAGCCCTTCTCATATTCGATATCGACGGCGGTTACCGCGCTTTTTTGGGCGCCGATACAGAAAACGGCGCTTCCCTGGAAGATATCTGCCAACAAACTCTGGAGTTTACGGATTCTTTTATCGCCAATGAAAAAATAGAACTCCTTTCCTCTCATCTGAGCGATGCGATGCTGCGGCGGTCATTTTCACCCAGTTCATCGGTAGAAAAAGTCCATCAGATTCATTTTGAGCGTTTCTATCCTGAGATGATCCAATGGATCGGCGCGACAATGGCCTCATTCATTAACGACGAAGGTATCCACCCTGGGCAGATGGTCGTCCTGGCGCCGTTCGTGTCCGACTCGCTTCGATTTTCGCTGATGGCAGAACTGGAAAAACGCGGTATTCCTGTACGGTCGAACCGGCCATCGCGTACTTTGCGCGATGAACCTGCCACACGATGCCTGCTTACACTCGCCAGGCTGGCACATCCGGAATGGGAATTGCAGGTAACCAGTCAAGAGATTCGCGTTATGTTAATGCAATCTCTAGGCAATATGGACCTGATTCGCGCCGATTTATGCGCAAAAACGCTCTTTTCACCCCGAAAACCAAAGGATGGATTGGCTTCTTTCGACCGGCTGATTCCGGTGATGCAGGAACGCATTACCCACCGAATAGGGGGGAAACTTGAAAGACTGCGCTCCTGGTTGGAGGAGTACCGCCAAGGTGAGCCTTTACCGTTGGACGGTTTCCTAGCCCGCATTTTTGGCGAATTGTTGTCGCAACCCGACTTTGGTTTTGCAAAAGACCCTGAAGCGGCTTCAGTCACGTCGCGTCTGATTGAGTCAATCCAAAAGTTCCGCCGTGCGGCCAGCGATGAAGAAAATGGCAAACTTTATTTGCAGATGATTTCCGAAGGCGTCATCGCTGCGCAATCGACCCAAACCTGGGAGGAACTTGCCCGTACGGACGCCGTATTGGTTTCTCCAGCGCACACGTTCTTAATGGCCAATCGGGCTGCCCAAATCCAATTCTGGTTGGATGCTGGCAGTTTGAACTGGTGGCAGCGTCTTATGCAACCCTTAACCCATCCTTACGTTCTAAGTCGTAGGTGGCCAGCCGATCGCAAATGGACTGACGCCGATGAATACAGCGCCAATCAGGAATCGCTGGCCCGCCTGGTGCGGGGATTGCTGCGACGCTGCAGCGGTCAGGTAATTGTTTGCAGCGTTACACTCAATGAAAGGGGCGATGAAGAACACGGCCCATTGCTGCAGGCGTTTCAATCTTTGCGCCGGCGCCTGAATGCACTGGAGAAGCAACCATGACCAGTTTGCGTCCAGCCCAGGCGGAAATTGTCAACTATCAGAACGGGAAAATGGGGGTTTCTGCCGTTCCTGGCAGCGGAAAAACCTTTACCCTATCCTGGCTTGCAGCCCGCTTGATTGAACAGGCCGATTTGTTTGATGACCAGGAAATCCTGATTGTCACTTTGGTCAATTCTGCGGTGGATAATTTTTCCAGCCGCATTTCCGGCTTCCTTCGGGAAAAAAACCTGATACCTAACCTGGGTTACCGTGTCCGCACGCTGCACGGATTGGCTCACGATATCGTGCGCGAACGGCCTGACCTGGTCGGACTTTCGGACCGCTTTACCATCGTCGATGAGCGCGAGTCACTGGAAATAATGGATGTCGCCGTAACCAGTTGGCTGCGCAGTCACCCGGAATTCATCACCGAGTGGACTTCCGCGGATGTCGATTTGGCGGAAAACCGCAGTTTGCAAAAACAATGGCCCGATTTGATTAACAGCCTGGCGCGCAGTTTCATCCGGCAGGCCAAAGATTTGCAAATTCTCCCGGACGAATTGGCACGAAGGATTAAAGAACTCCGGCAGCCGCATCCCTTGCTTTTATTAGGAACGGATATCTACACCGATTATCAACGGTCGCTCAATTACCGCAGTGCGGTTGATTTTTCCGATTTGATCCGCCTGGCACTTCAGGCTATCCAGGCCGATGGCGATTATGGAAAGCGCTTGCACTACCGCTGGCCTTTCATTCTCGAGGATGAGGCACAAGACAGCAGCAGCCTACAGGAAGAGATTTTGCGGCTCTTGGTTGGGCCAGAAGGCAATTGGGTGCGGGTGGGCGACCCGAATCAGGCGATTTTTGAAACCTTTACCACTGCCAGCCCCAGGTTCTTGCGCAATTTCCTGCAGGAGCCTGGCGTGATAGCCCGCAGTTTGCCGAACTCTGGACGGTCCACCCGGACGATTATCAATCTCGCTAACTCTCTCATACAATGGACCAACCATGCCCATCCCGTAACCGAATTGCGTGACGCACTTACAAAACCCCTCATTCAGCCCACGCCGCCTGGCGATCCACAAGCTAATCCGCCGGATGATCCTGCGGGGATATTCATTATGCCGCAAGGCTATGAGGCTGAAAAAGAGATTGAGGCAGTGGTTAAGTCACTCAAACGCTGGCTGCCTGAGCATGCGGATCGGACAGTTGCCGTGCTCACCTCACGCAACGAACGCGGCGCAAGAATTGTCGAGGAACTCAAGCGGAATAATCTGCCGTATGTTGAACTGCTTCAAAGCAGCCAATCGACCCGCTACACGGCAGATATTCTAGCGGCGTGCCTGCGAAGCCTCGCCGATCCCGGGTCAAATTCAAAGTTGCAGGATGTGATAAAACGCCTAGGCCGGATTGCGGCCGGGGATGATAAATCGACAGCGGATTTTTACCGAGGTGCAGTTGCGGTTTTGGAACGCTGCCAGCGTCTTGAAGAATATCTGGCGCCGTTTCCAGATGCTGACTGGCTGGCCGGTTTGCCCGATGACATGCTTTCTGAAGGGGTACGGCAGATTCTTTTAGCCAGCCGGGAGCAAATCGTCCGATGGCAAAAAGCTTCACTGCTGCCTGTAGACCAACTGTTATTGACCATCAGCCAGGAATTATTTACCAATCCATCCGACCTGGCGCTGGCACATAAACTGGCACTATTGCTTGAACGCGCAGCCGGCAATCATCCCGAATGGCAATTGACCGAGTTTGCTGAAGAATTATCCACCGTGGCACGCAACGAACGCCGCCTGCCCGGTTTCAGCGAGGAGGATACCGGGTTTGATCCGGAACGGTACAAAGGCAGCGTGGTGGTCGCAACCCTTCACAAAGCCAAAGGCTTGGAATGGGATCGCGTTTATCTGCTTTCGGCCAATAATTATGACTTTCCCTCCATGCAACCCTATGACAGCTACATCTCCGAGAAGTGGTTTGTAAGGGATCATCTTAACCTGGAAGCTGAAGCGTTGTCGCGGCTCAAGGCGCTGGCAGAGAACGACCTGGAAGGCGTGTACCTTGAAGATGGCCCAGCCACCCAGGCGGCACGCCTTGATTATTCGGCGGAACGCTTGCGTGTTTTGTATGTCGGCATCACGCGGGCGAAACGCGAATTGGTGGTGACCTGGAATACCGGCCGGCGCGGCGAATCACAGCAGGCCTTGCCAATTCTCGCCTTGCAATCCGGCTGGAAAGGAAATGAGTGATGCCGATATCCCCGGATTTCACCTTCAGCCAGCATAATCTGCAGGATTATCTGGATTGTCCGCGCCGGTTTCAGTTGCGCTATCTTGAACGGTTGGCCTGGCCGGCGGTGCTAAGCGAACCGATTTTGGAGCAGGAACGGCGGATTCACCTAGGCGAACGCTTCCATCAGTTGGTCCAGCAGCATCAAATCGGGCTGCCCAACGAGACTTTGGAAGCCATGGCTGCCACCGACCCTGAATTGCTGACCTGGTGGAATGCTTATCTAAAAGACCTTCCTGTCAATTTACCAGCCGAACGGAAAATTGAGTTTACTCTCTCTGCTCCTTTTGCTGGTTTCCGGCTGCTGGCTAAATATGATCTGCTCGCTATTGAACCCGGAAAACGCATCCAGATTGTGGATTGGAAAACCAACCGCCGGCGGTTATCCGCAGCCATTTTACGGGAACGTGTCCAAACCCGCCTCTATCCTTTCCTCCTCGTTTTGGCAGGAAAACACATGAATGGCGGCATTCCATGGCAACCAGAACAGGTGGAGTTAATCTACTGGTTCACGGCAGAACCGGAAAAACTCCAGCGTTTCACTTATTCTGCTATCCAATTCGCGGAGGACGGTAAACTCCTTTCCGCCTGGATTAATGCCATCGCACGCAGCGCCGATCAACCCATGTTAATGACGGCTGATATTGAACATCAGTGTAAATTGTGCAATTACCGCTCGTTTTGTGATCGCGGCCAGCGCGCCGGTGAATGGGATGGGGAAGAAGTTCCATTTGATTCTACGACTCCATCCATTGATTTCGATTTTAACCAGATCGAGGAAATTGAGTTCTAAAAGTTATGGCCGTGAAATACTCATCGGTAGAATGGATCGAGCCATCTCCAATTGAAACGCCGGATTGGGCGTTACAAATGGCTGGCGGTCAGCCCTTGATCGCAGAAACGCTGATCCGGCGCGGACTGACCTCACCGGAGCAAGCCCGTGCCTTCCTGGACAGCTCAGCCTATTCACCAGCCGATCCATTTGAGCTGCCGGATATGGAAAAGGCGGTTCTGCGGCTTGAGCAGGCGCTCGTGAAGCAGGAACGCATTGGTGTTTGGGGAGATTTCGACGTTGATGGTCAAACTTCCACAGCCTTGTTGGTATCCGCGCTGCGCCGCTTGAATGCTGACGTGGTGTACCATGTACCTGTCCGGGCGCGCGAATCGCATGGCATCCAACTTGACAGTCTGCAGACTTTCATGCAGCAGAATATTCACCTCCTGCTGACCTGCGATACGGGCATCACGGCGCACGAATCAGTCGACTATGCGCAAGCAATGGGAACAGATGTCATCATTACCGACCACCACAGCCTGCCGGATGTTCTTCCGCGGGCATATGCCCTGGTAAATCCGCAACGACTGGCTGGGGAGAGTCCCCTCGATTCGCTGTGCGGTGTGGGAACTGCCTTTAAAGTGGTGGAGGAGCTTTTCTCGCGCGCCGGATTGGCCAGCGATTTAGCCAAATATACCGACCTGGCGGCCTTGGGATCAGTCGCCGATCTGGCTGCCATGCGGGGAGAAACCCGCTTCCTGGTTCAACGCGGCCTCGAGCAAATGCGCAGCGCTCCCCGTCCAGCCCTGCAGGCCATGTTGACCCTAGCTGGTGTCCAGGGTGCGTACCTGAGCGAATCGCATATCGGTTACCTGCTCGGTCCGCAACTTAACGCAGTCGGCCGGCTGGATGACGCCAATCCGATCGTTGAATTCCTCATCAGTGACGATCCAACCCTCATCAACGTTACCGCCGCGCGCCTGGAAGCATTGAATGCACGCAGGAAATTGCTTACCGATCAGGTATTTCAGGCAGCCCAATCCCAAATTGCACAAAATCCAGACTTGCTGCAACAGGCTGCACTGGTCCTCGTCCATACCGACTGGCCGGCAGGCGTTATCGGGATTGTAGCCAGCCGATTGGTTGAGTTGTATAACTTGCCAACAGTTTTGTTTTCTGCCCCCGAGGGTCAAGCCGCGCGCGGTTCTGCCCGTTCCATTGACGGCGTGAACATCACCGCCGCGATTGCCGATTGCCGCGACCTGGTTGCTAACTTCGGCGGACACCCGATGGCTGCCGGGTTGGGCATCATGACTGAAAACATCTCCGCTTTTCAGCGCATGTTGAACAAAGCGATTCTTACTCAGACTGGCGGCAAATTGCCAGCAAGGCAATTAATGGTGGATGCCTTCCTTAACCTCGATGACATCAATTTGGGATTGGTTGAGAACCTGGAACGGTTATCGCCGTTTGGACCCAGCAATCCCCCGCTCACCCTGGCCTGCCGTAACCTGCGTGTGATAAGCGAATCACCAGTTGGGAGAAATGGAGAGCACGTTCAATTAACTGTCGAAGCGCCAGATGGATCTAGCCGCCGGGTTATTTGGTGGCAAGGCGGCGGGTTGCCCCGCCCCGATGGACGATTTGACCTGGCTTTTACGCTTAGCGCTTCAAACTATCGTGGTCAGCCGCAGGTACAAATGGCTTGGATGCATGCCCGTCCGGCGGAAACAGAAAAAGCCAGCGAGATGCAAAAAGCACGACTGGATTTTCAAATTATTGATTTGCGCAGTATTGAAGACCCTGAAGAAGCTTCCAGCAGGCTATCCGAAAATCCCGGTCGATTGATCTGGACGGAAGGTGATCTGGTCAAAGTTGGCGGCCTCCCTCGCCACCGCTTGCAGCCGGCTCGAGAATTGACAATCTTCACCAGTCCGCCAGGACCAAAAGAACTAAATGCTGCGATTAACCAGGTAAAACCTGAAATTATTACCTTATTTGCCATTTCGCCGTCGAATGATGAACCGGATTCTTTCCTACGCCGGCTGGCCGGTTTAGTTACTTTTGCCTTGAACCGCCGGGGCGGCCAGACAGATCTGGCAGCGTTAGCCTCAGCCATGGCACAGCGTGAAACAACCATCCAGGCCGGTCTGGATTGGTTGGCGGCGCATGGCGATATTGGGTATGATGTGGATGATAATGGCTATTTAACCATTTCCAAGGGCGGCCAAGCCGATCCAGCCTCAGCGGATACAGCCATGCGTCGAATATCCATCCTGCTGGACGAAACTGCCGCATACCGGGCATATTTTCGCCGGGCAGATCCGGCCAGATTATTGGCACATTCCATCACGGAAATAACAAAACAAGGAAAAGCGAGGAAACCATGAAAGACATACTTCGATGGGGGTTTTTGGGAACCGCGCGCATTAGCCGTGCCTTGATTCCGCCTTTACGGGCTTCGAAACGAAACCAGCTGGCAGCCGTGGCTTCGCGGTCATTGGATAAAGCCCAGGAATTTTCCCGCGAGTGGAAGGTGCCAATTGCTTATGGGAGTTACGAAGCATTGTTGGCTGACCCCGATATTGACGTCATTTACATTCCTTTACCCAATCACCTGCACGCAGAATGGGTCATTAAAGCTGCCATGGCAGGAAAACATGTCTTGTGTGAAAAACCCCTGGCACTTTCGACAGCGGAAGTGGATTCAATCATTCAGGCTGCTCAAACCAACCAGGTCCATATCGCCGAAGCATTCATGTACAGGCACCATCCGCAGACCCTCAAAGTAAAGGAACTGATTGCTACAGGCAAAATTGGCGAATTGCGTTACATCCAGGGCTCGTTCTCTTTTGTATTGAATCGGTCCGGCGACTACCGATGGAACCCTACGGAGGGCGGCGGCAGTCTTTGGGATATCGGATGCTATCCGCTCAGCTACTCGCTACTGGCCGCCGGGGCGGCGCCGGTGGAAGTAAGGGGTTGGCAGAAGAAATCCGATTCGAGAGTCGATGTCGATTTTATTGGACAACTTCGTTTCGCCAACGGCTTGTTTGCCCAAATTCACAGTTCCTTCGAATTGCCTTATTTCACATCCATGGAATTGCGCGGTTCAGAGGGCACCCTTCTGATCCCGGCGCCTTTTAAAATAGCGGATCGGCCTCAAATCATTTTGCAAAGAGAGAAAGACCAGACCATCCGGGTGAAAGGCAGCGAGCTATACCGCGGCGAGGTTGAGAATATGTCTGATGTAATTCTGGATCATCTTGAGCCGCGGTTGCCGCTTGAAGAGAGCCGGCATATAATCCGCTGCCTCGAAGCACTCTACCAATCGGCTGAAACCGGTAAATCTGTGAATGTATAAAGAAGCTGCCAGAACCGCTGTTTACGGCTTCTGGCAGCTTTGTAAAGACTTTTCGTTACTCGATCAATTGCCGGATGATTGTTTTGGAATTTTTGGCAATAGCCAATCCAGGAATGCTCCCTGGCTGCGCGTTTGCAACAGCACCCGTCCGGGGCCGTTCAAATCCACCACCAGCCCCTCGCCGCCGAAGAGGGTCGATTTCATTCCTCCAATGGCGCGGACGCGGAAACCCATTTTCTCAGTGAAGGCGACCAGGTGGCCAGTATCGACGGTATAAGTTTGACCTATGGCCAATTCCATTTCGTGAATTGCGCCGAAACTGGAAAGTGCCAATGAGCCAGTACCGGTACAGCGCAGCATAATCAAACCCTCGCCGCCGAAGAAGGTCTTCGCGCCTGACCATTTGGTGTCGGTTTCGACCCCATCGCTGGAAGCAAGATAAGAGCCGGATTGAACAAGCAGCGATTCGCCAGTTAACTCCAGGGTAAAAACATCTCCCGGAAGAGAAGGCGCCAGCAGTATCTCGCCGCCGGCCGTACCAGCATGAAAAGTATTGACAAAGAACGATTCCCCTCCTAATACCGAACGGGCCAGTGATTTCAACAGTCCGCCCTGCATTTTCGTTTCGATGGTCACGCCAGCGCTCATTCCCACCATGGCGCCAGATTCGGCACGCACAGTTTCATTTGCAGCCAGGGTGACCCTGGCAATTGAATAAGATGGCCGGTAAAGAACTTCTGTTTGCATTTTTTCCTCCATTTGGCAATTTCAATGGATTGATTATCCCAAAAGGCAAGCGATTGTTCAAGCGCAATATCCAGTTTCCCTTGACATATCCACCCACTCGAATAATAATCAATGCAGCATCAGGAATGCTCACGAAATGTGGGCTGGCAACCGGCCTGGAGACGGCAGCGGTGCCTCGAGACAATAAATCTCGATGCGCGGGAGAAAACTCCCGAAAGATAGTTTCCATTTTTATTTAAGGTTTCGTCTTCAGACTTCCTAAACAACGGCAGTCATTTTCCTCCTGATGCAACAACCTAAAAAGGAGAAATTGAAATGACGACACATAATTTCACTGAACGGGGATTGCGACTTACGGCTGTAATCTATGCCACCAACAAGGAACTGGTTGAATACGTCCGGAAAAATGGCAAATTACCCAGGCATTTTCGTATGGACGGGATGCCTACTGCGATGAGCGTCACCATAAGACGCCGCGGGGTCGATGTGGTTCTTTCCGAATCCGAACAATTGGTATTTGATGCCATCCTCCGTGAGAAACGGCTGCCCTATGGCGGAGCAATTCTTGTCGATGAAGCCTGATCCATCTTTAGCGCGGATGTAAACCGATTGACAGACAAAATATCCCTTTTCTCGAATGGGAAAAGGGATATCTTATTTTCTATTTTTTGGCACAGGGAAAAGAAACCTTAATTGGTGATATGGGTAGCCATTACCTATTCGAGAATCAAAGAATTATCCGTGGTTGGACTCGATAGATCGAATGAAGATTGAGAAATCAAAAGGTATTCCAAACACAGATTTTTAGCGATTCTTTTTCAATGAGGAGAGAACCATCCTTTTTAGAATTCGCGAGGTGCCACCATACCTAAAGTAAACGCCGTTTTTCTGGTTTGTCAGGATTTTTTCAACCAGCCAAACCGCCACCTCGTCAAGCGGGCTTGCGATAATTCCTAAAATGCCTTTTACCTTTTCCCACTCTGCGGGTTTATCGACATATTGATCTCTGACCATATCGGTAAGCACCATCCCGGGTTGGAGCGAGCCTGTTATTACTTTTGGATGGTTAATTTCCTGGGCAAGACACTTATTAAAATAATGCAAACCAGCCTTTGTCATCCCATATACCGATAAACCATTTACACGATTGGTTTTTCCGTTTGCTCCCAGCCCTTCCACATTGTATACCGCGCCATACCCCTGAGCAAGAAATCCCTGCATTGCTACCTTGGTTCCGTACAATTCTCCAAGCATGTTGGTTTCAACCACGGATCTGAGTTCATCTGCAGGAATCTCCCATGGAAGAGCCTGGCGGTTCGAGATTCCGGCATTATTAATCCAAATATCAATAAGCCCAAATTTTTCGCGGCTTTGCTTCCATAGATCCTTTACCTGATCATAAGAGGAGACATCACACGGGAATCCCGCAATGCGTTCGGAAGGACCTTCCTCCGCCAACCGATTAATGGACGCTTTGACAGCATCTTCTTTGCGTCCACTGATCACAACCTGGCAACCCCTCTTCAGGAATTCACGTCCAAGCGCAAGCCCAATTCCCCGAGTGCTTCCTGTAATCACAACAGTTTTCATATATTTCCTCTAATAGGTCAAATAGCCGTTCACAATTTAGGAGAAGTTTACACCTTTTGCTCATTCCTCATACCAGTTTGCCAAAATGACTTAATTGTGTTAAACTTACCGGACTTGGTAAGCAACATTGCAATGAAGTTGCTGCCTTTCCGCTTCTGGCACACCTACGGTGATTTACCGGAAGCTATACCCGTGGAAAGGAGGTTTTCCGAATGCGTACATATGAGGTTATTCTGATTGTCCACCCAGACCTGGACGAGGCCGCACTGACCGGCGTCGTCGACAAGACAAAGGGTTGGATCACTGACGCTGGCGGCACTGTTGACAAAGTCGATATGTGGGGAAAGCGGCATCTGGCTTTTTCCATCAAGAAGCAGCGCGATGGTCAATATGTAATGATACAGGCTCAACTAGAACCTTCGGCCACAGCCGAATTGGACCGCAATCTGCGGTTCCTTGAGCCCGTAATCCGGTTTATGATTGCCAATAAAGACGAATAAACCATTTTTGGCGAGCGTAGTTCGTAATGGAGTAAGCAACATGAGTCGGGGATTGAACAAGGTCATGATCATTGGACATCTTGGGCGCGATCCCGAGATGCGGTACACCCCCTCAGGCCGGCCTGTCACTACATTTACTGTTGCCACAAGCCGCACCTGGAATACAGCCGATGGAGAGCGCCACACTGAAACCGAATGGTTTAATGTGGTTACATGGGGAAATCTTGCAGAAATTTGCAAACAATACCTCACCAAAGGCCAACAGGTGTACATTGAGGGCCGCCTTCAAACCCGCCGCTGGGATGATTCCGATGGTGTGAAACACACCAGTGTGGAAATTGTTGCCAACGAAATGATGATCCTGGGCGAACGACGCGACGCCTCTCAAGCTCAAAGCGGTGAACCGCTGGCGAGCGATGAAATTGAAGATGAGTATCCATTCTAGGAGTAAGTACGATGACTGATGACCGCCAGGTTGAGAACGACCAGCAGATGGGCGGCGGACCACGCCGTTTCACCCCGCGTCCCAAAATCTGCCAGTTCTGCGCCGATAAAAATGCAACCATCGATTACAAAGCAGCCGATATGCTTCGCCGTTTTGTAACCGAAGAAGGTAAAATCCGCCCTCGCCGCCAGACGGGCACCTGCGCCCGCCATCAACGCGCTTTAGCCCGTGCCATCAAACGCGCTCGCTATATTGCGTTGATTTCCTACGTCGGCGAAGCATGGAACGATCGCTAATCGATTGACAGACTCGCTTGGGGCATCAGGCTATTGCCTTTTGCCCCTTATTTGTATTCAAAGGTCGCCCGAATGGCCAAAACTGATTCAACAAAAATTGTCACAAAGAAGCATCAAGCCCGTCTTGACCGCGAAAAAACACAACGCCGGTATATCCTGTTGGGAACGATCCTCGTAGCTGTCTTGGTCATCCTGACCATCGGTTACGGCATACTCGATTCGCTTTTTTTGAAGGAAGTCCGCCCGGTTGCCAAGGTGGATGGACAAGCCATCACCGCCCGCGATTTTGTCGGGCAGGTCCGCTATCAGCGCTATACGCTGGTCAACCAGGTTGTCCAACTCAGCCAGTTTGGCGAATATTTCCAGCAGAACATCCAGCAAGCAAAAGCCTACCTGGATAATCCGGAATATCTGGGGCAGCAAATACTGGATAGGATGATCAATGATGTGGTAATCGCCAAAGAAGCCAAAGCCCGCAATGTAAGCGTAAGCGATGCAGAGCTTGAAAAGGAATTGGAAGCTGGCTTCTCCTATTATCCCGATGGCACATCCACGCCGACAGTCACGCCGACAGCCTTTTCCACAGGCACGCCAGGACCGACACAAATGGCATTGGTACCTCCAACAGCCACTCCTGGCCCGACAGACACGCCGACGGAACCAGCTGTGCCTGCCACACCAACCATGGCACCCACCGCAACTGCTGCACCTACAGCAACCGCGACAGGCCCAACTGCCACAATTGAACCCACCTGGACCCCCATCCCGACTCCAACCGAGATCACGTTGGAGGGGTATAAGACGCTTTATAGCGATTACGTGAAACAGTTGACTGCTGTCAATATTTCCGAGAGAACTTTGCGGAATTTATATCGCGCCAACCTGCTTCAGAAGAAAATGTTTGACCTGATTACCTCTGATATCGCTCCAATTCAGGAACAGGTATGGGCGCGCCATATCCTTGTCGCTACAGAGGACGAAGCCAAGGCTGTTCTGGACCGGCTGAATAAGGGCGAGAATTGGAATACCATTGCAGCCGAGGTTTCCATTGATTCCTCCAACGCTACCACTGGCGGTGACCTAGGCTGGTTCCCGCGCGGAATCATGGTCAAAGAATTCGAAGATGCCGCATTTGCTTTGGGCATCGGAGAAATCAGCCAACCTGTCAAAACGGACAATGGTTACCACATCATCCAGGTGATCGACCACCAGCAAGACCGGCCTCTGACTGCCTCCATTCTTGATCAGGCCAAGCAGGCTGCCTGGTCAAAATGGCTGACCGATGTAAAAGCCACCATGAAGATCGAAACATTCGATTTATGGAAAGAAGTCAATCCCACCGAACCGACCGTTCCGGCTGGATAAACAATTTCCACCCAGAAAACAAAAAGGAGTTTGGACATCCAAACTCCTTTTTATTATTTCTACAATTGAGTTACCGGACCATTTCCTCGCCGACTTCATCCAGGCGCAAACTAATCATCTGGCTGGCCGAATCCCGCCCCATGGTGATGCCGTAAATGACATCGGCAATCTGAACGGTATTGCGGTTATGCGTAATCACAATGAATTGAGTGGTCTCGCTGAGCTCACGCAGCAGGTCGCAGAACCGGCCAACATTCGCTTCATCAAGCATTGCGTCCACCTCGTCCATTACGCAAAACGGAGTCGGCGATACTTTTAGCAACGAGAAAATCAGCGCCACCGCCGTTAAGCTGCGTTCGCCGCCTGAAAGCAGCGATAATCCCTGCTCACGCCGGCCTGGCAGACGCGCCTCAATATCGATGCCCGTTTCAGTGACGTTTTCGGCATCGGTCAGGATCAACCTGGCCGATCCCCCGCCGAATAAGCGTGTGAACATCTCACGGAATTCTATCGCCACGGCGTCAAAGGTCTTGCGGAATTCGCGCTTCATCAATTCGTCCAACTCGGCGATGACTTCCCGCAAATCCACATCAGCTTTCTTGAGATCCGCTACCTGCCGGGTCAAAAATTCAAAGCGTTCCTTGACGGATCGGAACTCAGCCTGAGCTTCCGGGTTGATCGCCCCCAGGCGGCGTAACTGGGCGCGCTGCCGGCTAATGGCTTCTTCAATTTCCGGGGATAATTCGCGAACCTTTGGCAATTCCTGCACCATGCCGTCCAAGGGCAGAGGTGTTTGTCCGACATTTTCGCCGGTATATTCCAGGGCCACCAGGCCAAAATCCTCCTCGATCCTCCGCCGCAACGAATCAATCGATTCGCTAATTCGCGCCATTTCAAGCTGCGCCTGGGTGGAATACCGGTCTGCCAGCGAGACGCCTTGCTGGACGGCCATCTGATCGCCGAGCAAATCATTGTATTGCTTATCCAAAGCAGTCAGCGATTTTTCGGCCGGGTCAATTTGGAGCTGCAAAGCTTCCATGGCTTCATTGACCCGGCTCTCCTCCTGGTGAAGTTGATCCTTCTCCAGGTCCATTTTTTCATGCGCAGTTCGCAATTCCAATTTGCGCTGGAGCAGAGCTCTGTGCAGGTTTCTGCCAGTTTCAAGCGTCAGTTGGTATTCCTCTAGGCGACGCGTTGTTTCGCGCAATGCCCGTTCAATGACCGCAGCATTGGTGGTCCAATGGGAAACCTGTTCCTGCGAATCATCCAGGGGTAACCCGGCCAATAGCCGAGTTAATTCCCGCACCTGATTGCCGGAATTTTCAATTTCTAAACCGGTATGTTTAAGAGTAGATTCGCCCTGTTTATACTCTTCATCTGACCGGCGAATTTGATCTTCCAAACTGGTTAATTGGCTTCGTTGGAAATCGCGCTGTTGGCGCGCCTGTTCCTGTTCCAGATTGGCCTGTTGTAAAACCTGGCTGGAAAGGGTTAATTCTTGCCCAGCCTGGCGAAAAGCCTTGTCCAGCTCCTGGCGTAAATCCCTTTCGCGCACCAGACTTTCATCAAAATTCCGGGTTGCCGCCTGAGCTTCAGCCAGTTGTTTTTCAGAATCTGACAGAGCATCCTGCAATTCGCGCAATTGACGCGGACGTGCAATTACGCTGGCGCGCGGTTCACGACCTGCCACCACACTGCCAATCCCTGAGAAAACCTCGCCTTTCAGGGTAACCACGCGGGCGTTTGGAGGCAAATGAATGGCCAAACGGCGGGCACCAGCCCGACTCCGTGAAACAAGAACTTGCCCCAACAACAGGCGAATGACCGGGAGGAGTTCAGGCGGTGCTTTCACCAGGTTGCTGGCAACATCCACCAGATCTTCATCTTTCAGAGTCGATAGATCCTTGGAGGATTTCACCCAATCAATCGGAAGCAGAATCGCGCGGCCGGTTTCGTTGTTCGCCAGGAAGTCGAGGGCTGATTCAGGATCGGTGCCAGCATCGACCAGGATGGCATCCAGGTGTTCGCCCAGAGCCCCGGCAATGGCGGCTTCATATTCTGCCGGGACATCCAATAAACCGCTTAATGCGCGAAAACTGCCATTCAATTTCTTCTGGCTGACAGCCTGCAAAAGAAGACGTGCGCCCTGGTTTAATCCGGCCATTGACTGTTCGGCTTGTTCCAATATGCCAATCTGCCCAACCAGACGCAAACGCTCCGTTTCAATACGATCGCATTGATCCTGGTGTCGTTTCCGATCATTCTCAATTTCAGCTATGCGCGCTTGTTGCTGTTGTAATCGGTTTTCTGTTTCCTTACGGTGGTCTTCAGCCAACGCAGAGTCGTTCTTTACCTTTGAAAATTTCGTCTGAGCTTGCTTCAAGGTTGTTTCAGCATTTTCAATGGTTTTCAACAAAGTGTCACGACTGTGTTGCAGGTTGCCAATTCGGTTTTGCAGCTCATCCTGATGGGCTTTTTGCTGCACCTGTCGCGTTTCAGCCCCAGCCAGCTGCCGGCGGGCATCACGCAATTTTTGATCAATGGTTTCCCGCTCCTTTTGCCGTTCCTGCAAAGCCTTGCGGGCTGAATCAACCTGAGTCCTTGCGTCATCCAACTCGGTTTTCAAACGTTCTTCTTCCAAAACCAATCCATCCAGGCGGTTCTGCCGCGATTTTTCTTCTTCCTCCTGGCGCGTCAGATCACCCTCCAGGATCGTTCCTTGTTCCACCAGGGCCCGCTTGCGTTCATCCAGCACTGCCAATTCACGGCTTTGCTTTTCCCGCTGGTTGTGTAATTCGGCGGATTGTACATGCCATGCGTTTAATTGACCTCGCAGTTCCTGCAATTGACTGCGCACAGCATTCAATTTCTGTTCAACGCTTTCCAGTTTTTCGCGTGCCTGTGACAAACGCGCCTCCTGCGCGCGGGCAGATTCCCGCGCAAGCAGCAGATCGCCCTGGGTGCGGTGCCAGTGGTAACCGTACCATTCCCGCAATGAACCACGCAAGTCAGCCGTAATCCGGTCATATTCGTTGGCTCGTTGGGCTTGTTTTTCCAGACTCTTCAAGCGGGGTTCGAGTTCACTGAGAATATCCAACACGCGTTCCAGGTTGCGGCGCGTTTGATCCAGCCGGTTGAGCGATTCCTCGCGCCGACTGCGGTAAAGCCCAATGCCGGCTGCTTCCTCAAAGAAACGGCGGCGCTCGTCGGGTTTTAGCGATAAAGCTGCGTCCACCAGACCCTGCCCGATTATGGTGTAAGTACGCTCCGCCAATCCAGACTGCGCCAGCAATTCAGAAATCTCCTTCAAGCGTACGCGCTGCCCATTCAACAAATACTCGTTATTGCCATCACGGTAGGCACGCCGGGTAATTTCCACCTCTGAAAAATCGATTGGCAGCCAGCCGTCATCATTGTCAAAGGTAATCGCCGCGGAGGCCATGCCAGCACGGGGGCGAAACTCCGAACCTGCAAAGATCATATCTTCCGTCTTGCGGCCGCGCAGCAGGCTGTAGGATTGCTCCCCCAATACCCAACGCAAGGAATCAGCGATATTTGATTTCCCCGAACCGTTTGGGCCAACAATGGCGGTAATCCGCCCGGGAAATTCCAGTTGGATTCGGCTGGCGAAGGTTTTGTACCCGTGTAATTCTAATTTCTTAAGCCGAGGTAACATGCAGCTCCTGAATTTGCTAAATTTGTCCCGGCCTAATCCATCAGCCCTAATTGAATCAATGCATCCTGAGCAGCAACTTTTGCTGCCGCCTGCTTGCTGTGTCCCATTCCGCTGCCCTTCACCTCGCCGGTGATCAGTACATCCACCGCGAACATTTTCGAATGATCCGGCCCGGTGGCGCTGCGCGTGATGTATTGCGGTGCCGGGAATCCCTGTGATTGTGCCCATTCTTGCAGCATGCTCTTCGAATCTTCATTTTTTCGATTTGCCAGGATTTCATCCGCTGATGATTCCAAAAGGGGACCGATGAAGCGCATGACCCCGTCGATGCCGGAATCAAGGTAAATGGCGCCAACCACAGCTTCGAAGGTATCGCATAACAACGCCGGGCGTTCGCGGCCGCCTGCAGCCGTTTCTCCGCGCCCCAAACGCATGGCGCCGCCCAGATCGATCTGGCGGGCAAACTCGGCCAATTGTTCGGTATGGACAAGGGCCGAGCGCATGCGCGTCAGATCGCCTTCATGCATCTCCGGGTAGCGGTTATATAGCCAGGCTCCGACGGTGAAATCCAATACGGCATCGCCTAAAAACTCCAACCGTTCATTATCTTCAAGAGCCTCTGAATGTTCGTTCAGGTAAGAACGATGAGTTAACGCCCGGCTCAATAAAAGCCAGTCATTAAATTTCAAATTCAGGCGGGCAGCCAGTTCTTGCGGCGTTTCACGCAGCCCCACCGGATTGGGCAAAAGGTCCACAGGTTCCTCCCGGAACTCAGGGGGCGCCAGCCACCTCAACCTGGTCGGCTCAGGTAGCTTGCGATCCATCAGTTCCAATATTAAGAAATGATTGGTTTAACCTTATAGCCAGATCCTGAAAGAATCAGGATGATTGGTTCAGGTATTTTACCCGATAATTGGCAAAAAGCGGACCAGACTAAGGCCGATGTTGGCTCTACATAAAGCCCCTTGCGGGCTAAGTCATCTACGGCCGGAAGGATTTGGTCTTCGTCAACCGCCAGAAAAGTCCCTTGGTCGGGTGCAATCTCGCGCAGCAAAGCTTCAACCCTTACCGGCTGACGAACCCGTACCCCCTCCGCAACCGTGGTCCCTTCTTTGACCGTCTCCATCGCCTCGAGACCATGCTCAAAAGCCGCAACAACCGGCGAGCAGGCGGCTGCCTGAACGCCGACGAAATATGGCAGGCGTATGATCAAATTTTGATTTTTCAAAGAGGCAAAACCGCGCCTGACCCCCAAAAGCAATCCGCCGTGCCCGACCGGTGCGATAACCGTTCCAATTTCGCCCGCGGCCTGCCATAATTCATAGGCAATGGTCGCGATTCCAGCCAGGCCGAAGGGCAGGTACGCATGGCTGGCATATGGAACGCCGCTTTGAGCTTCCGCCAGAACTGCCTGAGCAGCTGCCGATCGCGGCCCTGGAATGGAATGTAAATCGGCGCCATACCGTTCGATTTGAATGCGTTTCGGCCCGGAGGCCGACTCAGGCACGTATACCCTGGCCCTGATGCCTGCCCGGGCAGCATATGCCGCAAAGGACGCCCCGGCGTTGCCGGAAGAATCCTCCACCGCTTCAGCCATGCCCCGTGAAAGCAACTGACTGATCAGCACAGCACTGCCGCGATCCTTGTACGATCCGGTTGGATTCAGATATTCAAGCTTGAAACCTACCCTGCGAACCTCAATTTCATCCCAGAGGAGCGGGGTCAGCCCTTCCCCCAGGCTGACCACCGGAGAAGAATCTGGCAATTCGAAAGCATGGCGGAAGCGCCACAAACCGGGTAAGGTGGGTTCGACATTTTCAGGATTAAATCCGGGAGGGCCGTCAAAATCAAAAATGCCGCCGCAATCCGGACAGCGAAATGGAACGCCTTGATCGGGGTATGGTTTGAAACAGGATGTGCAGCGAATCAGGCTCATGCCGGGTCAATCGCCTTTTTGGGGATGATATTTGCCCTCAACCCACTCCCCGCCGTCCGGACTGATTTCTTTTTTCCACACCGGGACGATTTCTTTTAAGCGGTCGATACCGTAGCGAGCAGCCTCGAAACATCCTGTGTCGCGGTGCGCTGCAGAACAGGCAACCAGCACAGTCGGGGTGCCGGGATCAAGGGGGCCGATGCGCTGAACGATGGCAATGCCTTCCACAGCCGGCCAGCTTTGACGGATTTCATCAGCCACCTGCGCCATTTTTGTTTCGGCCATCGGCGCGTAAGCTTCATATTCCAATCGGATTGTTTCGTGCGCCTCGCCGCGCAAGGTGCTTCCGCGTACGATGCCAGTAAAAACAGCTACTGCCCCTGTCGTGGGGAGCGTCACACTTTTTACCAGTTCATTCAGGTCCAAAACGTCGTTGGTAATCTGAACAATCGTCGGAAAACCATTTCCGCCCGAAACAGGCGGGAAAACCCCAACCTCCGCACCGTCAGGAACAGCATCGCCGTCAAAAGCAAATTGTTGGTTAATGGAGACCACTGAATTCTGCATCAGCGGCCCGATTGCCGGATATTGGCTCGCCAGTACGGATTTCAAATCTGCCACGGTGGCACTTCCCGGCAGCTTCACCATAACCTTGGATACGCCGGCTTTTTCTTTAAAATGCGCAAAGAAGAGGATGTTCACCTGCATTTTAGCGTTTTCCTCTCCTGACCTTCATTCGTTGATGACATCGCCGCTGGTTCCGCCGTGTTTTTCTATCAGGCGGATATTTTGGATACGGCCGGTTTTTTCTACTGCCTTTACCATATCATACACAGTCAAAGCGGCCAGCGATACAGCCGTCAACGCTTCCATTTCCACCCCGGTCTTGCCAACGGTGACTACCCTGGCCTGGATTTTTACGCCCGGTAATTGGTCATCCAATTCTAATTCCACACTTACCTGATGGATCGGTATGGGATGGCATAATGGAATCAAATCCGAGGTACGTTTGGCAGCCATGACGCCGGCCAACTGCGCGACGGTCAACACATCGCCTTTTTTCATCAAACCCTGCCGGATTAAAGCAACCGTTTCCGCCTTGAGGGCAATTTCGCCGCTTGCAATTGCGGTTCGTTCCGATTCGGGTTTGGCTGCCACATTTACCATGTGTGCCTTTCCCGTTTCATCGATGTGCGTTAGTTTTTGGTCTTTTTCAGGCATGGTCAAATTATACCCTCAAAACCAGAGGGTACTTTACCCTCAAAACCAGAGGGTACTTTACCCTCAAAAACCGACTCTCAACCCTCATATCTGAAAGGGGCCTCCGGATTCCAGCCAAGGCCAGCCGTCAGAACTCTGCTATAATATCCCGCGTGAGTCTACAGGTTGCAGGGCGTCAAACCGAAGGATATACGATCTCAACAGAAGTCTATGCGGGTCCGTTGGATCTTCTGTTGGATCTTATTGAACATTCAGAACTGGATATCACACGCCTGGCTTTGGCCCAGGTTACGGACCAGTATCTGGCATATCTACACACCCTAGAAGATCGCAATGCAGCCGAGGTTTCGGCGTTTTTGGTCATAGCTGCGCGTCTGGTACAGATTAAATCAGCAGCTTTATTGCCGCGCCCCAGCCTGGATCTACTCGGTCCATCGCCTGAGGACGATGCGGAGGCATTAGCAAGGCAACTCATTCTGTATAAACGCTTTAAAGAAATAGCCCAATTTCTCGACAGGCAGGATCTTGCCGGGCTGCACAGCTATTTACGCATTGCCCCGCCGCCCAAGACCGATGTGCCAATCCATCTTGACCTGAGCGGTGTGTCCATTCAGGATCTATTGCAGGCTGCGCGGGACGTTTTTCACAGCAAACGGCAGATGGCTCCATTAAGCCAGGTTGTTTCCATGCCCCGCGTGACCATTCGGGAGAAGATCATCAACCTGATCGAAACTCTGCGGCGATTTGGGCAAGCTACATTTCGATCCATTCTTGCGCCGGAGTCGACCCGCGTGGATGTTGTGGTCACATTCCTGGCGATGCTTGAATTGATCAAACGCCACCTGGTGGAAGCACAACAGGATACCTTGTTTGGCGATATTTCCATTCAATCTCAAGGTGATTTGAAGGAAGAGCTGGATTCGGACCTGGAATTCACCGAATAGCAAACGCGGAGGTTATCCTCCGCGTTTTTGATTTGTCGTTATTCTTCAGAAGGCGTGTCTGCAGGCTTATCGACCAACTCATACGGCAGACGCGTGCTCAACCAGACCACCATCAGGCTGATGTCATTGTTGCTGTAAGGGGTTTCTGGAAATTGAACCCTGAATGCTTCATCCAGTACATCAAACTGCTCAGCTTTTGGCCAGCGGGTAAGAAAACCAGGCAATTTCGTCCGGTCAGCTTCCAATGGAAGCAATGTCCAGCCGCGGGCGGCGAGAAAATCAAACGTCTGCCGGGCCAGCTCCCCGTTCATGGCGCACCAACCTGCCAACACGGCGGCAGTGAATTGCGGGCTTTGTTCGAAGGCTTGAATAGACCCCCGAACTTTTACCAACGCCGGCGCAAGGCTGCTGTTGCGGAACCCAGGAACTTTGACGAGGCGGCGGATTTGTCCGTTTAGACGGGAACTCAGATCCAGTGGAAGATTTTCCAGATTGGTAATGACCTGGGTCAACACCTGTTGCCGGTAATCCGGCAGCATGAATTCGTTGATGGTATGAAAATGGAAAAACTGGGTTTGCTGCTGTTCACTCATGCAGACAATTATAAAGAAACCTCCCTTCTTAGGGAAGGGAGGGACAGGTTTTTTGCCGAAGCAATTACTCAGCCGGGATAATTACCCAGCAAATGACGTACAAAAGGAAACCCGGAATGCCGCCAGGCAGGAAAGCCAGCAAGAATCCTAAACGGAACCAAACAGGATTGATGCCAAAAAATGCACCGAGTCCCCCGCATACGCCAGCCAACACCCGGTCGGTGCGGGATCTACGTAAAGGTGGTCTTGAATTGTCCATGATTTTTTCTCCTTTTGCCTTTCATACATCATATACGCCGGCAAACCGGAAAGGTTGCATGGATTATTTATTCCTGGATACCTGATCACTCACCTGGTCAAGACGGTCAATTTCCTCTTCCGTCAACCGCCAGTTCAAAGCGCCGGCATTTTGCTGCACTTGAAGCGGGGTCTTTGCACCGGCAATGGGCACGGCACCCTTGCATATTACCCAATTCAAAGCCACCTGCGCAGCCGTTTTCCCAGCATGATCTGACCCGATTTTGTTGATTAATTGAATGAGCGGTTTTATGCGCGATAACGTGCGCTGATTGTATATTCCAGACCGAATCCCCTTGACTGGCTTCTCAACAGAGTATTTGCCTGTTAAAACGCCCATAGCGAGCGGGCTGTAGGCAAGCAGTGTTATGCCCTGATCCAGACATTGTTGCAGCAGACCGTTCTTTTCCACCTGGCGGTTGAGCAAACTGTATTCCACCTGGTTGGATGCCAGGCGAAAACCCGAGCGGATCAATGCATTTTGCGACCGCTCCATCCAATCGCGCGGATAGTTGGAAACCCCCGCGGCGGAAATCATTCCGGATTGCAGTGCCTCAACCATGGCATCCATCCAGGTCTCCGGTTGTATCGGCGGTAACTTCTGGTGAACCTGGTACAAATCGACCTTATCCAAACCCAGGCGCTTTAAGCTGGATTTTAGCGCTCGTAATAGATTGCCACGGCCCAAACGCCAGGGATATGGCATATATTTAGTGGCTATGCGCAAATTAGCAGGGTGTTTCCGCATGAATTCACCCAGAAATTGTTCGGATTTTCCCTGACCGTAGACTTCAGCAGTATCAAAAAAAACTGTTCCATTTTCAAGACACGCCTCGAAGGCGGATTCTATTTCATCCTTGCCGTATTCCTGCCCAAACCCCCAGACAAACCGGTCACCCCAGGCCCAGGTCCCAACCATAAAATCAACACCCTGCAATACTGGGTGGCGTTCCGGCAATGCTTCAGTCATATAATCCTCCATGGCGCACGGATTATTTGATTATACACAAACCGATTATTTTTTCCGGGATTTGTGGGTTAATTGTAAATTATTTCACAAAATAACCTCGGGGTCCCCGCTTACCGATCATAACAGGTATCCGGGTTTCAAAACCTTGCCTGAAAGTCTTTCTGAATATAGAATGATGAACATGTCCGACGATGTTACTCCCATTCGCCAGCAATACCTGGAAATCAAACGCCAATATCCCGAAGCCATTCTCTTCTTTCGGCTGGGCGATTTTTATGAGACATTCGACCAGGACGCCGAAACCGCGTCGCGGGAACTGGATATTGTCCTCACATCGCGCAGCGTTGCCAAGGGGATGCGCATCCCAATGGCTGGCATCCCCTACCACGCGGTGGAAAACTACCTGGCCCGTTTAATCGAAAAGGGATATCACGTTGCCATATGCGAGCAGATTGGCGATCAGCCACTAAAAGGGATATTTCCCCGCCAGGTTGTGCGGGTGGTGACGCCTGGAACGATCATCGAGCCCGGCTTGCTTCACGGTGATCGCAACAATTACCTGGTTGGCGTATTTTCAGCAGAAAACCGGGCTGGTGTTTCCTATGTAGATATCACCACTGGCGAATTTGCCGTGACGGAATTGGAAGGCGAGGATATCGCCGGGCTGCTGCGCGCGGAACTGATCCGTCTCAATCCAGCGGAGGTGTTACTGCCGGAGAATACCGATTATGCCAACGGCTTTCCGATGCATCTCACCCGCTGGCCGGTGTGGCGCTTTGAAACCGGGCGCTGCCAGGAGGCTTTGCTGCGCCATTTTCAGGCAGCCACCTTGGACGGATTTGGGTTGCATGGCTTACCGCTGGCCGTTCGCGCTGCCGGCGCAGTTTTGCAATACCTGGTGGAGACTCAGCCGACTGCACTGCAGTTATTGAACTCCCTCTCCACCTATTCGCTCGATGATTTTATGACGTTGGATGCAGCCACGCGCCGCAACCTGGAATTAACCGAGACAATTCGCACTGGCGAAGTTCAGGGTTCGCTGCTCTCGGTATTGGATCACACCGTCACCCCCATGGGAAAACGCTTGATGCGGCAATGGGTCAGCAAACCGCTGCTCGACCTGGCAGCAATTCATAAACGGCAAGAAGGCGTCGCTTATCTGGTTGAACAAGGTCTGCTGCGCGCGGAATTGAGGTCAGCGCTGCATCCATTGGGCGACCTGGAGCGGCTGACCAACCGGATCGTCTCAGGCCACGCCGGGCCGCGCGATGTTATGACTGTTCGGCAAACTATGCGCGACCTGCCTGCCGTCAAGGCATTGTTCAACGCTCAACCAGCCGGGTTGGCGGATCCTTTGGCAAGGCTGGATCTTTGCAAGGATGAACTGGAATTACTCGAACAAAGCATCAGCGATGACCCGCCCGCAACGCTGCAAAATTCGGGCATCATCCGTTCGGGATATTCCAGCGAATTGGACAGCGTCATTGATGCCTCCAGCCACGCGCGCGATTGGATTGCCAACCTTGAAGCCGTCGAGCGTGAACGGACTGGGATCAAGAATCTGAAAGTCGGATACAACAAGGTTTTCGGCTATTACATTGAAATTTCAAACAGCAATACGGATAATGCGCCGCAGGATTATATTCGCAAGCAAACCCTGGTGAATGCTGAGCGCTATATCACGCCGGAGATGAAAGAATATGAAGCGTTGGTGCTCAATGCGGAGGAGCGCATCCGCGAGATCGAAGTGCGCTTATTCCGGGAAATTTGCGCCCGTTTGAGCACAGCCAATGAGAAAATGCTTTCCACCGCCCGCTCGCTGGCTCAACTCGATGTGCTGGCCTCGTTAGCTGAAACTGCCGCACTTGGGAATTATGTTCGCCCGCAATTGTCGTCCGATACCCACCTCGAAATACGCGACGGCCGCCATCCGGTGGTCGAATCAAGCCTGAGCGGCGAGCGCTTTGTCCCCAATGACTCGATTTTTGAAAACGGGGAGCTCGTGCGGATCATCACGGGTCCCAATATGAGTGGAAAGAGCACTTTTTTACGCCAGGTGGCTCTGGTTGTATTAATGGCGCAAATTGGCAGTTACGTGCCAGCCGCATCGGCGCAAATCGGTCTGGTGGACCGCATTTTCACCCGCATCGGTGCGCAGGATGAAATCCACTCAGGACAATCCACCTTTATGGTGGAAATGATCGAGGCTGCCAACATCCTCAACCATGCCACCCCGCGCAGCCTGTTGATCCTGGATGAGATCGGGCGCGGCACTAGCACTTACGACGGCGTTTCCATTGCCTGGGCAGTGGTTGAATACATTCATAACCACCCAGGACTGCGTTCGCGCACCCTCTTTGCCACGCATTACCACGAGCTAACCCAGCTTAGCGACCTGCTGCCTGGCGTGCGCAACTACAACGTTGCCGTCAGCGAGGCCGGCGGGCAGGTTGTCTTCCTGCACAAGATCGTCCCCGGCGGCGCGGACCGCTCCTACGGCATCCACGTGGCGCAGCTGGCCGGGCTGCCGCGGCCGGTCATCCAGCGCGCCAGCGAAATCATGCACACATTGGAATTGTCTTCCGGCAAGGCGGTCAAGATCACACCCGGGCAATCACAGCAGATGGCGCTTTTCCCGGAAACCAACCCCATGCTGAATGAACTGAAGGAACTGGATATCAACACACTCTCGCCCATCGAAGCCTTGAACAGGCTTTATGAATGGAAGCGCAGATTTGTGGAAAAAGAACAGGACTAACCACCTCAACAGGAATTCCGGTGGTTAATAAGTAATCAATCGCTGCAAGTTTCTCCGCTCCACGACGGCATCAACCGTTGCGGCAGCGCCCAATCCTTATAATACTGGCTGGTCTTGCGGAACTGTCGGCAGAAAATAATATCGGCACACAAGCCGGAACGCCAGCTGGCAACTGCATGAAGCCGGTCGAGCATGCCTTCGGTCAGGTCCTCGCCGCTGGCCAACAGCGCCCACCAAGCCGCCTGGGCAGCGTAGGCCACGTTGTTGCGCGGCTCGATGCGGTCGAAATCCTCGAAGAACCAGCCGCAGGAGGTGAACATGCGCTGGCGTTCGAACTGCGCCCGCAGGATCAAGTCCAAGGTGCGCACCTTCTCGCTATCCAGAGGCTGCAACGCATTTGCCTGGATTAATTCATCCACGGTTGCCTTGCCAAGAATTACTTGAATATACTGGTGGCGTAATTCCCATGGGTCGCGCACCAGCGCAGTGGCGATATCCAGGTAGATCCGGTCGATTTCTTCACCCAACCATTGCATGGATGTAAAGAATCTATCCTTCCAGGCACTATGCGGCGTGCAATCGCAGCCGGTCGACCAGCGTGCCACGCCATGGTGGCAACTCCAGGATGTTCTCTCGCGAATGGCGATAGCCTTCGTCGCCGGGTTGTGCTTCAACCATAATGCCGGGAAGGTTGTTTCCAAAGGCGTGCCGGATAAGGCGCCATTGGTCAAACGAGCCAAAAACCGGTCGCGAAAGGGTTGGTGATGACCGTACAGTTCCCCATCCGAGGCAATCGTCAACAAACTGGTCTCGCCCATTCGGGGGAATAGATCGCCGCGGACCAGGCTGCGGGCAAATTCGTCTGCGTTGATGGTTGACTGGGGATTAAAACTGACATTCGAGCTTAGGTCCGCCTGGTAAAAGACAACGGTAATTTCTTTTCCATCCGGCAGAGCAACCAGGTATGGTTGGGTTACATCCACATTTGGTTCGGCCGCTTGCCATGGGGCAAGAATGGTAAATTGCATGCCGCATTCTGCCAGCACCGCCAGCGTATCCATATCCACCGCTGCTTCGGGCAGCCACATACCCTGCGGCTTGAATCCATAGCGCAATTCAAAATCTGCTATTCCCCAACGAATCTGGGTAACACGATCCTGATGGGTTCCCAGCGGCAGAATGGTGTGATGATAGGGTTGCGCCAGCGCATTGGTCACGCCGAAACGTTCCAAATTGGAACGTGCTTGAGTAATAATCTGTTGGCTTGTTTCAGGGTGGTTTTCGGTCATCCAATTAAACAAAGTCGGTCCAATATTAAAACTGACCCGTTCGAAAACTCCCATTTCGGCATTCGGCCGGTAACATTGATCGTAGATTTTTTCGTTCCAATCGTGGTATGGAGCAGCCCCAGGCTCTTGTGGAATTTTTCCCGTTAAAGGATCTTCACGGGTGGGTTGGTAGAAATGAGCGTGAATGCATAACCCTAATGGATTGGAAATGAGCATGCTTTTATTGCATCCTTCTATTTTTTGGGGATGAAACATACTTTAGATAACCGGATTGCTGGTTCAAACGCGCCGGCATCAAGCCAAACATGCGCGGGATGGTATCCACAGGACAGGTTCGGTCTGAGGCGAGGTAATCCAACCAGAATAAAGACAGGGGAAAGCGGTGAAAGGTCTGTTCATACCAGAGCGAAACCATTCGAACGGTTGCCGGAAAGACTTCAACAGGGATGCGGCGTAATCCGGTAGCCTCTTCGATGATTTTTACCACCTGGCGCAAGGATAAATACTCAGCACCGCCGATGAAGTGCAATTGGTTTTCACCGGTATGGTTCTCCAGTGACATCAAAAGACAGGCTGCCAGGTCTTCCACCCAAATCGGCTGAATCAAATGGTTACCATCTCCGGGCATAAAAAAGGCGAAAGGCAGCATGCGCATCAACCGAACCAAACCGCTGAATAAGGCATCTCCCTGTCCAAAAATCGCACCGCTGCGGAAAATGGTGTACGGTACACCGCTATGGATGATGGCAGATTCTGCCAGGGCCTTGGCTCGAAATACAGGGTAGGCTGAGGCTCTGTCAGCCCCCAAATGGCTTAAGTAAAAAAAACGCTCAATGCCAGCCTGGGCCGCCGCCTGCGCCACCTGGCGCGTACCTTCTACATCCACCTGATTTAGATCTGCCCCGGTGCTGTGTCTTTCTGCACTGGCAAAGTGGAAAACAACATCCACCCCCTTCATGGCCGCTCGCAAGCCGCGTTCATCCAGTAAACTGCAGACTGCTACTTCAACCGGAACGCCTTTAGGTAATTCAGGCGATGTTGTGGAAGGCCGCAACAAAGTCCTGACGGGTTTTCCAATCGTCACCAACTGGCGGATCAATTCCCGCCCAACGAAACCCGTCCCGCCCGTTACAAGAATCATTGGTTTTGATTATATCAGAAGAGGTTCAAGGATTGAGGGTTCCAAACGATTTCATTTTTGACATTTTCTAACTTTCTAACGCCGGCAAATTGCGTAATTCCCTCACTGGCATGCTAGTTGCATCTCAAGGCTTAGCACAATTAGCGAGGGACCAATGGATGCACCTGAACTGACCATCACTTATCAAAACCGGCTTGGCTTTCATTATTTTCCGGACACTCTGCATTACCGGGAATTGGATCTGCAAACCTGGCTGCCGCGTCTGAAACAATTAGGCGCATCCTGGCTGGTATTGAACACCGACGGCGAACGGACAGCAGTACCAGAACCTTTTATTACCGGATTATTGGCCGCTGGCATCCAACCTGTCTTGCATATGTCGATGCCAATGAGCGCGTCCATCGATCTCCTAAGTCTCGAATTGCTCCTGGGCAGCTATGCCCGCTGGGGCATCCACCACATTGTTCTCTTCGATCGTCCAAATAACCGCTCTTCCTGGCCATCCACCGGCTGGACTCAGCAGGGTCTCGTCGACCGTTTCCTGGACCGGTATTTGCCGGCTGCAAACCTAACCTTACGGAACGGCATCACGCCGGTATTTCCGCCGCTCGAACCCGGCGGAAGTTTTTGGGACACTGCCTTTCTCCGCCTCTCCCTTGAGTCGCTTGAGCGCCGCAAACAGACGAAATTGATCGACCACCTGATGTTGGCTGCCTATGCCTGGACGTACGGACATCCCCTTGATTGGGGCGCCGGCGGGCCGGAGAGCTGGCCGGAGGCACATCCCTATAGTTCAACGGCCGATGAGCAGGACCAGCGCGGTTTTCGCATCAGCGATTGGTACCAGGCTGTTGCAAAAACCGTATTGCAGAAGCAAGTCCCAATCATGCTGTTCCAGGCTGGTATGGCAGGATCGCCCAAGCAAATTCAATCGAAAAATGAAGATAGCGAAACGGCAGAGCGCTATGTGGAAATCGCCAACCTGTGCGCTGGTACGCTCACCGCCGAAGCAGATCAAAGCAGCGCATTATTGGAACCGCTATCCGACATGGTGATGGCATGCAATTTCTGGCTGTTATGCGCCACAGAGGATAGCCCGTATCGGGATCAGGCCTTATTTGATGGCGCTGGCGCTCCTCGACCGGCTGGAAAAGCATTAATCGATTGGGTTCATAAAAATAATTACACCGTGAATTCATCTTCTGCAGAAGGAAGTTCGCTCTCAAACGCCGGAAACAAGCATCCCATCCGCCACTACCTGCTGCTGCCGAATTACCCCGGCGGCCTGTCGGATTGGGAATGGAACATCATTCGGGGCTTTGTAAAAAAGCACCAGCCAACTGTGGGGTTCGATATGGCCGAAGCAGCCCTGGCCGAGCAGGTCACATTAATCGGCGGCGATAAACTATTTTGTGAAAACGATCTGGATCACTTACGCAATACAGGCTGTCAAATCGAGTGGATTCGTGGGGATGGCATAAGTATTGCAACACAACTGGCAGAGAGGTAAATCAAAATGAACATCACGATGCCCGCAAAACCCATCCAACAGGTACCCCTCAACATCAAGCCGCCCGTTCTGAAAGTGGTCGGGCTTGGAGGTGGGGGATCCAATGCCATCAATCGCATGATCGAATTGGGATTGTCCGGAGTCGACTTTATTGCCTGCAATACCGATGCCCAGGCTCTGCGCAGTTCACTTGCACCTGTGAAAATCCAACTGGGCCCGCAACTGACGCGCGGGCTGGGTGCAGGCGGATGTCCCGAAAAGGGCGAAGGCGCAGCCGAAGAAAGCATTAAGGAATTAAAGGCGGCTCTGCAAGGCGCTGATATGGTTTTTCTGGCTGCGGGCATGGGAGGCGGAACCGGCACGGGTTCAATCTCCATCGCTGCCCGGGTGGCCCGCTCGCTCGGTGCAGTGACCGTCGCGATTGTTACCATGCCATTTGCATTCGAAGTCGGCCGTCGCCAGAAGAATGCGCGCGAAGGTCTGGCCCGATTGCGCCCCTTTACCGATACGCTCATTACCATCCCCAACGATCGTTTGCTTACCCTCGACCGGCCTGACCTGACCCTGGAAATGGCATTCCGGCTGGCGGATGATGTTCTCCGCCAGGGTATCCAGGGCATTACAGAATTGATAACCGAACCAGGTTTGATTAATGTGGATTTCGCACATATCCGCCAGATCATGCAAATGGGCGGCGGCGCGCTGCTCTCTATCGGCATTGGAGAGGGTGAAGGCAAAGCACGCAAAGCGATTGAATATGCATTGCATCACCCACTTTTGGAGTCGATCAACCTCGAAAATGCCAATGGAATTATTGCCAATTTCACCGGCGGATCTGACCTCACATTCTTCGAGGTGATGGACTCGCTGAATGAATTGCAAATGCGCACCAACGGCCAGGCTGAAATCGTCCCCGGCGTGATCAATGACGAACGCATGCACAACCGCACCCAGGTCATCCTGATCATCACCGGTCTGGGCGCTACCGCCATGCCAGCATCACTCCAATCAAGACCCAGCCAGGCGCAGGCACAACCGGCTGCAAATTCAAATAGACCGATCACCGTTGGCTCAATGATGCAACTAGACACAGTCAATGCAGGTACAGGCTCATCCAACGATTTGGACCTGCCAGCCTTCCTGCGCCGCCGGGTACGCTAAACCACATGGAAAAAACATTGGTTGCCGCTATTTGTAAGCAGGTCTACCGCCGATTTCCGCAATTGGACGGCCGGCAGCCCAGGGTGAAGGCCCAGGGCGATGACCAGGTGCTTTTGATCTTTTCAACCAAGGTCACCAGCGCAAATGGGCATGCCATGGAAAAGACAGTCCGCGTGGTCGCCAGCACTGGCGGCAAGATTCTCAAAATGTCCGAATCACGATAATTTCCAGGGGGGTCTGCTTCAATGAACATGTTTATTCCACTGACGCAACGGGTCGAGATCCTTTTCTGGGATCTGGCAATCAATGCCCTGACAAATTCTGAATTTGTTCGCCGCATGCTGCCGCGCGTTTACCGCCTTTTGGAACCGCGGGTTGTCCGGCAAATCATGCTGCTAGTCGCGGCCGCTTCTGCCGCCGGATTTATCACTGGATTCGTCGTCAATATTTACATGTTGGCGAGGTAAATCGATGCGTTTACGCTGGCTGCCAATCCTGCTGGTAACCGCCATTCTGTTTTCGTTTGCACCTGCGAAACCGGTCCAGGCAATTCGCGGTATACCTGGCACTGCGGAATTTGGTTATGGCGCCAGGATAAACCTCAACGGCTCCCAATTGGAACAAGGGCTCCAGTTGGCCGGCACCCTGCGGCTGGACTGGTTGACCATTGACCTCTCCTGGGCCGCACTGATGCCCGATCCTACCACCCCGGTAAATTTCTCCCGGTTGGATTTGGCCATGAAAGCCGCCGCCCAGAACCAGACATCCGTCCTTTTTAGCATCACCCAGCCGCCCGCCTGGTCGTTGACAGCACAAGGACCCAACCCGAACCTGGTTGCGGTGCTCATTGAAATGTTGGCCGCACGGTACCCGGGTTGTATTCAAGCGATCGAACTGTTTCCGGGTGCAAATACAATCAATGGCTGGGGTATCGCTCCGGATCCGGCGAATTACTGGAACGTCTTCTCCACTGTAAAATCGAAGTTGCGGGATAACGGCATTCCCCTGGAATTAATCGCAGGTGGGTTGGAAATCATCGGTGAACCATCTGCCGGATCTATTAACGAGTTGGATTTCTTACGCGGCCTTTACCAGGCTGGTGCCATCAATAATTTAGCGGTCATTAGCCTGCAATTCACCAATATCACTGGACAGCCCTCTGATGCATCCGTGAACGCTGAAACCCTCGTGCTGCGCCGCTATGAAAATGTCCGCCAGATCATGATGGATTACAACCAGGGAAATACCCTGCTGTGGGTTACACGCCTTTCAGTACCTGATGGTACAATAAATCCAGCAGATGCTTCAACCAAGGACCCCTCCCAGCAAAGCATCTGGTTAACACAGGCGGCTGCACAACTCCGGGCGCAACTTTATGTCGGCATGGTTGTCTTTGGAGATTTGAATGCGCTGGACCCTGCCCTGCCGCAAACCAAGAGTACCAACTTATCAGCTGGTAGCCACCCTTTCGCGAAAGCCCTGCGTGAAATCATTCAGCAAAACAATTCAGGCAATTTGACCACCCCGCCTGGACGAGCCAAAAGCGACGCATTCATCAAACTCCGAACCTGACTATGCGAAAGATAGGAATCTTCCTAGCACTCATCGGTTTTCTCCTGTGTTTATTTCTTGGATATCAAGCTGCTCAATTACTTACCTCGCCAGCTGAAAAAAAGCCTGGCGATTTAGCTTCTGAGACAGACTCTTCACAATCGAATATTCTGATCGTCCACGTAGACCACCTGGATGCCGAGGAACCAAAACTAATCTCCTTATGGGTGGCATTTTCCTATCAGGCTGATCCAGCCAGTTTGACATTTTTGCCTCTTTACCCTTCCGCTAAAGCCGGCGAACCGGACCTGGCAGAACGCTTTTCACTATCAAAAGACAAGGAAATTTCCGCCAGTTTTCTGGAATCCTTGCGAAAAAACTATAGTTTTCAATGGAAATTCATTGTGATTATCGACCAGGAAGGCGCGGATTATTGGGCGGGGGCGCTTGACGCGGGTGAATTTGTCCAACCATTTGAAGAAGGCAAGGAAGCGTTGCTAAAGCCCGAAATTGATCTGCTTGCAAAATTTTGTGGCAACCTGCGCGAACACGGTTCTGGCATACTGGATGGACTCGATTGGGGTCAAATCAGCCCAGAGCATATGCGTACAAACATACCTTTAGGCCAGTTGAGGGGCGACTGGGATCGTATCCAAAAAAGCGGCCTGTGCGACGTCTTTAGTCAATAACGGCTAATCAATCTCAATTCTAAGGATCAGATTAGAAAATCAGATAATCTGGATCTTCTTCTTGACAATAAAAACTATATGTTATATACTTCTCTTTAGTAATCATAAAGATAACTTTTAGTACATAACAATAAGAGGAGTTAGTAATGAACTGGAATATTGATAACGCCCATTCGACCGTGGAATTCTCTGTCCGCCATATGATGATCTCGACCGTTCGCGGTCGGTTTGAACGCTACACTGGAACAGTCGATTTTAATGAATCTGATCCGACCGCATCCAGCGTGGATGTAAATATTGAAGCAGCCAGCATTAACACCAATGAACCGCAACGCGACAACCATTTGCGTTCAGCTGATTTTTTTGAAGCCGATAAGTACCCCTACTTAACCTTCAAGAGTCATAAGGTTGAAAAACTGGATGAAGCCAATGGCCGGATTTACGGCGATTTGACCATCCGCGGCATCAGCCGTCCGGTTGTTCTGGAAACAGAGTATAACGGCCAGGCAAAGAGCCCCTGGGGAAAAATCAGTGCAGGTTTCTCAGCCAGCACCAAAATTAACCGAAAAGACTGGAATCTGACGTGGAATCAAGCCCTTGAGACAGGCGGCGTTTTGGTTGGAGACGAGATTAAGATCCGGATCGAACTTGAAATCATCAAAACGGTACCGGAAGCTGCCCAGATGGCAGCCGTGAACAACTAAATACTGTTATCCTTTACTTTCAATTGGTTCAGAACCGGCAGGTGACTGCCGGTTTTGTGATATAATGTTGCGCTTGCAACTGACCGGTATACCCGGTTTATTCAGAAATGGAGTACGCCTTGAACGAAAGTGGAAAACCCACCAAAATTGAAAACGACATCGTCGTTGTTATGAATTACTCGCTGTCCGTCGATGGCGAGGTTGTCGATTCCTCCGAAGAAAGCGGTCCGATCTCCTTCCTGCAAGGACGCGGAAACATCATTGCCGGTCTCGAACGTGAAATTGCCGGGTTGAAAATTGGCGACAGTAAAAATGTGACCGTTTTACCAGCTGACGGGTATGGCGAGTTGGATAATGACAATTTCGTCGATGTCCCCCGGGCCGAGTTCCCGGCTGAGATTCCGCTGGAGCTGGGTACTGAAATCCAGGTAGCCATGGACGACGGCAGTGAAGATACAGCCGTCATCAGCGATATCAACCCCGATTCCATTCAGCTTGATTTCAACCACCCGTTGGCAGGCAAGACGCTGGAGTTTCAGGTAACCATCACCGACCTTCGCCAACCCACCGATGAAGAACTTGAACACGGTCATGTTCATGAAGATGAGGTTGATGAATGGGATGATGAATTTGACGAAGATGACGACGACGATGATGACGATGATTTGATCGACGAAAAAGACTGAGAATCAAAGATTATCCAGTATGCCCAGACAGGCAGCCGTCAAGCTGCCTGTTTTTATTTTGAACATGAGTCAATGGATTGCAGATGAAGTAATTAGCGCATATACTTATTTACAAATCGAAGATCCTATTCTGGTCGTTCCATTACGGAGATGAACCATGGCCGGCAATTATTTACAAAGCCTATTGGGTGAAAATGAAGAAATTCTGCTGGTATCACGCCAGCATTGGTTTGTACTATTCGGGATGGTTATCCTCGAGCTCATCGCGATGATCGTTCTGGTGATTGTCGTCGCCATTGCCCAGGCTTCTTTACCAAACTATCCCATTTCGTTTGGGTTCTTTCTACTCATCATCCCTCTGATCAGTTTGGTGCGGGAATATTTAATCTGGTGGAACCGCCAATATGTCATCACCAGCCGCCGCGTGATTCAGATTTCCGGCATCATTAACAAGAATGTGATTGACTCTTCGCTTGAAAAAGTGAATGACGTCAAGATGGTGCAATCGTTTTGGGGAAGATTGTTCGGCTACGGGAATGTTGAAATCCTTACCGCCAGCGAACTAGGCGTAAATCTTTTTAAAAGAATTGGCAATCCGGTACGTTTTAAAACGACCATGCTAAACGCCAAATCGCGGCTGGAAATGGAACAGGCCGGTGCCTTCTTGAACCGGGAAAATGACGGTGAGCCGAATGAGGTCCAATCAGCCGATATTCCCTCTCTGCTCGAACGCCTGGGAGCACTGCGGGAAAAAGGCGTTTTGACCGAGGAAGAATTCGAAAAGAAAAAAGCTGACCTCCTGGCAAAAATGTAGAGGTTGCCTAGATTGAACAATGAATTTCAAGCGGAACCAAATCGAATCCGCAAAGTCTTTATCTGCCAAAACGGGGATTGTGCTGAAAAGGAAAGATCGCGCGAACTCTACGCCAAATTATTGGACCTGCGTGCATCCCACCAGCTGGATGATCCCGCCATGCCGCACCATTTCAAATGCAATTTAACCGGCTGCCTCAACGTTTGCAAGGACGGCCCGATTATGGTTATCCAGCCAGATCAAATCCTGTATCGCTGCCCAACGGATGATGACCTGTTGCGGATTTTTCAAAATCACCTGTTGCTGGATCAACCGGTCGTGGCTTTGATTACCAGGCAAAAAGACGCCTGAGCAATTCTCATCGATTATACGAATGAAAACTTGTTCCTAGAAAACAAAATGAAGAAATCGAAAATATCATTAGAGTTTCTTAAACTTGTCTATACAACATCAAAAACCTCTTGACTCAGCGAAATAAATTTACTACTATAAAAGTGCAGGGAGTTCAGAGGGATTGATCACTGGCATTCCTGAAAATCTGAGCCGTCACGTACGACGTCCCGCAAGTTGAGAATCGCAACGGGCAACAGCAGATTAACATCTCTCCGCGAGGAAACTTCTTGGTGCTATCTCTAATCCCAGGTTCTCAAATCAAAATGAGAACACTCGGTCAGGAGAACCCATTGAAGTGGAGCTATGAGAGATCCCCAGAAAGAATTTGTACGCCTCTGTACCTGATGTAGGTAATTGGCAAAACAAATTCAGGGAAGAATGTCAGATAGCAGGTTACTTTGAACCCCTGCACCTTTCACACCTGGAGTTATTTTATACTCCAGGTGTGTTTTTTATCCTCAACGGCCAGGCAATAACACCCCGGCTTTAAGTGAACCCACATAGGGCAAATTACGGTATCTTTCATGAAAATCCAGCCCGTACCCAACCACAAACCGGTCAGGAATGTCAAAACCCTTAAACCGGAGGGGAATCTCAATTAACCGTTTGGTGGGTTTGTTGAATAAAACACACACTTCAAGGCTGGCTGGTTGGCGGGCCTTCAATGTGCGCAAAAGGTAATTTAAGGTCAAACCCGTATCGATCACATCTTCGACAAAAAGTACATGCCGCCCTTCGATTGGCGTTTCCAGATCCTTTACCAGGCGGACCAGACCTTGAGAACGGGATTCGGTAGAATAATTGGCGACGGATAGAAAATCGACCTCGGCGGCAATCGGCAATTCGCGCAGCAGGTCAGCCATAAAGAATAAAACACCCTTGAGCACGCCAACCAGGACGGGATTCTTTTCGCTGTATTCCGCGCTAATCTCGCTGGCGAGTTCTGCCACACGCTGCTGGATCTGTTCGGCTGAAAACAGGACTTCGCTGATATCAGGCGATAACTCTCCGAAGTCTGAGGGATGTATGCGGCTCATGGCTCCACCCGTTGGACATGGTTACCTTGAATGGGAATGGCCTCCTGCACCAGGCCATATTTGATCATCATGTCTCGCAGCTCGCGGCGTTTTAGCAATTTGATTTTGATTTCAGGATAAAGCTCCTTCATCAACCGGATGCGCCGGTTTTTATAGGTTGCCAGATGCGGCCGCAGCGTGGTTAATTCAATATACAGATCCTGTTGTGGAAGGTAAAAATCGGGCGAAAATGCTTCAAGGACCTTCCCATCGCCATCCCGGACCAATGGAAAGGTTCGCGGCTCATATTCCCATTCTATTCCATAAAAATCAAGGATTTTCGCGAAGGTCTCCTCGATTGGCCCGGCAAAGCGCGGCGTTCCATTCTCTTGAATGCTCAAAGATCGGCTCCTGCCACCCGGATGTTTAATTCCCCGCCTGCCGATCGACCCGTCGGGCTGCCATGCAAATCAAATCGCAGGCTTCCTGACTTGAAATTCGTCCGGTATTGATCAATAGATCATATAGACTGGCATCTTCCCAATCGGCTTGATAACATTTTTTTAAGTAGAGTCTGCGGCTGCGATCGCTGGCCTCAACTTGTGCCCGTGCAGCATCAGTCGAGATATTTTGTTCGTGCGCAATCCGTTGGATGCGTAGATCCATTGGAGCAATCAAACGGACATGGACAGTTCCAGGATAGGCCGCCAGGATTCGTTGCCCGGCCCGCCCAACCAACACCACATTACCCTTCCCAGCCAATTCCAAAACGACAGACCTAACAGCCTGGAGGTAAGCTTCTAAATTTTTCGCGGTAGGCGTCATACCCAACAAGCCGAGTTCATCGATCACGGCCAATGCGACATCCGGCGTACCGGACCGTATGGCGGCCTCATTGATCAATTCGCGCCAGACAACGCGGTACCCCAGGCACTCCGCTACCAGATTGCCAATCTCAAAACCCAGGCTGCCCATTTGACGCGAAATGGTCACAACGGCCATGATTTACCCTCAAAGATTACTTAATGATTATAGCATATGCATCTCTTAAGTTATCTATACGAATTCACATTTTAATAAAATGTAAGTATAATAGAAATTATGTTCTCTTCCAGGCATCGTCAGACATCATGCTATACTATTGCCATGCCCCGCCATTTTAGAACCACCATTGTTCTGGCAGTCCTTCTCTTGCTCCAAACCTGGGCTCCATCGCCTGTTCAGGCTGCAACACCGCAGCAAACAACGGACGGTTGGACGGCGCTGGCAAGTGGAGTGGATTATCGCGAGTTTAACCTGCCTGGCCCTGTACGCGCTTTTGTAGCCCGTATGGCGGTGGCGGTTCCAGACGACGGTCAGGATGAAGTAACGCTAGAAAGCGGGGTGGCCCGCGGGCAGCTCGGCAGCGTGGAAACCGTGCGCGGCATGGCTGCCAGGTATAACGATGCCATTGATTTTTGGGGTCAGCAATGGGGCAACCGCAGCGAAATCCTTGTCGCTGTCAACGGATCCTATTTTGGCAGGTCAGATACCCCTGAAAACGGCATGGTACAGTCAGGGTGGTATGCAAAACGGTTTGACGACCTGGGAGGCGGCAGCGGCCTGGTCTGGACGCTTAATCGGCAGGTCTTTATCGGTGATTGCGTATACCATCAACAAGCCAAACAGACTCTCCGCGTCGATGGCACAAATGAAACGATCCCGATCAACGGAATCAACACCGCCCGCAAAAATGACCAATTAATCATTTTTACACCACAATTCGGGTTAAGCACCTCCAATGATGCCAGTGGCGTGGATGTGGTCGTTCAACTGACCCGGCCTTTATTGATATTGCCTTTATCGCAAAATCCGGCTGTTGCCGTGGTGGGAACCGTCAAGGAAATCCGCGACCAGACGGGGTCCACATTGATACCCTTCGATTCCATTGTTCTCTCGGCCAGCGGGACTCAACGCGATTTGTTATTGGAAACGCTTGAGCTTGGTGCAACCATCCGGATAAACCAGGAAATTTCCAGCCTTAAGAAGGATTGTGAAACCCCAAACCCCTTACCCTGGGTCAAGGCTTACACCAGCATAGGTGCAGCCCTGCATTTACTCAATAATGGCGCCATCAATCCTCCAGCGGAAGACACCACCCGCGCCCCGCGCACCGCGGTTGCATATGATGATAGGTTCATCTACCTGATTGTGGTGGATGGCCGCCAACCAGACCGCAGCATTGGGATGACTTTTCAGGAATTAGGACTATTCATCCGCGATACCCTGGGCGCACAAGATGCCGTCGCACAGGATGGCGGCGGATCTTCAACCATGGTTGTTAACGGTTCGGTTGTCAACACGCCCAGCGACGTATGCTACCGGCTATTTTTGCCCATGGCCATCAACGCTGGCGACGGAACTATCAAATCACCCCAAATGCCATTGGAGGAAAAATTTGAACCGCCAATGAGCCTGCAAAATGGTTGCGAACGCCGCGTGGCAAACGCATTGATGATCGCAAAGGTATCCGCAAAAGAGGTGTCGGCAACATCCTTCGGCAATTTGGAGGTATTTACCACCGCGGCTTCCGTTTTGCGCATTGGTCCCGGCACAAATTATGCAGGAATTACAGTCATTCCCCCCGGAACTTATGGGGAAATTCAACAGGATGACAACCAATTCAACGGAATTCTAGCCAAAGGCGCTTATTGGTGGAAAGTCTCCTTCGGTGGAATCACCGGATGGATCATGGAAAATGCCATTGCCACCCTGGCGCCGCGTGTGCCTTCAAGACTAAATCAGCATTAGGCTGATTGTTGCGGTTGGACTCTTGGCATCCAGGTTATCATCAATACCGCTGCGATCAACGCCAATACGCCGCCAAAAAAGAATGGCGCCGAGGGACCAAACCCTTGCCAGGTTCCGGCCCCCTGCCAGAGCAACCCTGCAATGAGCGAGGCTGGGAAATCTAAAATGCCCAGCACGGCATTATAGGTGCCGTAAGCAGTACCGCGCAGCTGCTGCGGTACTAGATCGGCAACCATAGCCTTGGTTGTGCCAAAAGCCAGACCATAATATAAGCCGTACAGGATGTACAAAACCACGACATGCAAGGCAGTTTGGGCAAACGCAAAACCAAGATAGATTAATCCATAGACAATCCATCCGCCAATAATCAGCTTCTTACGGTCAACCCGGTCCGATAACGACCCGGCTGGCAACGATACCACCGTATAGACCAGGTTGAATGCCGCCAGCATGGCCAGAATGCCAAGTACGCTGAGGCCCCGTTCCTGGGCACGCAGCACCAGAAAAGCATCCGAAGAATTGCCCAGGTCAAAAATGCTGACAATCACCATAAAAACCACAAACGGTTTGCCCAGCGAGCGAAAAGCAAATTTGGGCATGGCGGCTTTGCCCTTAACGGCCACTTCCCGGGTCCCAATGGCTATCGACAGTACTGCCAAAACCGCCGGGATCAACGAGATCCAAACCACCGTGCGGAAAGTACTCAAATTGAGCGTCTGGGAACTCTTCTGAACCAGCCAGACCACCAGAATTGCGATCAGCAACCCCAACATTGCGCCGGCTGTATCGGCGGCACGTTGAAAACCAAAGGCTAATCCGCGATTCTTTGGATCAATCGAATCGGCCACCAATGCATCACGCGGCGCAGTCCGCACCCCCTTGCCAATCCGGTCAGCCCACCGCGCTCCAGCGATCGTTGCCCAGGTATTGGTGAGCAAAAAGAATGGTTTGGATATTGCCGAGATGCCATAGCCTGCCACGGCAATCCACTTGCGGCTGCCAAGTTTATCGGATAACCAGCCTGAAAATAACTTCAAAAGGCTGGCAGTTGCTTCGGCAATGCCTTCGATGACGCCAATCAGGCTGGTTTTTACACCCAGGACATTGGCCAGAAAAAGCGGCAAAATGTTAATGACCATTTCGCTGCTGACATCCATAAAAAAGCTGGTTAGGCTCACTGCCCACACATTCCGGGGTAGTTTGCTGAGGGTCAATTTCTCTTGATTGTCAAAATCATTTTTCATGGAAGCCACGACGTACCTAAGATTATAAAAACATAAGTAGTGATTTTACTCCAAATCCTTCACGCCGGCTGAATGGCAATCATCGAACCCTGTACGGGCTCAGTCGCAACCCTGACCGGTTTGGATAGGCAGAATTCAGGTACAATACAGGAGGACCATTCAAACGGGAGGGCTCCATGACGAAGAAACGCATTGGCATTCTTACTGCCGGATCTGACAGCCCGGGCTTAAACGCAGCCATCCGGGCAATTGGCAAAGCTGCCCTGAGCGAAGGTTTTGAGCTAATCGGGTTTCTGGATGGTTTCACCGGCCTGTTGGAAGATCACACCATTCCTCTTCAGGCGCCTGCCCTTTCGAACATCCTGACGGCAGGCGGCACCATTTTGGGTACCAGCAAAGACCGTCCGCATGAAATGGAAGAAACGCACGGCCCAGACCATGTCCAATCTGCCCTCGATACCTACCAAAAGCATCAACTGGATGGCCTGGTTTGTTTGGGTGGAAGGGAAACGCAGGAGAGCGCGTTCTACCTTCAAAAGCGCGGGTTAAACGTTATTTCGCTGCCAAAATCAATCGAAAACAATATCGCCCTTACCGAAATGTCAGTTGGTTTTGACACCGCCCTCGGCATTGCCGCTGAAGCGATCGACCGTTTGCATAGTACTGCACATTCCAACCACCGCATCATCGTTGTTGAAATCACCGGGCACACCACGGGCTGGCTGACCCTGGGTGCTGGCATAGCCAGCGGTGCGGATGTCATCCTCATCCCCGAGATTCCGTATTCCATGGAAAAGGTCGCAGGTGCCATCCTCAAACGGAGCGAGGCAGGCAAGCGTTTTTCGCTGGTGGCAGTGGCAGAAGGTTCACGATCGCAGGAGGATGTCGCTTTTTATGAACGCAGCTTAAGTTTGAATGCCAGCCGGCGCAGCGGCAAGGAAGCCAATAAGGCGGCTGCCCGAATTGAACGGCTGGAGACTCAATTCACCGGCAACACCTTGTTACTGGCAAACCGGTTGGAACAAATGACCGGTCTGGAGACGCGCACGACCATATTAGGCTACTTGCTTCGCGGTGGAACTCCCTCCGCCACGGACCGCGTTCTGGCAACCCAATTTGGATCGGTTTGTGTTGGCTACTTAGCAAAAAACCAATACGGCATCATGGTAGCTCAGCAAGGCGGTAAGATTACCGCCGTACCCCTTGAAGATGTTGCCGGGAAGAATAAAACGGTTCCAGGCGACCATCCCTGGTTGAAAGGCGCCCGGCAGGTCGGAACCAACCTCGGCGACTAGACCCCGGACGCATCTGAATTACAGGTGATCTTTGTTTCTACCAACGACTCTGGAAGAATTTACACAGCTAGGTTGGGATCAGGCGGATATTCTGCTGATCACCGGCGACAGCTATATTGACAGCCCTTTTATCGGGGTTGCGGTCATCGGAAAAGCCCTGATGCAGGCCGGCTTTCGAGTCGGCATCATTGCCCAACCGGATATCCATTCGGCGAGAGATATTGCCCGTCTGGGAGAGCCGCGTCTTTTTTGGGGGGTAACCGGCGGCAGCATCGATTCAATGGTTGCCAACTACACAGCTTCGCGGAAAAGACGGCACGCCGATGATTACACCCCTGGCGGCGTCAATGACCGCCGGCCTGACCGGGCGGTCATAGCTTATTCCAACCTGATTCGCCGGTATTTCAAGAATACCGTCCCCATCGTCCTGGGAGGCATCGAAGCCAGTCTGAGACGCGTGACTCATTATGATTACTGGAGCGACCGGCTCAGGCGCCCGATTCTCTTTGACGCGAAAGCCACCTATCTGCTCTACGGCATGGCTGAGAGTTCCATTGTTGATTTGGCGCGCTGTCTGCAATCGGCAGGCGATCCAACCAGCCTGCCCGGTCTGAGTTATACCGCTGCTTCAGCGCCTGATGGGTACCTGGAAATGCCTTCGCATGAAGATGCATTGTCAGATAAGCATGCCTTTATTGAACTTTTTCACATGTTTTATCAAAATAACGATCCGCTGAATGCCAAAGGGTTATGGCAAAAGGTTGGAGACCGGGTGTTGGTTCAAAATCCGCCGGCGCCCTACACCGATCAAAAGGGACTGGACGCGATTTATGCCCAAGAGTATGAACGCGAACAACATCCTTATTATGCCCGGCAGGGAGCCGTGCGGGCACTCGAAACAATCCGCTTTGCCACTTCTACCCACCGCGGCTGCTACGGCGAGTGTAATTTTTGCGCCATCGCAGTTCACGAAGGCCGAACGGTCAGGTGGCGCAGCGAGGAATCAATTTTAGCCGAAGCCCGCCGTCTGAGCGTCCATCCGGATTTCAAGGGATATATCCAGGATGTCGGCGGACCCACCGCCAACATGTATGGTTTTGAATGCTCCAAGAAGCTCAAAATGGGCAGTTGCGCCGATCGCCGCTGCCTGTATCCCGAGATCTGCCCGGCATTGAAAATTGACCACAGCCGGCAGTTGACCCTCCTGCGAAAAATCCGCCAGATCCCCGGCGTCAAGAAAGCATTTGTCGCCTCCGGTATCCGTTATGACATGGTTCTCCATGATAAAAAACACGGCAAAGAGTATTTACGCGAAATTGTCGATTTTCATGTGTCCGGCCAACTAAAGGTCGCTCCGGAACATACGGTCGGCTCAGTGCTGAAACGCATGGGGAAACCCGCGCCGCACGCCTTATTGGAATTCAAACAGGTTTATGATGAGCTTAACCAGGCCACGGGGCGTAACCAATTTCTTACCTATTACCTGATTGCGGCCTATCCCGGATGTTCGGATGAGGATATGAAGCAATTGCGCGAATTCGCCGGTGAAAAACTCCACATTCATCCCGAACAGGTGCAAATATTCACCCCCACCCCCTCGACCTACGCCAGCCTGATGTATTACACCGAGATGGATCCATTCACCATGGAGCCGCTTTTTGTTGAAAAAGACCCAATTCGGAAGGACCGGCAAAAACAAATTGTTGTTGATAAAGCTGAACAAAAGGGACGCTGGCGATGAGTGAATTATTTGCTGTTTGCGGCCCTGGATTGGAACAATTCACTTTCGCTGAATTATCTACCCTAGGATTGAAACCTGGCGCCATCGAGGCCGATCCTGAAGAAGGCGGCATTACCTTTCAGGGCGGACAACTTGAAATTTACCTTGCCAACTTGCATCTGCGTACAGCCAGCAGGATCCTGTTGCGCTTCGGGCAGTTCTATGCAGCCTCATTTTCGGAACTACGAAAAAAAGCCTCCCGTTTACCGTGGGAGACGTACCTTACGATAAACCGGCCTGTTGCTCTGCGAGTAACCTGCCATCAATCCAAACTTTACCATTCCGGCGCTGTTGCCGAAAGGGTAGCCGGGGCCATCAGCGACCGGTTTGGCCAGCAGATTGAATTGGCGAAATTCGACGAAAACAGCCCAGAACCCCCTGTGTTGGTTCTGGTTCGTATCGTCAATAACCAGTGCACCATCAGCCTGGATACTTCCGGTGCGCACCTGCACCGCCGCGGTTACCGCCAGGCTGTGAACAAAGCCCCATTGCGTGAGACCCTCGCCGCAGGGTTATTGATGGCTACCGGATGGGATGGATCCGCTCCTTTACTGGATCCGTTCTGTGGTTCAGGCACCATCCCCATCGAGGCGGCAATGATGGCAAGGCATCTCGCGCCTGGCCGATCTCGCCGGTTTGGGTTCATGGCCTGGCCAGATTTTAATAAGAGGCTTTGGCAAAAACTTCTTGAGCAAGCCGAAGGACAAAAGCAGTCCGCCAAATCAATCATTCAAGGATCAGACCGCGATGCTGGCGCAGTCAAAATGGCCCGGGCTAACGCTGAACGCGCTGGAGTTCTGGCGGACATTGATTTTTCACAAAAAGCAGTTTCTGCCATCCAGCCGCCGTCTACGCCCGGATTTGTGGTTACCAATCCGCCCTACGGGGTACGTGTCCGCTCCGGCCATGATTTACGCGATTTGTTTGGTCAATTTGGAAAGGTGCTGCGCCGGCTTTGTCCAGGTTGGAACGCGGCTATTCTGGCTTCAGATCCGGTTCTGTTAGGACATACCGGGCTCAGTTTTGAGCGCCGCTATTTCTTCAACAACGGCGGCATACCAGTCCAGTTAGCCTGTGCCCGGGTTCCTGCAATGGACATAAACGAAACCAATTAGGACAATTTGGGCTCCGAGGTGGGAAAACTAGTAGAACCGCTCCCTCAGATATGGATTTAGAAACATGGGTTGGATAAAAGGTTTGAATTGGTCAAACTGGTAATGCGTTGAGGTGAAATTACTGTCGATAAAGTTGATCTTGCCCCAATGCGCCTTGAACGGAATGCTGGATTTCACCAGGTAATTCCACAATCCCCTCAAATGATCGTAAATGGCTTGCTTGTCTTCGGGTGTCTTGCAGACATCGGTCAGGTACATGAAGTTGAACTTAATGATGTAGTCCAGGCCGGGCCAATTCCAGGCTGACATGTAGTAATCGTCCGTCTTCGTTAGTTCGATTTCGATCGGCAGGTTCGGCCAGCCATTTTTCTTAAAATAGCCTTTACAGGCTGCCAATAACCTCTGGGTATCAGCAGGATTAAAGGCCCATTCAGCCATGGCGACCCGCAGTGGAGCGCGCCGGTCAACCGGAAGCATGGTGCGCAGCGGGCCGTTGACCTTTACTTCGCCATAGGTTAATGTCAGCCCTGCGTATAAAATCCGCATGCTGTTGTCGAGCAGAGGACCGGCCGACTCAAGCCGATCCAACACGTTAAAAATCACGATCAGGATGTTTTCAGCCTGGTCCGCCGGGTAATCACCAGCTGGATTTGCAGTCGGTTTTTTTATGGCTGCCCAAAGCAAACCCTTGTTTGTATCGGGTACCCAATCCACCCGCCAGAAATCATATTTCTTAGATGTCTTCTCCAAATCGGTCAGTACCTCAGTTATCGGGACGATTTTCTGTATGGTTTCGAAATACAACTCATCCACCAGGGTAAACTTCACCCGGGTGATGACGCCAATTGCGCCTAATGATCCGATGGCAGCCCGAAAATCCGGATCCGTTTTTAAAATATGTTTCTCGACAATTGAATGGTTCTCTTCGTCAATGGTCAGGTACTCAACCCATTCGAGCAGTTCATAGATGGTAGTGTGGGGAGTGGCAGGGGCAGTGTTGGTGGAAATAATGCCAGCCAATGTTTGTTCGTCCGTTCCGCCAGTGGCGCTGATGGATTTGCCACGTTGACTCAAGGCCAATAGGAAGTCGTGAAAATGCCAGTTAGCTGAAACGATAACGCTCGAATTATCTGAACTGAATTCCATGGTCTGCGGCAGATCGCTTACGTCGAGGGTGGCATCAGAGACACAGATATTGGAACAGGAGTGCATGCTGCCAAGCACGCGCGGAATCATCCCCGCGAACGGCCCCTGGTAAATGCTGAGCAAAAACCCTTTGAGTTCTTCGATATTTTGCGGTTTGAAATACAAACGCGGTCGAAAGGAAATGAGTTTTGCCCAATCCTCAAATCCGGGACCAATAGCTTCCACATGCGCATTTTGCCCAGAGGACACCTTGGAATTATTCATCATTTTGCCTCAGCTGAATTATGCTTTCGATTTTTATATAATTATTATCTAAATTATACATTATTAAGATTGCAAATAGCAATCCCCTCAGTTTTGAATGCAATTACACAGTCTTCATAACAGACCGCCTGTCAAAAAAAGAGCAACTTGGACTAAAGAACCAGGGAAAACCCGTTCAGTCATTCGAAAAGATGTAGAATCAACCCGACCATAAAGAGGAGAATCAAACGCCATGCCGGAATCGTTGGCAACCGCCATTGCAAATCCGAACATCGCATTCATCAAGTACTGGGGAAACCGCGACCAGGCTCTGCGGCTGCCATCCAATGGATCCATTTCCATGAATCTGGCTGGTTTGGAAACCCGGACGACGGTCGAATTTTCTCCAGCTTTTGATAAAGACGCCCTGACCATCAACCATCAACCCGTCGCCGGCCCAGGTCTGCGGCGCGTAGTTCAATTTCTCGACCGGGTTCGGGCGTTGGCTGGAAAAGTCTGGTTTGCCCAAGTGAATAGTGAAAATAATTTTCCAACCGGGGCAGGCATTGCCTCCTCGGCAGCCGCCTTTGCTTCATTAAGCCTGGCCGCGTCGCGGGCCATCGGCTTGGACTTGGATGAACCCGCACTGTCGCGTCTGGCCCGAACCGGTTCCGGTTCGGCCTGCCGTTCGGTGCCGGGCGGTTTTGTTGAATGGAAAATGGGAAATAGCGATGCTGATTCGTATGCTTCAAGCATCGCCGCGCCGCAACACTGGGCTTTGGTCGACCATGTTGCCATCGTGCGAGCCGTGCACAAGCCGGTAGGCTCGACCGAGGGCCATGCGCTGGCTGATACCAGCCCGCTGCAATCCGCCCGCATCGCTGACACGCCCCGCCGTCTCGATTTTTGCCGGAACGCAATTGTAAATCGGGATTTCGCTTCCCTGGCTATGATCCTGGAGGAAGACAGCAACCTGATGCATGCGGTGATGATGACCTCCCGGCCGGCATTGTTCTATTGGGAACCTGCCTCGCTTGCGCTAATGAAGACCATCCCGACCTGGCGTCAGGATGGAATGAATGCAACCTACACACTGGATGCCGGACCAAATGTCCATATATTGGGTCCCGCTGATGATTCTCCAGCCATTCAAAAGCGCCTGGCTGCTTTCCCAGGGGTTAAGGAAGTGCTGGTGGCACCGGTGGGTGGACCCGCGAGGGTCATAAACGAAGCGGATGGATGAGAGTCTCCTCATCTTTTTAGACGGCTAACTTCAAAACAGTTATAATGTAGGCAGTTTACACAAAAATATGGACACTGCTGAGGTTTACAGCAATGGATGCTATTGGTTCAACAATGTTGCGAATCCTTGAGTTTATACTTTCTCTGGGAGTCCTGATCGTTTTACATGAATTGGGACATTATTTAATTTCAAGGTTATTTAAGATTGAGGTTTTGGAATTCGGCCTCGGCCTGCCGCCGCGCATGTTAAAGATGTTCAAGCTTGGTGGCACAGATTTTACGCTGAATTGGATTCCATTCGGCGCTTTCGTGCTTCCGAAGGGTGAAAACGACCCAACTGTTCCAGGCGGCATGGCCAGCGCAGCACCTTTGAAACGCTTGTTGGTTTTGTTGGGCGGCCCATTGATGAACATCCTCACCGCGGTCCTGCTCTTTGCGGTGATTTACGCCCGCGTTGGTGTGCCTGACCTGGGCAAGGTACTTGTCGCCAGCATTTCTGCGGATACGCCCGCCCAAACCGCCGGCATGCAGGCTGGCGATATTTTCATCAGTGCCGATGGACAGCCAATCACTTCCGCCGCTGATCTACAGGCGATTGTCCAAACCAGGTTGGATCAGCAAGTGACGTTTGTGCTTCAACGCGGCGGCCAACAAATCACCCTGACTGCCGTCCCGCGCAAAGATCACCCAACGGATCAAGGCCCTTTAGGCGTGACCCTGGATGTGCCTTATAAAAGCGGATCGATAGGAGAAACCGCATCGCTCGCTTTGAAAATGGCAGGTTATCAAGCCAAGGAACTGGTATCTTTACCAATTCGTTTGCTCAAAGGCACAGTCACTGCCGATCAAGCCCGCTTTGTCGGCCCAGTAGGCATGTACAACATCTATTCGCAAGCCCGTCAAATTGATCAGCAGAATACGGGCTCAACCACGCCCGCCGCCACGGTAAATACGCTCTGGTTGTTGGCAAACATCTCAATTGCCCTGGGTATCACGAATCTACTACCACTTCCGGCACTTGACGGCGGACGCATGCTCTTCGTCCTGCCGGAACTGATCTTGCGAAAACGGGTGCCAGCCAAGTATGAAAACATGGTTCATTTCGTCGGGTTTGCCCTGCTTCTGCTCTTGATGGTCGTGATTACAGCACAGGACATCTTACACCCGATTGTTTTACCGTAGGCAGGAGGTGGCTTAATGACAGAGGCAATTCCAAAAAAATCTGCTTCATTTAAGACCATTCTGGACGCCCTTGTAGATGATACGCAGGTATTTCCGCCTGTTTACCTGCACCGCTTTTCAGATCTGGCGGGCGAGGAACTGCGCTCACTGAAAGACATCTGGGAAAAAATACCCGAAGGACGCCGGGCCAGCCTGGTCGAAGACCTTGAGGACCTATATGACGCAGATACGCTCCTTTGCTTTGAAGAAATCGGGCGCATTGCCATTGCCGATTCCCATCCTCCAGTCCGGGCTGGGGCAATTCGTCTTTTGTGGGATTACCAGGGCAAGGATCTTGTCCCTGTTTACCTTCTTCTCCTGGAAAAAGATCCCGATGAAATCGTGCGTGCACAAAGTGCCTCCATCCTGGGCCAGTATGTTTACCTGGGTGAACTCGGAGAAATTCCAGCAGACATACACCGCGAGATCGAAGATATTCTGCTTCAAACAGTAGAGAGTGGCGAAGCCAGGCTGGTGCGCCGCCGCGCCTTGGAATCGCTCGGGTTTTCAAGCCGTGATGAGGTAACCCCATTAATTCATAATGCATTCGACTCGGGCGATTTTGGATGGATGGCCAGCGCATTGTTTGCGATGGGCCGTTCAACAGATGAGCGCTGGTCGCCGAATGTTTTGCAGATGATCGATCATCATAAACCAGAAGTCCAGCTTGAAGCCGTACGGGCCGCTGGCATGTTGGAATTGGATTCCGCTCGTAAATTCCTTTTGCAAATGGTCAAAACTGGCATAGAAGATGCAGACCTACGCAGTACAGTTGCCTGGTCGCTCTCGCAAATCGGGGGCGAGAAGGTTGCCGGTGCATTGGATAAATTGCTGGCTATGGCTGAAGATGATGAGGAAATTGAGTTCATTCAATCCGCCATCGACAATCTGGATTTCCAACAAGGCTTGGATAATTTTGAATTGATGGATTTCTCTCCTACTCGGCACTCCCAGTCAAGGGTCAGCGAAACCCCCGATTACAGCCAGGATGATGAAGACGAGGAAATTGAATTTGACATCGACTCTCAGGATGACGATAGAGAAGACGACGAAGAGTAATCGGATCGGGTGATTGGACTTGGGGGAAACATGCGCTTTGGGCTGATCGTCATTTTACTGGCGTTGAACTTCCTTGGGATCGGGATTAAGCCTCAATCTGCACAAGTGGATGTGCAGGATGTGGCTGCTGAGTATGCATACGGCAAAAATATCAACTTCCAGGCTCGTCTGACCGCGGTTGAAGGGGTCGAACAGGTTTATTTGATGATTCAATCGGAAGGCGAAAATACCCGCATTGAAGAATTGACTTGGAATTCCGCGGGTGAAATGCATCTTACCTACGATCTGAATCTCCATCCGCTTCGCCCTTTTAGCCATACCTACTATTGGTTTCGGCTCATCACCAAAAACGGTGAAATAACGACACCTTCCTACTGGTTTGATTACATCGATAACCGGGTTGAATGGAAAACGCTGGCGAATGAGTATTTCGAAATCCATTGGCAGAATGAAGAGTTAACCTTTGGGCAAAAAGTAATGAATACAGCGAAATCTTCATTGGATGCTGCCCAAAAAATATTGCCAGTGGCTCCCACCCTTCCTTTGAAGGTCTATGTTTACCCCGATGCAGGCACCTTACAAAGTGCCTTGCTCGGGATTTCAGAAAACTGGGTTGCCGGTCATGCCAGCCCTGACCTCGGCGTGATTCTTCTTTCGATCTCGCAGGGTCCGGACCAGGCATTGGAATTAGAACGGCAACTGCCGCATGAATTGATGCATATTCTGGAATATAGCCTGGTTGGAAATCAATATAACAACACCCCGGTCTGGTTGACCGAAGGAACCGCTTCGATTGCGGAGCTATATCCCGACGCAGATTATCAGCGCGTTTTGGAAAGCGCCATTAAAGATAATGCGGTGCTGTCTTTTTCTGATTTATGCAGTGCCTTTCCGCAGGACGCCACCGACGCCTATCTTGCCTATGCGCAATCTACTTCATTTGTCCGTTACATTTACCGAACCTATGGCAGTACTGGATTGACAAATCTATTTCGCCAATACCAGACTGGTTTGGGATGTGAAGAAGGCGTCTTGGCTGCCCTGGGAAAACCTACCCGCGATGTTGAAAATGATTGGCTGAAGAGCAATTCATCAGCCAATCCATCCAACCTTGCAGTTAAATCGCTGTCCCCTTATTTGCTGGTTGGGCTTCTCGTCATCATCGTACCTTTGGTTCTGGCAATATTCTTTGTCCGACCCAGAAGGCAGGAGAAATCCTCTTGATTCCTAAGGATATTGGTCAAGTCCATGCCATTGTCGATGGCCGGGTTCAGGGAGTTGGATTCCGCTTTTTTGTGAAGACGGTCGCGGAAGAGCTCAAACTGACGGGCTGGGTGCGTAATAAAATGGATGGGCGGGTTGAGGTTTTAGCTGAGGGCAGTCGCGATGCACTTGAAGATTTATTGGCAGCCCTCAGGCGGGGGCCACATTCCTCCTTTGTAACCGAGGTAAGTGTCGATTGGAACCCGGCCAGTCAGGTTTACAAGCGCTTTTCCATAGCACCATCAGAATAAAAAAAAGCCCTTTTCAGGGCTTTTATTTTTTAAACGGCTTATAAAATTTGATTATATATCTTCCCCCGCCAGCATTTTGGCGCGCTGCCAGGGAGATAAATCCGATTCTTCAGCCATTAAATTACGCAGGCCGTAAATTTGATCGCGCAGTACTGCCGCCCGTTCAAATTCAAGGTCTTTGGCAGCTTGTTTCATTTCCTTTTCCATTTCCGCAATCATGCGTTGAATCTCATTGCGGGGGATGCCAGGCTCTTTTCCATCTCGCACTTTATAAGCATCATGCGGTTCGGCAATCTGGGCAGCACCCAGCCGTTCGGTCAGGTCGTGAATTGCCTTGACGATGGTCACCGGTTCAATGCCGTGGTCGTCATTGTATTTCTTCTGTTTGGCACGCCTGCGGTTCGTCTCGCCAATTGCCAACGCCATCGAATCGGTCATCCGATCGGCATACATAATGACTTTGCCGTTCACGTTGCGGGCTGCCCGGCCAATCGTTTGTATGAGTGCTGTACCTGACCGCAGGAAACCCTCCTTGTCGGCATCGAGAATTCCAATTAGCGAGACTTCCGGCAAGTCGAGCCCTTCACGCAGCAGGTTAATTCCCACCAGCACATCAAAGACTCCGATGCGCAAGTCGCGTAGAATGCCAATACGCTCCAGGGTTTCCACCTCGGAGTGCAAATAATGAACTTTGATGCCCAATTCCATTAAATAATCGGTCAAATCCTCCGACATCCGTTTGGTCAGCGTGGTCACCAGCACGCGTTCGCCGTGCTCAGTTCTTTGACGGATTTCCTTGACAAGGTCATCGACCTGTCCTTGGGTTGGGCGAACCTCAACTTGCGGATCGAGCAATCCTGTCGGCCGGATAATCTGTTCGACGAGCTGCTGGTTCCGCCCCAGTTCATAAGGGCCAGGGGTTGCCGATGTGTAAACAACGTATCCCATGTGCTGCTCAAACTCCTCGAACTTCAGTGGGCGGTTATCCACTGCCGAAGGCAGTCGAAAGCCATATTCAACCAGGGTCGTTTTACGATTGCGGTCCCCGTTGTACATGCCGCGCACCTGGGGAACGGTCATGTGCGACTCATCCAATACCAAAAGGTATTCACTCGGCAGGTAGTCGATTAACGTCCATGGAGCTGACCCAGGAACACGTTGATCCAGGTGGCGTGAATAATTCTCAATTCCGGAACAGTAACCCACCTCGCGCAGCATTTCCAAATCATAACGGGTGCGTTGTTCAATCCGCTGGGCTTCAAGGTACTTATCATTCGCCTTGAAGTAAGCCAGCTGTTGTTCAAGCTCTGCTTCAATATCGCTAATCGCCTTCTTTAGCCGGTCTTCCTGGGCTATGTAATGTTTGGCCGGGAAGATCTCAATCTTTTCAGGCGTTTCCATGATCTCGCCGGTGATCGGATTGACGGTTGTGATGCGTTCAATTTCATCGCCGAAGAAGGTGATGCGGTAGGCCAGGCGGTCCTCATAAGCCGGAAACACTTCCAGGGTATCGCCGCGCACCCGAAAAGCCCCCGGACGTAAATCCATGTCATTGCGCTGATACTGGCTTTCCACCAGTTGGCGCAATAATGCGTTCCGGCGGTGAATTGAACCGACCTCCAAAGATATGACCACATTGCCGTACGCGGCAGGGTCTCCCAGTCCATAAATGCATGAAACTGATGAAACAATGATTACATCCCGCCGCGACATCAGTGCTTTGGTCGCAGCCAGCCTCAACCGGTCGATTTCTTCATTGATTTCAGTTTCTTTTTCGATGTACAGGTCGCGCTGGGGAACATACGCCTCAGGCTGATAATAGTCATAATAAGAAACGAAGTACTCAACCGCATTTTCGGGAAAGAATTCTTTGAACTCGGCGTAAAGCTGAGCGGCTAGCGTCTTATTGTGAGCCATAACCAAGGCCGGCAGTTTGGTCTGAGCGATTAAATTCGCTATCGTAAATGTTTTGCCTGTGCCCGTTGCCCCCAACAACACCTGGTGTTTGAGTCCAGCTTGTACACCACTCACCAGTTGCCGGATTGCCTCCGGTTGGTCGCCCGTTGGTTCATATGGAGCATGCAGTTTAAAATCCATCATCGACCTCTTGAGGATATTGCTTGAAAGGCATTACCAATAAAGATCAATTGTTCTATATTATCATATTTTCGCAAGAGATTCAAAAGCCAGAATATCTTGAGGCTTGACAAAACCGCCTTGTTAATCGGATATTATCAAATTTACAATCAACTTCCATGATCAAGGCAGTAAATTGGGCTGGCGAAAATGACTCTGATTTGGTTCGGGCGAATTATTCAGGGGAATATTCGCTTTCAATCAATCGAGTTAATACATCAATCAAACGGTCCTTCCAATCGCCTGCATTGCCATTTGCCGGCATCCAAAATGCATTCTTCCCAGCCCGGATTTGGCTGCCGAGATTGGGCAAATTGCGCGGCGGGAATCCTTCTGGCAATGGCGGAAAGCGCAGGACAAGTTGCTCATTTTCAATGGTTATGGAAGCGAGACCGGCTTTTTCACCCAATAATTTAATCCGCATCTGAAAAAACAGGTTTTCAACATCCTCGGGCATAACTCCAAAGCGGTCGATAAACTCATCCGCCAAAAAATCCACTTCCGGTTCATTCTGCAGATCGGCCAGGCGGCGGTATAAACTGAGACGCAAGTTTTGGTCCGGCACATAATCAGCCGGAATGCCGACCGATATGGGTAAATCGACGGTCACCGCCAGCCGGATGGCAGCCGAGCTGATTAACTTATCCGAATCAAGAGGCACGGCGGCTTTATCCAACTGCCTTAATTGCCTGACGGCCTGAGCCAAGAGGCGGGTGTAAAGGTGAAAACCGACGCTGGCAATATACCCCGATTGGCGAATTCCCAACATCTCGCCTGCGCCGCGCATCTCCAGATCGCGCATCGCGATGGAATAGCCAGCCCCGAGTTGTGAATTCTCGGCAATCACTTCCAGGCGTTCCTGGCCCTCGGGCGTCGGCGACTTGTGCCGGTGCCGGAAGAAATAGGCATATGCGCGCTGCGCGCCCCGTCCCACACGGCCGCGCAGCTGGTAAAGCTGTGCCAAACCAAAAGTATCTCCGCGGTCGACGATCAGGGTGTTGGCATTGGGAATATCCAGCCCGGATTCGATGATAGAAGTACTCAAAAGCACATCGATTTCGCCATTTGTAAACTGGGTCATTACCTGGGCTAGTCCCTGTTCCTTCATTTGACCGTGGGCAATACCCACCTGTGCTTCAGGCACCAATTTGTTGAGGTGGCGTTCCATGGCATGAATTGTCTGTACGCGATTGTGAACAAAGAAAACCTGGCCGCCGCGTTCCATTTCACGCACAATAGCTTGCCTGACCAGGCGCGGCGAATAGGGGCCAATGTAGGTGACAATCGGCAGCCGTTCAGCGGGGGGCGTGTTAATCTGCGATATGTCGCGCGCGCCGGTCAACGCTAGATACAAGGTCCTCGGAATGGGCGTGGCTGTCAGGGTGAGAACATCCACTTCAGTGCGAAGTTTCTTGAAGTGTTCCTTGTGGGCCACGCCAAAACGCTGCTCCTCGTCTATGACCACCAATCCGAGGTCGCGAAATTCCACATCCGTTTGAAGCAAGCGGTGTGTACCGATGATAATGTCGATTTCGCCAACGGCCAATTTCAGCAGAATCTCATCCTGTTCACGCGGCGTGCGGAAACGGGAGAGCATCTCAACCTGGACCGGGTACGCCGTCAGACGCTGGCGAAAGGTTTCATAATGCTGCTGC
>CAZHYQ010000004.1:0-191243 GCA_964536805.1 uncultured Longilinea sp.
TGCACTTCCGGCGAGCCGGTGTCACTTTCGTGACGGTGGTAATCGGTGATTACCTTTTCTTTGATTTCCTTGTTAAGAGGCATGACGTCTGCTTTCTCCTTGATTTGATTCTTGAGCAGGTCTCCTAACCCGCAGCATCACCACAGGAAAGGTCCAGTCAGTAGTCCAAAATTATAACAGAATTTGAAAAAGATTGAAAGGTTAGGGTTAACCCGAGAAAATGTCAATAGGCTATCGATCATCAAGTAATGCTGGCCGGGCTTGAAGAGCAGCTTTTAGCCGGGTTTGTATTTCCAGGGGAAAAGATGGCAAACAGCGCCGCACCAGCCGTTGCAAGGCAGGCTCATTATTCGTTGCAAGGATCTGCCGTAAGAAATAGCCGGTCTCGACGGGAGAACGGCGGGCAAGAGAGGTTAAGGCCTTTTGCAACTCAGAGGGCAAATTGTCAGAATCTTGCTGCAATGCGGGGGTGATCAAATTATATACAACTGGCAGGTTTTCAAATTCCCGATCCAGGATGAATGGAAGCAAAGCCAATAGCGCATACTTGTGCAATGAGAGGTCGGATGTTCCCATCCAATCCCGCAGCACGTCCAGCCAACGGTCAGGCGCTTCACGCCGCAGGCGCTGGCTTCCAGAGGAAAACAAGGCGTCCATCAACTGGCTATCACTGGTGTTTTTCGGCCAGCTTTCCAAACGGTTTAACACAGCCTGTGAAGGTGACAATGCTGTCTGCCCCAGCATATAACAAGCCAGTTGGCGTAATTCCAGGAATTCATTTTGCCAAAGCAGGTCGATGATCGTGAGAGCTTCCTGAGGATGCGAACTGCATAACGGCGCCAAATATACCTCCAGTTGTTTCATTAACATCGCTGGAGTATGGTATGAAAGAAGAAGCGAAGCAGGTTTTGTAGCCTGGCCGCTATGGTATGTCAAATCGCCGTATTGTTCAAAGATTGCACAGAGCCGGGTGATGAAGCCTTGCGGTTGGGCAAAAAGGCCGGTTAGTTCTTCAAGTTGTTTTTTCAAACGGACGAGTTGAATAGCTGGCATGGATGTCCGCATTCCCAACCTGGTATTTTCCAGGACAGTGGTTTTGATTAATATGCGCGGGCGAAATACGCTTTTTCGCTGGCTGGTTGGCCGCAATAAATACAGCGGCCCTGACCACCTGGTTGTTGAAAAGGAATGCAACGGGTTGTAGCCTTCGTTTCTTCCTTTATTTTTGCTTCACAATCTTTGCTGCCGCACCACCAGGAGAATGCCCATCCGTTTTGCACAACCTCTTTCAACTCGTTGTAATCTTTTGGGTCAAAGATGTGGTCATCGCGAAATGCTTCAGCTTTGTCGTACATTGACGCGTGGATTTCGGTAAGCAGTTCAGCTACCTGAGCTGACAGTTGATCGAAGGTGAGGGTCGATTTCCCATCCCGTCCAGGTTTATCGCGGCGGGCAGCTGTGACAACTCCTTTTTCAATGTCTTTGGGACCGATTTCCAGGCGCAAGGGTACTCCGCGCAGTTCCCAGTCATTGAATTTGAAGCCCGGGGTCACTTCGCTGCGGTCATCGACTTTAATGCGAAAGTTCAGGCTTAGTTCATTCGATACCCGCTCAACCACGGGCATCACGATGGATCGATCTACATCATTACGGGCAATGGGGACGATGACAACCTGAATGGGTGCCAGTTTGGGCGGCAGCACCAAGCCGTGATCATCGCCGTGCGTCATAATAATGGCGCCGACAAAACGGGTGGAAACTCCCCATGAGGTCGTCCAGGCATGTTGGATGAGGTTATTCTGGTCAAGGAACTTGATATCGAATGCTTTGGCGAAATTCTGGCCCATGAAATGGGAAGTGCCTGCCTGGAGCGCCTTGGTGTCGCCCATCATGGCTTCCATGCTAATGGATTGAACCGCCCCGGCAAATTTCTCGGTTTCGCTCTTCCGTCCGGGAACAACCGGGACAGCGGCATCCTCCATCGCAAAATTGGCGTAAAGGTCCATGATGCGCCGGGTTTCAGCGCGGGCTTCCTCTTCGGTGGCATGTGCCGTATGGCCTTCCTGCCAGTAAAACTCAAGGGTGCGCAGGAAAAGGCGCGTACGCATTTCCCAACGGACGACATTTGCCCACTGGTTAATCAATACTGGCAAATCGCGGTAGGACTTGATCCATTGCGAATACATATATCCGATAATGGTTTCGGAGGTGGGCCTTACGACGAGCGGTTCTTCCAGTTTTTGACCGCCGCCGTGGGTTACCACTGCCAATTCAGGGGCAAACCCTTCAACATGTTCTTTTTCTTTTTCAAGGAAGGACATTGGAATGAATAACGGAAAGGCAGCGTTGACGTGACCGGTGGCTTTAAAGCGGCGGTCGAGGGATTGTTGGATATTTTCCCATAACGCCCAGCCGTACGGCCGGATAACCATGCAGCCGCGTACGGGAGAATAATCGGCCATTTCAGCCCGCAAGACAACCTGGTTATACCATTCGGAGTAATTCTCTGTCTGTGTAGTGAGTTTTTCTTCTGCCATTTTTAACCTTGAGGAAAATTAGGATGCCTGGATGAAGCCAGGGCGTCGATTAATCTACCGCGATCCTGTTATTACGTTATGGTCATGTAGCCTGATCCGCCAGTGACGGAAGCATTTCAACCGCCTCTTCGACGGTGGATGCAAATTTTATCCAATGATGGTCTTTGGCTGAAATATAACCGTCCTGAAAAAGGAAAAAGGTTTCGATCACCCTTTGCCAGCCTTTGCCAACCAAGATTAACGGCCGGGGAGGAATCGAACCAATTAACAAACGATTCCAGGTAATGGCTACCTCGGCCAGGGTGCCGACGCCGCCTGGCAATGCTATGGCGCCATCGCATCCATCAATCAAACCGTTCATGCGGCCGGTCAATTGATGAAACCGCTGCTCTTCTTTTACCCAGGCATTCGGGCCTCCCGGACGGAATCGTTCGATTTCATCACAGGTAACGCCAATCACATGAGCACCAGCCTCGGCTGCGCCACGCGAGACGGCTTCCATGGTGCCAATATAGCCGCCTGTGAGCACGATATATCCATGTTCACCCAAAAGCCTGCCTAGCTTTAATGCTTCTTCATAACCCGTCTCGCCGGGCTGTGTATGTGTACCGCCGAATACCGTTATTCGCATTAATGGGTCTCCCTGTCAGAAGATCTATTTTACCTCATTTGAATCCCATTTTCTGCCGTAGTTAAGCGCCAGCTTTGCCATGACAGCTTTTTCCAGATCGATGCCGGTGATATGCGCCAGTTGCAGGAGGTACAGAGTTACATCTGCCAATTCGCTGGATAATTCTTCAACATCGTCTGTTTCTTCTTTCCACTGGAAATGTTCGAGCACCTCACTGGCTTCCAAACTGAGCGAAATAGCAATATTGCGAGGCGTCTGTGGACGCAAACTGCCAGGTTGATACCAACCCTTTGCGCTGACAAATTCATGCATCGCTTTGGTTAATTCATAGAGTGTCATAATTTTTCTTTCAAAGCCAAATGGCTTATAAATTCTTGACAGAGATGATCATCCTTCAAACCGGCCTTGACGGTACGATGGGTTGAATCTGGCGGGTTGAAGGCCAAATAAATATCCAGAATACCCATACACAGCAAATGACCAGCCGCCATTCTTCCACTAACGGACCCAACATGCCTTGCTTTCCAAAATAAAAAATTATCCACGATAGAACCATTGCTCCCCAGAAAAATAGGATGATGGGCAGTCCATGTTGGTTTCTTTGGTCCTGAGCCCATACCAGTAGAGGAATCAGAAAGGTAATTTGAGCGTAGGATACGTTCGTGGGATGGATGAGGTAGGTTACGATACCAATCCAACCTAGCAATACCAGGGCTGAAAGCTTGCCTTGCCACCAGCTTAACAGTGCCCAGGCAGTTACGCCAAGCATCAACGCGATTAATGCAACCGTGAGGGTTTGAGCTTCAGCCGAGGGTCGTAGTTGGATTAAATACTGGGTGATATTCGGGAAATGCGCCATATAATCGACATATTTACCGATTCGTTCAAGCCACAAAACAGGCCAATTTGGCACGAGCAGGAATGAGATACCGATAAAAATCGTAAAACTAATGGTAAAACTGATCAATAATGGCCAGTATTTCTTTTTAAGGCTTGCCAGTAAAAACAGAATTAAGTATAGCCAAACGATCTGTGGTTTGAGGGTTGCCCAGGCGAGGAGACCACCTAAAAGAATCTGGATACCCTTTGTGGGTTTTTTGGCAAACATCAATTGTGAAATCGCTGCAATGATAACCAATGCGATTAGGTTGACATAATTTCCGAGGATAATGCCAAAAGTGAAGGGAAAGAAAAGCAGAACACCCATCAATGGCAGAAACGGACGGGATGGGAATACCAATAACATGGCACCAACAGATGCCATTAGAAAGAATGCCATCCAGATGGATTGCACCCAACTAAAGGGGAGGCTGGCGAGCGGAGCTAATAGCAGCAGACTGTAGGGCGGATAGGGAAAACCCATATGGTCTTCACCTTCGTTAGCGGGACGGCCAAAAACCGAGAGTTGGCTCTGCATGGCAACATCTTCGCCATAAGGGCTTTCGTGATGAAGAAAAACATTTTGTGCTGCCAGATAAAAAATATGCAGATCCATGCCAACGGTATTATCTGCCATGACAGCGTGAATTCCAACCGCCAACGCCGCAACAAGAATTAGAAAAACCATACCCCCGAGCGCAATTTGCAAAGGGCGGGAGTCGGAAATGCGTTGTGAAAGGATGGAGGCATTCATGATTGGACAGAAGTTGGTTTTCGGATAATTGTTTCCAATGCAGCCAGTGCGGATATGCGCTGTTCCGGCTGCCAGCCAGGTTCATTCGCCATGCGCCGCAGGTGGTCGATCAATGGCTGGCGTTCGGTTGGGTCTAGAGAATCGAAAGCGGACCGAATCTGGTCAGGTTGGCGGGATAGGATGGCATCCCAAAATTGTTCAAGAGGATCGCGTTCTTCCAGCATAAAATAATCGCAAGGTTCCTTTCTAACAATTTATTGTAGGGTCTGCAGGACGTTTGGGCAAGGCTGTTTGCTTAGGTTTGCAGATTTGATAAAAAAAAAGTGCCCCGATGAATATCGGGGCGCTCTGATAAATTGGCCAGAAATTATTCTTTTTCCTTTGAAGCAGCCAATTCTTTCTGTCGGGCAGCTACAATTTCCGATTGCACGTGGCCAGGTACTACATCATACCGCGCCAGTTCCATCGTGAAAATACCGCGTCCGCCGGTCAGGCTGCGCAGGGTGGTGGTATAGCGCAGCATCTCGGAAAGGGGAACCTGGGCTGAAACAATGGAATGGCCTTTTTCGGTTTCCATGCCCTGTACCCGGGCACGACGGGTGTTCAGATCGCCCAGGATATCGCCCATGTGATCTTCAGGAACGACCACTTTGATATCCATAATTGGTTCGTATAGGACGGGATTCGACTCCATATAAGCCAGTTTGAAGGCTTCGCGGCCGGCAATTTCAAACGCGATTGGTTTGGAATCAACCGGGTGTTCCTTGCCGTCGAATACTGAGACCTTGACGCCCGAAATCGGGAAACCTGCCAGAATGCCCTCTTTCATCACAGCCAGGATACCCTTCTGGATGGAGGAAGCATAGTTCTGGGAAATTGAACCGCCAAAGACATCCCAGGCAAACTCAAAATCCTGCTCGCTGGGTTCAACGCGCAAATGCACCTCGCCAAATTGACCAGACCCGCCGGTTTGTTTCTTATGGCGGTACATGGCCTGGCCTTTTTTGGTGATCGTTTCTTTGTATGGAACCTTAGGCTCCAACATGGTCAAACCGACCTGGAATTTGCTTTCCGCACGGCGGACGGCCACATCGATGTGCTGATCGCCCATGCCCAACAGGATGGTCTGGTTGGTGGCTGATTCCATGTGCCAGGAAAGTGTCATATCCTCTTCGCATAAGCGGGTGAGCGCAGAACTGATCTTGGTCGAATCGGCTTGAGTCTTCGGGTTGACAGCTACCTGGTAAAGAGCATTGGGATAATGCGGTACTGGCAAAATGAGCGGGTGGGCTTTATCGCAAACCGTATTGCCCGTGGAGGTTTCGGACAGCTTGGGAATGTAACAGATATCCCCGGCATGTGCGATCTTAATGGGCAAACCTTCTTTTCCGCGTGGAATGCTGAGTGTTCCAAGCCGTTCTTCAATGCCCTTATTCTGGTTCCATACGCGCGAGTCAGAATTGAGCGTACCTGAATAAATGCGGAAGAAGGTCTGCTTGCCGACAAATGGATCGGCAGTTGTCTTCCAAACATAGGCAGCCAGCGGGCCGTTGTCGGCCGCGCGCAATTCTTCTTTTTCGCCTTTGGCATTGGTGGCCTGTACAGCGGGTATTTCACTTGGCGAAGGCATGAGCGTAACGATCGCATCCAGTAAAGGTTGGATGCCAATTTCAACAGCGCCAGCAGAGACGAAAACAGGCACGAAATTGCATGACCGGACCACTTCTTTCAGCCCGGAAAGAATTTCTTCGGCACTCAATTCGCCGCTTTCAAGGTACTTTTCCAGCAGTGAATCATTTCCTTCAGCAGCCGCTTCCACCAGCTTCATGTGAGCTTCTTCTGCAGCATCCTTTAGGTCGGCCGGGATCTCCAATACAGTCTTGCCATCGCCTTTGAGAGCCTTCATCGACAACAAATCGATGACGCCCTGGAAGGATTGTTTTTCACCCCAAGGAAGTTGTACGGGAATCAGACGGATTTCCGAAAAAGCCTCAACGGAGGAAAGCACTTTTTGGAAATTCGCGTTCTCGCGTTCCATTTTATTAATGACCAGGAAGCGCGGTAACTTGAAGGTGTTGCAATAATCCCAGGCTAATTCAGTCCCAACCTCAAGTCCGGCGACTGAGTCTGCCAGGATGATGGCACCGTCAGCAACGCGCAGGGCTGAGACCATCTCGCCGACAAAGTCGGTATACCCAGGCGTATCGAGAATATTGATTTTGATTCCCTTGTATTCGACTGGAATCACCGTTGAATATATTGAAATTCCGCGCCGCACCTCTTCATCATCGAAGTCTGATACGGTTGTTCCGTCTTCGACCTTGCCCATACGGGTGGTAGCACCCGTAAAGTGCAAAAAGGCCTCTGTAAGCAGGGTCTTTCCAGCACTCGAATGGGAGGCCAGCGCGATGTTGCGGATGGACTCAGTGGTATATTCTTTCATGAAAGTAACCCTTCTTGTGGACTTTAGCTTAATTTCCAATTCTAAAGGATGATCGGGTTCTTGTCAAAGAAAGTTTTGACATTTTGCCATTTCTCCTCTACTATGAGGATAATCAGGAGTAATGTCATGCTCCAATTTGCGAACCAGTTTTCATTTGTATTGGCGGGAATCTTTGTGCTCGCTGTCGCCGGCATCCTTATAATAAGGCGTCATCGCGGCTTTCACCAGCGGGAGATGGTGATATTGCTCTTGTTGGCTGGAATGATCGGTCTGGGATGGCTGGTTTTAAGACCAATCAACTCGCCGTCTATGAACAGCCAACAGTTGCGAGCACAAATTGGACAGGGGATACCTGTGCTTATCGAGTTCCAATCTCCCTATTGACTGGCTTGCGTTAGCCTGAAACCCATCGTGGATGGGCTCGAAACGGATTACAAAGGACGACTAATGGTGCTGCATGTTGATGTTACTGATCCTGGAGAAAGGGCGGTCTTGCGAGAATTTGGGTTTGAATTTACGCCGACCTTCATCTTTTTTGACTCAATGGGTCAGGAGCTTTGGCGCAGTGTGGGAAATTTGGATCTTCAGCAGGTAAACCGGAACTTGAAACCCTGATATGTTTAGTCAATTTCGTTGGTTATGGTTCAATCTTGCATATTTCAAGCAGCCGCCCTGGGATACGGGGATCTCGCCGCCGGAACTGCTGCAATTCATCGATTCCCACCCTCCTGGAAAAGCCCTGGACCTGGGTTGCGGGACGGGAACCAACCTGCTAACGCTGGCGTCATACGGTTGGCAGGTGACGGGAATTGATTATGCCTGGCGGGCTGTTCAAATTGCACGTAAGCGCCTGAAAGGAAGCGGTGTAAGCGGTTATGTAACGGCAGGCGATGTAACAACGATGAAGCGGATAAAGGGACAATTTGATCTGGTTCTTGATATGGGTTGTTTCCACGGCATACCTGAAAAACGCCGTTCTGCCTATCGAGCCAATTTGTTGAGTTGGCTGGCAGCGGGAGGTACATTCCTGATCTATGCTCATTGTCTGGAATCAAAAGGACAGGTTGGCATCGATGAAGCGGATATCGATGGATTCTGCCGCATGTTAACGATCCGGGATCGTCTCGATAGCCTTGACAGCCGCGGGAGACCAGCAGTCTGGTTACGATTTGAGAAATGAAAATAAAATTCTGGCTTGGGATGATAGTGATCTTTCTGTCAGCCTGTTCACCAACCTTATTACCCATAACTCAGGCCGGTGAAACCGCTCCCGTGATAATTCCAACCGAATCTTCTCTTGTGACGATTACGGTTGGAACGGTAAACGATCAAACACAAGGGCCGACTCAACCTTGCGGTTACCAGTGGGCTCGCCAACCGTTGCCAGAGGTGAGCCAACAAATCCAAAAATATTTGGTTGAAGCAGGCTTGTCCGAGGTTAACATTCGGGCAGAGGCATTTGGCGAAAACTGCTTGAATTCCGACCAGAGTGTTCAACGATTTCTGCCCATGCAAACCGATCTGTTTCTGATGATCCCGGTATCCGATTTACAACCCGAAACCATAGGCAATTGGCTGGAAAAAACATTGGCCATCCTCGAAAAGGTATCCGTTGATTCGTTGCCGGGTCCAATGAGTGCTTCCGCTTATATCACTTTTGAGTTTTCTGCCAATGGTGAAAAATTTTCCCTGCGGCTGCAAAGACCGCACGCATTTCAACCATTGGACGAAGGCAGGCGCGGTTTGGAGTTATATCAAGCTCTTGTACCCTAAGGTAGCCGTTTTTCCATGCGCCAGGCGGGTTCATTGACCTGCCGGCGTTTGCCCTCATGATCGATATAGGACCAGCATCCGGCCTCATGGGCAATTACGCGAAACCCGTACCTTTCGTACATTTGACGGGCTCGTTGATTGGTCTTTGCCACGTTTAGCGTCATCCAATGAAAATGGCGTTTCTTCAAATCAGCTTCAACCACAGCCAAGAGTTTTGCCCCCAAACCAGCGCTGCGGTAAGGTGCTTTAACACGAAACGAATAAAGGTATGCCCGGCGTAAACCATCTGCCAGCTCTGGGCGGTCGCAGATTAATTGAACAAAAACCTGGCCGATGATGCCACAACCCGGCAACTCGGCCACCCATAATACCGAGAAACCCTTTCGTTGCCTGGAAAATGAATCCCTGAATAGCTTGCGAAAATGAGCGTATTCACCATCCCATTCCAACGCTGGTAGATCGCTCTCTTCGAGTGGACGGATGAGTATTTTTGATAACCAATTTTCTTGCTCTACTGGAAGCTCGGCTCGCAAGGAATCAGATACCTGGCTGGTCATGCTTGATTCTGTTTCTCCTTGAGTATGGATGATAGCAGAGTCTGTTCGCCTTCTTTGGAGGAAATTTCACCATCCAGCCAGGCGCTGCGCAATCGAGCCAGAATCTGGCGATAGGCGGGTCCGGGCTGCAATCCCAGTCTGCTCAAGTCTTCGCCGCTGGTGAGTGGGTGGATCTTGCTCCAGCGGTAAATGTATTGAGCCAGCAGAATGCCGATTTCTTGAGGCACGCCGCCAATTTGCACCGCATACAGGGTAATGGGTGAAATGCCTTCCAATTCCTGTGCAATCTGGCTGGGGCGAAGAGAGCCCCAACTGTTCATTGATTTATTTAATTGAAAAATGGAGTGTAAGGATTGTATAAAAACCCGCGAAAAATGCAGCCGGTGGGCGACAGCCAAGGCCGTTTCTTGCGGAAATTGCATAAGCCAGATCAAATAAGCCAAAAAGCGGCGCGCTGGAATATGACCCACGAAATCAGGGAGACCCCATTCTGTCGGCAGCGGATCAACGAGGACATTAACTAAACGGTCATTCCAAGCTGATTGCCAGCGCAGGTCCGGGTGGATGGCGCGAAGAAGCCCGAGTCCATCCAGCCGGGCAAGCATGGCGGTGGAATTTTCTTCAGCCAGTATCAGGTCAAATTCATGCCGCAAGCGGTCAGCAGATACCTGGCGAAGCAAATCGGATGCCTCAGCGATCAACTCCAGCGTACGGTCTTCGATGTGGAATTGAAAGCGCTGTTCGAAGCGCACTGCCCGCAACATGCGCGTTGGATCATCGACAAAGGAAAGCGAATGCAATACGCGCACCGACCCATGGTGCAGATCGTTCAATCCTCCCCAATAGTCATACAAATCACCGTAATGGCGGCCGTCCAGTCGCAGCGCCAGCGTGTTAATGGTAAAATCGCGGCGGTGCAGATCAAGCTTGATACTGCTGCGCTCCACGGTGGGCAGCGCAGAGGGGTATTCATAAAATTCAGTTCGGGCACTGATCAGGTCAAGGTTTTCAGGCAAATCGCTGGAATTATATTGACCATCATCGGGCAGATGCCGGGTTAGAGCGGGGCGAATATCAGCAATTTGCCATTTGGCTGTACCAAACCGACTGTGCGAGACCAGACGGCCGCCATACCGTTTTTCCAACTCTTTGGCCAGATTGATCGCGTTTCCTTCAACCACCACATCAAAATCAATGCTCGGGCGTTCGAGGATCAAATCGCGCACGAAGCCACCCACAATATAAATGGGCATGCGTAATTCATAGGCCAAAGAAGCGATCAGTTTCAAGAACGCCAGACGGGATTTGGGAAGCGCTGCTTCCAGGCGTTCGGATAAATTCTGTTTGCCTGGAATTTTCTCTGCAGCAGTCCCCAGGGATTTAAGCAGGTCTGTTCGGGTAACAATTCCAATGACATTGTTGGTCGCAGGGTCTACAACGGGGACCTGTCCCCAACCGGTCTCGGCCATGACATGCTGCAATTGGTCCAACGGGTCGTGCGGGTGCACGATGACCTCACCTGCTTCCATCAGGCTGGCTGCAGTCAGGTTTAAATGGTGGGATATGGCACGGTCTACCGAACGTCGTGTTAATAATCCAAGCACGCGGCCGCTTTCACTGACGACCGGATAGCCTTCATAACCGTAGCGCCGCATCAGCCCGGCGGCATCCTGGACGGACGTTTCGGGGGAGATCAGCATCGGACGGCGCGACATGATTTGCCCGATGTTTATGGAAGGGCGGATAAAACGAGGCAGGAGGCCTAACAGCTCGCGTTTTACGCCTTCCAACGGCGACAAACCTTCATTGCCCTCTGCTTTTGGCCGGATCAGGGCAGCGGCGGCGCGTTCGTGACCGCGCCCGCCGAATTGTGCTGCGATAGCTGAAACATCAATCTGGTCGGTTGTAGAACGGGCAACCATGCGCACGCCCTCTGAGGTGCTGACCAGCATAAAAAGAGCATCCGGGTCAAGCAGATCGCGGACTTTGTGCGCGACACTGGATATTTCTTCAGTCATTTCCGGCGACTCGGAAGCAGCGATGACGATGGATTGTCCGTGGATATGGTGCGTCTCGGTGGAAGCGACCATGCGATCGTACAACAGGCGCTGTTCAAGCGAAAGCGCTCCGTTTAGGTACTCGCCTAGAATGCGAAGACTTGCGCCTTGCTCCAATAGGAAGGCGGCTGCGCGGACATCGCGCGGAGTGGTATTGGCATAGGTTAACGATCCGGTATCTTCGTAGATACCCAATGCCATCAAGGTGGCATGGACGCTGCTCAACGCGCCGTCGTGCTCGCGTAGATCCTCGACGAAAAGCGTGGTACAAGAACCAACCCGGTCGGTGTGGATGCTCCACTCCGCGGGAAAATCAGAGCGGACGGTGTGATGGTCAATGACGTGAACCCTGGTCTGGTTGCTTACGCCCTTCAAAGTGACCATGCTTTGCGTATCGACCAGCGTGATGGCGTCGATTGCCTCTTGCGGCAGGTCGCGCGAATCGATAAAGGGAAGTTCCGAGCTGTAGATATTGATAAACGCCCGGACGTTGCGATTCATCCGCCGCGGTTGAACGGCAAGATCATTCTCATTTAGCAGTGCTGCCCCAAGCAAAGCTCCAATGGCATCAAAATCAGCCTGTTCGTGAGTCAGAATGATCTGCATATGCCATATTGTATCACCAAGGAATTCGCCGGGTTTGCATACGCGAACCTTTTTTTGGTATGATGTGCTGATGTCGAAAGCGGATTCCTGGAGGAAATATGCTGCCTGAATTATCGCAAGAGGAAGTTTTGCGCTACTCGCGCCACTTGCTGATTCCTGAAGTTGGCCTGGAAGGACAGCGCAAACTGAAAGCAGCATCCGTTCTGATCGTGGGCACGGGCGGCCTTGGCTCGCCGATGGCCCTTTATCTGGCCGCGGCTGGCGTTGGGCATATCGGATTGGTGGATTACGATGTGGTGGATTCCTCCAATCTGCAGCGCCAGGTGATTCACGCAACCAGCCGGGTGGGTCAATTGAAGGTCGACTCAGCCCGTCAAAGGCTGGCTGATCTCAACCCGTTTATCCAGGTCGATACTTACAACGAGGTTTTTTCCTCCCTCAACGCCTGGCAGATTGCAGCCGATTACAGCATCCTGGTTGACGGCAGCGATAATTTTCCGACACGTTACTTATTGAATGACCTTTCAGTATTGACAGGCAAACCATATGTTTACGGTTCAATTTTTCGCTTTGAAGGGCAGGTGAGCGTGTTCGATGCGCGCGCAGGTGCTTGCTACCGGTGTTTATTTCCGGAGCCGCCGCCGCCTGGTATGGTGCCATCCTGCGCTGAAGGCGGCGTGTTCGGCGTGCTGCCGGGTACGGTTGGAACCATTCAAGCAACCGAAGTCATCAAGCTGATTCTTGGGATCGGCGAGCCTTTGTTCAATAAACTGCTGCTCTACGATGCCTTGGACGCCTCTTTGCAAACCGTACATCTGCGAAAGAATCCGAAATGCCGGGTTTGCGGCGAGCAACCTGAAATCACCAGCCTGATTGATTACGAGGAGTTTTGCGGCGTCCCAACGCGCGACGAACATGCCAACCTGGCCGGCGATGAATGGGATATTGAGGCGATCGAAGTGCAGCGCCGCCTGAAGAAAAATGAAGCCATTCATTTGGTGGATGTGCGCGACCCGGTGGAATTGCAAATCTCATCGCTGCCAGGTGCTTTATTATTGCCTTTGACTCAACTGCCCCAGCGCATCACTGAACTAAACCCGGCAGAAGAGTATGTGCTTTTTTGCCGCACCGGCGTGCGTTCGGCGAGGGCTTTGCGGCTTTTGGCAAGCCAGGGATTTACACATCTGCACAACCTGAAAGGCGGAATCAATGCCTGGGCTGAACAGGTTGATCCCTCAATAAGACGTTATTAGTTTCTACAGGTGGGAGAAAAATGAGCAACCTGAATTCTGGTCAAAAACCAACCCCAACGCTATTGGCCGTGCTGGCACATCCAGACGATGAAACTTTTGGCATGGGCGGTACCCTGGCATTATATGCCCGCCGCGGCGTGCAGGTATTTCTAGTGTGTGCCACCCGCGGCGAAGTGGGCGATGTGGACGAGAAATTTATGCAAGGATACGAGTCAGTGGCGGCGCGGCGCGAAACCGAACTGCGCTGCGCGGCCGGGAAATTGGGACTGAGCGGCGTTTATTTTCTCGATTACCGCGATTCGGGCATGCCTGGTTCGCCGGATAATCAACACCCCAGGGCTTTGTTTGCCCAACCGATGGAACAAGTTGCCCAGGAGGTGGCCGGGTTCATCCGATTGCTGCGTCCGCAGGTGGTTTTGACATTCGACCCGATTGGCGGTTACCGCCATCCGGACCATATCGCCATCCACAATGCCACCGTCCGGGCGTTTCAACTGGCTGGGGAACCAGGCTTCACCGACAAACAGGGGTTGGCACCCTTCAAAGCTGACAAGCTCTACTTCCAAACTATGCCACGTACCATGCTCCGCTTGATGGTGCGGTTGATTCGTCTGGTGGGGCGGGATCCGACGAAATTTGGCCACAATAAAGATATTGACCTGGAATCAATCGCCAAAGTGAGCTTTCCGACCCACGCGGTGGTCGATTACCATCCAGTGGCTGCAATCCGCGATGATGCTTCAGCCTGCCATGCCAGCCAGGGCGGACAGGGTATGGTAAGCGGCATCTTTGGCTTTCTACGGCGTTGGTTGGCGTCGCGCGAAACCTATATGCGGGCTGAACCTGCCCCGGTAAACGGCCATGTGGAAAAAGATCTGTTTGAGGGGTTGGCAGAATTACCGGCTGTCAAGATGGAGATATGATTACCTTGCGCAAAACGGTTGTTGCATTGCTTGCATTGACGATCGTGCTAAATATTGTTTCTGTGGGGTTCATAGCTTTCGCTGGCAAGCCGCCGGCGTTGATGACACCTTTGACTACGCTGGTTACTTTTTCCTTCGCGGTCCTGCATGCCGGCAGTTCTTTTGGTTGGCGGCGCGGATTGGCTTTGCTGGTAATTGTCATTGCCACCGGCCTGGCCTTTGAAAGCGTGGGGGTGGCTACCGGTATCGTGTATGGACCCTATCATTACACCGACCAACTTGGCGCAAAATTCTTAAACCTGGTTCCATTTATCATTCCGATCGCCTGGTTTATGATGATCTACCCTTCCTTTCGTATAGCCAATGATGTGGTGTCAGGCTTTATTGCCGAAGGGTTCTGGCATGATGTTCTAACTGCTGCACTGGGCGCTGTAGCTATGACAGCCTGGGATCTGGCGATGGATCCAATCATGGTGGCGGCCGGACACTGGGTGTGGGAGCAGCCAGGTGCATATTTTGGCGTCCCGGTCCAAAACTTTTGGGGTTGGTGGCTGACCACCTTTACGGCCTTGGGGCTCTACTTGATTTTTCGACGATGGTTGCCCGGAAAAAACCAGGCCTGGCTGCCCACAGGTTGGACAACGGTAGCTTACGCAACCATGGGCGCCAGCACCGTCTTGAGCGATTTTCTGGTGAACCTGAGCGGCCCTGGACTGGTGGGTGTGTTTGCGATGCTTCCGTGGGTCGTGGCAGGCATCAAACGCCGCAAGACTGTTTGAATAAGGACCAAAGAGTAAAAACAGCCCCTTCTTTCAAAGAGGGGGTTGTTGGCTCGTTTCAGAAAAGGGTGAATTTATAGGATTGATTTCCAGCGGAAATTCACCGTCCGGTGAAAAACTTTGACCATCAGGTCGCTCTTATTGGTGGCGGATATTTCTTCTTCTATGGCGGTCAACGTTTTGATTGCGCACCGAATGAGAATTCGTTTTTTGGTGATGTGAACCGAGAGGTTGTTTACCCGGCTTTGATGGGACGCGTCCAATCCGTCGGCAACCCGCAGCAAAGCGCTCAATATCTTGACATTTTCCTGCTCGCCAGGTTCTAGCACCGCGAAATGATCGTGAGCCTTATCCGGCAGCGCTTTGCGGTGGTAGCGTGCTATGGAACCGATGATCAACCGTTCTTTATTATCCAGGGGCAATAATTGGGTGGTCTGAATGATCCTGAGAGAGGTCTTGTGGTGACCCTTCCAACCTTCCACCCAGCCAATGTCATGCAAAACACCGGCGCATTGCAGCCAATAGCGTTCTTTTTCCCCGAGCTTATGAAGACTAGCCATCTCATCAAATAGGAGCAGCGCCAATCGGGTTACCTGATGGGTATGTTCTGCCTCGTACTCCAGTGTGCGTGCCAGTTGAATGCAGGCCTGGATGACATTTTCTTGTTCTGGCGGCATGGGGTGAAGGAATTCCATCGAAATCTCTTTATTGAGCATTTATTGACGTGGCTATTGGCGGCGATTGGGGTGGAAGGGAGATGCACAGAGCAGAAACCTCATTAATGAGCTGATCCCAAAGTCCTTCTTGCCGCCAACCCTGCCATTTATCTATAAAATCCGCATAAGACTTATCGCGGGTTGCCGCTCGATCGGCGTAATAAGCATCCAGACCGGGCAGCAGCCGGCGGAAAGGCCGTTCATACCCAAAAAACTGCAATGTACGCTGGCGTTCGCGTTCTTTGAACTTTTGCAGGAAGAGCATCCACACGTCGCAGTCGTGTATCTCGCCCAACATTTCCTGGATTTGACGCATCGCTTTAAGATGAAGCTTTAATTCGCTTTCATATATCGGGCTGAAGATTTCCAATGTATAGCGCAGATGTTTGGCAGCGATGCGCATTGCATGCAGCTCTTTGATATTTTCTGGCTGTTGAACAAAGGGTTCAAAGTATAAAAAATGTTCCAGCATTTGGCGAATGGTATCGAAGGAAAGCGAACATAATGCGGGTGAACGCGGGGTGGTTTCCATGCCTTCCAATAATGGATGCAGCTTACGCTCCATCTCCATTGGAACATTGCTCTTTACCAGGTCCGAAAGCGCGTTTTCGACCGCCTGTTGCAACCCCTCACGGCGCTGCCGCAATCGCAACAATAACCGGCGAATGCCGGAGCGGATAATGCCAGGCTGCTGTACAAGCAAAAATGCCTGAACATGCTCAATTTGCACATCGCAATCGCGGGCCGCGCCAAGTGCGACGGTTAATTCGCGGATGATACGTGTCCATTCTTCATGCTTCTTGGCAGCCACGGTAGGACCGAAAATTGGCAATGCAGCCCGGAGCCGCCGCGAGGCAACCCGCATGCGGTGAATGGCTTCGATATCCGCGCCTTGTCTGACGCCCTCAAATTCCTGCTCAAGAGCTCCCAGGTTTCTGAGGATAACTTCCGCGCCGAATTCTAGAATGCTGACATCGGTCCTGGTTTTCATCCTCGGACTCCTGTTTTATTCAATACGTAATGTCAGTTTGTGTCTTCTTCGAGCAGATCCTTGATTTTGCGTTTGAGATCCTCAAAAACAGCCGGAATCGGACGAGTGGCATCAATGACTACAAAGCCGTATTCTTCGGCCATTAAATCAAACTGCTCAATCAGGTGTGATTGGTAGACGCAGAAACTATCATACAAATCATCTGCGTAATGCACGTCCATGCCGGATTCCCAATAATTGAACCCGCGGCCGTGAACCATGCGTTTAACTAGGGTTGGGATATCTGCGCGTAAATAAAATACGATATCCGGCTTGAGAGCAATTCCGTATATTTTCCGCGCCCAAACGGGATCGGCGCCGCGGACGATATCGCGCACAATCAACGAATAAAAATAGCGGTCGGACAGCACATGAAAACCGGCCCGCAGTGCGGGGATAATCTGGTTTTCCAGGCGGTCGGCGAAATCGGTGGCATAAAACAGGCTCATGGTCTGGCGCCCCAGGGTATGGCCTGATTTGGCGGCGTCCAGGCCCGGTTGCGTTAACGTGGAGCGGCGCAGGCCGGTATCGGATACGGCATAGCCTTCAGACTCAAGCCAGGTACGCAGCATATTAATCTGGGTGGAACGGCCAACGCCATCTGAACCTTCAAGTACGATAAATTTGCCGTACAATTCACCACTTGGGCGGTAAGGAAAGCCTGCGCCGTAATATTCCTGGGGTGTCATTGGGCTGCCTCCACATTCTCTACGGCCATGGCCGCCTTGCGCCTTCTGCGGGGAGCCACCATGGGTTGGTCAAGTCCTTCCCAACCTTGCAATGTCTTCTTCACAATCTGGCGGACGTATTTTTGTTGCTTTTGAACGGGCGATGTCCCATCGATCACCGTCAGGCCAAATTCATCCACCATGGAATCATATTCACTGATGATGCGTTGCTGGAAAAGGCGGAAACTGGTTACTTTGTTATCCGAAAGGCCTAGATCCATGCCGGCTTCGTAATATTTTAAATTGGCGCGGCCGGAAAGGATGCGTTCCACCGCGATATCCACCGGCACCCTGAAGTAGAGAGCCAGATCAGGCATGGGCGCAAATGAATACAGGTTGCGGACCCAATCCCGGTCGACCCCGCGGGCGACATCGCGTGCAAACGCGGTAAACGCATAGCGGTCAGCCAAGACGATCACGCCAGCCTTGAGCATGGGCAGAATGTGATTTTCCCACCGGTCGGAGAAATCAGTTGCTTGCAGCAGGCTGAAGGTTGTTGGGGTAAACATTTTTTCCGATTTACCCAGTTTGGTGGTGCTTTTCACCAACTCAGACGAATTCCATTCGCTGAAATAAACCTGTTTTCCCTGGTTCTGAAGCCATTTATTCAGCAGATCAATCTGTGTCGACTTGCCGCTGCCATCGATGCCTTCGACGACAATCAGCTTTCCTTTGTACTGGTTAGGCAATAACATGACAGCCACCCTTTGAAACTGGTTAAAAAGTTGAAATAATTATAGCACCTGGTATCCAAATAGTAAAAATTTAGGATTACTGGAATGCCAATAAAGAAAAAGCCTGCCTTTTTCAGGCAGGCTTGTTGGATCGATGAAGAACTATTCCGAATCCTCTTCGTCGGAGGATTCCAACTCAAGCAAATCACCGGTGGCGATGAAAACAGTGCGCTCGCAAATGTTGGTGACACGGTCGGCCATGCGTTCGAGATTATGCGCAACCCACATCAGGAGATTGTACTGATCGATGGTGGCTGGATTGGCAATCATTGACTCTACCAGGCCGTGATAAATTTGATTATAGAGGGCGTCTACCGCTTCGTCATCAGCAGGGATGGCTGAGGCCTCATTTGGATCCTCGTTGACAAAGGCGCCCAAACCGCGGTGCAGCATATCGATTGCCAGGTTGGCCATGTGCTCAATATCGCGAATTGGAATATTGATATCGGCATCCTTCAAACGGATGGTCACTTTGGCAATTCCCTTGGCATAATCGCCCATGCGTTCCAGTTCAGTGATGATTTCCAGCATGGCTGCCAGCAGGCGCAAATCATGCGCCATGGGCTGTTGCGTGGCAATCAGAATCAGGATCGCGTTTTCGATGGCGAAGCGTTTATCGTTGATGAACTGGTCATTTTCGTAAATAGTGGCTGCGGCTTTAACATCGCGCTGATGCAGGGTATTTATCGCGCTCAACATGGCCTGTTCAACCATGCTGCCAAGCAGCAATACTTCATCAAGGAGATGGTGAATCTGTCGCGTTAATGTATCGCGGGGCATATCATTCCTCTCTTGCTGCCTGGTTTAGCCAAAGCGGCCGGTGATGTAATCTTCAGTTCGTTTGTCATGCGGCCGGGTGAAAATCTGACTTGTTTCGCCATATTCTACCATCAAACCAGCGCGGTCTTCATCCATTGTAAAAAATGCTGTTGAGTCGGACGCGCGAGCTGCCTGCTGCATGTTGTGGGTGACAATAATGATCGTATACTTTTGCGAAAGTTCGCGCATCAGATCCTCGATCTTGAGCGTCGCAATCGGGTCCAATGCCGAACAAGGTTCATCCATAAGAATGATTTCAGGTTTTACGGCCAGCGCCCTAGCAATGCACAAGCGCTGTTGTTGTCCGCCGGATAATGCAAGGGCGCTTTTCTTCAGGTCGTTTTTGACCTCATCCCACAGGGCGGCAGATTGCAGGGTATTTTCCACCAGGTCATCCATGTTTCCCTTATATCCGTTGATGCGGGCTCCCCAGGCAATGTTTTCATAGATGCTCTTCGGGAATGGGTTTGGTTTTTGAAAAACCATGCCGATCATCTGGCGCACCTGTACAGGATCTACATCAGGCGAATAGATATCCTGTCCGTGATAAAGAATCTTGCCATCGATATGACTGCCCTGGATAAAATCGTTCATGCGGTTGAATGCCCGCAGAACGGTGCTTTTACCGCAACCGGAGGGTCCAATAATGGCGGTGATTTTGTAGCGTTCGATATTCAGGTGAACGTTTTTGACAGCCCGGAAAGAACTGTAATAGATCGAAAGATCCTGCGCCTGGATGATAATGTTGTTTTCTGGGTTTGTCTGAGAAGTCATACGAGCCGCCTGCTGAATCGATTGCGAAGGAGAATTGCTGTTGCGTTGAGGGATAATAACGTAATCATGAGGATCAGGATGGCTGCCGCTGCAATATTGCGGTAAACCTCCTGTGGCCGGGTAGTCCAATTATAAATCTGAATAGGCAAAGCGGTGAATTTTGAGAATGGTCCGGTGGGATCGCTGGTGATAAATGTTGCCGCGCCGACGATAATCAGTGGAGCCGTTTCACCTATGGCACGGGATATCGCCAGAATCGTGCCGGTCAGGATGCCAGGCAGGGCATAGGGCAAAACATGATTCCAGATGGTTTGCCATTTGGTTCCGCCCAGGCCGTAACTGGCCTGCCGCAATGAGTTTGGAACGGCACGGATAGCTTCCTGCGAGTTGATGATCAGAACTGGCAGGATCAGAAGCGCCATTGTCAGACCGGCGGATAAAATGGTCCGGCCGTTTGCATCTTCATTGCCAAAGAACGCCCCGCTGGTCAACGGTGCCAGCGTGCGCACAAAGATCGCCAGGCCGAGAATGCCATAGACGATCGACGGTACGCCCGCCAGATTGTCGATGTTTGTTTGAATGATGCGGTTATACCATTTATTCTTATCCGCATATTCTTCCAGGTAAATTGCAGATCCAACACCGATCGGAAATGCTATCACCACGGTGATCAGGATTAGATAAAGCGAGCCCAACAGGGCTGTCCGCACGCCAGCCTGAAGCGGATTCCCCGATAGTGGATCAATGAGAAAACTGCCGTTAATCCAGGCGCGAAACTCAAGTTTTCCTTGCGGATATTTATTTAAAACTTCTGTACGAATGCGGCTGTTATCGAATATCCACTGGCTCATGGAGTAGCTGGCCAGCGCCTTCGGTTCAACCACGTTTTCATAAACTAAATTTAACAGGTCTTCGTGGCTGCGTTTGGTCAAAGTATTCGCGCGGTCGAGGGTGCGAAAGCGATTCTTGCTCAGATTGGTTTCGAGAATATTGACAAGGTCCGCAGAGGACAATTCTGCCAACGGCTTGCTGGCTAATGTGGTTGGATCTATCTTGTATTCGATAACCACATAGCTGAAGCTCTTGTCGAGTACAGTCAGTAACAATGCAACCAGGGCAATCAGGCCGATGATTGTTGAACCCAGAAAAAGAATTTGCCAGATTTTACCCGAGCGATGGCGTCGAGATAAAGTAGCTTTGCGTTGGCTGTGTTCATAACTCTCGCCAAAAGGATTGATATTCATTCATATACCTCGCGGTATTTAGCTACCAGACGCCGGCTGACGATATTTAAGAAGAGCGTGATTGAAAACAACAGCAAACCAATGGCAAAGATGCTGTTGTAGTCAGGGGTATCATAAGCCACGTCACCGCCGCTGATGCGGGCGATGTACCCGGTCATGGTTTCGGCACCTTTCAAGGGATTGAACGTAAAAGCCGGACCTGAGCCGGCGGCGACTGCCACAATCATGGTTTCGCCAATGGCGCGGGATATACCAATAATGAAAGCAGCAATGATGCCGGAGAGTGCGGCAGGTAGGATGATTTTAATGGCTGTTTCAAACCGCGTTGCCCCCAAACCATAAGCAGCTTCCCGCAGTGAACGAGGTACTGCGCTGAGTGCATCCTCGCTCATTGAACTGACCAGCGGCAGGATCATGATTCCCATGACCAGACCGGCAGACAATGTATTGTAAATTTGCACATTGTTTTCACCGAGAATTCCGCGCAAAAGCGGCGTCATAAAGTTCAAAGCAAAATACCCATAAACCACCGTCGGAACGCCAGCCAGGATCTCCAAAATCGGTTTGAGAATGCTGCGGGCTTTGGCGGAGGCGTATTCGCTGAGGTAAATTGCCGCCGCCAGGCCTAATGGAAGGGCGATCAACATGGCAAAGGTGGTGGTCATCAGCGTTGAATTTACCAGCGGTAAAACCCCGAATTTGCCAATGGACGGCTGCCAGGTGGTGGTTGTAAAGAAATTAATGATATTGACGCCAGAGCTTTTAAAGAACAGCAGCGATTCCTTGCCCAGTTCAAAAACAATCCCCAAAGTTGTCAATATGGAAATTGTTCCACAGAGGAAAAGAAAGCTCTGGATTGCTTTTTCGCCATACCTGGGTTGTTTCTTCAACAAAGTCCGGGTATCCTGGGTTAGCTGGTTGGTCTTAATTCTTTGTGAAAATTCCATACTTGCCATTGAAATTCCTAAGGTTCGAGCGTGATGAAGGCTGGCCCCCGGTGAGAAGGCCAGCCTTTTCCCGTTTTATCGAATGAGATCTTATTTCATCGTGTCAAGCCAGATCTGCTTGGCGGCATTCAAGGCCTCTTCACTGGCCGGGAAGTAACCCACATTGGTGATAACGTCATCGACATTGGTGAGGAAGTAATTGATGAAGGCAGCTACCTGCGGTTTTGCCTTCATAATGTTGGCATCGGAGTAGATGAACAAGGGCCGGGATAGCGGGTAAGCACCGCTTTCCGCGGTATCAAAGTCGGGGGTAACACCGCCCAATGACAGCGCGGTTAATTTATCGGATTGCTCGTTGTAGTAGGCAAAGCCGAAGTAACCGATGGCATAAGGACTGCCTTCCACGCCTTGAACCAGAACATTGTCATCTTCAGAAGTCTGCAGGTTTTTGGCTTCAAGGGCTAGTTTTTTGGCATCATCCAAAGCAGCGAGCTTGAGCGGTTTTTGGATGGCGAATTCGTTGAAGAAATCGAAGGTGCCTGAGTCGGTGCCTGGAGTGAAGCGCAGGATGGCTTCAGCCGGCCAGGAGGGATCGACATCGGACCATTTCTCAGCGGTGGTGAAAATGGCAGCCAATTGGTCAAGGGTCACATTGGTAAGGAAGGTATTACTCTTGCTGACCACCACCGCAATGGCATCGGTGCCCACGCGGAACTCAATCGGTGTCCGGGCGGGGCTAAGTGCAGCGCAATTAGTCTTTTCGCTGTCTTTTATGGCACGGCTGGCGTTGGAAATATCCGTCTCGCCGGTCTTGCAGAAGCGTTCAAAACCGCCTCCGCTGCCCACACTGGCCAGGTTCACATTACCGCCAAAACCGTCCTTTTTGAAATTGTCTGAGATCACTTCAGCCAGCGGATAGACGGTGGAAGACCCTGCGGCATTGATATCGCCGCTCAGGGTGGATGGATCCACTTCCGGAAGCTGAATTGCCGTACTCGCTGCAGGAGCGCTGGTGCTTTCTGGCGCTTTTGTGGCTTCCACAGGGGCTGAGGTTGGATTGGACACCGCAGCGGTTGGGGCAGTGGTGGCCGCCGGGCTTTGGGTAGCGGCAGTTGAACAGGCCGCCAATATCAGGCTGAGTACAGTCACTACGATCAATAACGAAAATGAACGACGCATTGCTATTTTTCTCCTCATTTTTGAGTTGTTCTCTTCTACCTTTTCAATATAACCAGCCAGGGTTAATGGACGAAAAAGAATTTGTTAACAGTTGGTGAACAGCAGGATAATGATTGGCGGAAAAAAAGAGCATGAAACAATTAAGTTTCATGCTCCTGGGAATTTCAGGTACCGCTATTGGACGATGGGTATTGAAATGTAGAACGTACTGCCTTGGCCGGGTTCGCTTTCTGCCCAGATCCGGCCTCCGTGAGATTCCACCAGGTGCCGGGCAATCGAAAGACCCAAACCAGTTCCGCCACCGGACCTGGCCCGGTCTGCTTTGTAAAAACGCTCAAAAATGCGCTGCAAGTCTTCTTCGGCGATTCCGACACCGGTGTCTGAAATGGCAATAATGACATCGCTTTCCTGTAACCAGCCGCGGATTTGGATGGAACCGCCTGGTTTGGTGAATTTAATGGCATTGTGGATCAGATTAACCAAAACCTGTTCCATCCGGCTGGCGTCAACATTTACCTGGGGAAGATCCTCGGGACAATCCACACTCAACGTCAATCCGGACCGTTCCGCCTGGATGCGCATTCTCTCCGCCGCGGGTTGGATTAATTCTCTGGGCGATATAAAAGCCCGTTCCAGCGGCACCCGGCCAGATTCGATTTTGGACAGTTCCAATAATTCCTGAACCAGTTGCGTTAAATTGTCGATCTCGACGGACATGCGTCCCAGGAAACGTCTGGCAGCAGGCGGGTCGTCGAGCGCGCTCTCCTGGACAGTTTCCGTTAGGGCTTTTAACGAGGCCAGCGGAGTGCGCAATTCATGCGAAACATTGCTGATGAAATCGCGGCGCACCGTTTCCAACCGTCGCATGCGCGTATAATCCTGCAGGACCAATAACGTCCGGCCGGCTTCGTCGTTTTCAAGCGGGGTGGTGATGGCTTGCAGAACCAACCGGTTGGGCGTTTCCAGTGCCACCATTTGTTGTTCGCCTGTTGCACGCGTCTTTTGCCACAATTCGACCACCGTATGGTGCCGGATAACTTCTGCAAGCGACTTCCCAAGCGATTCGCTGGCGCTAATGCCAAAAATGCGTTCAGCGGCCGGGTTCATCAATTCGACCAATCCGGCTGCATCAATAATCAAAATGGCATCTGTCATGGTGGAAAGGACGGCAGATAATTTGCTGCGTTCTGTACTTAATTCTTTAATCTGGGTGCTGATTTGACTTCCCATGCGGTTAAATGCGTTGGAAAGCCTGCCGATTTCGTCGAGGCGCCTCCCCGGGATTGATTCGACATACTTACCAGATTCGAGGCGGGTCACTGCTTCTGTCAACGAACGCAATGGCTGAATGGTCTGATAGGTGATGCCGAACGCAAGCAAAACTACCAACAAGGCGGTTATCCCCGCAGTTGCAAAAATGATCCTGCGAAATGAGTTCGTGCGGTTTTCAATCGAGGCGAGCGAGACAGCCATGCGAGCAACGCCGATTACTTTCCCATCCTGGTGGATTGGCGTAGCGGTATATAGTTCACGGGAACGCAACGTGTCACTGTAACGAATCCGGCTGGTTTCCTGGTCGGACATGGCCCCTTGAATTTCAGGACGGTCAAGGTGATTCTCAAGAATGGCGGGGTCCCTTTCTGAATCCGCGATAACGATTCCATCCGGCCGAATCACTGTCAGGCGCGATCCCAACATTGCCGATGTTTCTGAATTCAGGTCGGATAGACCTGGATAGGGCTCGCCGTGCGCAAGAATTGGGGAGAGCTGGTTGGCATATAGCCGGGTGGACGCAAGTTGGTTGGATGTGAGCTGGTCGATGTAAGTGTTTTCCATGTAATCTGAGAGGAATGCTCCCAGTGCGGCCAGAATCACGATGACCAGGATCAAATAGGGTACGGCAATTCGATAAACAAATGAATCTCGCATGGCTAGCCCTCGAACCGATAACCAACACCGCGCACGGTGATAATCCGTACCGGGTTGGATGGATTTTCTTCAATTTTTTCCCGCAGCCAACGAATATGCACATCGACTGTACGGCTGTCTCCGGTGAAATTCCAGCCCCAGACCTTTTCAAGGATATGGTCACGAGAAAGCACAACGCCGGGGTGTTGGGCCAGGTAGACGAGCAATTCATATTCCTTTGGTTTGAACGCCAGGGCTTGATCATTGAGGCGAACTTCGTGCTTGGTGAGGTTGATGGCAAGCGGCCCAAATTGCAGCAATGCGGCGGGGGATGGCAAGTCGGCCGTTTGAGCAGAAGCGGTAAGTTCCTCGCGGATGATGCGCACTCGGCGAAGAAGCGCTTTGACTCTTGCCATGAGTTCACGCATGCTGAAGGGTTTGGTCAGATAATCATCCGCGCCAACCTCCAGACCTACAACGCGGTCAATTTCATCATCCCGAGCTGTCAGCATCAACACCGGCATGGACATTTCTTTGCGAATTTCCCGGCACACTTCGAACCCATCCATGCCCGGCAGCATCAAATCCAAAACAACAAGATCCGGACGGATGCTGTGCGCCAGGGCAAGTGCGGTCGGGCCATCGCTCGCCGTTTCCACTTCATAACCCTGTTTCTTGAGATTGTATTCCAGGGTTTCCAGCAGAGAAACCTCATCATCAACAACTAGAATTTTATCAACCATGCATCCTCCCCATTTCCTCAAGCAATAAGACCAGTTTTCCGGCCATAACATTGCGATTAAATTTTTCTTCTATACAACGCCGGCCTGCATTACCGATCTCGCAACTGTGTTCGCGGTTAGCCGCCAGGTCCTGGACTGCCTTCGCCAGGGCATGAGAATCACCCGGCGGAACGGAAATTCCGGCGCCGGCACCTTCCACAACGGCGCGGATGACGCCATCAATTGCCAGAACCACCGGCCGGCTGGCTGCCATATAATCAAAAACCTTATTGGGATAGGTGGTCTTATACAAGTCCAGTGGTTTCAATATTGCGATGCAGGCGTCTGACGCCGCCAGCACTTCCGCCATGCGGCTTTTTGGCACAGGCGGTATAAAAAGGAGATTATCCAAATGGCGGGCAGCAGCCTCAGTTTGCAATTGTTTCTTTTCCTTGCCATCGCCAACCAGCACGAATTTGATTTCCTCCTGGTCGATTAATTCCTCGGCTGCATCCAACACCACACCCAGATCATTGGAAGGACCATGAGCGCCTGCGTACATCGCGACAAAATGATTATTCAAATTGTTCTCATGGCGAAATTGTTCGCCATGACCCTGCGGATCGAACATTGCCGGATCGGCACCATTGGGGATTAATTCAATCCAGCGTGCGCCGCGCGAGGCGACATGATCAATAAAACCTGGTGAATTAACGATGACCCGGTCGGCATGGCGGTAAAGAAAACGTTCCAACCCTTCCGATAAATGAATCAGAAATGGGTTTTTCAGCACGCCCATCCCGATTGCAAAAGCAGGCCAGAGATCGCGAACTTCAAAAAGGAAGGGTTTACGTTTCAGACGAGCCAACATCCAGGCAGTCAACCCTTGAAAAATGGGCGGGGAGGTGCCCCACACCATGCTCACATTGGCGACGCCCAGGCCAACAAAGAAAGATGAAATCATGAAACTTAGAAAGCTTAATACCCGGTGAATAAAACTGCGGTGCAGGGCCGGGTAGGTGTATGTCCGTAAAATCGTTATTCCGGGCTCGGGCTTTTCTTGATCCACCCAATGAATGCCGTTCGAACGTGTTTTTCCAGTCAGGTAGCTAACCGGGCTGGAAATGATGGTCACCTGATGGCCTTTTTGCACCAATATGCGCGCCAGTTCTATATGGCGCGTACCGCCAGCTTCATCCAGCGCAGCAAAGGCTTGATGGATCAGGAGAATATGCATGTTAACATTTTATCTTAAAAGATGCGAAAACCCCGGGATGATCAGCCTGGCAATCGCCAGCGGGAGGTGATTTCAAGTGGAAGATCGCTCTGCCATGTAATTGATAATGACAGAGCCGGCAGCCGGACGCCGTAAGTGGGTGAAACCCAGCCTGAAATTGCCGCGGCATCACCAAGGCCAAACAGCCGTTCGCCGGCGCGATCCAAAGTCAAAATTCCAACGGACAGGCTGTTGATTTCCAGTCGAACCACCCCGGCGGGATGGTGAAGTTCAAGAGCATTCCCATTCATCGACCAGGGAAAATCGGCGATCAGCCAGTGTAAACGGATGATATGCGGCTTTAATTTTCGGGCGGTGGCAGTCAATCGGTCCAATATCTGCCATTCATTAGGTGAGGAGCTGCTCAAATGCCGTTCATGTCCAACACCCACACGGCGGTAACCATTTCGCCTGGCAGCGATTTCACCTACGCCTATATCCTTGTGCAGCAGTTCAGCCTGATCCCAATCCAACCACAAAAACCGTCCTGCCCGCGCCATCGGTTCAATACCATCCACCTGAATGGTGTTGTGAACTGCAACGCCTGCCAGGGCATTTTCCCAGGGATCGGGTTCATTGTAGGCGAATGTGCCTGCATCCTGGGCCAGGGCTTTGCCTTGAAACCACAAATCAACATGCAACTGGTCGGCATGCGCCGGGCGGGAATGAAAGGAATTGGCGCGTAAAACGGCCCAGGAGTTCGGGTTGCGGAGCTTGAATACGGCAGGCGAATCTAGAATCTGAACACTGCCTGATGATCGGGATGGCGGCTGGCAGCCCAACCAAAGGCAGGTTTCATCCCATGGACCGGCAGGAAACGGATCCTTGTCCAGAAAAATCCGCCCGGCCGCCTGCAGCGTGGGCCGATAATCACTGTATTCTGCCTGAGCCAGAGGAAGAATGTTAGCTCCGTCATTATGCCCGTAATTGGGTACTTCTCCGGTGATTGAATCGGTTTGAACGAGCAAATACTGTACCGCTGCTTTAAGCCGCACAAGTGCAGGCGCGGTAAAAACCTCGCCTGGTTTTTGTTTTCCTTCATATAGACCAACAATCCAAAGGACGCTGTGCAGCAGCAAGCGGTGATAATTGTTGGAATACTGAGCATAACTGCCATCCAACGCCACCTGTTTTAGGATGCCGCGGTTGAAGTTGGCCTGTCCAAGTGCGTTCCAACGCCGAGCGGCAGGATCGCCTCGCAACAGCACGGCTGCCGTCCATAGCCCGGCTGCTTCGGTGAGTAAATGGTTATTGTTTTGGGCGCGGGAATAATTGAGCGTCACAGGGATATGGTCGGCGTGAGCACGGATGAAACCGCGCATGAGGTCCATCCGTTCAGGGGTGGACTGGGGTGATTCTTGTAAAACTCCAGCCGCAAAGGCCACTGCCATCAAACGAATGGCGACTTCCTGGGCGGAAGCCCAGTTGGGTCCGCCGTTGGCCGGGTTGAATGTTATGAATTCCTCCAGCTTCTGCCAGAAGAATTGTGCATACTTTTCATCGCCAAAACACGCATATGCCCGCGCCAACGAGAATGCCCAGCCGAAGCGGGCTGGTTCCCAGAACCATTTGATGTCCTGCTCAAGCGATTCGACCGTGGCAACTGTCCAATGCTCCGGCGGCGTGGCCACAGGCCGCAGCAGGATGGGTTTTAACGGCCCGCCAAAACAGCGAAATTGACCGCGCAGTATTTCCTCTGCTTCACTCCGCAAGTCCTTGTCATTCTCACCGATGGTTGCTAATAACCTTTTTTGTTCGGGAATTCGCCAGGGAAAATTAATTGAAATTCCCTTTTCCGGTTGGATGGCATGAATCGGAGTCTGGCGGGCGATTTGTCCGGATTTCAAGCCGAATTGATACAAACCATACAGGCTGGATTGTTCCAAACCAAGTTGAAGGAATGACTTAACCTTTACCTGCCAGCCAGTATTGTTCCTCATCAGGTTTAGGGTAACGCACTGTCCAGGAAGCTGGCTAAAGCCTGCATTCCTTCCTGTAATGCCTGGAGGGTTTTTTCTTCTTCCCCCTCAATTTCCAGACTGTGATCGGCGCCATTGATGACCAGGGCTTGCGCCCCTCGAATGGATTTCAGGATCAATTCAAGTTTATCCGCTTGAAAGGTACTGTCGGCGCCGCCGCACAGGAAGAAAGACGGCCTGGTGCAGGAAAGAGCAGCATCCATCACAATTTCTTCGCGGAATATTGGCGTAAGCCAGGCTACACAGGTCGGCAGGCGGGACTGTGCCGTTTGAAGCCCCAGGGCAATCCCGATGGTACCGATCGATTTGCCCACCAGCATGATCCCGGCATAATTGTGTTGTGCCAATCCCGCATCCAAACCTGCCAGCATATCACTTCGCAGCCAATTCCTGCGGCCTTCCCAATCCAGTGCTTGAAACTCTTCAGACCGGGTTGCCGGCATAAGTTGCAGCACATCCACGCCGCGGTTTAAGAGCAGCATTTTGCTGTAGTAAAGCAGCGGCATATCGGCAGTGTAACCAAGGCCGGGAAGCATGAATGCCAGCCAATTTCTCGAATGGTCCGCTCGAAAGAATAAATTGGAAAGCGCCTGGCCATGTGGGTCCGAAATGGTTAGTTGCGAGGGCTGGTTCATGGATTACTCCATATGGTTGGAATCTGATATGGCTTGTACGGTTCCGGTGCGGATTGCCTCGACAGCGGCAAAGGAAGCACGTGTCACGGCAATAAGGTCGTTGTAGGGTATGGGCGGCGCTTTCATGCCGCGTACGGCAGCGAGAAAGCTCTCCCAACAGGCCCGGTGGCCTTTATCCTGACTGAGACGCGATTGCATCAGCGTGCGGCGTCCATCACGAACCAGCGTCAGGGTGCGAAAATCATCCAAAACAGCCACGCGGCCGCCGCTGAATACTTCAATGCGCTCTTTGGCGAAGGCTTTATCGCCATTGGCTAAATATGCCAACGTCCCAAGCGAGCCATCTGGAAAGCTGAAAGTCAACTGGACGTTATCTTCATGGTACCGGCCGCCATCCGGAAGAGATGCAGCCTGTACGCTAACTGGGGGTTGCCCGACCAGCCAGGTGAGGTAATCGATGAAGTGGCAGCCCTCGCCGATGATGCGCCCTCCGCCTTGCTGCGGGTCGTGCAACCAGTGGGTAGGTGGTAAAAACCCAGCATTTACACGGTAATAAATCGACATGGGTTCGCTGCGGTTTTGCAGGAAATGCTGCAACTCATGGCTGAAAGGCGCAAAACGGCGGTTGAATCCAACAGTCATTCGGGGAGATTGATCGTTCAAGCCAGCCAGCACGCCTTCGATCTCATCCAGTTCGGCAGGCGTGATGGCAAGCGGTTTTTCACAAAACACATGTTTGCCTTTATCCAAACCGGCCAGCACCTGGCGGGCGTGGTGCTGGTGGCGCGTAAGGATGGCAATTATCTGAATATTCGGGTCATTCAATAATTCCTCCTCAGAACTGGAGGCGAATTGAAAACCATAGCGTTGGGCCGCATGCCTGGCGCTGACCCCGGAAGCCGTGGCCACACTGACCTTTTGTACGCCGCCCACTTTTTGAACATTTGGCAGAAAAACTGCTGTGGCGTAGTTCCCGGCGCCCAGAATGCCCAAACCAGGGTCGCCTTTCAATGGCTGCGCAGGTGAATTGGTGCGAGGCAATTCAACTTTCTTGACGGGCGCAGGCGGTGTCTGAGGGTAGGTCAACAGAACACCAAGGAATGACTCAGTTGGTTTTCCGGTGATTAATTCATAGGCTTTGGCGGCTTGATCAATTTCAAAGCGGTGCGTAATGAGCGGATGTACATCCAATTGGCCGGACGCCAATAATTCCACGAAAGCAGCCAGGTTGCGGCCTTCGGTCCAGCGCACATACCCAAACGGATAATCGAGCCCCTGTTCTTCGTAGGTTGAATCATAACGTCCCGGACCGTAAGAACGCGATATTTGCAGGTGCAATTCTTTTTCATAATAAATTTTGCGCGGAATATCCAATCCGACCGCGCCGACGGCAACCACCTGCCCGCGGTCGCGCGCCAGATTGCCGGCCAACTCGATGGGGTCGTTGGATTTTGTGTCCGCACAGATCAACACCGCATCAAAACCATGTCCGTCTGTAAAAGCTCGGCCGCTTTCTTCAGCATCCGAGCGGGGTACAGCTGCATCAGCGCCCATCTGGCTGGCCAGCGCCACGCGCGCCGCATCAAGATCAACGCCAAAGACCCGGCAGCCGGCTGCTTTGGCAATACCAATCGTTAATAAGCCCAGCAATCCCAAACCAATCACAGCCACCCGGTCGCCCAGTTGGGGTTGTGCCAGGCGAAACCCTTGCAAGGCAATGGCACCCAGGGTCGTGAACGCTGCCGAGTCGAAGTCGACATTTTCAGGAATCGGGGTGAAAAGGTTTTTGGGAATGATGTTGTATTCAGCATGCACTGCATACCCGCCGCCGGCACAGGCGACTCGGTCGTTTACGTGAATGTCGGAGATGCCTTCGCCCACAGCGATGACCGTTCCAGCCGTTGAATAGCCCAATACCATTGGCTGATCCAGCCGGTTCAAAGCGGATTCGAGCGTGGTGACAACACCCTCGCGACGGGCTTTGTCCACCACCTGGCGGACAAGGTCGGGCCGGCTCTGTGCTTTACCGATCAGACTCTTACCGGCAAATTCAACCACCATCCGTTCCGTGCCAGCCGAGACCAGCGAGGCTGCCACCTGAACAAGTATCGTGCCACGCCTGGCCAGAGGCGCTGGGACTTCGACAACTTGTGTTTTACCGTCGCGCATATTTTGAAGCAATTGTTTCATGCTTTGATTTTTCCTGATCGGAGTTTTGAAAGCTGGATGCGTTGCCGCGTCTGAGTAAATTATAAGCCAGGTCTGGCTCAAGAGGACTATAATAGGCCACATCCATACCCTGAGGGACATTATGAGCGATCTTCGCGTTGAAAAGATGGCACGCATTTTAGTCGATTATTCCACCGCCGTAAAACCAGGCGACCGGGTAATGATCGAAGCCACCACGGCTGCCGAGCCGCTGGTACGAGCGGTCTATCGGCGTGTGTTGGAACGGGGTGGAAATCCTCACATCCTGATGAGCCTTCCCGACCAGGAGGAGATCTTCTTTCAGGCGGCTGGAAATGATCAGTTGGATTTCGTCCCGGTGTTTCACAAACTGGCTGTAGATACTTTCGATGTCCGCATCCGCATCTACTCCGAGACCAATACGCGTTTATTATCGCACGTGGATCCTGTCCGCCAGCAGCGGCGGCAAAAGGCTGTGGCGCAGATTCAGGCGGCTGTTTTTCAACGCGCCGCCCAGGGTAAACTGCGCTGGATCAGCACGCAATTCCCGACTCAAGCCTATGCCATGGAAGCGGACATGGGCTGGCATGAATATCAGGATTTTGTCTATCGAGCCTGCCATGCCGACGAGGATACGCCGGATCCGGTCGCACACTGGCAGGGCATTGAGCGCGAACAAGCTGCCGTCATCGCCCGCATTGAAGGGCATGACCAGGTAACGGTCAAAGGTCCAAACGCTGATCTGAATCTTTCCATCAAAGGGCGGCGTTTTTTGAATTCCTGCGGTATTCACAATTTACCGGATGGCGAAATTTATACCGGCCCGGTGGAGGATTCGGTCAACGGCTGGGTGCGCTTCACCTACCCGGCCATTTATGGCGGCCGGTCTGTCGAAGGCGTTGAGCTTATCTTTGACCAAGGCAAGGTTGTTAAAGCCAGCGCCGCCAAAAACCAGGAATTCCTGGAGCAAATGATGAATAGCGATGCCGGTTCGCGCTACCTGGGCGAATTTGCCATTGGCACCAATTTTCAAATCGACCGGTTCACCCGTAATATCCTGTATGATGAGAAGATAGGCGGCACGTTTCATATGGCATTGGGCGCCAGCTATCCTGAAACGGGCGGATTAAATCACAGCACCATTCATTGGGATATGATCTGCGACCTGCGCCAGCAGTCTGAAATTTGCGTGGACGGCGAACTCTTCTACCAAAACGGCCAGTTTGTCAGCTAAAATCCTGACAGGATAAAAAAAATCGCGGAAAGAAGATTCTTTCCGCGATTTTTCATTAACTTGGGTTATTACCGGGCGAATTCGACCGCACGAGTCTCGCGAATGACAGTGACTTTAATCTGTCCGGGATATTGCATGGTTTCTTCAATCTTTTTGGCAACATCTCTCGCCAGGCGGGTGGAGGACAGATCGTCGATATCCTCCGGGCGGACGATAATGCGCACTTCGCGTCCAGCTTGAATCGCGTAGGATTGTTGTACGCCCTTGAAGGAATTGGCAATTTCTTCAAGACTGCGCAGACGCTTGATGTACTGTTCCAAATCTTCACGGCGTGCGCCGGGGCGGGCGCCAGAAATGGCATCTGCTGCTTCGGCGATGATGGCTTCAACCGTTTCCTGTTCCACTTCGTGGTGGTGGGCTGCAATGGCATTGACCACTTTTGGATGGACGCCGTACCGCTTGGCAAATTCGGCGCCAATCATGGCATGCGTACCTTCGGTGTTGTGATCCATCGCCTTCCCCAGGTCGTGGAGCAACCCAGCGGCTTTGGATAATTCCACGTTGGCGCCCAGTTCGGCGGCGATGACTGCCGAAAGTTTGGCTACTTCGACGGCATGCGCCAATTGATTTTGCCCGTATGAGGTGCGGTAGCGCAAACGGCCGAGCATTTTCATCACTTCGGGATGAAGGCCAGCCACGCCGGCATCGAAAGCTGCTTGTTCGCCAGCTTCAACTACCGAGCGGTCGACTTCCTTTTGTTCTTCATTCAGGATTTTTTCGATATGGGCCGGATGAATGCGGCCGTCCTGGATCAAGCGGTCCAGCGAACGACGGGCTACCTCGCGGCGGATTGGATCGAAACAGGAAATGGTGACTGCTTCCGGCGTGTCATCGACAATCACGTCCACGCCAGCTGCCTGTTCAAATGCCCGGATGTTGCGGCCGTTTCGGCCAACAATGCGGCCTTTCATTTCCTCATTCGGCAGGATAACAACCGAAGTTGTTACACTGGAAACGTGGTCGGAGGCGACCCGTTGAATGGCTTCGGCAATGAGTTCTCGGGCCCGTTTGTCGCCTTCGGCGCGGGCTTCAGCCTCGATCTGCCGAATGATGCGGGCCATATCTGACCGTGCTTCCTTTTCGGCACCTGCCAACAATTCGGCTCTGGCTTCATCGGTGGTCATTTGGGCAATGCGTTGAAGTTCCTGAGTCTGCTCGCCAGCCATTTTTTCAACGTCATTTGCCCGTTTGTCCAGAGCACTCTGGCGTTTATTCAGCGTTTGTTCCTTCAGTTCAACCCGGTCTGACCGGGCATCCATTTCAGCGCGTCTTTTCTGCAGCCGCTCTTCTTCGTGTGAAAGTTCAGTACGACGGCGAACCGTCTCAGATTCTGCATCCTGCAGTATCTTGAGAGCTTTATCCTTGGCTTCGATCTCAATCATGCGAGCTTTTTCGTTCGCCAGGTTGAGCGAATTATCGGCGCGTGCCTGTAATTCGCGGCGGAACCGGTCATTCAGTGCGCGGGTGGCAAAATAAATGACCACTGCCAGCACCAGAATGTCGGCTAAGATAATTATGATCCACAGCCACCTATCCATAGTTGTCCAATTCCTCTTCATTCAGAGTCTGGTTTTCACCCTGGCTGCCGCGAATTTCATTCCATATCTTCTTTACCTGGGGGGTTATCGTTCCGTAAGAAAAACCGCGCCGTCCTAAGAAGGCCGTTAGTCTCGTTCGAAACGTATCCCAATCAGCTTGCGAAAAGCGGTTTGCATAACGCAAGCCTGCCCGGTAAGCAAGATCGGATTCATCATCCGTCCCGGCCAGAGTATCTTGTATGATTTCGTCTGAAATGCCCTTCCGATGAAGCTCTGCTGTAAGTGCACGACGACCGCGCGGTTTCGAAGCACTTCGGCTTTCAACCCAACCACGGGCAAAATTACGATCGGACACCATGCCAGCTTCACGCAGCCGGCCCAGAACGGTCTCGCATAATTCCTCTGAAAATCCATCTTCATTCAGCTTGCGGCGAATTTCCTCTTCGCTGCGGAAACGGTAGCTGAGGAAATGGATGGCCTTCTGGTAAGCCACTTCATTGGTATCTTGCGCCTCGAGCGTTTGGATCTTTTCATCGTTGATTGTCTGGCCGACTTGCAGCCAGGCTGCAACGATTCTCGCCAGGCCAAAAGCGAACTCTCCATCCAGGTACACGTTAATCCGGTTGGGATTACGTTTTTGTGCCTTGAGCGCTGTAATTCGATGATCCATGCAAGCTCTCAGCCAACCATCACCCGGTCAGACGGGCGGTGAAAGTGCTTTTAAGTTGCTGGGCTGCCGCCTATGATCCCACAGCAGGCTGAGAATTCAGCCGCCGTGTTCGGTTCAGGCGGCGATTGAATAATGGGCAGGGGGTCCGCTAAAATCAATCAGCGTAATCAAACTATCTGGCCTTTTTACGCGTTTCATGGCAGAACTTCCTCCGGGCAGTGATGCTGCCGGAGAATCATTTGAACAGCCCTGAAACCATTGATGCGAATTTGTCCACTACCCATTTCAGATACTTAACTCTCTAGTCGAGAGAAAACCCCAACAAGTCAAAAGTCAACTTTCTGGCCAAAACCCTTCCGGGTCAAAAAGGAAGGTGCGGTTCAGAAAAAATCTGATTGCGATAACAATATGATTATACCTGAATTTCATTTTTTGCGTGTATTCTTCTCCTGTGACAGTTTCAGGAATGAATAATGTGTCCAAATCAACGCAGGGTAAATGACAAAAGAAGCCAAAGTCATGATCATCAGTTTGGCCCTGGAAAGGTAGAATTAGTTTAATTTGTGATAAACCGAACAAAAAAGGAACTCGCAATGATCCATGTTACCCGGGATGAAGCATTAGCCTACCATCATTTGAATGGGCGGCCTGGTAAATTGAGCGTTGTCCCCTCCAAGCCGTTGGAAACGCAGAGGGATCTGGCATTAGCTTACACGCCCGGCGTGGCAGCCCCAGTTCTCGAGATCGAATTGGATCCTGAAACCGCCTACAGTTACACCAACAAAGGCAACCTGGTCGCGGTAATCTCCAACGGAACGGCCATTCTCGGGTTGGGAAACCGAGGCGCTCTGGCTTCAAAGCCCGTTATGGAGGGCAAAGGGGTGCTTTTTAAGAAGTTTGCCGATATTGATGTCTATGATATCGAAGTGGCAACGGAAGACCCCGAAAGGTTTATTGAGGTGGTGGCTGCCATAGCCCCAACATTTGGTGGAATCAATCTTGAAGATATCCGCTCGCCAGAGTGTTTTTCAATTGAATCCCGGCTGCAGGAAATGTTGGACATTCCTGTTTTCCATGATGATCAACATGGCACGGCGGTCATCCTGGGCGCAGCATTAATCAACGCGCTTGAGGTAACCGGCCGGCGCATTGATGCAATCAAGGTGGTGTTTTCTGGTGCAGGGGCTGCGGCCATTGCCTGCGCAAACCAGCTGGTTAAGCTGGGCGTTCCGCTGGCGAATATCAGCATGTGCGACCTGGCCGGGTTAGTTTACCAGGGGCGCAAGGAATTGATGTTTGCGGAGAAGGCGGTTTTTTCCCAAGGTATCCGACCTGGGTCCCTGGCTGAATCGCTGGAAGGCGCAGATGTGTTTATCGGTCTGTCTGCTGCGAATATTGTTTCTCCGGAGATGTTGACCCGCATGCGCTCGGATCCGATTGTATTTGCCATGGCCAATCCAGAACCGGAAATCTCTTACGATTTAGCTGTCGCTGCCCGCCCGGACGCCATTGTGGCAACCGGCCGCTCGGATTATCCAAACCAGATCAATAACGTACTGGGATTCCCATTTATTTTTCGCGGCGCGCTCGATGTCCATGCCCGAAAAATCAACGATGCGATGAAAATCGCCGCATCGCAGGCGTTGTCGCAACTGGCAAAAGAGCCTGTACCTGCCGAGGTTTTGCGTGCCTACGGGATTGACAACCTGGAATTTGGCCGCAATTATCTGGTGCCAAAACCACTCGATAAACGTGTGTGCCAGTGGGAGGCCGGGGCAGTTGCCCGGGCTGCGGTGGCCAGTGGAGTAGCCCGGCGCGAGGTTGATTTGGATTGCTACTGCCGCGATCTGGCCGACGTGGCGCGGAAAAATTAGTATTTATGCTACAATAATAAAATGGAATTTAAGCCGGCTGCCTCCCCGCCGACTCAGGCTGAAAGCCAGCACCGCCGCCAGCGAGCGCTGCAAATCTGGCTGCCTCTGGGATTGGCTGTGGCAATCCTCTTTGGTCTGGCAATTTGGCTGGTCTTTTCTGCGGGGGTAATGGGACCGGCCCTCACCAAATGGTCGGATGTTTCAGCAATTTGGTTGATCCTGCCGTTGTGTCTGGCCGGTTCGTTGTTTTTCATCTTGCTGTGTGGCATGATTTATCTGAACCTGGTCATTTATCGCAAATTGCCCGTATTGGATCGAAAAGTGATGGCTGTTTTCACACTTCTTCAGGAGGGCGTCCGCCGCGGGGCCGATCAAGCGTTAACTCCAATCTACAGTCTCAATGGTTGGTCGGCGAGTGTCAAGGCATTTCTAAACGGTTTTTTCCGGCGTTAATATTCGCTCATTATTGATCGAGGGTCGCATGGAAAACACAAACTGGAAGAAAAATACATTGTTGATCGCCATTGGCGCTGGTGCTTTATTGGGGATTATCGCCGGGATCATCCTGGTGCAGCGCGGCGAACAGACCCAGTCCCGTCCTCAGCTCACGGCTGGCGATGGGGTAAAAGTAGGCCTGGGTGTCTTGGGCGTCCTTCGTTTGCTGACCGATTTGATTAACAAATAGAATTATTTTATTGTTCATAATGACCCCTCGCAACCTAATGTGAGGGGTTTTCTGTCCTCGGCAGGGTGAAACTAAACCCTCAAAACTTCAAAAACCATAAGCCAATGGATAGCGTCCCGCTTTTACGATACCTCTTATTTGGACAACTGGCCCGCGACACCATTCTGCCCCTGGAAGGAAGACCCAGAGTGGATGTCCCGGGTGGAAGCCTGTTTTATGCCGCGGCCGGCCTGGCTTTGTGGGGGAATAGTTGCGGTCTGGTCGGTCGAGTGGGTGAAGACTATCCGCAGGAATGGCTATCGCTTTTTGATCGTTACGGTTTGGACCGGCGCGGCATCCGTGTTATGCCGGAGGCAGTCGATGTGCGCGCATTCTTTGCTTATTTGGATGAGAATACCTGTCAGCGGGATAACCCGGTTTCCCATTTTGCCCGCCTGGAGGAACCATTCCCAAAGTCTCTCCTAGGTTACACCAACCCGACCATTTCCCTCGACAGCCGCACGCAACCCGGAAAACTGAGCCTGCGCATGAGCGATATTCCGCAAGATTATCTGGACGCGACAGCTGCCCACCTTTGTCCGATGGACTTTATTTCCCATAACCTGGTACCGCCCGCCCTGCGCAATGGACAGGTGAATACCATCACCCTGGATCCAGGCGCGGGTTATATGAACCCGATTTTCTGGGATGATATTCCTGCATTGGTGAAAGGGCTGTCTGCTTTTATCTGTTCAGAAGCAAAACTGGCAAATCTCTTCCTTGGCAGAAGCACCGATCCGTGGGAAATGGCAGAGACAATTGCGAGTTATGGCTGCGAATTTGTGGTCATCAAGCGCGGTGCACGCGGTCAATATTTGTTTGATTCCGTAGGCAAAACGGGTTGGCTCGTTCCTGCATATCCGGCGCGCATAGTCGACCCGACCGGTGCTGGCGATGCCTTCAGCGGGGGATTCCTGGCAACATTGCGAGAGACTTATGATCCATTGGAAGCGGTTTTACGCGGCGGGGTCACCGCCTCCTTGATTATGGAAGGTTCCGGTCCTTTTTATGCGTTGGATACGCTTCCCGGTTTGCCCAAGGCGCGCCTGGAATCATTACGGGGTATGGTCAGGAGAAGATAAATGGAATCCACCCGCTGGAATGCACTGGAAAGATATGTCCGCTTTCTTGAATCCAATTCCAAAGAGGAACCGGCGGGGTGCAAATACGCCGATTTGATTCAGGAAACTGTTGTCACCGATGAAGACCTGAACTCCTTCCTGGATCTGGCCTGCCAGATTCAGCAAATCCAATCGCCAACCTTTGATGAAGGCGAACGGGCGGCTTTCATGGGTGAACAATTTAATCAGCAAAACCTGGAAGATCTTCACCAGGATTCTGCCGGGAATGTTTTGGCACGCCTGCCCGGGTCAATCCCTACAAATAAGCCAATTCTAGTAAGTGCCCACCTGGATACAGTTTTTCCACGCCAACCCGAATTGCCATTACTCCGTACCGATGACCGCATCATCGGACCCGGCATTGGGGACAACGCCCTATCATTAGCTGCTTTAATTTCTATCGTGAAGTGGGTGAAAAAATCGGAAAGATCCTTCACGGGCGATGTCTGGTTGGCGGCCAATGTTTGCGAGGAAGGCCTAGGGGATCTGCGTGGTATAAGAGCGTTGGTGGATGAATTCAGCAACCAGGTCCAGGCGTACATTATCCTGGAGGGCATGGGGTTGGGTAATATTTACCATCGCGGGCTTGGAGTCAGTCGTTATCGCATTCATGTCGAAACGCCTGGCGGTCATTCCTGGAGCAGTTATGGTCAGCCCTCAGCCATCCACGAAATTGGCAAATTAATTTCGAGACTTGTCGATCTACCCATGCCGGGTTCTCCCCGTACGACACTGAATATTGGGGTCATATCCGGCGGAACAACCGTCAACTCGATTGCCAGTAATGCCTTTTTTGATATCGACCTTCGATCGGCCAGCAGTCAAACGCTCAGTTTCATTGAAACACAGGTTTTCACTCTGGCCAACAACTTCAACCAGGGCGATGTTCATATCCGCATTGAACCCATCGGAAAACGGGAAGCCGGTGAAATTCCCGCTGATTATCCGCTAGTGCAAGCGGCTCGCTGTGTTATCGAAGACCTTGGTCTGGTGCCAAAACTTGAAATCGGCTCGACGGATGCGAATTTACCGCTCAGCCGCGGTTTGCCGGCCCTTTGCATCGGTTTATCGCAAGGCGCAAAGGCCCATACGATGGAGGAATTTATCTATACCGCGCCGGCACGCAACGGCCTGACACAAATTTTGCAACTGCTGCAGGTTGCCTGGGCGCTTGACGCCAAGTAAGTTTGCATCGGGAAAACTTTTACAGTTAATCTAACATCGTCGAAAACGTAAAATTTGATTATCCGGTTAAAAACCGGAAAGATTCTCGTTTATAAATTCTCTTTTCAGCAGCCTTTTTAGCCAGAAACGCCAGGCCTGGCGGGTGATTTGCCGTCCTGTTTTTCGCGCCAACATGAGATCGCCAGCGCCGTAACTGTAGATGCCGCGGTGCAATTCCTCTAAAAGAATTTTCGCAGGGGATGCGGATTCTGGCATCGTCTCGAGCAGCTGGTTGACTTGCTCCGTTGGCGTAAGCGAATGATTCACGGGTTTCCCCAAAAGTTTTAACGCTTTGGGAATGGCGCTGAAGGCGCGCTCAAGGGGTGTAAGTTTTGCCAGACGGGCTCGCTCATGAATCCAGGTCGGTGTCGTAAATCCGCGCTGGATGAGGTTATTTTCAATTACGATGGAGAGCGGCGGGATGGTCAATTTGCCGGTTTGCAAGCGCTGCCATAGGAAAAGTCCCAGTCCAAGCGGCAGCAGCAACAAAAAGATGGCAAGCCAGAGGATGTAACTGCGGTTGGCGGGCAGGGTGTCGGGGGGTGTGGCTTGCGCGTTGAGCAAATCTTCAGCGCGCTGTTCCCCGCGGAGATCCTGCACATTGCCCTCGTCAATGGATTGCAAAGGTCCTTCTGCTATCGACCCTTGAGCTACATCATTGGGCGACACTTCCCGGCGGACCAGGGCAGTTTGGATGACCGTGGGCTCGAATTCAACCCAGCCATAATCATTGAAGTATACCTCGGGCCAGGCGTGTGCATCCCGCCGCAGAACCGTGTAGGTGGTCCGACGATCATCCACTTCGCCCTCGGCAAAACCAACCGCCAGTCGGGCCGGAATTCCGATGGAACGCAGCATGATAATTTCGGCAGAGGCATAGTAATAACAAAACCCTTCCTTCGAGACGAACAACATATATTCCATGGGATCTATGTTGGAAGGTCCGGATTGCAGGGTGGTTTTATAGGTAATATTCTGGCGCAAATAATCGGTAATTGCTTCGGTTTTATCGAATGGATTATCCAATCCAGCGGTTATCTCCTCCGACAGATTTCTGATCTTCTCAGGAAAATTTGGCGGTAATTGCAGATAATACTGGCTGATCCAGTCAGGATATTCCGTCTGGCTGGCTTGCAGGTCATTCTTGGTGGGCGCGCTAATGGAGGCCTTGACCCGGTAAAACTCGCCGGCATGCAGAGGCGGTACCGCCAACAATGTGGATGTATCCAGATAGGTCGGACTGACATTTTTTCCGACTGCCTGGGACGGCCGGCTGACGGTAAGGGGTATGCCAGGTGAGAAGAAATTGCGGATGATGGGGGAGCGCAGGGCGAAGGTGAAGGTCGATTCAAAACGGCCTTTCCAGGCAGGAATTGGCAACACCTCTTCAATCGGTGTCACATCTTCGCGGTCATCAAGAGAAGAGATCCATTGCCCGTTCTGGTAGTGATCGTAGGAGCGGGCACGCCAATAATAGCGGGAGCCGCCAGGGCGTTGATCCGATGCGGAAACAACGAAAACAACCTCATCGCTGGTGCTAATGCTTGAACCCAGGTTGATGTCATTTTGATAATAATCGCCTTCAGAGGGGACTGAACCGGTCAAAGGTGCAACTACGTTGGAAAATTTTTCGCGCACAGCCAGCAGGGATTGTGATAATTCTCTCCGTTCAGGCGTGTTGGGAGAGATGGCGCGAATCCAATAGGGAATATTCCAGGCCAGGAACACCAAAACAATACCTGCAACCAGGGCAGCCCGCATCCAATCAAAGCTGGTTTCTGTATCGACCGGGATATTGTTGATCTCCCAGCGTTTTCGAAGATTAATGTAGTACAGGCGGGAGATCAGAAGAATCACCAGAATTGCGTAGAAGCTGGTGTAAAAACCACGGGTCGCGCGCGGGGGATCGTAGAATTCAATGACGAAAACCGCAATGCTTGCCACCGCCAGGCCAAACCAGGGCCTGCTTTCGCGCACCAGGTAAAATCCAGCTGTCAAGGCGGATATCCAATAGACCGCCATCATGGCTGTCAGGAAAAGAAGTGAATCTTCAACCGGAATGTTGCTGGCAAACTGGCTGTAGGTTGTCCAAAGCCGGCCACCAATGCTTCCCAAGCGTTCCAGCCAAAGGATTTTCTCGTCCATCATCAATCCCAATTGCCAGGGGATGACGACCAGGGTCAGGATCAGGCTGTAGAAGAAAACAAAACGCGAGGAAAACCTGCTTTTTCCAAGGAAGAATCCAAGAATCACTCCAATGAGGGTGAGTGTAATAACGCGATTGAGATCCTTCGTCCAATCGGTTATTTCCAACCTCAATGAAGCTGTCCATAATGCTGCAAACAATAATGCAATCGCCGGCCAATCCCACCAGCGGTGAATGCTTTGCTTCATGCTTTGAGTGTACAATAAACCCTATTCACTCGTCAACTGACCGGAAGGCTAATTTCATGGATGAATTGTTGCTGGGCTGGACCTCACTGAACTTGTTTTTACAAAATTTGGGCGATTGGTTGATTGCTCCAATGCGCGCATTTTCGTATTTAGGCCAGCAAGAATTTGTAATGCTGCTTCTACCTGCCATTTACTGGTGCTGGGATTCTACGTTGGGTTTTCGATTGGGAGCCATATTAATGTTGAGCAACGGCGTGAATGCAATCCTAAAGTTGGCTTTTCACAGCCCGCGGCCCTACTGGATTAGCACGCAGGTCAAAGCGCTTTCTGTGGAAACCTCATTTGGATTACCGTCTGGCCACGCCCAAAATGCGGCAGCGCTGTGGGGCAGGCTGGCAGTTGCAGTCCGGCAAAAATGGGCTAAATGGATTTTTGTAATCATCATTGGGTTGATCGGCTTTTCAAGGGTCTACCTCGGAATGCATTTTTTGAGCGATGTTGCAGCCGGCTGGTTGGTTGGCGGACTGCTGTTGTGGCTGGTTATCCGTCTGGAAGGCCTGATTGCAGGCTGGTTGGGCCAGAAAAGCGTTGCGACGCAGGTATTATGGGCTGCCATCGCTGCTGGCATTGTGATTCTGTTGGGGTTACTAACCCGTTTAGCGCTTGGAAGCTGGCAAGTTCCCGAAATCTGGAAAGCGAATGCCCTTTTGCAAAATCCGAATGACCCCATCACTCCGTTGACCCTGGAGGGCTTGTTTACCGTCGCAGGCACCTGGTGGGGCATGGCGGCTGGTTATGCCTGGTTCACCCGGAAATATGGCCGATTTAATGCCAAAGGCGCGTGGGAAAAACGTGCCCTGCGCTTTGCGCTTGGCCTGGTGGTGTTGGTCATCCTTTGGTACGGACTTGGCATGATATTCCCCAAAACGGAAGACATCCTGAGTTATGGGTTGCGATTTCTCCGGTATGCCCTTATGGGCGGATGGGTGTCAGCCGGCGGACCGTGGCTATTCCTGCGGCTCAAAATGGCTGACACGACTCAATCACTTGCGAAAAGCAATTAATACTCTATAATCATCTTGAGAAAGGAGAAGACACCATGCGTTGGTTAGGGAATTTTATGTTAGGTGCTCTCATCGGGGGCGTAATCGGAGCCGTTTCGATCCTCCTGCTCGCTCCAGAGTCGGGGACAGAAACCCGCGGGCGCATTACTTCTTATGCGCGCAACCTGGAAGACCAGGTACGGCAGGCAGCCGTAACCCGGAGGCATGAATTGCAGCTCGAGTTGGATTCGCTGCGGCAATCATAATTCACTTATTCTTGAAATAAAAACAACCGCTGTGCAATCAGCGGTTGTTTGTTTATAAAACTTCTGCTTTAGTTGCCGACCTGAATGCGATAGGCACCGGGTTGGCGGGTGAATCGAGTTGTCCCGCTGACCACCAGCGTAACCTGATTGTAAGCGTCGAAATCGATCGGGATGCGCAAAGTTTCACCAGGGACCCAGGCGAGTGTTTCCACCCTGGTTTGATTGCCTTTATAAATCAGGGCGATGCGGAAGGATTGCGGCAGCCAATTTTCAATTCGGGCAAAACCCTCAGCCTGCCAACCGCCATCATCGCTCTCGAAATCCGTCTGATACTGGATAGCCGGGATGGAAATATCGTCCAGCAGCATGCCTTCGCCATTGACAGCTGCATCGGTCAAATAAACAAAACGCAGCCAGACCTTTTGGCCAGCATAGCTGCTGAGGTCCACCGTTTCCTGGATCCAGCCGTTACTGGTCCCGTTGTATCCGCAGCCGTAATTTGCCCCGGTTGGGTTATCAGTGGTACAGGAAGGCGGCTGCAAAACCGTCCAATTGATTCCATCCGGTGACGCCTGCAAGTACAGGTAATCGTAATCGGTTTCGATGTCATACCAGGTCCAGTAGCTCATTTCAACCGGACCGGTCACGCTGGTCAGGTCAAAGGATTGCGAAAGCGACATGCGCGACTCGTCCCCCTGGTTTGACCAAAAGGCATAATCGCCCGAATGAGCGCTTTCTGGCAGCAAATTGACCTGGCTGGTACCCTCAAATTGCAAAGTGCGTTGACCGCTGCATGCCAGTTCAATATAGTCAGTGCCGTACTGGTTTACGCTGTCGGTTTGCCAACCGCCCAGGCAATCGTTTAGAGAACTCGTTGTTGCAATTTCCATCGGCATTTGATATTGGGTATACCCAAAACGGCCGTTATCAATTTTGGGATCGTTCACCGCATTCGCGATGGTCCAATCGGCAAACAGGTCATCGGCGCGGTAAGGTTGGGTGGTGTTCGGGTAGGTGGCATTGAGCGATTCCAAAACCTGATCGATCGATTCCAACCCGTTCAGCGGGCTGGCGACCAATTGTTGGGTGGCTTCCTTGCCAAAATGTTCCAGAAAATAATTCAAGAACATGAAGGCCCCGCCGTAATTGCCGGCATTCGAATCAGATGAATTCGGCCAGGTGTCCAATTGTATGGTTGGATCCGAAAGGAAGACAAAATCAAAACCGCCGACATCATAGCCATTAAGGTAAGCCGCCAATTCCGAAAACCCTTCGCTCATCCAGGTTTCCTCATTGCGGTCGCGGTACCATTGAATCATATGTTGGAATTCATGAGCTAAAACGCCGTAGGTGAAATCATCGCTCAAACCGGCATTATCTGCATTCAGGAAGAAGGTCTCATGGCCGTTTGAGTAGGGATAAGCCAGCGGATTTACTGAGTCGGCCGATGAGAACATGCCCGCCAGGTTGTCACCCATATTGGTTGCATAAATGATGTAAAGATGGGCATCGCCGTCTATGCCAGGCGTCCATTCCGAACCAAAGAATTCGCGGTTGGTGGGATAAATCTTATTCTCAAACGCGTTTCCCAATTTCCGCAGGTCAGCGGTATCGTAAGATAAACCTTTTTCAATCCAGAAGTAAAGATGCGGGCTTTCGAAAGCCAGTTCGGTCTTGACCTGCGAATAACGGTTGGTGTCGCTGTTTAACACCCAAAATGTTTGCTGATCACCGAGATTAAACTCTCCGGGGAAGTCAACCGTTTCGGATATCGATGGAATCCCCTTGAATTCCATCGCCTGCTCCCGTAAGTCGGCAGACGGGATTTGAACGGATTCAAGGATTTGCAGGGTTTCCTGGGCGCCAGGGTCGGGTGTCGAGGTGATTACTGTGGACGGTTCAACCGGGACCAGGTCGGGCAGGTCTTCCGGCAAGGGGGTGGCTGGGTCCGAAGGAAGAGGAATTTCAAAAGGCACTGTGTCAGTTGACTGGGTAGTTGACCTTGCATTCATCAAAAATGCCAGACCGCCTAACCCAAGCAGGGCAATACACAAACATGCCGTAATCAACACTACGCCAATAATGGCCGCTATCCATAATCCGCGGGAATTGTTTTTCATTCCATCTCCTGGCCTGAAATTGAATTGTAAAAATTATACTGGTTATGTTGAACGCAAAACCAGATTATTAGGATTTACTCATCAAGTCACAATTTCGTGGGCATTGATGACCTGTATTTAGAGATACGGGTTTATGTCGATTTCCTTTGACACGGTAGTATCCGGACCGTGGCCGCTGAGCAGCCGTGTTAGTGGCGGCAGGCTGAGAATTTGCGTTTGAATGGAATCGAGCAGTTGCTGATAACTGCCGCCCGGTAAATCGGTTCTCCCGATCGACCCGGAGAAAATTACATCTCCGCAAAAAACAACATCCTCATCCGGAGCATAAAAAACCACATGACCAGGTGTGTGCCCAGGTGTAAAACGGACTTCAAGATGCGATTCGCCCAGGGTTAGAATTTGTCCATGTTCTAGATATGAAGAAGGTTCGGGGCCAGGTTGGATGGTGAATCCAAATTTCCTGGCACCGCCGCTTTCCCGATAGAGCGGTAGATCCAACCGATGGAGACTGATCGGAATGGGCGGCGTTTGAGATGAGGCAATCAGTTGTACACCGGCGGTGTGGTCAAAATGGGCATGCGTCAGCCAAATATGTCGTAAAGTCCAGCCCTTTGTCTTTACAGTATCCAAAACCTCCTGGCTTCCCAGGGATGGGTCGATGACAGCCGTATCGCCTGTCTTGCGGTCAGAAACGAGATAGGTATTGTTGGAGAGCGGTCCTAAAACCAAGGTCACGATTTCGAGGCTCATAAAATTTCCTCTTCGATAGGCGTGGACTTGGGCGTCCTGGATAATACAGGTAGAAAGCCGAGGTTGGCGATCATCGTCAAGCCAATTAATCCCAGGGATACTATATATACCAGGACGGGCCGATACTGATATAAAATGCCGGCCAGGATGGGGGCTAAAATCACCGCGACAGCATTCGCGGTTTCGAGAGTTCCAAAGGCGAGACCCGTTTCAGACGGATGGATCAAAGGACGTGCCAGCGCCAAAACCATTGACCGGCACAGGCGGTAACCGGAGAGGAAAAAATAACCGATCGCGTAGAATGGCAGCCCTGTTCCCTGCCAGATCAACAATGCAAACAGGGCAATGAGGGGTTGACCGATGAGAAAAGCCAGGGGGGCGTTGAGGTGTCCCAGCAAGAACATGGTAAAAACAGTCCCCAAACTGCCAAAGGTGCCCACCAGGCCGATTTGTTCCAGATTGAGCTGCCGTTCGTTCTGCAGGAAGTTGGGGGTTAAAGGTTGGGGAAGATACAGTGCAAACATGGTAATAAAAGTCAACCCGGCGAGTACCATGAAGCGGCTGTTGCGGAAGACTGGTTCGGACGTGGTTTTTTCAGCGTGAATTTCGACAGGCGGCTTTCTTGCAAATAAAATGACCGCTGTTGAAAAAACCAACACGCCTGCGGCGATGGTATAGACTGTTTTGAGACCGTATTGTTTTGCGAATATACCGCCGATGGTTGGACCTATGACAGCCCCCAGATTGTAGGCTGCGGAAACCAGTGTCAAGGCGCGGCCAGCTGTCCAGCGGCCCCGAACGGCTGTAATGTAACTGTTCATGGGAGCCAGGACAAAGGATGTGAGCCCGTAGGCAAGCATGCCGATGATGAAAAGCGGCAAGGTATTTGCCAGTGCCATCACCCAGGCCGCGGCCGTGCCCAGCAGCCATGATGCCCACATGATTGGTCGTGAACCCATTTTGTCAGCCAGGTAACCGGCAGGGATTTGAACGACGGCCATGGCAACACCCATTCCGCCCAGGATGCTGCCAATCAATAACGGGTCAGCACCCCATTGCTGCAGGTAAATCGTCTGAAAATAGACAAATAAACCCTCGCCGGCACCCCAGATGAAAAGCGATGCGGCGACCAGCGCCAGGTTGCGGTTCATTCAGGTTAGCCGATGGGATAAAGCTCGCGCGGCAGGCTGCTGAGCGTTTCGGCGCCTGTTGAGGTGACAACCATGTTGTCTTCAATCCTTACTCCGCCGCGTCCCGGCAGATAGATGCCAGGTTCAACGGTAAAGGTCATACCTTCTTCAAGAAGCAGCGTGTTTTCACCGAAAATGTAGGGCTGTTCATGCGTTTCCATGCCGAGGCCGTGACCGGTACGGTGTGTGAAATATTCACCATATCCAGCTGCCGTGATGACCGCCCGGGCCGCCTGATCCACCACACCTGCCATTACCCCAGGTTTGGCGGCAGCCCGCCCAGCGCCGTTAGCTTCGGCTACCACGCTGGCTATGTGGATCAATTCAGGATTGACATCACCGACAGCCAGCGTGCGGGTCAGGTCGGAAAAATAACCCTCATAAGCTGCTCCCCAATCGACCACAACCAGGTCTCCCGGGGTCAATTTACGGTCCGTCGGTACGGCATGCGGATTGGCGCTGTTCGGCCCGCTAGCGATGATGGGGGAAAATGGCATTTCCGGTTCTGAACCGGCCCGCAGCAACCCCAGAGATAGTTCGGCTGCCAATTCCCCTTCAGTCATGCCCGCCTTGGCTCTCTTCAGCATTTCCAGGAATCCTTGTTCAGCAATCCTGACTGCTTTCCGCATCGTTTCCACTTCGTTTTGATCTTTTTGAATGCGCAGGCTGTTCAATGCGGTTTCGCCGGAGACGAAATGCGCGTGCGGCGCAGCATTTTGTAAATACTGCAATTCCATGAAGCGCAAGCGGAGCGGTTCCACACCCACCGTTCTCCCATCCAGGTTGCTTTCCTGGCAGGCAGCCCGGATGGCGTCGCCCCATTTTGCCGGATTATCGCCGTAGGTAATAGCTCTGAGATTGAAAAGTGATTGGGAGAGCTTTCCGGATTCGAGCTCGGGCAACACAATCACCGGAGCAGATGGAGGCGTAAGAATGAGGAGAGTCGGACGCTCCATCAAATGGAATTGAAGGCCGGTCAGGTAAGTTAGAGCCGGGCCGGGATTTAGAATCAAAGCATTCAGACCGTCAGAGTTCATCAGGTTATACAGGCGGGAAAGCCGGTCAGGTTTCATTCTTCCACTCCATTCCGTCGTTGTGGGATCGCATTGATTATAATTCATCCCAATCGTAATGGAATCCGGCATGCAGAATAAATTTCTGTCCGGCGAAATTTTGGCGCAAAGAATTTCCATGCCGTCTTGACAGGCTGATACCTCTCGGGTAAAATCTATTCACTCTGAGTAAGGGCCTGTAGCGCAGCTGGGAGCGCGCCTCAATCGCACTGAGGAGGCCGGGGGTTCGAATCCCCCCAGGTCCACTGGGGCGAAACGACCCGAGCATGTACCTTAGAAATAGACGAATATCTGGGCCCATAGCGCAGCTGGGAGCGCGCCTCAATGGCATTGAGGAGGCCGGGGGTTCGAATCCCCCTGGGTCCACACAAGAATTGGATTAGGAATATCAGGCACCATGGGATCAGTTGAATGAAACCAGAGTGCCTGATTTTCTTTTGATATCTTTTCTGGTATAATGAGTAGACAAATTGGATCAAAAGCCAATTCAGGAGTAGTAGGCCATCCGTCAGCGAGCCGGGAGAGCGAGGTGGGAGCCCGGCAGTGTGTCAACGGAACGCAACTGAGGCTGAACTCGCCTGATCGCCCGCAGCTTCAGAGTAAATCCTGGCGGGCAGGCTGTTCCGGTGAAAACAAGTAACCGGAACCGGGTTGCGCCCGATAACGCGCCGAGAGCGGCCGGGGAGGAATCTCCGGCAAGCAGGGTGGTACCACGGAGAATGCCTTCGTCCCTTATCGGATGGAGGTTTTTTAGTTAAGTGACCCAGAATCGAGCAAGGAGAGAGAATGGCCAAGAATGAAACCCCTATTTACAATCCGGCGGAAATCGAGCCTAAATGGCAGGAACGCTGGGAACGCGATGGCCTCTACCACGCCGATGTGGATGCTAGCCGTCCCAAGCATTATGCCCTGACCATGCTGCCGTATCCATCCGGAAACCTGCACATCGGCCACTGGTACGCCATGACGCCCCCGGATGCGCGGGCGCGGTTCATGCGCATGCGCGGGTTTAATGTGCTCTTCCCCATGGGGTTTGATGCGTTCGGCCTTCCGGCAGAAAACGCCGCCATCAAGAATAACATCCATCCCAAAACCTGGACATACCACAACATTGATCGCATGCGAAAACAAATGCGCACGATGGGTTCGATGTTCGATTGGCGGCGTGAGGCTGTGTCGGCCGATCCGGAATATTACCGCTGGACGCAATGGTTCTTTATCCAGCTTTACAATCACGGCCTGGCATATCACAAAATGTCGCCGGTGGATTGGTGCCCGAACTGCCAGACCACGTTGGCTCGGGAGCAGGTGTGGGGTGAAGACCGGCACTGCGAACGTTGCGGCACGCCCGTGATCAAGAAAAATTTGGACCAATGGTTCTTCCGCACCACGAAATATGCCGAAGAATTGTTGAAATATGAAGGCATCGACTGGCCAGAACGGGTGCGTACGCTTCAAACCAACTGGATTGGCAAATCGGAAGGCGCGCACGTGACATTCACCACCGAGCAGGGTGATCCGTTGCAGGTGTTCACCACCCGGCCGGATACACTTTGGGGTGCAACCTTCATGGTGTTAGCCCCCGAGCATCCCTTGGTGGCAAAGATCACCAGCATTGAACAAAAACAGGCAGTGGCCGATTATATCCAACTGGCCGCCCGCCAGACGGATATTCAACGGGAAGCCACTGACAAAGAAAAAAGCGGCGTGTTCACCGGAGGTTATGCCATCAATCCGGTCAACAACGAGAGAATACCTATCTGGATTGCCGACTATGTGTTGATGACCTACGGCACGGGCGCCATCATGGCAGTGCCCGCCCACGATGAGCGCGACTTTGCATTCGCCATCAAGTTTGGCTTGCCTGTCATTCCCGTCATCGACCGGCCCGACGGCGTGAGCAAGAGCTTTGTCTTCCCCGGCTCCACCAAAGGAGGCTTCTCCGAGGCGCTGAAGGCTGCTGGGATTGAGTTCGTTGCTCAACCGGCTGGCGACCTGGGCGAGGAACTGTTTATCACCCTGCGCCGCGAACAGGTGCAGTCTTATATTGAGTTGATGAAGCGTTATTTGCAGCCAGGCACCTGGAACGAAATTGTCGGTGGAAGCTGGACTTTCATCTTCCCCGATGGTCTCCAGGAACTGGACTCGGTCAAAGCTGATCGGGCAATTCTGGCCAAATGCAAGGACATATACCCGTCCGTCGGCACCAACCGCACCGTCATGGAAATGCTTTTCAGTCAGTCTTTCTACCGGGACGTGCTGTTCCACCCGGAATATGGCACGATGATCCACTCTGCCGAATTCACTGGCACGCCCGGCGACCGGGCCAAGGCTGAGGTGACCAAATGGCTAGAAAGCCGCGGCCAGGGCAAGAAATCTGTCAACTACCGCCTGCGGGATTGGTTGATTTCCCGCCAGCGCTACTGGGGTGCACCCATCCCGATGATCCATTGCCCGAAGTGCGGGGCTGTACCGGTTCCGGATGATCAATTGCCCGTGGTGCTGCCGGATGATGTGGAATGGAAACCGACTGGTCAGAGCCCATTGAAGCTGCATCCTACCTGGCGTTTCGTCAAATGCCCTTCGTGCGGCGGCGACGCGGAGCGGGACACTGACACAATGGATACTTTCATGTGTTCATCCTGGTACCATTTGCGTTATCTGAGCCCGCACTACAACCTGGGGCCTTTCGACCCTAAGGAATACGCCTATTGGATGCCGGTGGATTCTTACACAGGCGGCATTGAACACGCGACCATGCACCTGATCTATACCCGCTTCTTCCATAAAGCAGGACGGGATATGGGCATCATGCAGGGCGATGAACCCATGCTGCAACTGCACAACCAGGGCATGGTGTTGGGCGAGGATTATGAAAAAATGTCCAAAAGCCGCGGCAACGTGGTTGCGCCCGATGAACTCGTCGCTGCCTATGGAGCCGACTCGGTCCGGGCATACCTGATGTTCTTTGCCCGTTGGGATATGGGCGCGCCTTGGAGCAGCACCGGCATAGACGGCACATCCCGTTGGATCAGGCGAGTATGGACGACGCTGTTGGAGCCCGCACCAGGCGGGAATGCCGACCCGGCTGTCATCCGCAATCTGCGCCGCAAACTGCACCAAACTGTGCGTTCGGTGACGCGCGATTTTGAGCAATTCGAGTTTAACACCATCATTTCTGCTTTGATGGAATTGCTGAATGAAATGGTCAAGGCCAAACAGCAAGGCGCTTATGGCACCCCGGCGTGGAAGGAAGCCGCTGAAATCTATCTGAAACTGCTGGCGCCTGTTGCCACGCATATTACCGAAGAATTGTGGCAGCGCTTGGGATATCCTTATTCCATCCATCAAGCCAGCTGGCCGGTGGTGGACGAAGCGGCCGCGGCGGAGGATCAGATTACCCTGGTGGTGCAAATGAACGGTAAGGTGCGCGACCGCATCCTGGTGCCGGCAGCCATCAGCGAAGAAGAGGCGAAAGCTTTGGCCATGGCCAGCGAATCCATCCAAAAAGGACTGGCCGGCCGGCAGCCCAAACAGATCATTTACGTCCCTGGGCGGTTGATCAATATCGTGGGCTGACCGCAGGGATTTTTGTTAGGATTGTTCGCGAAGAATCAGGCTACAATCAATACCGGCTGGAATAATATCCAGCCGGTATTTGATAAAGGATTCATGGAGGGCGCTATGCGGATGGAAGAATTGAACTGGATGGATGTCGAAAATTACCTCAAGCAGGATGACCGCATCATCCTGATCATCGGTGCTTGCGAGCAACATGGTTACTTGAGCCTGTTGACCGATATAAAAATTCCCCAGGCTTTGGCCGACGCTGCCAGCCAGCAAAGCGGCGTTTTGATTGCACCGCCGTTGAACTTTGGCGTCTCGCCCTACTTCCTGCGCTATCCCGGCACCATCAGCCTGCGTGTCAGCACGTTTATTAATGTTTTGGAAGATATGGTGCGGTCATTATATGGCTATGGTTTTCGCCGCATGTTGGTACTCAACGGGCATGGCGGAAACCATGCCGGCAACAGCAAACTGACCGAGCTCGCCAACGATCTGCCTGGTTTGAAACTGGCCTGGTATGAATGGTGGGATGCCACCAGCGTCACCGCAGTGGCTTTGAAGCACGGGCTGCACTCCAATCATGCTGCCTGGATCGAAGCTTTTCCCTTCACCCGCGTGGCTGAACTGCCGGAAGGAGAAAAAAAACCAGCCGATTTCAAGGGCGTGTTGAACGCGGAGGAAGCCCGCCAGGTTTACGGCGACGGCGTGTTTGGCGGACCTTATCAGGCGGATGACGCGGTGATGAACGAAATATTTACCGCGGCGCTTAAGGATGTGCTTTTCGAATTGGAATTCTAGGACATCGATCTTAACGGTGTCAATTAATCCAATCGGAATATTATTGACGAAACCATATCCATCGGTCACAATCTCCTTATGAACATCGATCCGCGCTTGCTTCGCCAGGCACGCGTTGCCCAGGCGGCTATGCTGCTGACCCTGCTTTTTGGGGTTGGTGGCGGGGTGCTGGTGATTCTGCAGGCGGGAAACTTAAGCGCGGTAATCGCACGCGTATTCCTGGCCGGCCAGACATTGAGTCAGGTTGCCGGGCTGCTGCGCTGGCTGTTTGTGATCTTCTTACTCCGGGCTGGTGCGACCCTTGGGGGTGAAGTGGCTGCCAATGCCGTGGCTGTAAGGGTAAAAGCAGGGTTGCGCCAGCTATTGCTCGAGAAGTTCATCCGGTTGGGACCAGCTTATCAAAACCGGCATGAATCGAGCGACCTCGCTGCGGCGGCTCTGCAGGGTGTTGAGAATTTGGATGCATACTTCAGCCAATTCCTGCCGCAAATCGTCCTTGCGGCGGTGATTCCATTGGCTGTTTTGGCCGCTGTGTTTCCACGCGACCCGCTGTCCGGTCTAATTCTATTGATTACAGCGCCGCTGATTCCGGTCTTTATGGTATTGATCGGCAAATTGGCTGAAGCCCTGACAAACCGCCAGTTTACCGCGCTGCAGCGCATGAGTGCCTTCTTCCTGGATACCATGCAGGGCTTGACCACATTGAAGGCTTTGGGACAGAGCACTAACCAGACTGAAAAAATCAAAACTGTCAGCGAACGCTACCGGCGTGCGACGATGAGCGTGCTGCAAACCACTTTTCTCTCAGCATTGGTACTGGAATGGGTGGGCACGTTGAGCACTGCGGTGGTGGCAGTGGAAATTGGACTGCGTGTTTTGTATGGACGGTTGGGTTTTGAACAGGCTTTGTTTATTCTGATCGTTGCCCCGGAGTTTTATTTGCCATTGCGCATGCTCGGGCAGCGTTTTCATGCTGGCATGGCTGGCGTGGCCGCTGCCCGCAAAATTTTTGAGGTTTTGGAAACGCCGGAAAACGCTGCAAGCAGCCAATCTCGCAGCATCCATAGAGGTGCGGGGGGTGAAGCTGCTTGGATCGACCGTCCCATTTGTTTTGAAGCAGTCTCCTTTCAATTTCCCGGGCGGGAGGAAGCTGCTCTGAAGGCTATTTCCTTTTGTATCCAGCCGGGAGAAATGATCGCTGTGGTTGGACGCAGCGGAGCAGGGAAAAGTACGCTGGCACATCTGCTGCTTGGATTCATCCAACCCACGGAGGGAAAAATCCGAGCGGGGTATCAGCGCATGCAGGATATCCCGATTGAAGTCTGGCGCAACCAAATTGCCTGGGTCAGCCAGCAGCCAGTGCTGTTTTCAGGCTCTCTCCTTGATAATATGCGCATAGCCAATCCAGATGCACAACTTTTGGCTATCGCGATGGCGGCGGAAGCAGCAGGATTATTGGACGTGGTGGATCACCTGCCGCAGGGTTGGGATACGCCTATTGGCGAAGGAGGAATGCGGTTAAGCGGCGGTCAGGGGCAGAGGTTGGCACTGGCCCGGGCCTTTTTACGCAATAAGCCGTTCCTTGTTTTGGATGAACCCACCGCCCGGCTTGATTCGCAACGCGAGCAGCAACTTGCGGAGGCAACCCGCCGGTTATGTGTTGGACGAACCGTTTTTGTCATTGCCCACCGCCTGCAGACCGTCCGCGAGGCCGATAACATTCTGGTGCTTGAAAACGGTCGATTGGTTGAAATGGGCGATCACTCCGAATTGGTTCGCTTGAACGGTGCGTATGCGCGCCTGTTGCAGGCCGGACAGGAGGGGGGATGAAAACCTTCCTCAGGCTGCTTGGATTTTTGCGGCCATTCCTTGGCGGAATTGGTCTTTCCGTGCTCGCGAGTACTGCGACAATCGCCAGCAGCATTGGCTTGCTGGGAACTTCGGCTTATCTCATCGCCAGCGCAGCCTTGCAGCCTTCCATCGCCGCTTTACAGGTTGCCATCGTGGGGGTGCGATTCTTTGGCATCTCGCGTGGCGTCTTTCGCTACCTTGAACGTCTCAATTCGCATTCAGTCAATTTTAGACTGCTCGCAAACCTACGGGTCTGGTTTTACCAGGTCCTGGAACCGCTGGCGCCGGCTCGCCTGATCGATTATCAATCTGGCGATTTATTGCAGCGGGCGGTTGGCGATATCGAGGTTTTGGAGAATTTTTATGTTCGCGTGATTGCGCCGCTGCTGGCTGCAATTCTGATTACAGTGGGGGCTGGATGGTTATTGGGCAGCTGGAATTTACGACTGGCAGGCGTATTAGTCGGTGGTCTGCTGCTGGGCGGAATTGCAGTTCCAATAATTACCTATCGTTTGGGCCGAAATCCGGGCCGAGCCCTGGTGAAAGCCCGTGCTGATTTGAGTGCCAGCTATGTGGAGACGCTCCAGGGTCTGGCTGACCTGTTGGCGTACGGGCAGGAAACTGCCCTGCGGCAGCGCTTGGGAAACCTTGAACAAAAACTCTCAGCAGAACAGATGCGCCTGGCATGGGCTGGCGGCAGCGGTAACGCCTTGGGGCAATTGACGGCCAATCTGACGCTTCTTTTGGTCCTGCTCGTCGCCATTCCGCTGGTCAGCACCGGAGAGCTGGAAGGTGTCTTATTGGCAGTAGTCTCCTTGGTGGTGTTAGCCAGTTTTGAAGCTGTCACGCCGCTGCCGCAAGCCGGACAAATGCTGGAAGCCTGTCTGGAATCGGCACGTCGCCTTTTTACACTGGCAGACCTGAAGCCAGCAATCAATGAACCATCAACGCCGTTGGCAGCACCGCCTGCTGGACAAATTTCACTGTCGAATCTTGCTTTTCGTTATGATGGATCTTCACCATCAGTGTTGCGGGATATTGACCTGACCATTTCGCCTGGCCGAAAGGTGGCTTTAGTCGGTCCAAGCGGGGCAGGAAAATCGACTGTTTTGGCATTGTTAATGCGTTTTTGGGAACCGACTTCTGGGGATATCCTGTTGGACGGCATAGATTACCGGAATTACCGCAGTGAGGATGCTCGCCGCCTGTTCGCCATGGTATCTCAATCGACTTACCTGTTCACTGCGACTCTTCGTCAAAATTTGCTGCTTGTAAAACCAGGCGCGGATGAAGCGGATCTTCTGCAGGTCATCAATCTGGCCGGTCTGCAGAATTGGTTTAGACAATTGCCAGATGGGTTGGATACCTGGTTGGGCGAACGCGGCCAGCAGTTGAGCGGCGGCGAAAGGCAACGTTTGGCTGTGGCACGCATGTTGTTGCAGGATGCTCCTGTGGTATTGTTGGATGAGCCCACCGCCCAATTGGATACCATCACCGAGCGGGATTTGATCGAAACGCTGCATGAAGTTCTGGCAAACCGCACAGTTCTTTGGGCAACCCATAACCTGACTGCCATGGATTGGATGGATGAAATTGTTGTATTGGATGAGGGCCGGGTGGTGGAACGCGGTAAGCATGCCAATTTATTGCGCTCGGGTGGATTGTATGCGCGGTTGTGGAATATCCAGAACCGGGAATTAATTCCTGATATATAAGCCCTAGGAACTTTCGCAATTAAGCTTGCGTCTTAGCCTCAGGCAGGTGGAAGTGTCCGGTTCACCTCCTGCCGGGAGGAGAAGATGAAAACCCCTTGGTTGGCAGTGCTGCTTGGCATGTGCTTGCTGCTTTTAGCCGCCAATCCGGTGCAAGCGGATGGGATCATCATCCCTACGCCGCCGCCTTGCCCGGTGGATGGCTGCCCTTCTGTATTTCCAATTTCGCAGCTGGCTGTCAAGTATCACCATGTGGATGTGAGAATTGAAAACCAGATCGCGGTGACGCATATCGATCAGGTTTTTTTCAACCCCAATGACTGGCAAGTCGAAGGGACCTATCTTTTTCCGCTGCCGCTGGATGCGGTTGTTACCCAATTCACGCTTTGGATGGACGGTAAACCCGTTCAGGGGCAGGTGCTGGATGCGGCCCAGGCCCGCGAGAAATATGAAGAAATCGTACGCACCTTACGGGATCCAGCCTTGCTTGAATATGCCGGCCGGGGTGCCGTTCAGGCCAGCATTTTCCCAATTCCGCCCCAGGGAGAAAGGCGTATCGAGCTTGAGTACAGCCAGGCGTTGACCGTTGATAACGGCCTGGTACGCTATCTCTATCCACTCAACACCGAAAAATTCTCGGTCCAGCCTTTGGATAGCGTCCGCGTCAGTGTTTCAATCCAGTCTGATCAGCCGATCCGCACGTTGTATTCGCCCTCTCATAAGATCGAAATAACCCGGAACGGTGATAACAGCGCAACTGCGACTTATGAAGCATCCAATCTGACGCCGGATGCGGATTTTGCGTTGTACTACTCTCTGGCCGGTACGGACGCATTTCACCTGTTTTCGTACCGCGATCCTGGTGACGCCACGGAGAAAGACGGCTTCTTTATGCTCCTGCTGGCACCCCCGCCTGGGATGAAAGCTGAAACCGTCGCCAAGGATGTCCTGCTGGTATTGGACCGGTCAGGCAGCATGGAGGGCGATAAATTTACCCAGGCTATGGCGGCTTCGCGGTACATTCTGAAAAACCTGAATCCGCAAGACCGATTTTACGTATCGTCTTTCAGTTCCACCATCCAAACTTATGCCAGCGATTTACGGCCAGCCAGCGAAGCCGATCAGGCAGTAAAGTGGGTGGATGGTTTGAGTGCCCTGGGCAGCACCGACATCAACCGCGCACTGCTTGAAGCTGCGGCAGTCGCAAAAGGCGGCCGCCCGACTTATCTGATCTTCCTGACGGACGGTTTACCGACTGAAGGCGAAGTGGACCGCCAGAAGATCCCGGATAATTTCATGGCTGCCGCACCGGAAAACCTGAGGTTGTTTACTTTCGGTGTCGGATACGATGTGGATACCGTGCTGCTTGATTCGCTGGCGCAGGATCACCAGGGTAAAACCACTTATGTCCTCCCTGGCGAACCTTTGGATGAAGCGCTATCGGGCTTTTATGAAAGCATCAGTTCGCCGGTTTTGACCAACCTGAAAATCGATTACGGCAGTCAGAATGTCTACGATGTTTACCCGCAGGTATTGCCCGACCTGTTTGCCGGCGGTCAGATTGTGGTGGCTGGACGCTACCGCGACAACGGCAAGTTCAACCTCACGTTGACCGGGATGGTGAATGGCGAACAGCAAACCTTTCATTTCAATGATCAAGATTTTATTGCAGACAACCATGCTGAAACGGGTCCGCTAGTCAATTTACCAAGGCTGTGGGCTACTCGCAAGATCGGTTTCCTGCTTACCCAGATCCGCTTGAAAGGGCCGGACCAGGAATCAATCGATCAGATTGTGCGCTTGAGCATCCGTTATGGCATTGTGACGCCCTATACATCCTACCTCGTCACGGAAGACATGCCGTTGGGCGAAGCCAGCCAGCGCGATCTGGCTGATCAGAGCTACCAGCAACTTCAAGCCATGCCAACAGCGGCCAGCGGGGCTGGAGCGGTCAATCAGGCGGCTGAGGAAGGTGCTTTATCTGCTGCCCAGGCTGCTCCTGCATTATCGAAAGAAGACAGCCAGAGCGTCAAGGTTGCGGGCTCGCGGACTTTCGTGCTCAAAGATGGCATCTGGTACGACACGGCTTTTGACCCAACAAAAATGGCGCCAAAGAAGGTTCAATTCCTGTCAGCCGACTATTTTACGCTTGCCAGTTCGCAAGCCGACCTGGGCGCAGCGTTGGCCCTGGGTTCGCGCGTAGTGGTCGTTGCACAGGATCAGGCATATGAAATTGTTGCCGTTGACCAACCCATCCAATCGGTAACTGCAACGATTACACCTACGCCTGTCATTCCAGAGCGCCCCGCTCAATCATCGCCAACCAAGATTTCTCCCACCGTCACCGCTCCCGGCGAGACCCCGCCGGGCGACAGCCCAATTTTGTGTACGGCTTTTGCTCTGCCGCTGCTGTTGATTGTTTTCCTGGCAAGCGCCAGTAAACGCAAAGATTCCTGATTGATTTAGGGCGTGAGGACCATCGCCGACAATGATTGAATCAGGGAATAAAAAAACGCTGGGTCAGTGATTGCCCGGATCACTGATTCAGCGTTTTCAGGAGAATGCAACCTCAGATTAATGCGCCAGACTAAGACTTATATGAAGGAAAGTTTAGTGCAGGATTAGAATTTCGTCTCAAGCACCCGCTCCAACATTTTGCGGGTGATGGCGCCTTCCCGTAATATGCGCAGTTCGGTTCCAGTGCAATCCACCACGGTCGAGGGAACCCCGCCAGGACAGGGTCCTCCGTCCAGCACCAAATCAACCCTATCCGCCAATTGGTCGAGCACATCCTGCGCAGTAACTGGACTGGGCAGACCGGATAGGTTCGCCGAGGTTGTCGCGAGCGGTCCGTTATTCTGCAATAATTCCTGGGCAAAGGCATGATTTGGCATGCGTACCCCAATGGTTGGCAGGGGTGATAGGTTGGCTGGCAGTCCGGGTTTGCGTGGAACAATCAGCGTGAGCGCACCCGGCCAAAATTCTTTTACCAATCGCCTGGCGTTATCTCCCAACCCAACTGTCACCCGGGTAAGGTGATCAACATTGCCAATGAGAACAGCAATGGCTTTGTTGGTATCGCGTCCTTTGATTTCAAATAAACGGTCAATGGAATCTGCCTCAGTGACGAGGCAGCCCAGCCCATAAACAGTATCGGTTGGAAAAGCGATCACCCCGCCCGCTTGCAGAATTTGGTGGCCGCGAACAAGTGCTTTTGGATCATTCGTTTTGATAATCAGAGTATTCATCGGAGATTTTCAATCTTCAAAATTCGCGGCAGACCCGCCAGATCTGGCAGAAGAATAATAGTTGCATCTGGGAATAATTCACGCGCAAAATTCGGCGCGCTTTCTCCCTGGCCGGCTTCGATCTCCAGAAGTATGGCAGCGCCAGGCGCAGCCCAACGCCTGGCATCCCACAACAGCTCACGGATTAACCTTAACCCATCCGGGCCGCCATCCAGAGCGCCGCGCGGCTCGTGTTTTGAAACAGGAAGATTATCAAGCGTGGTCGAGGGGATATAAGGCAGGTTGGCCACCACCAGGTCTAATTTGCCCGGACATTCAACCAGCAGATTGGTCTTTTTCCATTCTATGCGGTCCACCACGCCGTGATGGATTGCATTTTCTCTGGCGAGATCCAACGCCGCCTGGGATTGGTCCGTTGCAAGTAACCGGATATCCGGTTGGTTTTTGGCCAGGCTGATGGCGATACAGCCCGAGCCAGTACCGACATCGGCAACCATGCGGTGTTTATGGTGGTTTTCCAACCACAACAAGGCCTGTTCGACCAGCAGTTCCGTTTCCGGGCGCGGAATTAGAACGTCTGGTGTGACGATAAAATCCAGACCATAGAATTCCCAATGCCCGAGGATATACGGTAACGGAATTCCGGAGGATCGCTTCTCCAACAGGAGATTGAGCTGTTCAAGCTGACTTTCACTTAGATTTTTTTCCGGGTGCGCCAGCACCCAGGTGCGGTTTTTTTCCAAAACATGGGCCAGCAGCAGTTGGGTTTCCAACCCCGCGTCAGGAGTAAACGTTTCCAGGCGGCGGCGTGCCTGGGTCAACCAGTAAGCACTGCTATTCGTCTCCATAATCATCGCTGGTGGAGAGCCGTTCGCTTTCTGCTTGAAGGGAGAGTTCATCGATGAACTGATCCAAATCGCCATCCAAAACAGCTGGAAGATTGAACGAGGAAACATTGACGCGGTGGTCAGTCACCCGGTTTTGCGGGAAGTTATAGGTGCGGATTTTTTCCGACCGTTCTCCTGTGCCAATTTGCGAGCGGCGTGAATCCTCCAGCTCTTGCTGGCGTTTCAACATTTCCATATCGTACAGGCGGGCACGCAAGATGCTCATTGCACGCAATTTGTTCTGTAATTGCGAGCGTTCGTCCTGGCAGGTGACAACAATTCCGGAAGGCAAGTGCAGGATGCGAACTGCGGTAGAGTTCTTTTGTACGTTTTGCCCGCCAGCGCCAGCCGAGCGGTAGACCTCTATTTGAATATCCTTATCCGGGATTTGTATGTCCACATCATCCACTTCTGCCAGAACCGCCACGGTTATGGTGGATGTGTGAATGCGTCCAGCGGATTCGGTGACAGGAACACGTTGAACCCGGTGAACGCCTGATTCATACTTCATGCGCGAGAATACGCCTTTGCCTTTGACATTGAAGATGATTTCTTTAAAACCGCCAATGCCGATTTCATTCTGCGAGAGGATTTCAACGCGCCAATGCATGCGTTCGGCATAATGGGTATACATGCGGAATAAATCCGCGGCAAAAAGGGCCGCTTCATCGCCGCCTGTACCCGCCCGAATTTCTACGATTACGTTACGGTCATCGCGCGGGTCTTTGGGAACCAATAAGACCTTGAGCTCCATTTCCAGTTGCTCAACCTTGGGTTCCATTTCCTGCAATTCGGCTTCAGCCAGTTCGTGCAGTTCAGCGTCATCGCCGTTTACCAGCGCCCGGGCATCCTCGATCTGCTTGAGTAAATTGGTATACTCGCGTGATTTTAAAACAATGGTTTCGATATCTGCGCGTTCTTTTGCCAATTCGGCAATGCGTTGATAGTCTTCGGCGCCTTGTTCCAAAAGGCGGTTTAATTCTTCATAATGGGCTTCGATTGTAGCAAGCTTTTCAAGCATAGTGATCCAATTAAGGTTTCTAGATTTAGTTTCTCGAACTTGAAATTATACCAGCCTTTTTCTTTTCGTTTGATGGTGGGCGGGAGGAGGTCGGCCAACCATTTGGTTGGGACAAAACGATCCAAATGTACAGATTATTGCGCGATTCTCATTTCTATTCTACAATGAGGCGTGGTTCGGTCTCTCGGCAAGGTTGGATATTTCAAACCATTTGCCAGTTCTTCTTGGTTTATTCCCTTGTAGATTTATCAAAATTTATTGGTTTGTTGGTTTCGCAATAGTAACTTTATTTTCTGTTGTGCAGGAGTCGCTTATGACCGTTCTTACCCTCTCCCAAATTCAATTTGCCGTAACAACCATCTACCATTTCTTTTTCGTACCACTTACGCTTGGTCTTTCAGTGTTGGTTGCCATAATGGAATCAATGTACGTCAGCACGAACAATGAAAAATACAAGCGCATGACCAAATTTTGGGGCAAGTTGTTCTTAATCAACTTCGCCATGGGGGTGGTAACCGGCATCGTGCAGGAGTTCCAGTTCGGCATGAACTGGTCGGAATATTCGCGTTTTGTTGGCGACATTTTTGGCGCGCCGCTTGCGATCGAAGCGCTGCTGGCATTTTTCCTCGAATCGACATTCTTGGGTTTCTGGATCTTCAGTTGGGAGCGGGTTTCAAAGAAGCTGCATTTGGCGGCCATCTGGCTGGTTGCATTCGGTTCGGTGATATCGGCCTTATGGATTCTGATCGCCAACTCTTTCATGCAACAGCCCGTTGGCTATGTAATTGAGAATGGCCGGGCGGTAATGAATAATTTCGGTGCATTATTGGAAAATTCCAACGTCTGGGTCCAATTTCCACATGTCATTTTTTCGGGGTTCACCACCGCCGCATTCTTCGTGATGGGAATTAGCGCTTATCACATGCTGCGTAAAAAGGAAGAAGCCTTATTCCGCCGCTCGTTTCAAATCGCGGCGGTATTTGGCAGCCTGGCAGTTTTACTGGTAGTCCTGGTGGGGCACAGCCAAGCTCAGCACATGGTGCAAACGCAGCCCATGAAAATGGCAGCCGCCGAAGCCCTGTGGGAGGATGCCGATCCGGCTTCGATGTCGATATTTACCATCGCTGACCAGGATAATAAGGTGAGTCCTGTCGATATCCGCATACCCATGGTGTTGAGCCTCCTATCATACAACCGTCTGGATGGTAAAGTGCTGGGAATGAATTCGCTCCAAGCGGAATTTGAGCAAAAATACGGCGCAGGAAATTACATACCGACGATTTTTATCAATTACTGGTCCTTCCGAATCATGGTCGGTTTAGGATTCTTGATGCTCGCCATAATGGCATATGCCTTATTTATTGTTTTAAAGAATAAACCGGCCGAAAAAATTAAATTTCTCGCATTATTCCCGTTTTTCATAACCCTGCCTTACCTGTCCAATTCCACCGGTTGGATTCTCACGGAGATGGGCCGGCAGCCCTGGGTGGTTTACGGCCTGTTGAAAACGGAAAATGCCTTTTCACCGAACCTGACCGCTGGAATGGTTTTGACCTCGCTCATTGGTTTTACACTAATCTACGGCCTTTTGCTGGTTGCGGATGTTTATTTGCTGGCAAAATATGCGAAAGCCGGGCCGGAACCCGCGGTGGAACCTGGCAAGCGCCCCACTGCTGATGAAGCTTACTGGGAATAGGAGGCTGATATGGAATTAAACGTTCTCTGGTTTATTCTTATTGCGGTCCTGTATATTGGCTATTTTGTCCTCGAGGGGTTCGACTTTGGTGTGGGAATCCTGCTTCCATTTTTAGGAAAGACCGACACGAAACGCCGCGTCATCATCAACACAGTCGGTCCGCATTGGGACGGCAATGAAGTGTGGCTGTTGACCGCGGGCGGAGCCACTTTTGCCGCTTTTCCGCAATGGTACGCCACCTTGTTTAGCGGTTTTTACCTCCCATTATTCCTAATGGTGATCGCTTTAATCGTACGCGGCGTGGCTTTTGAATTTCGCAGCAAGGATGAAAACCCGCGCTGGCGGGCAACGTGGGATTGGGCTATCTTTTTCGGCAGCTTCATACCAGCTTTGTTGTGGGGTGTGGCTTTTACCAACTTTATTAAGGGCGTCCCGATAGACGCCAACATGATGTATACAGGCGGTTTTTGGAATTTGCTGAACCCCTTTGCGCTGTTAGGTGGAGCGGTTTCGGTCCTGGCATTCACCATCTATGGCGCCATTTTCCTCACTTTGAAAACCGAGGGAGATATCGCCGAGCCAGCCCGAAGAATTGCGGGACAGCTTTGGTTTCCAATGCTGATCGTATTGGTTGCCTATACGATCGTCATGTATTTTTCCACAGACATTCTCTCCAAACTTGGCGTCAATCCGGGCCCCATCCCCATTTTTACTGTCATTGCCCTGCTGACTTCTGGCTGGTTTCTACGACAAAAACGGGATGGATGGGCGTTCCTTTTCATGGCATCCGCCATCGTTCTGGCGGTGACTACTGTGTTTATGATTCTTTTCCCGCGCGTCCTGGTTTCAACTGTCGATCCAGCCTACAGCCTGACAATTTATAATAGTTCCTCCAGTCCGTATACTTTAAGGGTTATGAGCATTGTGGCCCTGATTTTTGTTCCGATTGTATTGGCTTATCAAGGTTGGACTTACTGGGTTTTTCGAAAGAGGGTTAGCTCGAAAGTTGAGGACTTGCATTATTAGACTTAGAATAGAAAGACAAAAAGGCGGGTGGACTAACGCACCCGCCCTTTTTTTGGCACAGGAAAACGCTGGTGATTTCGTGAAGAGGTCGTAAAATCAATATCAAGAACCCAAGAAAAGAGGATAAATCATGAGCCAATGTTGTGAGAAACGCTCCGTTGTCAAAACCGAAAAAGCGCCAAAGGCGATTGGTCCTTATTCAATGGCGGTTAAAGCCGGTCCTTTTGTTTTCACCTCCGGTCAATTAGGCCTCGATCCTGTTACCGGAAACCTGGCTGAGGGCGGCGTTGAGGCGGAAACGCGGCAGGCGTTAACCAACCTGGGCAACATTTTGCAGGCTGCTGGCACTACAATGAGCAGTGTCGTAAAGACGACTGTTTTCCTGCGCGATATCAACGATTTTGCCCGCATGAACGCGGTTTATGGCGAATTCTTCCCGGAAAATCCGCCAGCCCGTTCCGCTTTTCAGGTCGCGGCGCTTCCCAAAGGCGCTGCCGTTGAAATTGAAGCAGTGGCCGCATTACCCATTGAACCCTGATTCCCTGGTATCCCTCTGTTTGAACTGAAATGCCTTCATCAAAAGGCTGTTGGTAAATCATTATTACCGACGGTTAATTAATCATGAATCTAGTATTACGGACCGCAGCATTCTCAAGCCACACACAATTATTGCAGCGTAGATAGGCTATTTCATATTTATGCCACACGTTTCCGTCATTATTCCGTGTTACAACGAGCAGGCAACCATTGCCTTGCTGTTGCAGGCGTTGTATGACCAGACATTTCCTCGAAGCGAGATGGAAGTTCTGATCGCGGATGGCCAGTCGAGCGATGACACCCGAAAGGTTATTGCATTATTCCAATCTGAACACCCTGATTTTGACATCAGGATTATTGACAACCTGAAGCGGAATATACCGGCCGGGTTGAATGCTGCGTTGGCGGCTGCCGCGGGCGATATTGTCATCCGTCTGGATGCGCATTCTGTTCCTGCATCGGATTACGTTGAACATTGTGTTTATGACCTGGAAAAGGGATTTGGTAGCAACGTCGGCGGAGTCTGGGAGATTCAACCCGGTGCCGCCACTTTTACGGCGCGCGCAATCGCCGAGGCGGCTGCCCATCCGCTGGGCGTCGGGGATGCGGTTTACCGTTATGCCGACCGGCCCGGAGAAGTGGATACGGTGCCATTCGGTTGTTTTTTCCGCGAATATCTGATCAACATCGGAGGCTACGATGAAACCCTCCTTTCCAATGAAGATTACGAACTGAATACCCGGATCCGGGGGCAAGGTGGAAAAGTATACCTTGACCCAGTCATTCGCTCGGTCTATTTTGCCCGTCCCACTTTGGCCGGATTGGCGAAACAATATTTTCGTTACGGATTCTGGAAGTTGCGTATGTTGAAACGCTACGCAGCTTCCCTGCGTTGGCGGCAAGCGCTCCCGCCCATTTTCACCGGCAGCATCCTGATCCTCTTGATTGGCGCATTATTTTCATCCCTGGCACGGATACTGCTTCTCATTGAACTGGCGATGTATTTCGTCACCCTAATGGCAGGTTCAATATCGATCGGCCGAAAAAAACATGATTTACGGTTTATAATTGGCATCCCCATGTCGATTGCAGTGATGCATTTTTCCTGGGGCGCCGGTTTCCTCTGGAGCTTGATCAAATCGGCATTCGAAACATAAACATGTCAACCATGCAAAACCATCAAAAACCACTCTGGCGGATGCGCGCTACGGAAAGACGTATCCTGCTTTTGATTGGGGATCTGCTGGTTACGTTGCTGGCTTTGTTGAGCGCGCTTTATTTTTGGGCACAGGGCGATGCCTGGCTAAAATTCTCCTGGGCATTTCTCAACGAACGCGTTCCGACCTGGTTTATTCTGTTGCCAGTCGTCTGGTTAGTTTTGTTGATTGAACTTTACGACATTCGGCGTGCAAATAACCGCGGCGAAACCTTGCGGGGAATTGCCCTGGCTGCCGGGATTGGCATGATTATTTATTTGGTATTCTTTTTTCTTGCCAAAGATCCATTGCCCAGAAGAGGCGTGGCAGGTTTCGTGCTGGCGGTATCGTTTTTGACGCTAGGCTGGCGTTTGTTATACATTCGCATTTTTACAGCCCCCCAATTTATGCGGCGGGTTCTCATTGTCGGTGCCGGCCGTGCAGGAAGCAGCCTGGTTGAACATCTCCGCAGCATTTATCCGCCACCATTCTTCATCGCTGGTTTCATCGATGATGACCCATCCAAAATTGGGGAAGAGGTGGAGGGAATAAAAGTTTTAGGTGGCGGTAATGAATTGCTCGACATTATCGATCGTGAATATATTTCTGATTTGATTTTTGCCATTTCCGGCGAAATGAAATCGACAACTTTCATGGCATTAATGGAAGCGCGCGAACGCGGCATTGAGGTAACCACCTTTAGCAGTGTTTATGAAGAGTTGTTAGGCAGGGTGCCCATTTCTTTGTTGGAATCGGACTGGATTTTGCGCTCGTTTGTGGATCAGGCGCAGTCCAATGCGTTTTATGATATGGCGAAACGGCTCCTGGATATCATTGGCGGTTTTGTTGGCACTTTGGGCATGCTGATCATATTGCCCTTCGTGGCATTGGCAACCCTGATTGACAGCGGTTTTCCGCTTTTCTATTCTCAAGAACGTCTCGGTGTCTATGGAAAACCTTATAAAGTCTATAAATTCCGCACGATGATTCAGGACGCTGAAAAAGATGGACGTGCCAGGCCCGCCAGTAAGAATGATGACCGGGTAACCCGGGTAGGCCGTTTTTTGCGAAAGAGCCATTTGGATGAATTGCCGCAATTCCTTACCGTACTGACGGGAAATATGAGCCTGGTGGGACCGCGCTCCGAGCGGCCTGAACTCATCGAAAAATTCCAGGAGGTCATCCCCTTTTACCGCGCGCGGTTATTTGTCAAGCCCGGGCTGACCGGTTGGGCGCAGGTAAACTTTGGCTATGCCTGGAATGTCACCACCAATACCATCAAGCAGGAATATGACCTGTATTACATCAAACATCGCAATCTTTTTCTGGATTTGCTCATCATCATCCGCACCATTAGCACGGTGGTGGGATTGAAAGGACGATAGCGGATGAAAACACAACCGATGATCCGCAATCGCTACATTCTGATTGGTGATTTGTTGCTGATCATTGCTTCAGCCATGGGCAGTTATGCCTTACGGCTTGAGCTGGGGGCAGCATTTCTCCAATACATGCCGACGGTTTATTGGTTGATCGGCGTTGGACTGGTCGTCAAACCGCTTTTCTTCGCATATTTTGGCCTGTACCGCCGCATGTGGAAATATGCCAGCGTACGCGAGGTGACATTAATCGTATTGGCAGTAACAACTTCCAGCCTGGTCGTGTCAGTCTTGATGATCAGCCTGCACAGCCTGGGATTATTCATCGGTCTGTCACGCTCGGCACTGGCAATAGATTGGTTGCTGACGATCATATTATGCGGCGGTTTGCGCCTCTCGCTGCGTGTGTTGGCTGAGAACGCGTCGGTTAATGGTCCAAAAACGAAATCAAAACGTGCGCTGATTGTCGGCGCTGGCGATGCGGGTGCATTGGTGGTCCGTGAATTGCAGAAAAACCCGCAAATTAATCTTTCTGCAGCTTGTTTTGTTGATGATAATCCTACCAAACAACGCCAACAAATATATGGCATCCCGGTGGTCGGCACCCTCACCGATCTGGCGCGCGTTTTGGACAACCAACAAATCGATGAAGTCATCATCGCCATTCCAAGCGCACCAGGGCGCATCATCCGCATGGTTTCAGATATTTGCCGGTTAAAGGGGATTCCCTTTCGGACCATGCCGGGCATTTATGAGTTGTTGGGTGGAAAAGTCAGCGTCAGCCGGCTTCGCGATGTCGATATTACTGATCTGCTGCGGCGCGAGCCGGCCCGCATGCGTGACGAGGAAATTGGCGAAACGTTGAACGGCAGGGTTGTGCTGGTGACCGGCGCTGGAGGGTCGATCGGCCGCGAATTGTGCCGGCAGATTGCCCGTTGGGGACCGGCTGAACTGCTTATGCTGGGCCACGGTGAAAATAGCATTTTTGAGGCTTTACTTGACCTACAGGAAAGCTTTCCCAGCCTGGTAATCCACCCATTGATCTGCGATGTGCGCGATCGAAAACGCCTTGAAAACTTGATGGCCAAACACCGGCCGCAAGTTGTTTTCCATGCAGCGGCGCATAAACATGTGCCTATGATGGAGAAGAATATTGAAGAAGCCGTGTCCAATAACATTCTGGGCACGCGCAACCTGGTGGATCTTTCGGTCGCGCATGGCGTCGAACGTCTGGTGATGATTTCCACCGATAAGGCCATTCGACCGGTGAATGTGATGGGGGCAACCAAGCGCATTGGCGAGATGATTGTGCTGGATGCCGCTGCCCGTTCAGGCTTGGCTTATTCGGTGGTGCGGTTCGGCAATGTCCTGGGCAGCCGGGGCAGCGTGGTGCCGATTTTCAAACGCCAGATTGCACGGGGCGGCCCGATCACCATTACGCATCCCGATATGCGCCGTTACTTTATGACCATTCCTGAAGCCGTCTACCTGGTGTTGCAATCCGCCAGCCTGGGTTCAGGCGGCGAAACGTTTGTGCTCAATATGGGTCAACAAATCCGCATCCTTGATCTTGCCGAAGACCTTATCCGTCTATCCGGACTGACCCCTGGACGGGACATTGAAATAGTCTTCACCGGCGTCCGTCCCGGTGAAAAGCTGAGCGAAGATTTGTGGGATGAAGGCAGCGCTTTTCAACCAACAGCCCATCCTGATATTTTCAACCTTGAAGTTCAGGATGAATTGCACGGCGAAGCCCTGCAACAGTCGGTCGACGAACTTGGCCGGCTGGCGCGGGAAGGCGATACCACCTCCGTCGTGCGGTTGTTGGACGAATTAATACCCGGTTCCGAAGTTCGCTGCACGCCGCCGCTCGAATTGACCTCCATTGACTGATGACGATTCTGAATCGAACTGAATGGGATGCATTCCTGACCCGTTATCCGCAGGCTCATTTATTGCAAACGGGCGAATGGGGCGATCTTAAAATTCCATTTGGTTGGTCTCCTGAAAGAATTCAAGCTGGCGATGCTGGAGCGCAAATCTTATTCCGCCACCTTCCGCTGGGTTTTTCAATTGCCTATATTCCGAAGGGTCCTTTGGGAAAGGATTGGTCAATCCTATGGCCAGAAATTGACCAATTATGCCGGCGCCGCCGGGCAGTATTCTTGAAGATCGAACCAGATGCCTGGGTGGAACAGGAAGTTGACTATCAGGACCAGTTCGAGGGTTTTTTTCCGGCCAAGAATATTCAGCCGCGCCGTACGATGGTGGTGGACTTATCCAGCAGCGAAGATGATTTGTTGGCGCGCATGAAACAAAAAACGCGTTATAACATCCGGCTTGCTCAAAAAAAAGAGATCGTTGTTCGAGAAAGCGGCGACCTGGATGAATTCCAGCGCCTGATGCAAACAACGAGTGCGCGTGATAATTTTGGCGTTCACTCAGTAGAGTATTACCATCGCGCTTATCAACTTTTTTCAGCTTCCGGCAAGGTGGCGCTTCTTCAGGCTGAATTTCAGGGGAAGGCATTGGCAGCCCTGATGGTTTTCGCCACAGGGGGACGTGCCTGGTATTTGTACGGTGCCAGTTCGGACGAAGAACGCAACCGCATGCCAGCTTACCTGCTGCAATGGGAAGCCATGCGTTGGGCTGTTGCCAAAGGATGCCGCAGCTATGACCTGTGGGGCGTCCCGGATGAAAATGAAGAGCAGCTTGAAAGCCAGTTTGAAGAACGCTCGGATAACCTGTGGGGCGTTTACCGCTTTAAACGCGGATTTGGCGGCCGTTTGATGCGTTCTGCGTGCGCCTGGGACAGGGTTTACCTGCCGATTCTTTACCGCGCCTATCAGCGGTTCAGCCGGCAAAGCAGGGAAAGTTAGAATTATGGCGCATTATTGCCTGATGTGCGGAACTGAACTCCAAACCATCTGGAATGAACGCGAAAGAGAGTCTTGTCCGCGTTGCGGCTGGCAGTATTATCCCCAACTAAAACTGAGCGCAGCTGGCATGATTGTGAAAAACGATAACCTGCTGTTGGTGCGGCGGGCTTTCGATCCATGGAAGGACAACTGGTATTTACCAGCCGGCTACGTTGAGGTGGATGAGAATCCGCGCGATGCAGCCCGGCGTGAAGTTCTTGAAGAAACCGGTCTGATGGTAAAGGTGGGCCGATTGTTGGGCGGTTATTACTTTGATGATGACCCGCGCGGAAACGGCTTTTTGCTCATTTATGAATGCCGTTTACGGAGCGGCAACCTGCTTCTCACGCCGGAAACCAATGAAGCTGGTTATTTTTCACGCGAGCAATTGCCCCATCCCCTTGCAGGAGCTGGTCATGAACAGGCCATCCGCGACTGGAAGTCTGGCATGATGCAGATTACTGGAGCGACCATTGATGAACCCTGAGCCTACCAGCCCGGAAGACTGGGATGATCTCATTGCCAGGCTGCCAAATGCTCATTTGCTGCAAACCTGGGAATGGGGCCAGGTAAAGACCCAGGTTGGGTGGACGCCGCAGACCTTCGTCTGGCGAGATGAAGACCAGCGAATCTGTGCCGCGGCCCTGGTGCTCGCGCGCGAACTACGCCTGGGTGGTTTTTCAGCCCGCCTAAGACTGCTGTATATCCCGCGCGGTCCGCTATTGGATTGGAATGATTCCGTCCTCCGAAAACGCGTGATCGATGATTTGGTAGCCTACGGCCGGAACGTTGGTGCACTGTTCGTCAAAATGGACCCTGAAGTCATTTTAGCCTACGGACAGCCAGGAGCACCGGATGAGCAACTAATTCCGCTTGGACAGGAGATTGAACAGGAATTGTCCAATGCCGGCTGGCATTATTCCACTGAACAAATCCAATTCCGCAACACTGTCATACTCGATCTAAGCGGCAGCGAAGCGGATTGGCTTGCCCGCATGAAACAAAAAACCCGTTATAACCTGAGACTCGCAGAGAAAAAAGGTGTTACGGTGCGGCGGGGAACCAGCGGTGATTTTTCCCTGCTGTACCGCATGTATGGCGAAACATCCGTACGGGATGGTTTTGTCATTCGCCCGCAAGGTTACTATGAAACCGTTTGGCGTAGCTTTATGACCCGGGATATGGCTTGCCCATTGATTGCAGAAGTGGAAGGAGAACCGGTGGCGGCCGTTTTTGTCTTCTGGTTTGCCAACCGTGCCTGGTATATTTACGGCATGTCGCGCGACCTGCACCGCGATAAAATGCCAAATTATGTTCTGCAGTGGGAAGCCATGCGCCTGGCAAAAGAAAAGGGTTGCCAAACCTATGACCTGTGGGGCGCGCCGGAAGCATTTGACGAAAGCGATTCCATGTGGGGCGTTTACCGTTTTAAAGAAGGGTTGGGCGGCCGGGTGGTCCGGTCGCTTGGAGCCTGGGATTATCCAATCCGCGGGTTCTGGTACAACCTGTACTCGCGTCTTCTGCCGAAAATTCTCAATTGGATGCGCAACCGGGGAAAGGCGCGTACCCGCCAGGAGGTTAGTCTATGAAAATGCCGCGCATACGAATTGCCCATTTGCCGACGCCGATTGAGCCGATGCCGCGCCTGAGCGCCCTCCTTGGCGGACCCCAGTTGTGGGTCAAGCGCGATGATCAAACCGGCCTTGCTTTTGGGGGTAACAAAACCCGAAAACTCGAATTCCTTCTGGCTCAAGCTCAGGCAAATGGCGCTAAAACGCTGGTGACGGTTGGCGGCGTTCAATCCAACCATTGCCGCCAGACGGCGGCCCTGGCTGCGCGCTTCAATATGGACTGCATCCTGGTGCTTAATGGTACACCGGGCCAAACCTTGTCAGGCAATTTGTTGCTGGATGATTTGTTTGGCGCGGAAATTATCTGGACGGATCGTGAACAACGCGAAAAAAAATTGCAGGAGACATTTCAAAACGCCTGGGCAGCCGGCAGGAGGCCCTACCTGGTGCCATTGGGTGCTTCGACACCGCTGGGTGCATTGGGTTATGCGGCTGCCTTCGAGGAATTGATGGATCAGAACGTGGTAAACCCGGATTGGATCGTGGTTGCTTCCTCATCAGGCGGGACGCAGGCTGGATTGGTTTTAGGCACGGTCCAGGCAAACTGGCATGGCAAAATCCTGGGAATCAGCATCGACCAGCCCGCGGATGATTTGAAAAGGATTGTCTCCACTCTGGCCAGTGACGCTGCAAGTTTGGTTGGAGAAAGACGGATACTTCATCCGGATGATGTAATAGTTAATGCAGATTATCTGGGCGGAGGTTACGCGGTTCTTGGCGATGCAGAGGTAGAAGCCATCCGGCTGTTTGCAAAACTTGAAGGGCTGCTGCTCGATCCGGTTTATACTGGCCGCGCGGCCGCCGGTATGATTGATTTAATCCGAAAGGGCTTTTTTGATCCCCAGGATACGGTATTGTTCTGGCACACTGGCGGGACCCCTGCTTTATTTGCCGATAGCTACCGGGCGCAACTTAGCCACCCGGCTTAAGTCTCGGCTATTTTCCTGTCGGACGCCAGGCCGGGCTGAAATCGGCGGCTGGATCTGTGGTCAAACGGACAATATCGGATCCGTTGATGGACATACGGTAAATATCGTGATTTGTGCCATCCGGCCAGGATTCAAAGGTCAGATAATAGCCATCCATCGAAACGCTGGGTTTGTACATTGGACCGTAGGCGCCAAAATTTTCCACTGGGATGCGAAATTCTTTTGAGGTTTTTCGATCTTCATATCGGAGGGCTGTCAACCAGGTGTTGACGTTATTGTTGCGGACCTGCGAGTAATAAATTATTTGCCCATCCGGCGCCCAAACGGGTGTTTGATCGTTGGCATCGCCTGAAATCGTGAATTGCTCATCCAACATTCCCGAGTCGGCCATAATCCATATTTGGTCAAAAATGTTTGTGCGGACAAACGCGATCTGCATGCCGCTCGGCGACCAGGTCGGCTGCCGGTCAAAATAGCGCGTAGCAGATAATTCCTGCAACTCGCTGGTTTCAAGGTTAAAGACAAAAATGTGGGGTCTGCCTGTGCGCAGAGAAGTAAAAGCCATTTTCTTACCGTCCGGCGACCAGGCGGGGTCAAAATCGCCCGCCGGACTGGGCGGCACAGGCAGGGCCGTAGGCTGGCTGTTTGTTGCCAGATCGACCATGAATATTTTTGCTCCCGGATAGGTACCTTCTTTGCGCCGGCAAGGCGAAATGAAAGCGACTTTCATTCCATCGGATGACCAGGTGGGTTGGCAGGCGCCCTCATTCATGCTCGTCACCTGCACCTGATTGCTCCCATCGCTGTTCATCATCCAGAGTTGCATAATCCCAGTCCGGTCAGAAACGAAGATGATCTGGCCCATGCCTCCGCCCAATGGGGTGGCTGAGGGGATGATGGTATCTGGGGTGGATGGTACAACGATTGATTCCGGCGTGGCTGTACTCGTCTCGATCGCATTCACATTCGTTTGCATGGTCGCTGTGGCTTTACCCGGCTGACCTGTTTCGGTTTTCAATTCCTGGGTGGAAATAACGGCTGAGGATTCCATGGTCGGGGTTGCGCCCGGCATCGCGTTCGGATTAGTCAGTGCGGCTTTTGTAAGATCGGGAAACGCGATAAAGAGTCCCAGGAGCGAGCCGAGCAAAACCATGAGAATAATGGCAAACACGCGCAGGGCAGGCGATTGTCGCCGCTTGCGGCTGATCGACTGACGGGGAGGTAAATTACCCGATACCGAACCACTATCAGGGGTACTTACATTTTCAACGGGCGGCTCCCCGTTTGCCTGAGATGCGGGCGGAGGAGCAATACTGGGCTTTTTCTGGGTGAGTTCAGTCAAGTTTACGGAGTCTGCCAGACTTTGCTTGAAATCAGCCGCTGTTTGATACCGATCGTCTGGATCAACTTCCAAAGCTTTTTCGATGGTACTGGCCAGTTTTCGATTGATACGCGGCATCAATTCGCGAATTGGCGTCAATTCCGCTTTACCGGTTGCGCGTGCCAGACTATCTTCAGGAATAACCCCTGTCAGGGCGGCATATAGGGTGGCACCTAAAGAATAGATATCGGTGCGTTCATCGGTACGGGCAGTGCCATATTGCTCGGGCGGCGAATATCCAGGCGTCATTGCACGTGCGCCGGTTGTGGTCGCCTGTCCGCCTTGAACGACTTTTGCAAGGCCAAAATCCACCAGAAGGACTTCTCCGTCCGGGGTTATTTTTATATTTCCAGGTTTGATATCGCGGTGCAGCACAGTAGGCATGCGGGAATGCATGTAGGTCAGTGCATCGCATATGGCAGCCCCGATTAGTACAACTTCATTTTCGCTTAGGGTGCCAACCCGTTCAATACGCTGCCGTAAATCTTCACCGTCAATGTAATCCATGATCAGGTACTGGCCCTGATCATTCATTTGAAAATAATCACCGACCCGCGGCAGGTTGGGGTGGCGCAAGCTGGCCAGAATACTGGCTTCCCGTTGAAATTGCCGGGCATACTCGTCCGTCAGAAAAAGATTCTCTTTAACCGCAACCCCAACGCCCAGGTTTTCATCCGTGGCACGGTAAACAGCACCCATTCCCCCCTGCCCAAGGATGGAAACGATGCGGTATCGATTGTTTAATAGCGTGCCTGCGGCAAGTGGCATTCCATCTGTCCCACGGTTGTCTACAATGATTTTACCTTCGACTGATGGATCATGCAAACAAACCCGATCACATTACAAAAAAGAAAGTTTACCATACATGCTATAATCACCCAAAAGGTTGCCCTTTTCATTCATCCCTGCATCCATGAATCTTGATATTCGAACTGCAGTTTTGACCGCAATTTTTATGGCCGCTGTTGGCGGTTTGATTGTATTTCTGGTTGGCATCCGCACGATTCGATCCGGGTTAAAATTGCCGTTCTTTCGAAAACGCCAGGATTTATTGGTACGCGGTTGGAGGAATATTTTTGTCGCTCTACTGTTGGGTGTCGTGGCTTTTGCCATTGGCAGGTTTGGCGAACCGGCTGTATATAAGGTTTTTCCACCCTCGCCGACCATCACGCAAACGCCCACCATTACAATCACGCCAACGATCACCTTAACGCCAACCATCACATTAACACCGACCATCACCAATACACCATCCATCACTCCCACCCCGATGATGCCCGAAGAAATTGCTACGCTATTTAGCGGAATTGTCACTCCGGGGGCTGAAGCTGTCTTCAGCGCGCTTCAATTCTCCAAAGCAATCGATGAGTCCCGCCTGCCGGTGAACGCCGCCGTCGAGTTTGCCAACCCGGTTGGAAAAATCTACGCAACTTTCAGTTATAACAATATGCAGGACGGAGTCCAGTGGAGTGCGCTCTGGTACCGGGTGCAGGATCAAAAATTGATTTGTTACGAAACGCAAGCCTGGAGCGGTGGTACAGGCGGTTATGGCTATTCTGAGTGCGAACCGCTTTCGACCGAATGGTTGCCTGGAGAATTTGAAGTTCAGGTTTTCCTTGGGATGCAATGGCAAGTCTCGGGACGCTTTACCGTGACGGGAACACCGCCGACAGCCGCGCCGACGCGTACATCGACCTCGACAAGAACCTCGACCGTGACGGCCGGTCCATCACCGACCCGCACAGCGACCCGTACCCCGCGCCCCAGCGCTACTTTGACGGTTACGCGTACCCTGCCGCCTTCCAGCACGCCAAGACCGCCTACGATAACATCCACCCATGCGCCGACGTGGACTTCCTCTCCGACAAGGCCGACCAATACCAAGGCACCCTGGCCGACTCTGACGCCCAGTCCAACTCCAAAATAAATAGAAACAGAAAATTACCGAAAAAATTTTCCGCCGAACCGATTTTTTTCAGATTATTTAAGAATTGATGGTATGTCCGCGTCTCGTTTTGTACTGGTCGGCTTGATACGCACGAATGGCCGAAAAGGCGTTTTCAAGCCCAACAGGTATGGGTTTACCTTGATTGCGCAAATTTTCCCGCGCAGACTGCAAGACCGCGGAATACATGCCGACCAGTTCAAAAATGGTATCTTCGGCGTTGGCTTTTTGTTTTTGCAACTGGACAAAACTTAAGATTGGCATGGATTGCAACATGCTGGTAATTTCCTGGTTGGCACTCTGGCGGCGGAGTTCTTCCAGTACCTTACTGCTGCCGCGAACAAGGTTTTCGGCAGTGATTCGCCAGGCTTCGATGTGCTGGTTGAGTATGACCTGTTCATTGGTCGAAAAGGACCCGATATCGATCCATTCCAACCGGACGCCATGAATGCGAGCCCGTTCAGGAAATCCGCTGGCAAAATTTTGGAAGAAATTGCTTAATTGCGGGCGGGGAACAAAATTCGGCGCAACTGCGACATGCGCGGTGGTGGTTGAATAAAAATGCTGAAAGCGCGGTTTGCGGGCGTGTTTATGCTCCCGGAAAGGCAGCGGGATGGACTTGGAAAAATTCCTGGGGCGGTGGGGGAAAAGCGGCTGCGAGTACAACCGCCGCGATCGGACGTAGCGCCGGTTGGACCATATTTTCCGATGAATGGCGCCTTCCATGGCGAGCTGCCTTTGAATTTCAGGTTCCCCAATTGCAGCCAGCAATTCACCCAGCGTATGCTCGCTGATAAAGCGGACCAATTCCTCCTGGACCAGGCGCTGCATGGTGAATGACCAGAGCTCGCCAAGACTGTTTTGATAGGTAAGCGAGTAGACAGCTTGCCGGCGGAACGGATAGGGCCGGCCAAGAGAGGTTTGATCGACACCGCGCCAGACACTGAATATCAAACGCAAATCCTTGACATTGATCAGAATGCCATCGTTTGTTCTTGCTTCAACGCTGAAACAGGCAGTTTGATCCCGTAAATCGATGATTTGCCGGAGCCGCTCAAAGCCATCCAGGATACTAACGGCTGGCAGATATTGCGGTTTGCCTACGGAGCCGTTTAACCTGGCAGGCTGATTCAGGTTTTCAGAGGAAGATTCAACAAAAACTGAAAAATAACGGGCCAGAAAATCTATGATGCGCTGAAGGAAGGGCCTGGCGTGTTTTTGGATGCGTAAATTCGGGCTGATGGGGTGAAAGGCCCCATTGATCTTTTCAAAAACTGCCACAAATTCAACATTGACCTGCACCAGGCTTGGACCGCCAATGCGGATGACCGGCGAGTCCAATTGTTTGCGGCTCAGGGCCTCATTGTTGATCACGAGCATTTCCATTTGCGGGAAGGCAAAAGCAGCCCGGCTGATGAACTCGCGCCCGATGGATGATTTTGGCAGCTCAAAGATGTCCATCAGGTAGATGGCGGCAATTTCGAGCGCCAGCCAGGCAGGAACAAAGAAGGTGATCAGGCGAGATAAGGTGTCTCCGGCCAGAAAAAATCCCAAAAAATGATCCAGGAAGATAAGTGCTTGTGCGAGGAGAGAGCCTGTTGGGTCCAATTGAAGGTGCAACAAACGGATGGAGGCATCGCTCCACGGGTGGTACCAGAAAGCCGTGAGCAACCAGGTTGAGATGAACAGGAATCCAACAATAGCACCGCGAATATTTCCACCAGCCTGGGTTAAGGCAAATACTCTAGAAAGGGCTAACTCGAATGCCGCAATGATCGAATCATGTTGATCGATGGTTTGGTCGTTGGTCGAGGAGATGGGTTCGGTATTCATAAATCAGGTTGCTTTTCAACCCAATCCAGCAACTCCTGCAGTTGGGTTATTTCATTGACAGTCAGGCTGTGTAACGCCGAGTCGCGTTCACACAAATCCAAATTTCCGCGGATTAACCTCTTCAGTAATTCCTTCCCGGTGAATTTATCATTTGGCGCAATATTAACAAATGACTGGCTGGCACCTTCTGCCACACGGATGTAGGCATCCTCCTGGCCTTTGCGTGTGACTAGATCGCGCTGCTGGTCCACCAGGATGCGGTCCTGACGGGCACGTTCCAACCAGGATGTTTTCCATCGTTGGACGAGCTGGTTTTCGACCTCATCCGGCATCCGCAGGTTGTAGATTTCCAAACGGGTTACCTGGATGCCGCGCCTTTTTAATAATTTATATTCGCGGCTGTCTTCGAGGTTGCCAGATTCCAAGCCAAAATTATTCAAAGTTGGCGCTTTTTCTTCCATGAGGCGCGCTCGAATTACCTTCAGCATGGCTGTGATGGTGCTGTTGTGATTTATTTTTTGTTGAAATAGTTCGTCCAGGGTGTATTTCCCCAGGAGTTCGCGCCAAACATCCGCAGCCAGGTGAGCTGGCAGCCAATCCCAGCGGCGGTTGCGATTGGCAGCATCGATTGGATAATTTAGATCGATGTTTTGTCCAAGAATGGCCTTTTCGACGGACGAAGGACGGTAACCGAACTGGGTATTGCCCTCGCCCGGGGTTGATTCAAGCCGGAAATAGACCGTGATGGTAGAGACTATTTCAATGCCGTCGCGTGTCAATGCGCGCGTTTCGTTGCGTTGGTTCTGGCGGGCCTGGTATTCCGCCAGTGTTTCTTTTTTCCCTTTCTCCGCAAAAGGCGATAGGTTATTCGGCGAGCTGGGTAACAAACCTATGGTTTTCTTGTGCAACCGCAAATCAACGACCGTATCCGGTGACACGGATTCCCTTCGTTTGGTGAAGGTGATGCCGGGACCGATGGCACGGATAAACCGGGTGGGCGTTTTTAACAGCGCTGCGCTGGCTGTATCCACCAGGATGACACCCGGACCAGAGCGCTGTTCCTCGCCTTTTCGTTTTTGAATTTCGCCGTCAATGATTGAAATTGCCTGGCCATGCAACCCTAATGGATAAATCAGCAAACGGTAAAAGGATTGCAGCCGCTCGTGAATGGTTTTGACTGGCAGGGTGAATTGAGAAAAGAATGCCAGCCAAAAAATCAATCCGATGAGGATTAAGAATGCATCGAGCAGGAATGTGATTTCGTTGAAATCCCTGCGGTTTAGATAGACGTACAAAATCAAGGCACCGGCAACAATCAGGAACGGCCGTCGCCAGGGTGGTTTGAAGAGGTTGCGGAGGCTGAATTTCCCCATATATGAATTGTATAACACTTTGGTTGAACGCGCGTAGAAAAAACCTCGACATGAATGGAAAGTTTCTTTCGTCTTCCTATGTTAGAATTTATTCAACCAGAACGCTCCAGGCGCCACAAAGGAAGAACCATGCTGCGAGCTTTTTTTATTTTTCTATCCAAAGCAAGCTGGGCCCAAAAACTGATCACCAATTGGGGAGTCGCCTGGCGTGCAGCCTCGCGCTTCATCGCCGGCGAGACCGGCGAAGATGCCATCCGGGCCATAAAGCAATTAAACGCTGTGGGAATTTTGGCCACTGTTGATCACCTTGGTGAAAATACCTCGACTGCTGCCGAAGCCCGCCAATCAACGGATGAGATCCTGCAAATCCTGGATCAGATTCATTCATCCGGTGTCCTCTCTAACGTTTCGATCAAATTATCACAGATTGGTTTATTGCTGGATGAGGACCTGTGCCGGCAAAATTTGTCGCGGATACTGGATCATGCCAGGTTGATGGATAATTTTGTCCGCATAGATATGGAAGATTCCTCGTTGACGGATAAAACCCTGGCTTGTTTGCATTGGGCGCGCAACCAGGGTTACACCAATGTTGGGATCGTGATCCAATCATATCTTTTCCGCAGTGAAAAGGATCTGGCTGCACTCATCGAAGAGGGCTTTCGGATCCGCCTGGTAAAAGGCGCTTATCGCGAACCGCCCACGACGGCTTACCCTGAGAAATCGGATGTGGATACAGCTTTTGACCGTTTGACCGAAATGATGATTGTTGGCACACAAAAGCGTGGAGTTGACATCGTCCCTGCTAACGGCCGTTTTCCAGCCTTTCCAGCCATTGCCAGTCATGATCCTGACCGTCTCCAAACTGCCCGGAATCTGCAGGAAAAGTATAATCTTCCAAAAAATGCGATTGAATTTCAAATGCTTTATGGTATCCGGCGAGATCTTCAAAAGCAATTGTCAGCAGCGGGTTATCCCGTGCGGGTTTATGTTCCCTATGGGACACGCTGGTATCCTTATTTCATGCGCAGGCTGGCTGAACGGCCGGCAAATGTATGGTTCTTCCTGACAAATTTCTTCAGGCGTTGAGTTATGAACGATGGCGATTAACTTGACTTTTCTCTGGCAAAACGGAAAATGTTAAGGCATTATGGCACTGATTTCAACCGATACCATCACAGGAGAAACCCTGCTGGTTATGCTAAATGATACGGAGGCGGACTGAATGAACGCTTCGTCCTGGAGAGAATTGTTTCGCCTGGCGAGACCCTGGGTATTGTTGGGCTGCATTTTGTTTTATGCCCTGGGTGCCGGAATCGCCCATTTTCTGGCGCGATCGATTGATTTTTCAACTTATTTGATCGGCCAGGCATGCGTCCTGTTGCTGGTGCTCAGCAGTGCCTACCTGAGTGAATACTTTTCCATGCTCGAAAATCCTGTTTTGCGGCGAAATCAAAATGGCGGACGCACACCGGAAGAATTCATATGGCTAAGAAATGGATTGATTGAGGCAGCCGCGGTGGCGTTGACCGCTGGCGCAGCATTGACGGTGTTGCTATTCACCCGCGGTGCAGGCAATGCGACGGTCGTCATTTTCCTGGGCGCTGCCTTCCTTCTGGCATTCTTTTACGCCGTTCCGCCTTTTCGACTCGCAAAGAATGGTTATGGCGAATTGACCACGGCGCTATTCCTCACCGGCATTACCCCTGCGCTTGCCTATGTTTTGCAAACCGGTGAAACGCACCGCCTTTTACTGCTGTTGACTTTTCCAATGACTGCCATGTTCATCGCGGCAAGCCTGGCTGTTGGCTTGGAAACTTATTACACCGACATCAAAGAAGGCCGCCAGACGCTCATGGTTTCTGTCGGCTGGCAGCGCGGAATGAATTTGCACAATTGGATGGTTTTTTTGAGTTACGTACTCATCGGCCTGGCTGCATTATTACGGCTGCCCTGGCGGTTAACCTGGCCAATGCTGTTGACGGCACCAATCGGAATATTTCAGATTTGGCAAATGTGGCAAATCTCAAATGGCCAAAAACCGCGTTGGCGATTGCTGCGTATCACGGCGCTGGCCTCTTTAGGGATGATGGTTTATTTTATTGCTTTCGCACTATGGACAGGGTGAACACCATGCCGGAATTTCTCGAACTAATTCCGCCAGGAGAGGCGTTAAGGGTATTTCTGGGGAAATTGCCTGATCGAAGACCACCATCCGAGATTACCGAGATTTCGGCAGCAATCAACCGCGTTTTGGCTGAAGATGTCTATTCCGCCGAAGCACTGCCGCCTTTTGACCGGAGTACGGTGGATGGGTATGCAGTTCGAGCCATCGATACCTATGGCGCCAGCGAAACCCTCCCGGCCTATTTACGGCTTGTTGGCGAGGTTCCGATGGGGGCCAGGCCGGAATTTGAACTCCGCCGGGGCGAAACCGGTTTTATTCATACCGGCGGAATGCTGCCTGGCGGAGCAGACGCGGTGCTCATGCTGGAAAATTCACAACAGGCCCGTCCGGGAGAAATCGAAGTATTGCGGGCGGTTGGACAGAATGAGAATGTGCTTCGAACTGGCGAAGATGTGGCTGTTGGCGATTTGATCCTGGCAGGCGGAACCTTATTGCGGCCGCCTGAAATTGGCGGTCTGGCAGCCCTGGGGATCACACAAATCCGTACGAGCGTTCCTCCCCGGGTTGGCATTCTTTCCTCGGGAGACGAAATTGTGCCAGCGCTAGCCCTGCCGAGGTATGGACAGGTGCGGGATGTGAATTCGTATAGTCTTTCAGCTCTGGTTTCCCAGCGGGGAGGCGAGCCTGTCCAACGAGGCATCGTCCCGGATCTGGCTGAGTCAATGGAAGTAGCCATGCGCCAGGCATTGGATGAATGCGACCTGGTGGTGATCACTGCCGGTTCTTCAGCCAGTACGCGCGACCTGACGGCGCAAACGATTCAGAAGATGGGAAAGCCAGGCGTATTGGTGCATGGCGTGAACGTAAAGCCTGGCAAACCGACCATATTGGCGGTCTGCGACGGCAAGGCGGTGATCGGATTGCCGGGCAACCCGGTGAGTGCCCTTGTAATTGCGGGTCTGTTCGTCTTGCCGGTCATCGACCGTTTGCTTGGCCTGAAATCTAGCCGCCTGGAAGCCAGTGTTTCAGCCAGGTTGGGAATTAATCTTGCCTCCCAGGCGGGCCGGGAGGATTATATTCCAGTGAAGTTGCGGCAGGCGGATGATGGTTTGGTGGCGGATCCAATTTTCTATAAGAGCAATTTGATCTTCAGCCTGGCACGGGCGGATGGTTTTGTCCATATTCCGGCCGATGCCAACGGATTGCCGGTGAATGCCAGTGTGGAAGTGAAGCTGATCTAGCACTTCAGGAGTGTGATGATGTCGGTATATTTGCATGATATTCCTCTCCCTGAAGCCCGCCAACGGCTTCAACAAGCCCTGGAGGAAGCTGGTCTTTGGAAGGTTCTGGGAAGCGAAGAAATTCTACTGGATGAAAATGCAGTCGGACGGGTAACTGCACAACCGGTTTGGGCGAAAATATCCTCGCCGCATTACCATGCTTCAGCCATGGATGGTTTTGCCTTGCGGGCTGAGACGACCTCCAGTGCCATGCCGACTGCTCCCGTTGTTTTGGAGATGGGAGCGCAGGCTCAGTACCTTGATACTGGCGATCCGCTGCCCGATTGGGCGAATGCAGTGGTCCCGATTGAAAACGTCGAAGCCGTAAATTTTGATGGAAGTCCCGCCCAAGATCTCCGCCATTCAGATTTGATCAGGCTGCGGGCAGCCCTGACACCGTGGAGCCATGTACGGCCGATGGGCGAAGACATTGTTGCGACCCAACTGGTGTTGCCGGCTGGCCAAATTTTGCGGCCGGTTGATCTAGGCGCAGGCGCAGCCAGCGGGCAAACTCATTTGTGGGTGAGCCGGAAACCCCGGGTAGCTGTACTACCGACCGGATCGGAATTGGTACCGGTGGGAACAACCATTAAACGCGGCGACATCATTGAATATAATTCGATCGTACTGGCCGCCCAGGTGCGGACCTGGGGCGGACTGGCGAAACGCTACCCGATATCGGTAGATGATTTTGATTTGATCCGCTCACGGGTTCAGGAAGCTGCCGATGGTTATGACCTGGTGGTGTTGAATGCTGGATCCTCAGCAGGGAGCGAAGATTATTCGGCGCGCGTGGTTGAGGAGCTGGGTACTCTGCTGGTGCATGGCGTCGCGGTCCGACCAGGCCACCCCGTAATCCTTGGAATGATCCGCCGCTCAAACGGCGCCGGGATGACTCCGATCATCGGCGTGCCTGGTTATCCGGTATCGGCTGCTTTGACGGGAGAGATATTTATTGAACCACTGCTCGCTGTCTGGCAGGGGCGCCAACCGAATCAGCCGGTCGAAGTTCAGGCCCAATTAACCCGCAAGATCACCTCGCCGGCTGGCGATGATGATTACGTCCGCATGGTTGCAGGGCGGGTGGGCGACCGCCTGTTGGCAGCGCCGCTTTCACGCGGAGCCGGCGTGATTACCTCGCTTGTTCGGGCTGATGGCATTACCATTCTTCCACGCGGTACCCAGGGGTTGGAGCCAGGCGCTCCAATTAAAGTGCGCCTGTATCGTTCACCGTATGAACTGGAACAGACCATATTTGCCATCGGTTCGCATGATATGACCCTCGATCTGGTGGCGCAATTTCTGGCAGAACGTCAGCGCCGTCTGGTATCAGCCAACGTTGGCAGCCAGGGCGGGTTGGTGGCGCTCCGCCGCGGTGAAGCGCACCTGGCAGGATCTCATTTATTGGATCCGGACACCGGCGAATACAACCTCCCTTACCTGAAACAATACTTGCCTGACACTCCAGTGGAAGTTGTGACCTGGGTGGGCAGGGAGCAAGGGATCTTGACAAGGCGTGGAAATCCAAAGGGTATTCGCGGTCTGGAGGATCTTGTACGACCGGATGTGCGTTTTATCAACCGGCAACGCGGCGCTGGGACGCGAATATTGTTGGATTATCATTTGGGTAAATTAGGGATCTCAGCGGCAAGGATAAACGGCTACGATCAGGAAGAGTACACTCATCTGGCTGTGGCTGCGGCGGTTGCTTCAGGCCGGGCTGACTGTGGCCTGGCCATTACCGCATCAGCGCAGGCCTTGGACCTGGATTTTATTTCATTATTCCAGGAACGCTATGATCTCATTATCCCTTGCGAATACGTGCAGGGCCATTTGCTCTCTCCGCTGTTTGACCTGATGTCGGACGAACGTTTCCGCCAGGCGGTTGCCGCATTGCCGGGGTATGATTTAAGCCAGATGGGTCACATTGTTCAATCTTGCCAAAAATGAGCCGCGGATAGGAATCAAACTGGAATTCGAATGGCCATTTATGTAGAATAAGAACACAGAAAAGGAGTTTTCAATGCCAATTTCAGCCAATACGCTTGCACCTGATTTTACATTGTTCGATGATGCCGGAGTCGAACGCCGGCTTTCAGATTTCCGCGGTCAACCGGTTGTGCTATATTTTTATCCCAAGGACGATACGCCCGGCTGCACTGTAGAAGCGTGTGCATTTCGCGATGCATACAGCGAATATAACCAGGCAGGAGTTGCAGTAATCGGCGTAAGCCCGGATAAAACCAAATCCCATGCCAAATTTAAATCCAAATACAATTTGCCGTTCACATTGCTGGCGGATGAAAACCACATGGTCTGCGAACTTTACGGGGTGTGGGGCCGCAAAAAAATGCTGGGGCGCGAATACGACGGCGTTTTCCGCACCACTTTCTTAATCGGCGCTGACGGGATGATCCTCAAGGTTTTTGAAAAAGTCAAGCCGGACGGCCACAGCGATGAAGTTCTGGCTGCATTGAAATAGGTTGACTGTATCGAACTATTGAAATAACCTGGTTAACAAAAAACTGGCTGGTGAAATTCCAGTCAGTTTTTTTGTGTTTGTTGAGTATTCTGAGAAGAGATTCCTCTCCAATGCCGCAATTACTTTTAGTTTAGTTTTTGCGCCAATTCGGACATTTTAAACAGGTCTTTCACCGGTTCGGTGGAATTCAGGAGGACATCCAGATGTACGCCGTCAAGGTATTTTACGATCAAGTCCTGCAAACCATTCCAGACTGGCATGGCAGAGCATGTTTGCTGGCGGGGGCATTCTTCGCCGCATTCCAGGCATGGATTGAGGCAAATGGGACCTTCAAGCGTCTCGGAAATTCGAAGAAGGCTTACGGATTCAGGCGACTGGCTCAGGCGCAAGCCACCACGCGGACCCGGCGAGGCTTTGATCAGGCCGGCTTGCATCAGGGTATGAGCGATTTGGTGTAAAAAGGGCAGCGGAATTTCCAATTTTTCTGCGAGAGTTGCGGTGGGAATGGGATGATTTTCCTCTTCAGATGCTAAAGCCACCATGAGCTGAACACCATAATCTAAGCGACGACTAATTCGAAACATTATTGACCTCTAATTCTGGGAAAAGATGAGTTCTTAGGTACAAATTTAACCGAGAAATGTTGACAACGTAAGTGACAAATGTCCTGTTATTCACATGTTGAAAATCTAATTATGATAATTCAGATATACAAATTAAACGAATTGGAAATTATTATATTAATAACTATTTCATTCGTAACCAATAAAGTATATAATTGGAAGACAATTTCAATTCGGGTTAAGGAGAAGCATATGAAGAAGACGTTTTTTGTCCTTGCAGTGGTTTTGGTCCTGAGTGCAATCCTCTTGAGTGCTTGTGGTGGCGGTGGAAGCACCAAATCAACCTCAACGCGGCCTGAGGTACCCTCAACTTATGCAGGGAAGACCAATCCGGTGGCTGGAAAGACGGACGCCTCCGACGCTGGCAAGGTGGTTTTTGATACCAACTGTGCCTCCTGCCACGGCGCAACCGGTGCGGGTGACGGCGCGGCTGCGGCTGCATTGGATCCCAAACCCGCCAACCTGGATAAGGCTGTAGCTGAGGTCAGCGATGCTTACCTCTTCTGGCGGATTTCTGAAGGCGGCGCGAGCGCTCCCTTTAATTCTTCAATGCCTGCCTGGAAGGGCATTCTCAGCGAGAATGACATTTGGAATGTGATCACCTACATTCAAATGAACTTCAAGTAAACCGGTACGGATCTTAATAAATCCCCTGCAGACGCAGGGGATTTTTTTGTCACTGATCATACGCATGATAGTTGTACAAGAGGAAATAATTACCGCTTTCAGGTACAATTATCGGATGGAAATCATGCGGCAATTGAAATCTCCCAAAATATTCCTTGCCGGTTTAGCCGGAGTGTTGCTTTCATGGATTATCCTATGGATTGGATGGAACACCCAAAACCAGGGGAAACAGCTGTCCCTGTTGTTCTTGATTATTTCCATATTGGAATCACTCGGCATCGGGCTATTGATCATGGTTGCTTTGGCCCTCTTCCAAACACAGCGTGCGTTGTCTGAGGATCTGGCAAAAACAGAGAATAAACTCAGTTCGCTGACGCAGGAACTGACCAGCGTCAGCCAGATTAACCACATCCTGGCTACTTCCCAGGATGAAAAACAATTGATCGAAGGCGTACTGGCCCTGATTCAGGAGACTTCTGATGCCGCAGGCGTTTCATTCGTTCCGATGGATGAATGGGGGATTCCGCTGCCAGCCATTAGTCTCGGCAGGCAGCCGCAGCAGGTGTTAACCGCCTGGGCAGAGCATTTATCCACCTCCCGCGTCCGCCAAACTTGCAGTCAATGCCAGAGTCTACATGCCGATGCTGGTAAGAAATGTTCGGTTTTGGAAGGACCATTTAACTTGCTGGATGTTTATTGTCTGCCAGTCAGGCGAAATACTTTGTTGTTGGGAATGATCAACCTCTACCTCGCACCAACGCAAACGCTGGATCCAGCAACAAAGTCTTTCCTGGAAACCTTATTGGATGAAATTGCTAGGGCTGTTGAAGTCTTCCGCCTGCGTGCCCATGAAGGGAATATCCTACGCTTTTACCAACAGGAAAATTCAGTCATTCCCGAGCTGGATGGTCAATTGGCTGGTTTGATGGATGATATTGCGCCTCTACTTGAGGCGGAAGCCACGATTCTACAAATTCAGCCGCCTGACGGACGGAAAGAACCTTTGCAACTCCCGCGGGGATCCGCAACCGGGTTGGCAATCCTCAAGAAATCCTCCGGCTTGTTGGATGGGACCAATAACAAAGATCTTCCTGTTGAATTGAAAACGCAAAACCGTATCCAGATTGAACCGATCAATCTAAACGGCATCGTGATTGGCGGTCTATGGATCCTGCAGCGAGATGGTGTTGAATTTGGCGAAAGCCAGCGTTCAGTGATTGCGCACATCACGCATCAGGTTGGCATCTTGGTGGAAATGGAGCGGTTGAGAAAATCTTTGAAATCGGCTGTGGTGATTCAGGAACGGACTCGCCTGGCCCGCGAAATCCACGACAGTCTGGCACAAACTCTGGCGTTTCTTAAGCTTACGGCTGCCCAAATGCAGCATTATTTGGGTCAGGGTGACTACCAAAACTTGAATCTGGCCCTAAAGGAGAGTTATCAAGCATTAAGTGAGGCTTATATTGATACGCGCAAGGTAATTGAGGATTTACGTCTCAGCCCGCAGGAAGATCTATCCGGCTGGTTGACCCAGCTTGCTCAAAATCTCGAACGCGACAATGGTGTCTCGATAGAATGCAATTTCGCCGAGCGAATTCCCTCACTTTCCTCTGAAATACAGGTGCAACTTTTGCGAATAATGCAGGAAGCCCTCAATAATATCCGCAAACATTCCCATGCCACCCATGTCGCATTGAATGTTCATCAATGGAATGGAAATCTGATTTTCGAAGTTCAGGACGATGGGCAGGGATTTCTGCCAGAGGAAGTCCCTGAGATATCCCGTTATGGTTTGAGGGGGATGCGCGAAAGGTCAGAAGCCATTGGTGCTGATTTTCAAGTGATTAGCCAGCCCGGACAGGGGACGACAATCCGATTGCTTCTGCCTGTTCCACAACAGGAGGTGGGAGATTGAGCCAGAATCGCTTACGGCTGGTGGTTGTGGACGACCATGCACTTTTTCGCCGTGGACTGGTAGGATTGCTTTCAGATATGCCCGAATTTACAGTCGTCGGCGAGGCTGGCGACGGCTTGCAAGCTCTGGAAGTGATTTCGACGCAAAATCCAGATCTGGTATTGCTGGATGTCAATATGCCTAAAATGGATGGGGTCGAAACTGTTCGCGAACTGCGCGCACGGAAAATCCCGGTTCATATCCTGATGCTCACGATCTCTCAAAATGATGATGATCTGATGGGCGCCATCCGTGCAGGTGCAGATGGTTACCTATTAAAAAACACTGAACCCGAGGATCTTCGCAAAGCAATTTTAAAGGTTGCTGAAGGACAGGGTGTTTTATCGCCCGAGATAACGGCCCAGGTGATGCACGCGGTGGCCCATCCAGTCAATTCGCCGCAGCAGCCATTGAGCGAGCGCGAGATGGATGTACTAAAGTGTCTGGCAAGCGGCCAAACAACCCACCAGATCAGCAGCCTGTTATTTATTTCTGAAAATACTGTCAAAACTCATATCCGGCATATTCTTGAAAAAATAGAAGCCGATAACCGCGTCGAAGCGGTTGGCAAGGCCTTAAAGATGGGACTGATCCGCCCGATCCAATAATACTATTTGCAAATTCAATTTTTCCCACCAAGTCCGGAAACTCAGTTTCCGGACTTTTCTTAAGGGTGAGACCGAAATCATACTTTTGTTATGAATAAATAACCCGAAAAACCCGGGCATGAGAATGGCTTTGACGGCAGTAAAAATGTAAATTTATCAGGTATGGTATTGACTTCATTGACCGCCAGGATGGTGCGAATAGTTTGATGGACAACTCCCTGCCAGGCAACGCCCGCCGTGTTTTGATCGCCTCTGCCAACCCTTTGTATGGTAAAGGGTTGGAAAAGTTGTTAACACAGCAGGCCGGCGGACAGACCATTGAAATTCGAATTGCATCGACGATGGCTGCTACGCTGGAAGCGCTTGAACAGTGGAACCCAACCCTGGTCATCGTCGATTATGACGACCGCACAATTGATCGGGCGCAATTCCTCAATCAGTTCATCACGGGTGAAGGCCCAATGCAAGTCATGCTGGTTTCACTGAAGGCCAGCGGTGCCGCCGTGGTTTATGACCGCCGCACGCTTTCATCCGATCAAACGCAAGATTGGTTGCACATTCCTACATCTTCCCAACCCCCGCAGGCAAGCGATGTTCCCCGGAGGAGTGAAAATATGAAACATTTTGCCATAGTGGCAGTGCTGGTGGCGATATCAACGGTTCTGGTAGATTATCTGCTGCGCACAATCGGTCTGCTGCCAATTGAAGCCAGCACCCAGGCCACCATCATCGACCGGTTGTTCAACACCCATTTCATGGTTATTTCCTTCCTTTTTTCATTGATTGTTGTGTTTCTGGTCTATAGTCTGATTGTTTTTCGCCGGCGTGGGAAAGAGACTACTGAAGGCCGTTTCTTCAAAAGTTCCACCCGTTTGGAAGTCTTGTGGACGATTTTTCCGCTGGCAGCGGTCATTTACTTTTCATATCTGGGGTCGCTCTCGCTGGCTGAAACGCGCAAAGTCGACCCTCAGGCTTTGGAGGTCAAAGTTATCGGCCGGCAATGGTCATGGACATTCGAGTATCCTGATTTTGGCATTACCTCGGACACTTTACAGCTCCCGGTAAACCGGCAAGTGTTATTGAAAATGACATCGCAGGACGTGATCCACTCTTTCTGGGTACCTGAATTCCGTGTAAAACAGGATTTGCTTCCGGGAGAAAACCTGGTAAAGGAGCTGCGGATCACGCCCACCATCATCGGATCCTATAAAGTGCGCTGTGCCGAGCTTTGCGGGAAACTGCATGCCTATATGGAAAGCCCGGTGGTGGTTGTGAGCGATGCGGATTTTCAAACCTGGGTGGATGATCAAGTCAAATTGCTCAATGCCGATCCGGCCACCCGTGGCGAATTGGCTGCCAAACAAAACGGCTGTTTTGCCTGCCATTCGATCGATGGCAGCAAACTGGTGGGACCCACCTGGAAAGGTTTATTTGGATCTGAAAGCAAATTCACCGACGGCAGCTCCATGATTGTGGACGAGGTTTACCTTAAGAATTCCATTATTAAACCCAATGCCGAGATTGTGGCTGGTTTTCCGGCCGGCGTGATGCCTCAGACCTATGCCGATTCGCTGACTGACGTAAAAATCGCCGACATTATTGCGTTTATTAAAACGCTAAAGTAAACAGGCCAAGGAGTGAACGAATGAGAAAATTCTTTTCAATCGGGTTGGTACGCGGCATCCTTGGGCAAATCATAGGCACTGCGTTGGGCATCGGCTTGTTAACCGGTATCCGTGCCGCCATGGGATTAGGCTGGAAAGCTGAGCCGGCAGCCGTTTTGGGTGCGTTTTTTGGCGTGTTCGGCTTTCTCATCGCCGTTGGTGCGGTGGCTGATTGGTGGAAATGGGCAAAAGGTGAAGATACCCTTGAAGCCGAGGAATTTAAAGATCCCCCCGGCATGCGCAGGTACTTTGGCGTCAGCCTCGATCATAAGGTCATCGGCATCCAGTACGGCATTACCAGTCTGATCCTGTTGGCATTCGGCGGCTCATTTGCCTTGATCTTCCGGACGGAATTAGCCTCTTCCGGAATGCAGTTCCTGACCTTTGACTTGTTCAATTCCTTGGTTGGCATGCACGGCATGGTGCTGATCATCTCCATCCTGCTGGGCATCGCCGGTATGGCAAATTATCTGGTTCCGCTGCTGATTGGCGCGAAAGACATGGCATTCCCCCGCCTGAATGCTTTTGGCTTTTGGATTGCCGTGCCGGCTTCACTAGTTCTCTTGAGCGCCATTCTGGTGGGAGGTTTTGACACAGGCTGGACAGCTTACCCGCCGTTAAGCTTGCGCGCTCCACTGGGCATGCAGATGTTCTTTGTCGGCGTATTCTTCAACGGCTGGTCATCCATTCTGGGGGCATTGAACCTGATTGCGACGATCATCCGGATGCGCGCCAAGGGCATGGTCATGTTCCGTATGCCGATATTTGCCTGGAGCGTACTGGCAACTTCGTTGATCGCCTTGACCGCAACCCAGTTAATTGGTCTGTCTTTCCAACTGGTCATGTTTGAGCGCTTGTTTGGCATGCCTTTCTTCGATGCCACCAAGGGCGGCAATCCAATCCTCTTCCAGCACCTCTTCTGGTTCTATTCACATCCTGCGGTGTATGTCTTCATCCTGCCGGGTTTGGGCATCATCAGCGAGCTGCTGCCGGTTTTCGTCCGCAAGCCGTTGTTCGGCTACAAGTGGGTGGCCATGTCCTCCATGGGCATTGCCTTGACCGGTTTCCTGGTGTGGGGACATCACATGTTCACCGCCGGAATAGAGGATTACCTGCGTGTACCCTTTATGTACAGCACTTTGTTGGTGGCCGTCCCCACCGGCGTAAAGTTCTTTAGTTGGGTGGCGACGTTGTGGCAGGGACGCATCCGCTACCCGGTGCCTATGCTCTTTGTTCTCGGCGGCATTGTTGTCTTTCTGTTGGGAGGCCTGACAGGTCCCCCGAGCGGCACGGTTTCAACCGACCTGCACCTTCACGATACCTACTTTATTGTGGGCCATTTCCATGACACGATGTTCGGCGGGTATATCTTCCCGTTATTTGCCGCCATCTATTACTGGTATCCGAAAATTACCGGGCGAAAGTTGAATGAGACCTTAGGCAAATTGCACTTTTACCTGATGACTCCCTCGTTCCTGGTGATGACGTTGGGGCAAATGCGGGTCGGCATGCTGGGCATGCGCCGCCGGATTGCGGATTATGATCCGGCGCAAGGGTTCGATACCACGCAGTTGATCATTACCATCGCGGGTTTTCTCATCGCGCTTTCGGTGCTGTTCCTGTTTATCAATCTCATCCGCAGCGCGAAGCACGGCGAGGTGGCAGAGGGGAACATCTGGGAATCGCGCTCGCCGGAATGGGCCATGCTGCCGTCGCCGGCGCCGATGCATAACTACGATCAGGATTTCCAGGTGGTGGGCGATCCATACGATTACGGTCTGGCAGGGTCGCGATATACCGAGTTGGTGACCCAGCCGGTGGGTGACGATTAAGGGAGATGGGGTAAAGCATGGATACAAGAAAAACGACCAGAAAAGGTCTGGCTTTGCGGCGCGGGATCATTGTGTTCCTGGCGTTGGCCGTGCTGACCGCGGTTGAATTCGTTGTGGCACGTGGCGGGGTTCCATCAGGGATTCTGTGGATCCTGGCGATACTAAAGGCAGCCCTGGTAATCAATTTCTTTATGCATCTTTCCAGGCTTTTCCAGCCGGATGAAGGAGGACACTGATGTCAACCGCGGCAAATACGTTGGCTGAATATCAGCGCAAGGTTGCAACCAGCCGCCTGGGTTTATGGCTGTTCCTGCTTTCCGACACCTTTGTATTTGGCGGCCTGATGGTTTCGCGTTTTTACCTGTTGGGCGGCCGGCGGCCGGATTTGAATACGACGCTTGGTCTCATCGTGACATCGGTCCTGCTGATTAGCAGTTTCTTCATGAATCGTGCCGAGGTTTCAATTGCCCATGGCGACCGCAAAGGGTTCATTATCAGCACGGCCATCACCCTCTTCTTGGGAATTGCCTTCCTGGTTGGCGTGGTTGGGGTGGAGTGGCAGCTGGCTCCGTTTGGCCCGGCTGACGGCCCCGAAGGTGCGGTCTTCTACATGATGACGGGCATGCACGCTTTCCATGTTTTAACCGGTGTGTTGTTTTTGATCATAATCCTTCGCAATGGCATCAAGAACCGCTATTCCGCTGAGCGGCACTGGGCTGTTGAAGCGGCCGCCAATTACTGGCACTTTGTTGATCTTGTTTGGATTTTCTTTTACCCGGCGTTGTACTTGATTGGAACGCTCTAAAGGACCTGGCATGAAACGGAATTGGGTGTGGATCGCGGCGGCTGTGCTGGTTGGTCTGATTGCACTATGGAGCGTGGTATTTGCCCGTCCATATGCCTTGCGCGGTTCAGAACTGACTCCAGCCGGAATTGCGCCAGAAATCAACCTGGATCGAGCTGGCGGCGGGCGCTACCAATTAAGTGCCCGCACCGGCCGTCCGGTCGTAATTTTCTTCGGCTACACCAATTGCCCGGATGTCTGTCCGGCCACCATGGCAGAGTTCAAACAGGTGCGGGAATCTTTGAAAAACCAGGCCGACGAGGCGGATTTTCTGTTGGTTACCGTCGATCCGGCGCGGGATACATCCGAGAAGATGGCGACCTACCTGAAAGGTTTTGACGCTGGCGTTATTGGACTGACAGGCACTGAGGCGGACATGGCACCGGTCTGGAAATCATACGGTGTGTTTCGCCAGATTTCGCCGGGAACGAACGCAGAAAATTATTCTGTCGATCACACCAGCCGGTTATACGTGGTGGATAAGAAGGGAAACTTACGCGTGACGTATCCGTTTGGTACGCCGGTGGCGGATATTGTTTCCGATTTGCGCTTCCTGATGCGGGAGAAATGACGTGAATCCCGTTCAAAAAGCGATTCTCAAGCGGTTCCTGATTTCGATCGGCATTGGCCTGTTGCTGGGATTGATCGTGTCGGAAGGCTCGTTATATTTGCAGCGCACCCAATTGGATCGTAAACCGGATCAATTTGAACTGGTGGTTCCACCAGGGACTTCCGAGCGCATCAAAGCCGGATTGCCGGTACCATCGTTGCCGGATGATATGACTTTTGTGGAAGGGGATGTCATCCTGGTAAAAAACGAAGATTCTGTCGATCACCAACTCGGACCGATCTGGGTTCCGGCGGGCGCGACCGGCCGGCTGACGTTGGAAAAGCCAAATACATACACTTTGGCCTGCTCTTTTCAGCCCAGCCAAAGATTGGGACTAGAGGTTCGTCCGCGCGTGACGGCAGAAATCCGAATCCAGGGGCTGCTCGCAGTGGCAGCGCCAACCAGCGTATTGGTGTGGTTATATATGATTGTGATCGCACCGCTGCCAAAACTCAACCCGGCGGAAGGTAAGGCGCAATGAAACCGGCTCGATTTTGGTCGTTGAAATGGATTTTGACCACCCTGCTGGTGATTGCCGGTGTGGGAGTTTTAGTTCGTCTTGGCATCTGGCAACTCGACCGGCTGGCACAGCGGCGTGCATTCAACAATCGCGTTTCAGCCCAAATCACAGCCAGCGAATTGGATCTGAACCAAAACACAGGCCTCGAAGCACAATTATTCGACATGGAATACCGCAAGGTGGTGGTGCAAGGGCAGTATGACTTCACACAGGAAGTGCTGCTGCGAAACCAGGAATTGGATGGCAAACTGGGTTTCCATGTGTTAACGCCTTTGCGTATAGCCAATTCAGCGAATACTGTCCTTGTTGATCGCGGTTGGATTCCTTTTGATCAGGCATCACCTGAAAAACGCAAGCAATATCAGGAACCGGGAGAAGTTACAGTCCAGGGTGTCATCCGGCGGCCGCAAACGAAACCTGATTTTGGCGGCGTACCTGACCCGACATTGGCACCTGGAGAAACGCGATTGGATGCCTGGAATATTATCAATCTAGAGCGCATCCAGCAGCAGACAAACCAGACACTTCTACCAGTTTACATAGACCAAGCACCTGACTCTTCCTGGACCGGTTTGCCTGCCCGCCAATTGGTTTTGCCTGAAATCACAGAGGGACCGCACCTGGGTTACGCCATGCAGTGGTTTACTTTCGCTGCCATTTTGGGGCTGGGCTATCCGTTTTTCGTCCGAAAACAATTACGCCCGGTGGAAAAAAAGGCGATTAACACTGTCACAGACCGGGAATCCGCCTTGAAGGTTGAAAAGGAATTCTAAATGGATTTGAAAACCGTTGAATCGGGCACAAAACAACCCCGGGCATTGTCCCGCTATTGGATCCTGGCTGCCGGGATTCTCATGTTTTTAGTCATCGTAATGGGAAATATCACCCGCGTCAGCGACGCGGCAGCTGCCTGCCCCGATTGGCCAACCTGTTTTGGTCAACTGAGCTTTCCTGCGGAACGGATGGCACAAATCGCCTTTTTGCACCGCCTGCTGTCAGCAGCAGCCCTGCTTGTGACGGTCATTGCCTGGTGGGCGAACTATTCGAACTCCAGGGTCAGTTCATGGGTGTCGCGTCTTTTGGCTGGAAGCCTGGCATTAATGATCATCCAGGTTGCACTCGGGGCAGGTGTGACAGTATTTGCCTCACCGGCTGTCCTGTCTGCCTTGCATCTCGGGCTGGCATTGTTCGCATTGGCAATAACATTGGTTGCATTAATGGCAGCATTTATGGCCCATAATGAAACAATCGTTTCGCGAAAACAAAGCCTGAGCGTGCCATTCAACCGCCTGACTCTGGCGACTTCGGTGGCACTCTTTTTATTATTACTTAGCGGAGCCGTCGTATCGTTTACCAGTGCGGGATCTGCTTGTACCGGTTGGCCGATGTGTGGAGGAGGTTTTCCGGCGACTGGCGCTGGCTGGTTGGCGCTACTTCACCGTGCCATTACGCTTGCCGCCGCGATTTTTATCAGTGTTCAATTCTTGCATGCATGGCGTAGTCAAAGGAGCCAACCGGTTCAACTCAGCGCTGCGACCGGCGTCATGGTTTTAATGTTAGGAGAGGTTTTGGTCGGGGCGATCAAGGTTCAACGCGGATTTCCGGTTGATTTGGTTGGATTGCACGCGGCCAGTGCAGCGGCTTTATGGGGCGTGCAGATAATCCTGGTCGCCGCAGCTTTCCTTTCTGGCCGCTCGTCCGGCCAGGAACTGGAGGAAAGCCGGCAATCTCTGCCTGCCTTTGGTTTGCGGGCGCGCGATTTTCTAATGCTCAATAAACCGGTAATCGTATTACTGCTGCTTGTTACAACCTATGCGGGCATGGTGGTTGGCGGAAAATCCCTGCCTGGCATTGGGTTAACCGTCTGGACGATGATCGGCGGCGCATTGGCGGCCGGCGGTGCCAGTGCCTTGAATCAGTATATTGACCGCGAACTGGATAAACGCATGCAGCGCACTGCCAAGCGGCCTCTCCCATCTGGGCGGTTGACTCCAGCCGAGGGGTTAGCTTACGGTCTGGCGGCTTGTCTGTTGGCGTTCTTCCTGATGGCCAGCTTTGTCAACTTACTTGCCGCTGTCCTTTCACTGGCCGGCATGATCTACTACGTGCTGTTGTACAGCATCTGGTTGAAACATGCCACAGTCCAGAACATTGTCATCGGCGGCGGGGCAGGGGCAATTCCACCGCTGGTTGGCTGGGCATCGGCAACCGGCAGCTTGAATGTGCCATCCCTGTTCCTGTTTGCCCTGGTCTTTCTCTGGACGCCGGCGCATTTTTGGGCATTGGCACTGGTCCGGCAAAATGACTACGCGCGCGGCGGCGTACCGATGCTGCCCGTGGTTAAAGGCGAACATGAAACGCGGAAACAAATTTTCATCTATACCCTGGAACTGGTGGCATTAACGCTGCTCATGCCCATTTTTAGAATATCGGGAAGCTTTTTCCTGGTTTCAGCAATAGTTCTTGGCTTGTGGCTGCTAAATACGGCTTACCGCGTTCTGCGAAAGGGCGGCAATAAGAACGCTCACTTGATGTACCGTTATTCAAGCATGTACCTGGCTTTCATCTTTTTAGCCATGGTGATCGACGCGTTGGTCTGATATTACTTTTTCAAGCAAAAAACAACCGTTGAATTCTCAACGGTTGTTTTGTTTCCGAACATCCGGTCCATCTATTGTAAGCGCAGCAAAGTTTTGCCTTTGCTCCACAGGTCTTCAAGCCGGTAATAATCGCGCTGTTGCGGAGTAAACAGGTGGACCACGGTATCGCCCAGGTCCACAACCACCCACCCAGCCTGGGAAGACCCTTCCTGCTTGCTGTTGATATCGTATTGTTCATCGATGCCTTCAGAAACAGCCTTGGCAAGCGCATCCAACATACGTTCGCTGGTGGCGGTAACGAAGACGAAATAATCGGTAAATCCAGAAAACTCGTGAACATCGAGTAAAACGATGTTTTCGCCTTTTTTATCTTCCAAAATGTTCACGACAGAACGGGCAACTTTGATTGTGTTCAGACCTCACCTCATATGAATGGATTGGGGCAATTCTAGCATAATATTTAGCCACTTTGCAATCATGCCCCAAAATATTACCTGCCGCAGGTGGAACCCGGACTTTAGCGGTGTTGGCGAATATTCGGGCAAGCGGATTGCTACTTCAAGTTCGCGATGTGAAGCGGCGTATAAACAGGTCCTCCAGGCAATAAATCGCTGCGGAAGAGGACAACTTTAAGGATTTGGGCGACGGTATCCACACTGATCTGACTGGTTGCCAGGAAATCTCCGATTCTATGGATTTCCTCCGGCAAGGCGTGCTGCGATATCCGGCCCAGGGTGAGATGTGGAGAAAAGGGGCGATCTTCGGATGGATAACCCAGGCGGTTCGTTTCCATATCGATGGCGCGTTGCAGCGTGTGCAACTCCGCTGGTGCATCAAGTCCAACCCAGATGACTCGCGGCTTTCGTAAAGTTGGAAATGCTCCCAAATTCCCTATTTTAATGTCAAATGGACGAATTCGATTTGCCTCAGTGTCAATAATACTCTTGAAGCTTTCCAGGTTGGCGGGCGATGTATCGCCCAAGAATTTCAAGGTTATGTGGATGTTTTTTTCCGTCACCCAGCGGATATTGTTTCCAACGGCTGGTTTTATTTTTTGGATGGTAAAACCCAGTTTAGCTTGAACACTGGCATCCAGGTCAAGGGCGATGAACGAACGGATGGCATTCATTGATATTCCCGCGGCGAGTTGATTATTTTGAGGATTCTTTGACCTGGACTGGAAGGGTAATATCCGGATTGGATTGAAAATGCAATGTCAGGGTGAATTGATCGCCAGCGTTGAGATCATGCTTCAGGCTGAAAAGCATTACATGCAGACCCCCCGGCTTGAATTCGACTTTGGTTTTTGCGTCAATGGGAACTAATTCCAATGGACGCATCATCATCGTGCCTTGATCATCCATCGAACTCTCGTGAAGTTCGACGGACTCGGCGATATCCCCTTCCGCTTTGAGCAAGGCATCCGCGTTGGGTAAAGGGTTGTCGATCGTAAAGTAAACGGCTGAATTACTGCCCATCTTGCCAGGCCGTGCCCAGGCATCTTTGATCGTGATCTCGTTAGTTCTTGTAGCACAGTCACTTATTAGGGCACCTCCCAGCATTAAAATGCAAAACGCGGTCAATTTTATTCCCATCCGAATATCCTTATGTGAGTATTTTTCTTCAGAATGAGGATTCCCTTGGAACAAAACCAGTATATAAGACCATGGATACCTGTCAAGGGAATCTGGTGATTGTCTACGCTTAAGTAAGGTCACTTTTCATTTGATTTGAAATGTGGTATAAGGAAGTTGCCCTGCTGTGCACGTGATGCGGCAAGACCGGTTTTGAGCCAACACGTTTTAAATGGGATCCAAGATCACGAATGTGATGCGATAGGCTTCGGCCAAGGCAGAACCACCGTGGAGGTTCCCGACCTGCGTTTGCAGGTTCAAAACTATGCAGCACACGACGCGGCGGGGTCTTTTTTTAACCATCCACATTGTTCATAATTACAATATACTCCTCTATTTTATAACGTAAATCGCAAACATTTATTTGTTGGCACATTAAATTAAAACCACAACTTCGCTTCCAACATGGGTGTTATCTAGCTTCCTTTATTATTTGAATCCTGGTCCCGCCGGTGGGGTGTCTGATCCTGTTGGATAAGCATCTTTTACGTAATTAATCGATGGTTGGTTCCGCATTTGTGATTATGGAGCTTCTCGCCTTTTATTGATCAAAGGAAATGGGGTCGGAACACAATTGCTGACTCTCCCGCCCACCCATACAATTGCTCAGGAAAGGTTCATCCATTTTTTCATTGACAGGCTTTATCAATATCAGTAAACTTTTAATGGATCACCCATAAGGAGGCAATCAATGATCGTATATCGGTTGGTGATGCGTTCCGGGCCGAATGCTGGACAGGTCTATTCGCTTGAAAAAGGTGAAATGTTTATCGGGAGAGATCTGGGTAATGACATCATAGTCAATGATCCAGAAGTCTCCCGGCGTCATTTGCGCCTGTTTTTGCAGGGCAATCAATATGGCATTGAAGATCTGGGTTCGACCAATGGGTCATTTATCAACGGTCAACGTCTGGCTGGTCCGTATCTTCTCCATACAGGCGAATTCCTTACCCTGGGTGAACGGATCAATTTTATTTACGAAGTCGTCGATACCGATGCGACTGTGGCCTCCATTGGAACGCAGATGCGCAGGGAACAACCCCAGACGGTACAACCAGCACAAATTCCGACTCCACCGCCGCCTTTTTCAGCGTCAATTTATCCATCCGCACAACCTGGAACTGCTTACGAACCAGTCAAACCGCCGGACCAAGGTTCCTGGCTTGATCAGGCAGCCCAGGAGAATCCCAAAGTCTACCAGCAGCAACCGGCGGTTCAATCTGCAGGCGGATATGCAGGTCAGGTACCAGCCCAACCGCCAGTTGAGAATATCACCCCCGCAAAACGCAAGCTGCCGAATTGGGCCTTGATCACGATTATCGTTGTGGGCTTATTGGTGTTTTTATGTTTAATTTTCGTTGTCGTCGATGCGTTGAACCTGTATTGCAGTTTGTTTCCCAAATTGGTTAACGCTTTCGTACCTGGTTACTGTCGTTGATCGTGTAAGCGCAGAGAATCTCTGCCCGCTTTATCTGCGTTTGAACAAATGCCAACCTTCGTTTATTGTGGTCTTCATTGTCACCGATTGAGAGTCATCCATGAGTAACGCCGGACCGGCGAACGAGTCTCAGGCTAATGCTGTTTCGCCGCGTTGGAGCGGAACAACAAAGATTATTGTCTCTTTGGCCTTGCTGGCGATCTCAGCCGGGTTGTTAATGCGATTCCGCCAAATTGTCGGGCCGTTGTTGATTGCATTTATCCTTGCCTATCTGATTTATCCGCTAGCCGATCTGATCAGCCGCGGTTTGCGGGCTCCCTGGAGACTTGCGGTCACAGTCCTTTATCTGATCATCATCATTCTATTTCTGGGGCTAATCACCCTGGGCGGTCTGGCATTGGTGGACCAGGTACAGAGTCTGATCAATTTTGTCCAACGACAAATTACCAATTTGCCCAAGCTGATTGACGATCTCACTCATAATGTGATTATGATTGGCCCTTTTTCCTTTGATCTGGCCCAGATTGATATGACAACGATTGGAAACAAGTTGCTCGATTTGGTGCAACCCACTCTCTCCAAATTAGGCGGTGTAGTTGGCGCGATCGCAGGCGGTGCGGCGACTACCGTGGGCTATATATTCTTCGCTTTATTGGTTTCATATTTTGTCGTAGCGGATACCGGCGGTGCCAACGCCAGCCTGATCCGGATGAGTATCCCCGGATATGGCGAAGATACTAAAGTGTTTGGCCGCGAGCTCAATCGTATCTGGAAGGCTTTCTTGCGCAACCAGATGATCATCTTCCTGATCACTGTGGTTGTTTACAACATTGTTCTTGGCGCGTGGGGGGTCAATTTCTCTTTCGGCCTGGCACTATTGGCAGGTCTGGCACGTTTTGTTCCATATGCTGGTCCTTTTGTTGCCTGGACCACTTACGGCTTGGTCTGCCTTTTTCAAGGGACCACGCTTTTTGGTTTGCAACCATTTCCTTATGCATTGATGGTGGTAGGGACCGCCTGGGTTGTTGACATTATCATGGATAACTTTGTGGTGCCGCGCTTGATGGCGGATGCGTTGGACATTCACCCGGCGGCTGTCATGATTTTTGCTTTGATTGCCGCCAACCTCTTCGGGTTGGTTGGACTCTTGCTGGCAGCGCCTGTACTGGCGACCGTCATGTTGTTTTCGAACTACGCAGTGCGGAAACTATTCGATCTGGACCCCTGGGAAGGGCTTAAATCAAGACCGCACACGCCAAATCCGCCGATCATTCCATTGATTAAGAAAGCCGATCTATTCATGCGGAAATTACTAAAGAAAAAAGCCTGAAGGAAAACAACCACCCAACCAGTTACTTTCCGGAAGGGTGCATTTATGGGATAATGGAAACAAGTCTACATAAAGGAGATTTCAAATGAGCAACCCTGCAGAGCCTAAGACGGATACGATTGCAGAAACGGATAATTATTTAGCCTGGAAAGCGGATGAACCCGATGGCGAAACAACCTACCACCTCGAGTTGAATAACGTCACCATGCATTTCTTCACCGAGGAATGGGTAGAGTTTCTTGAATTGGCCCGCGCACTGGTCAAAGAAGCAGACCGCCGCTGATCCATATTACATCAATAACACAAAGCCGGGACAAAGTCCCGGCTTTGTGTTCTACGTGGCTATCCAGGGCAAACAATTAATTTCGGACGATAAATGCATCCTTGATCATGCCTTCTTCGAAGAAACCCGTACTCGAATTGGTGGCATATTGGTAGACTGCCGCCGTAAAAATGCCGTTGAGGGCTGATTGCACCAATCCAATTAGGACGAGCAGCAAAATCAATACGATGCCCAGCGCAATGGCGCCCCAAATAATTTCTGAACTGATCAACAAATAGAATATTGGCAGACTGATCAGGATCAACCCGATGGTGATCAAGCCAAAGATCAGGCCGACGCCAAAATTACCAATAATCTGTTCTCCCCAGGTCTTCTTAAGCAGTGCGGTGCTGCGCTTGATTGCATCGATGGGGCCGATGCCTTCAACCGCCAGAATGGGCACCACCAGGAATGTGGCGACATTCCAGGCAAATCCGATCAATGAAATGATGAAGCGACCTACACCGCGGCTGCGATCGGATACCAGCCGCAGGATCATGCCAACTGTAGCCGCAATGACAGAATAACCCAGGATCGGTCCAAAATGGCTGAATGCGATCCGAAAACCGTCACCGACGGTTGGGTCGCCGCCCTTCAAGCGGATGGTGGCCGCCCCGACCAGGGCAGTATTGGCAAAGAAGATGACGAAGTACTGCACTATATAGAAAAGAAACAACACCAGGTAGTAAATGGCTGGAAACTGGTTTTGTGAAATTGAATTAACTCCGCCGCTCAAGAAAAGCGGCACCGCGAACGTGATGGAGACGATTAGCGACGCAATGGCCGAGACAATCGGAAACACGAGCAGTTCCTTGTCAGCGCCGAGCACGCGTGCACTGGCCTTAATGAGTTCCCAACTGCGAGAAAAGCGGTTCATTGTTTTACCTCCTCAGGAATTTTCTTTTAGTTGTCCGGTGGGTTTGCCTTTGCCAAGTTCCTGGGAGCGTTCGTAGGCTGCCCAGATGGCTCGCGAAATTGCCGTGCGAAAACCGGCCTTTTCCAGGTAGTATATAGCCTCGGCGGATGTCCCGCCGGGAGAGGTGACTTCATTCCGCAGCGCTGCCGGATGATTCTTTTTGCGGCGGGAGTATTCCACCGATCCGCTGACGGTTTGAAGCACCAATTGCTCAGCGATGCGTCGGGGAAAACCCAGGTGAACGCCTGCATCAATCATGGCTTCCAGGAACATGAAAACATAAGCTGGACCGCTGCCCGAGAGCGCTGTGGCCATATCCAGGTAGTTTTCTTCTTCGACGAAAACTTCCTGTCCAAGCGCGCCCAAAATTTGCTGGCATAAAACCTTTTGAGCCTGGCTCACATCAGGCGACGCGGTCCAAACGGTGATGCCTTCGCCGATCTGCCCAGGGGTATTGGGCATGGACCTGACAATGCAGGTGTGATCGAGCTGCTCGGCGATTTTATCAATGGATGCCCCGGCCACAATGGAAATCACAAGGGCTTTTTCAGGAATATGACCGCGGAGATTCTCCAACACGCGGTCGATGCGCTGCGGCTTTACCGATAGGATGACCACATCCGCCTGCTCGGCGGCAGCCCGGTTATCAGTAAAAGGTTGAATGCCGTAACGCTCGCGCAGATCTTCGCCGCGCTCAACCCGCGGTCCCGATACCAGGATATGGTCGGCAGTGGTCAATCCGTTGCGTATCAGGCCGCCTAAAAAAGCCTCACCCATGACGCCATGGCCGATTAATGCAATTCTTGGAAAAGCTTGATTCATGGAAGAATGCCTTTTACAAAGGATTACCTGGGTGCAGCACTCCAGCGTGCAAAAATCGCGTTTGAAAGGATCCGGCCGGCGCTTTTTTCCTGCAACGCCACCTCGCCAGCGGTAACCTGGCCGTGCAATTTATCGGTGACTTCCTGCAATGCATAATGCAAGGTAATGGCGGATGCTTTCACAGCGTAGGCCGTCATCACGATGAATAGCGGTTTCTCGCTGAGCACTTCCCGGCAGGCAGCCAGCAAATTGGGAAGCAACTTGTAGAATTCCCATACCTCGCCTTTAGGGCCGCGACCAAATTTGGGAGGATCGAGAATTAACCCGTCATATCGGGAATTCCGGCGGGCTTCCCGCTCGATGAATTTCAGGGCATCATCGATAATCCAACGAATGGAAGTATCCGCGATTCCTGAAACCTGCTGATTTTCCCGAGCCCAGGTTACCACCTTGCGGGAGGCGTCCAGATGGGTCACAAAAGCGCCCGCCCGTGCTGCTGCCAGGCTGGCAATCCCTGTGTAGCCAAATAAATTCAATACTTTTATGGGGCGGCGGGCGTCATGAATTTGCTGTTCGGTCCAATCCCACTGGCAGGCTTGCTCCGGGAAAACCCCCAGGTGGCGCGAGGAGGTGGTTTGAACCCAAAATCTCAATCCCTTATAACCCATTTGCCAGCGGTCCGGCAGTGATTTCAAGGTCTCCCAATGTCCGCCGTTTTCCTCAGGAGAGGGTATGAAGCGGGCATGAGCATCCTTCCAATATTTTTCAGGCAGCGCCGGCTTCCAGACAGCTTCCGGTTCCGGCCGCTGCAGACAGTAAGCGCCGTACCGTTCCAGTTTTTGCCCGTAGCCGCTATCCAGCAATTCGTAATCCTGCCAATCCGGCGCGGTAAGTACGGTTATTGTGGGAATGAAGGATGCGGTCATTGATACCCTGTTCGACCTTGAATTGAATTGAGTATACCAGTTTTGAATTGCCAGAGTTACGTTCCTTGCATGTATAATCAACTCACTTTGTGTGCAGAGGAGCCTATGGACCCGCGTTTTGATATTCTGCCTGACCGAAAGAAATCGTTAAGCGTAAAATGGGGCGTTTACGACCCGGATGTCCTTCCGATGTGGGTGGCTGATATGGATTTCAGGTCGCCGGATTCCGTTATCCAGGCACTTCAAAAAGAAGTCGACCTGGGCGTTTTTGGCTATGCATATGATAAAGAGGATTTTAAGGAAATCCTAGTTAAACGGTTGGATGACCTTTATCAATGGAAAATCACCGCCAAGGATATCGTATTGATTCCTGGCATTGTCACCGGTTTGAACCAGGTGGCGCATATGTTTCCAAAGGCTGGCGGGCAGGCCATCGTACAAACACCCATTTATCCGCCATTCTTAAGCATCGCCGGAAATGCGGAACTGGTCCGTGTAAACAATCCATTGACACGGCTGTCCGATGGATCCTATGAAATCGATTTTGATGGGTTCGAATCAGCAATAACGGACCAGACGCGCGTATTCTTCCTGTGCAACCCGCATAATCCGGTCGGACGGGTGTTTCGGAAAGATGAACTTGAGCGATTGGCTGAAATATGCCAGCGGCGCAACATCCTGATTTGTTCGGATGAAATTCACTGTGACTTCATTTATTCGGGTCACCGGCATTTTCCAATTGCATCGTTAAGTGAAAGAATAGCCAACAATTCGATTATCATGATGGCGCCAAGTAAGACTTTCAACATTCCCGGATTGCAGTGTTCGTTTGCGGTGGTTCAAAATCCTGAATTACGCCAGAAACTGGAACAGGCAGGGCAGGGGTTGACGGGGTGGGTTAACCTGATGGGGTTGGTAGCCGGAAAAGCGGCTTATCAAGGCGGGCAGGCCTGGCTGCAGGATTTAATCGTTTATTTGCAGGAAAACCGGGATTTTCTTTATGAGTTTGTCAACCAGAATTTACCCGGCGTGCGGATGGCGAAACCGGAAGGCACCTACCTGGCATGGTTGGATTGCCGGGACGCCGGCATTATTGGAAATCCGTACGTATTTTTTCTTCAAAATGCCAGGGTGGCATTAAACGATGGTAAAGCATTCGGTGAAGAAGGCGATGGCTTTGTTCGATTAAATTTTGGCTGCCCGCGCTCCATGCTATCGGAAGCCTTGCTCCGAATGAAGAGAGCCCTGGATTTACCGGAGAGGGTCGTTAAACCATCAGGTTTTGTTGATCCCTTTGCGCACTGAACCAGTACGTTCAAAAGGCAAGTTGGATTGGGTGCTGCTGATTGTAACAACACCGCTCCTATTGTTTTTACTGTTATGGGCAATAGGCGGATTTCTGGTGGTGGGCGATCCAATTCAAAAATCTGACGCGGTTGTTCTTCTCAGCGGCGGCGACGATGCCCGCCTTGCCGAAGCAGCACAAATCCACCAGTCTGGACTGGCGAACATCCTTCTGCTCACTGAAACAGGCACGATTCCGCAGGGCGGCGGTCCGCGCGCCAGCTCCCTTTTAGGGCAGCAGGCTGCCGCCGCCGGCATACCTCAGGATGCAATTCGAACGATGCTGGGAAAATCCGCCAGCACCCTGGATGAAGCCTCTGCTGTCCTTGATTATTGCCAACAAGAAGGATTGAAGACAATAATCGTTGTAACGGATCCGTACCATTCCCGTCGGTCGCAGATCATTTTCCGGTCGGTATTTTCCCGCAGCGGCATCGTGGTGCTAATCCTTCCAGTTCGCGATCATTGGTATCAATCCTCGACCTGGTTTTTCAGCCTGCGCGGATGGAAGACTACGCTAACGGAATACGCCAAACTGACAGCGCTTCTGCTTGGCATTCAGTGAAATTAAAGTACAATCCCCCGCCAATTGGCGGGGGATTGATATGCACTTGTGAGCGGAACTACTCTTCAATGGGAGTTACGTTCGCAGCCTGCAGGCCTTTGGGACCCTTCTCTACAGAGAATTCGACCTTTTGACCTTCCTTTAATTGACGATAGCCTTGCATCTCGATTGCCGAGAAATGAACGAAGACATCTTCGCCATCTTCACGGCCAATGAAACCATAACCCTTGGCGGGATTGAACCACTTTACGGTCCCAACGAAACGTTCTGCCATACCTGCTTTACTCCATCATAAGATTGATTGAAAAAAATTAGACGCCCGTTCGCCAAATGTATGAAGAAGAGCGAACATTTTGGGGGCGAATCGAAGCGTCCATCCAACGAGCGATAGGTTATCATTAATTGAAATGCCTGTCAAGGAAAAGATTCAGGATAGCCTAAAATATATATCGTATAGCCAAATAAACTTTTCTCGATCAATTCAGGGATGCTGAAGGCTGCTTTATAATAACCCTATGGGCCGAAAAAACATCATTAGCCTGCTTTGGATGACGTTGATATTGCTGCTCGTCCTGGTGCTGGTCAGTTGGCAGCCAGGCCAGACACAGGCGGCGAAGTTGTTCCAACAGGTAAGACTGGCTCAGGCTCGGCACCAGCCTCAAGAAGCTGCCGAGGTATTAAAGAAACTGCTGGCTGCACAGCCCTGGCGCACAGATTTGAATGAGAAAATTGGAGCATTCCTGGATGAAGCCGGGAATCCACTTGAGGCGGCGGCTGCGTACGAGTCAGCTTTAATGCAACAAGCGCTCAGTACAAATGGTTCATTACGGTTGGCTGAATTGTGGTTTGAGGCTGGACAGGATGACAAAGCAAAACAATTGTTACTCGTATTAATAACCTCAAAAGATCTGGAAAGCACATCCTATCCGCAGGCAGTCACTCTGTTGGAAAAAGTGGCCAAACCCGATGAAATCCTGGCTGCTTTGGCAGGCTGGTTGGAATTGGAACCAACCAATTCCAGGGCACTCTACCTGAAAGGCGTGTATCTTGCCGCGACAGATCCATCGCAGGCAACCCTGGCGCTTGAACAGGCCAAACAAGAGGCGGACGGCTATCAGGCTTTGGCTGTGAAATTGCTGGATGTTCTGGACACGGCATCAAAGGAAAAAGCCTCCGAAAATTTGTTACTTGAAATTGGCCGAGGCTTGGGAGAATTGAATGAATGGCAGGCTGCCGCGGCTGCATTTGAGCAGGCGGTCGCCGTTCAACCGGACCTGGCTGAGGGATGGGCTTATCTGGCTGAAGCCCGGCAAAATTTAGGCCAACCTGCCCGGGAACAGATTGACCGCGCCCTGAAACTGGCACCGGACTCAGGCGTTGTTCAGGCGTTGGCAGCCATTTATTGGCGCCGCCTGGGTAAACCTGAAATCGGTTTGGTCTATTTAACCGCGGCTGCCAGAAAAGAGCCGCAATCAGCCTACTGGCAGGTTGAATTAGGCAAAACGTTATGTGAACTCAATAATCCGCAGGATGCATTGAGTCACTTCGTCCAGGCAACTGAACTGGAGCCGAAGAATCCGCAAGCCTGGGTCGAGCTGGCCCGTTTCAGCTTGAATTACGGCATCGAACCGACCCAGGTCGGGCTGCCCGCGGCCCGACAGGCTGTGCTTCTGGCGCCAAAGGATGCGGAAGCGTTGGACGTGATGGGCGCCATGCTGCTTTCGCAAAATGATCTGGCTGGCGCGGAACGTTTCTTGCAACAATCCCTCCAACAGGATGCAGCCAATTCAGACGCACAGTTACACCTCGGACAGGTTTACCTGGCATCTGGAAATCTCGAATCGGCCCGCCCCTTTCTCGATGCGGCGGTGCGCTTATCCCCTGAAACCGCAGTGGGCAAAATGGCCGAACGGCTCATCCAGCAAAATTATCCATATCGGTAATTTTTCGCAGGAGGGCAGCGCATGCGCCGACTGGCAGGAACCATCCTGACAATCCTATTTCTAGCCATCTCCCTGACGGCCTGCTCGTTAAACGACGTGCTTGAACAAATTTGGGGTGGCAAAAACGCCGATAATGTTCTGCTGATCGATAACTTCACAGACCCCATGAGCGGATGGAAAGTTTGGGCTGGCGAAGATGGGTCTTCGATTGATTATTCAAACGGTGCATTACGGATATTCATCAACCAGGCACAATTTGATTACTGGTCAGTGGCCGGGAAGAATTATGAGGATGTTCACATCGAATCGGACATTAAAAAAGGAGAGGGGCCGGATGATAATGACTTCGGTCTGATCTGCCGCTATCAAAATGAAGAAAATTTCTATGCATTCGTCATTAGTTCCGACGGTTACGGCGGTATCATCAAAGTGAAAGACGGCAATTACCAGGTGCTTAGCGGCGATACGCTGCAATACTCCGAGGCCATCCGGCGCGGAAGCGACCGCAACCGTCTGCAGGCTGTGTGTGTTGGGGATGTTTTAACATTCGCGGTAAATGGTATCAAATTGTTTGAATTGACCGATGAGGATTTTACCTCAGGCGATGTGGGCGTAATTGCTGGTGCTTATAATACCGCCGGGGTGGAAGTTCTATTCGATAATTTCGCGGTGCTAAAACCCTGAGCCACTTAATTGGAGCAGTTTTATCGGGTAAAATTACGGGGTATGAAGGTATACCTCGATTCCATAGGCTGCCGCCTGAACCAGAGTGAAATTGAAAAAATAGCCAGCCAGTTTCGTTTTGCCGGCCATGAAATTGTTCAAAGCGCGGGCGAGGCGAATTTGGTGGTTGTCAACACCTGCACGGTTACTGCTCAGGCAGCATCGGATTCTCGCCAGAAAATTCGGCAGGCTGCCCGGGCTGGCGCAAACGATATACTGGTTACGGGCTGCTGGTCTACTCTCGAACCGCAAAACGCGCTCGCGCTGCCTGGCGTTAGGCATGTATTTGCCAATTCCGAAAAAGATCGACTGGTTTCGAGCTATTTGAATGTACCCGACGAAGTTTTCGAACTTGAACCCATTGAACGCCAACCACTGCCAGGTATCCATCTGCGCACGCGTGCGTTCCTCAAGGTGCAGGATGGCTGCGACAACCATTGTACGTTTTGCATTACCCGCCTGGCACGCGGCGGGAAGCGCAGTGTGCCAATGGAGCAGGTGCTCTCCGAGGCACTGGCTGCTGAAAAAGGTGGGGCGAATGAGATTGTCCTTTCCGGCGTTCACCTGGGATCGTGGGGAAGTGATTTCGACCAACCGCTTCACCTCTATCGCCTGATCGAAACAATTTTGCGAAACACGGATATTCCGCGAGTAAGGCTTTCTTCGTTGGAACCATGGGATTTGAATGAAGCTTTTTTTAGCCTATGGGAGAATCCACGCATGTGCCGGCATTTGCATTTACCGCTGCAATCGGGATCGGCAGCCGTGCTGCACCGCATGGCCCGCAAAACGACGCCTGAAAGTTTTGCCAGCCTGGTTGCACAGGCCCGTAAGGTGTCGCCGGAGATGGCCATCACCACGGATTTGATTGCAGGTTTTCCAGGCGAAACCGAGGCGGAGTTTGCCGAAGGATTGGAATTTGTAGAGCAGATGGAATTTTCGGACGGTCATGTTTTTACTTATTCCGAACGTCCAGGAACGCCAGCAATGCAACTCCTTGAGGTGGTGCCAACCCCAATTCGCAAGCAGCGCAGTGCCCGGTTAAGAGAAGCCATCGCAAAAAGCAGCCGGCAGTTTCGCCAGTGCCAGCTCGGCCGAGAGGTGACGGTATTATGGGAATCAACCGACTCCACCGGACCTCAGGGATGGCGGCTGCATGGTCTGACGGACAATTACCTAAAGGTCAGCGCATTTTCCCCTCAGCGTTTATGGAATACGTTCAGCCAGGTGCGGCTGGATGAGTTATCAGGGGATGGAATGCTGGGAATTTTGGCGGAGTAATATCACATGCGCGCCATGCTTTTGAAAATACCTGCAAATGCCGAGAATTTTCCATTATTGATGGAGAATGTTCCGCAGCCCGATCCGGGGAAACATGAAGTGCTTCTGCAAGTCCTGGCTTGCGGTGTTTGCCACACGGATTTGCATATCATCGAAGGCGACCTGGTTGCGCCTAGTTATCCTGTGATTCCCGGCCATCAGGTGGTGGGCAGGGTGATGATGGCTGGAGAAAGCGTAGCTGAAGGACTGATTGGCCAGCGCGTCGGTGCTTACTGGATGCATTCGGCTTGCGGAAAATGCGAATATTGCCTGCGCGGGCTTGAAAATCTATGCCCTTCAGCCCAATTCACCGGTTTCCATGTAAACGGAGGTTTTGCAGAGTATATCCTGGCTGATGCGCGTTTTATCGTGCCCATCCCGCAAGCGTTCACCGATGAGCAGGCAGCACCGTTGTTGTGTGCCGGCATGATCGGTTACCGCTCCTTGAAAAAGAGCGATCTTGAACCTGGGGAACGGTTGGGATTATTTGGATTCGGCGCCAGTGCTCACCTGGTACTTCAGATCGCGCGCCATTGGAATTGCGAAGTATCCGTGTTTACCCGTTCGAAAGCTCACCAGCAACACGCATTGGAGATGGGCGCTGCCTGGGCTGGTACGGTTGATCAAATTCCGGATAAATTGCTGGACCGTGCCATCCTCTTTGCTCCAACGGGCGACCTGGTTCCGGCGGCACTTAAATCCGTACGTCCAGGGGGAACCGTGGCCATTAACGCCATACACCTCAGCCTGATTCCGGCAATGCCGTACGGCTTGATTTACGGCGAACGCACACTGCGTTCGGTTGCAAATGTGACCCGCAAGGATGCCTCCGAGTTCATGTCCCTTGCCCAGGAGATCGGCATCCATTCAACAGTCCAGCTTTATGATCTGGCCGAGGCGAACCGGGCACTGGCCGACCTAAAGTCCAGCCGATTTAACGGCGAGGCTGTATTGAGGGTCGGATATTAACAGGCATTAATAGGAAAGTGGTCATCGCTCTGCCCCGCAGGTGGAAAAGATCCCTCAATCCAAAATCAATTGATGAAGAGTGCTCTTCAACACTTCGGCCGATTTCTTCAAACCGTTTAACTCTTCATCATCCAGTTCAAGCTGAACAACCCGCTCCACGCCACCTCCGTCAATGACTGTTGGCAGGCTGAAGCACACATTGCTGATGCCGTAATAATTGTTGATCAGGCTTGAAACGGACATGACCGTACTCTGATCGCGAATAATAGCTTCCACCAGGCGGGTCAGGCCGCTGGCAATGGCATAAAACGTGGCGCCTTTGCGTTCGATGATGTGATAGGCGGCATCGCGGGTTTGTTGGAATATCTCGGTGAGCAATTCGGGCGTACAGTGCATGCCGTTGGCCGAACAATAAACCGGCAGACGCATGCCTGCCAGGTTAGCCAGCGACCAGACCGGAACTTCACTGTCGCCGTGTTCACCGATGATAAAAGCATGGACTGAACGCGGATCGACTCCGAAATGCTGACTGAGTAGATACCTGAAGCGGGCGGTATCCAGTATGGTTCCCGAACCGATGACCCGTTCGGGAGAAAGCCCTGAGATCTTGAGCGAGGCATAGGTCAAAACGTCCACCGGGTTGGTGGCAATCACCAGGATTCCATCAGAATTGTTCTTGACGATGTTGGGAATGATCTGGCGAAAGATCTCTGTATTGCGGGCAGCCAGGTCGAGGCGGGTTTCGCCGGGCCGCTGGGCGGACCCTGCCGTGACAACCGTGACGACAGCGCCAGCGCAATCGGCATAAGTGCCTGCCCAAATGCGGGCTGGGCGGCCGAGCGGTACAGCATGCATCAGATCCATGGCTTCGCCTTCGGCTTTGGCCTCGTTGGCATCGATTAATACAATTTCACTGGAAAGGCCGCTGGTCAATAAAGAATAAGCAAACGTCGCGCCGACATTTCCAGCACCGATAATGGCAACGCGGGTCGGGTGGCCGTGTTCATGAGTCATATTTTCCTCCTTGAAAGACTATCATCACAATTATATGCCATGCTGGTCATTATCTCTCTTGGTCATTGAGATATTGACTATAATGAAGGGTAATATTATTAGTGCACTTTATGCGAGTCAGCTTGGCGAGTTGGACAGGCGGGATCGAAGTCCTTGACCATACGGGTAGTTATCATTATAATTTCTCGCTTTGTTAAAACGAACCACCTGTTTGGCAGCATTACCGTTTTGAAGTGAGTTTACATGAATATTGAAGATCGCAATGGCACGACCGTAGTTCGCCGGACGGGGGAATACAAACCCAAACCTTCTTTTCATACCTGGTTGATTGGTCGTCCATTACAAACCGCGGATTCGGAACAGCAGACTATCGGCAAGTTCATCGGTCTGGCTGTTTTTTCTTCTGACGCCATGTCGTCGGTTGCTTATGCACCGCAAGAAATGTTGATTGTTCTGGTAGCCGCTGGAACTGCAGGCTTTGCTTATTCCATTCCGCTGGCAATTGCCATTGTTGTTCTGTTGACAATTCTTACCTTATCCTACGAACAGACCATCCATGCCTACCCCAACGGCGGCGGCGCTTATATCGTGTCTCGCGACAATTTGGGTGAAATTCCGGCATTAATTGCGGCTTCTGCATTGCTCACCGACTACATTCTGACTGTCGCAGTTTCCATATCGTCTGGCGTGGCACAGGTGGTTTCAGCACTCCCAAATCTGGAACCTTTCAGAGTATCGATCGCTGTCGGAATGGTTGTCTTCATCACGGTTGTCAATTTGCGCGGCATTAAGGAATCGGGCAGTACCTTTGCCATCCCATCCTACTTCTTTGTCTTCATGATGGTCTTGACGGTGGTCGTCGGACTTTTCCGTTACCTGGTCTTAGGATCTCTGGGTCACGTGGTCGATCCGCCGCAAGACTTGATGCGGGATCTCGTTCAGCCAATTACCATATTCTTGATTCTCAAAGCGTTTTCAAGTGGAACGACTGCCCTGACGGGGGTTGAAGCGATTTCCAATGGCATCACCGCGTTCAAAGAGCCGCGCAGCAAAAACGCTGGCACGACGTTAATCATGATGGCTTTTATCCTGGGATCCTTGATGCTTGGCATCACCTTCCTTTCCCATCAAATCGGGGTGATGCCCTCCGAAGAAGAAACAGTTATCTCGCAGTTGGTGCGAACGGTCTTCGACGGACGCGGCGTTTTCTATCTGGCAGCCATTTTTTCCACCATGGTTATCCTAATGTTGGCCGCCAACACGGCTTTCGCCGGATTCCCCTGGCTGGCTGCCTTGACCGCCACTGATGGCTATCTGCCGCGCCAGTTGACTTACCGCGGCAGCCGCCTGGTTTATTCCCGCGGCATCATCATGTTGGCGTCGGCTGCAATCTTGCTGATTTTCGTTTTCCAGGCAAACGTTACGCGTTTGATTCCCCTGTATGCCATCGGCGTATTCCTGTCGTTTACTTTATCCCAATCCGGCATGGCGCGCCGCTGGTATAAAACCGGCAAATTGAAAGCGGGCGAGGAAGCGAAAGAGCGCGGTTCAATGCTTAAACATGACCCGCGTTGGTGGATTAAGATGATCATTAACGGTCTGGGCGCCGTTGTAACACTGGTGGTAACCCTGGTTTTTTCAATCACAAAGTTCACCAGCGGTGCTTATATCGTATTAATTTTGATCCCTTTACTGGTTTTTGTTTTCCTGGCAATTCACCGGCACTATAAATCCATAGCAAAGAAACTCTCGCTTGATCATTATGGCGCGCCGCCGCACCTGTCGCGCAACCGCGTCATTCTGGCAGTGGCAGGGGTGCATCGGGGAACTCTGGCTGCCCTGCGATATGCCCGTACTTTGTCGGACGATATTACTGCGGTGCATGTTTCCATCGACCCGTTGGAAGCTGAAAAACTCAAAGAAAAATGGGAAACCTGGGGCGATGGCATCCGATTGGTCATTCTCGAATCGCCGTATCGTTTATTCCTTGAACCCATGCTTGAGTACATTGAAGACATTGATTCGCAGCGGCAACCCAATGATATTATTACGGTAGTCGTTCCACAGTTTGTGACCACCAATCTGGTGACCAATATGCTGCACATGCGCACCGCTGACACATTGCGCCATGTCTTATTAAACCGAAGGGGAATCGTGATTAACGAAGTTCCCTATCAGGTGGATTGAATTTTTCTCGCGAGGTAATCAATGAAGGTTATTGTCGTTGGATGTGGAAGAATGGGTGCCGAGCTGGCTTATCGGCTTTTCACACGGGGCCATGACGTCGCCGTGATCGACACCAGTACGGCAGCCTTCAACCATTTGCCGGCAGATTTTCAGGGGCGATTTTACGAGGGCGATACGCTCAGTTATGACGTGCTGCACCGGGCAGGAATTGAACAATGCGAGGCGCTGGCGGCAGTAACTGATTCGGATTCGTTGAACCTGGTCATTGCTCACACCGCCAAAACGAATTTTCATGTGAAGAACGTGGTTGCGCGTAATTATGATCCCTCCTGCCGGCAATTGTACGAGGTCTTTAATATCCAGGTTGTAAGCGCCACGGGTTGGGCTGCCCAACGCCTGGAGGAAATGATTTACCATTCGGAAATCCGGACCGTCTTTTCCGCTGGTAATGGCGAGGTGGAAGTGTACGAATTGAAAGTGCCAACCGAACTGGACGGCAAAACCCTTACAAGCCTGCTGGATGGGACCGAGACTGTAGCCGTTTCGCTCACCCGGGCTGGAAAATCCATTTTGCCGGCACCCGGATTGATCTTGCAAGAAAATGATATCGTCCATTTCAGCGCAACCTTGGATGGGATTACCGCGCTGCGCCAACGGGTCAATTTTTAGCTGCCGCTCGGGCAAACAAGGAGCAAATTATGTATGTCATTATTGCGGGCGGAGGCCGAACTGGAACTCAACTGGCGCGCCTGTTGATCAAACAGGAACACGAAGTTCATATCATCGAGACCCGCAAAGAGGTGCTCAACCGTTTGCACCGCGAGCTTCCAACTGAAATCATCTTTGAGGGCAACCCGGTTGACCCGATAATCCTGGAGCAGGCAGGCATTGAGCATGCAAATGTACTGGCAGCCTGCACAACCAGCGACGAGATCAATCTGGTGCTATGTTACCTGGCGCGCCAGCGCTATCAGATAAACCGTACCATCGCCCGGGTCAATAATCCGCGCGATGCATGGTTATTTGACCAGAAATTCAATGTCGATGTGGCCGTCAACCAGGCTGATATTCTCTCAAGCCTGATTCAAGAAGAAATGTCGATGGGCGACATGATGACGTTGTTGAAATTGCGCCGCGGAAATTATTCCCTGGTGGAGGAAAAGATCCCAGCCCAGGCGCGATCTGTGGGGAAGATGATTAAAGATTTAAAACTGCCGGAGCATTGCGTGATCGCGGCGATTATCCGCAAGGGCGATGTGATTGTTCCGCGCGGCATAACAACCCTCGAGGCTGGTGATGAAATTTTAGCGGTTACCGATCCGGATGGCGCAGTTGAATTGGCCGGGCTATTCTCGCCGGAATAATAACTACCCTCATTCGCAAGGATCTAAGAGGGTCAGGTGTTTGACCCTTTGCCATGATTACGGTATAATTCGATTTCGGTATTTTGCCGGAACTCTATGGATGTTGAAAGGAAAGCGTAATGTCAACGAAGCGGACATATCAACCAAAGATTCATCGCCGCCTGCGCGTGCACGGATTTCGCTCTCGTATGGCTACAGCCGATGGTCGTGAGGTCTTGAAGCGCCGACGCGCCAAAGGCCGCCACAAATTGACCGTCAGCATGAACAACCACGTCAAACGGATTCAATGGTAGCCGAGCGCCAGGCTTGACCCGAAGGAACATCCAGGTTGAGCCAGGAATGGTAGGTCAGCGGCCGCGGTTTACAAACGCGGGCTGGTACATGAGTGAGAAGAAGGTTTCGATTAACCCGGTCAACCGATTTCAAGCGGGTGCGGCGCGTAGGGAAATCATATGCGCACCCGCTTGTTGTGTTGATTGTCGACCCGAATCCGGAGGGCGGACTGCGCATCGGAGTAACAGCAGGACGATCCGTTGGCAACGCTGTCTTGCGGAATCGGGCAAAACGACGCTTACGGGCAGCAGTCGATGGGCTGCTTTTAGAATTGGCACCGGGGAAAAATCTGATCCTTATTGCACGTCCTGCCATCACTTTCGCCAACTTTTCAGAAATTTGCTCTGCGCTGGTGAAACTGGTGGTACGGGCAGGTTTGCTGCAGCCAAACGAGGAAATTCATGATCGTACGCGAGCATCCCAATGAACCACGCTTGCGAGATTTACCCTTCACATTGCCAAACATCCCTCGCTTGATTTTGCTGGGCGCGATCCGCCTCTACCAGGCGACACTATCCCGTACACTTCCGCCGAACACCTGCCGGTTTTACCCCACCTGTTCTCATTATGGCTACCAGGCAATTTACAAGCACGGTGCCATCAAAGGAACATGGTTGGCAATTTACCGATTTATCCGGTGCAACCCGTTCAACCCCGGCGGTTATGACCCAATTCCCTGAAATGCTGCCGGTTAGAATGGGAAATAATTCCCGATTGAGAATCCATGAAAGCTAAGTATACATTTACAATTTTGGTGTTGGTAATTGCTGCCATGCTGCTCACAGCCTGCGGTGGTGCAATTCCCTCAAATTCATTTCCCGGCGTCACTGCGGTCGATGATGTGGTTTACCTCGCGAATGCCGGAGAAATTTACGCCATTCGCCTGGCGGATGGCGTTCTGGACTGGCAATATCCGGCTGAAAAAGCCGAAGCCGGGCGGACTTATTACGCTCCGCCAGTCATGGCAGGCGAGCGCCTGCTGGCGGGAGATTATCTAAATTCCATGCATGCACTGGACCCAAAAACTGGAACGCAACAATGGACCTATGCCCTGGCCAAGCGATGGGTGGCAAGTCCGCTGGTGGTTGACAATGTCATTATCGCCCCCAATGCTGACAAGAGTGTCTATGGTTTCAGCCTGGATGGAACCCTGTTATGGAAATTCGGTTCCACCGAAGTCTTCTGGGCGCAGCCTGCCAGCGATGGAAAGCTAGCCTATGTAGCCGGCATGGATCATTTCCTGTATGCGATACAACCACAGGATGGCAGTCTGGTGTGGAAAACGGATCTTGGAAGCGCAATGGCTTACCCTGCAGCAGTTGGGGAAGGCATTCTTTACCAGACGACCATTGCGAATGAGTTGGTTGCGCTCAAAGCTGACACGGGTAAAATTCTGTGGCGTTTCAAAACAGATGAAGCCGTCTGGATGCAACCTTTGTTGCGCGAAAACGTGCTCTATATGGGCGATGTCAAAGGCAACGTCTATGCGGTCGATGCCGTGTCTGGCACCCAGAAATGGAAACAAGCCCTTGGCGATGAACCCCTGATTGGGACGCCGGCCAAGCTTGAAAACGGTATGGTTTTTTCATCAGAAACCGGCAATATTATTTTGGTCGATTACAACGGCACAAAACAATGGAATCGTACCATCGAAGGCAAGCTCTACTCGGGTGTGGTGCTGGCTGGCGATACGATGTTGGTTGGAGTGACCAAGGGTAAGGTCACCCTGGTTGCCTTTGATCTAAGCGGCAACCAAAAGTGGTCGTACCCGCCTCAGAAATAGGTAGGAAAATATGTGGGATGCGCTAATTATCACCCCTTTTATCAATGCACTTCTGTTTATCTACAACCTCGTAGGTAACTTTGGTGTCGCAATTATCCTGTTCACCATCCTGATTCGCCTGATCACCCATCCTTTGATGGTTTCGCAAATCAAAGGCAGCAAAGCCATGGCCGCAATGCAGCAAGATAAGCGCTGGATTGAAACGCAGGCAAAGTATAAGGGCGATAAAGAAAAGCTGGCTGTGGAGCAGCAGAAATTGCTGAAGGAGCTGGGGGTCAACCCCTTTGCATCCTGTCTACCAACGCTCATCCAGTTCCCAATCATCATCGGTCTTTACCAGGCTGTCATTCAAGCCATGGCCGCGACGCCGCTGGAAATGATGAACCTGACCCGCCATATCTATCCGGCATTGCTCAAAGTCTCATCGCTGATTCCACTGCAAAACCACTTTTTGTGGATGGATCTGGGTACGCCTGAACGCTTGAACCTGCCGGGTATTCCCTTCGGCATTCCGATCCTGGCCATCGTGGTTGCGGCAACGACTTATCTTCAATCCAAGATGATTACGCCGGCCGCGACAGGCAATGCCAGCGACCCGAACAACCAGGCTGCCATGATGGGCAAAATGATGAACCTGTATATGCCTTTCTTAATGGGCTATATGGCGCTGACCCTGGCATCCGGGTTATCCATTTATTTCCTTACCTCCAACTTGATTGGTATCGCCCAATATGGTTTGTTGGGGCAATTAAACCTGAAAAATCTTCTGCCGGGAAAAAAGGCGGATGATAAAAAGCCGAAAGGCAAGTAGGCTCACCGAACATCGAGGCAGTGTATGAGTCAGGAAAAAACCACGTTGGAAATCATTGCACCAACCGTTGACGAGGCGGTTGCTCGCGGCTTGAACCAGTTGGGGATTGCGCGTGAATTGGTGGATGTGGAAGTGCTGGATACTGGCAGCCGCGGCTTGTTTGGACTTGGCAGCCGCCAGGCTCGCATCCGATTAAGCATCAAAACCGCTGAATCACGCCCAGTGAGCCAACCGGAAAGCAGCGATACGCCTGTCAAACCGGTTAGCAAACCGGCCAACAAGCCGGTGACTAAACCGGCCAAACCAGAAAAAGAAGCCGAAGGATTTGTGCCGGGCGATTCTCAAGTCCTCAATTCTGCCAATGCAGTGGTAAGCGAGCTGCTCGAAAAAATGAGCATCAAGGCCACTGTCAATTCAAGCTTTGTACAGGGCGACGGGGACGAAGATAATCCGATGGTGATGGTGGAAGTGCAGGGCGATGACCTGAGCATTCTGATTGGACGGCGCTCTGAAACGCTGAACGCGCTTCAATATATTGCCAGTCTGATCGTGTGCAAGGAAGTTGGCCACTGGGTTCCGCTCACAATTGATATCCAGGGTTACCGCCTACGCAGGGAGCGGCAATTGCGCCAGATGGCCCGCCGCATGGCCGAACAAGCCATTCACACCGGCCGCCGACAGGTATTGGAACCCATGCCCGCCAACGAGCGCCGGATCATCCACCTGGAGCTACGCGACCATCCCTCTGTGATCACTGAAAGCACCGGCGAGGAACCAAACCGTAAAGTAACAATCGTATTAAAGAAACAAGGTTCATAGTTTTCTTTTCTTACGAAAAGGCGTTTCTTTTGAGCAGCCTCGAAAGAAACGCCTTTTTATTGTCTTTTTCTCTGACAGGCTGTTTTTTCACTCTTTCAGCTTACCGGGTGACCGGGTAAAATGAAATAATCTCACCAGTAATAAATGGCTGCATTCTCCCAGGTTATTTCGGAGAAGGATTGGAGTTTCTAATGCGTGCGGTAGACATCATCATTAAAAAACGCGAAGGCGGGGAACTGACCAGCGCTGAAATTGATTTCTTCATTGACGGTTTCACCCGCGGCGAAATCCCCGACTACCAGGCTGCTGCCTGGGCGATGGCAGTTCTGTTGTGCGGCATGACTGAGCGCGAAACCACCGATCTGACCATGGCCATGGCGCATTCTGGCGAAACCCTGGACTTGACTGGGGTTGTTCCCATCGCTGTCGATAAACATTCCACCGGCGGCGTTGGTGACAAGACCACCCTTGTGGTTGAACCAGTGGTTGCCTCATGCGGACTGCCGGTTGGAAAGATGTCGGGACGTGGGTTGGGTTTCTCGGGTGGAACCCTCGATAAGATGGAATCCATTCCGGGCTACCGGACAAACCTGAGCCGCGAAGAGTTCATCGAACAACTGCGCACAGAGGGTTTGGTTCTAACCGGCCAAAGTGCGGATCTCGCGCCGGCTGACGGCAAGCTTTACGCATTGAGAGATGTGACCGGTACGGTGCCATCCATTCCCTTGATTGCGTCCTCCATTATGAGTAAAAAGATCGCAGCTGGGGCGCAGGCCATCGTCTTGGATGTCAAAATTGGTCTAGGCGCGTTTATGGAAGACCTGGCCGAGGGAAGAAAACTGGCGAAATTAATGGTCGCCATCGGCGCGCTGAGCGGGCGAAAGGTTGTTGCACTGCTTTCTGATATGAATCAGCCGCTTGGCTGCGCGGTTGGCAATGCCCTGGAAGTGCGCGAAGCCATTGACACATTACGCGGTCAAGGTCCGGAGGATTTCAGGGAGCATTGCCTGGTGGCGGCATCCCATATGCTGGTGGTCGGCAGAAAGGCCGCCAATCTTGAATCGGCACGCACCATGGTCGAAGCTGCGTTGGAAAGCGGACGGGCTTTTGAAAGTTTCCGCCGCCTGGTTGAAGCGCAGGGCGGCGATGTGCGCTATGTGGACGAGCCGGATCGTTTGCCAGTGGCGCCAATCATCGAGACGGTTTTAGCCCCCAAGGCAGGTTATCTTTTAGGCATCAATGCCCGCGAGGTCGGCGAGACATCCGTCGAATTAGGGGCAGGCCGGGCTCGCAAGGAAGATGCCATTGACCACGCGGTGGGTATAGAAATCCATCACAAAGTTGGCGACCGGATTGAGGCTGGCGAGCCATTATTTACCATCCACGCCAATGATGCAATCAAAATGGCAGCTGCAAAAACGAGATTATTGGCGGCGCACCAGTGGAGTACCGAAATGGTTCAGCCGCTGCCTTTGTTTTATGATGTGATTGGTGATTAAAAACCACACATTGACGAATGCACTCGATTGTGGCATAATTTTTTCCAACACAAACGCGTTGATGGAAACGAGTAGGTTTCAGGCCTTCTGACAGCGAACCGGGACGAGTGAAAGCCGGGACATAAGCCGAGACTGAAAATCCTTCCGGAGCGGCAATCTGAACGCAGGAAACTGCCAGTAAGTGAGACGGCATCACCAACCGTTACCCAAGGTGCGGGCATTTTCTACCAAGACGTGCCTGACTGAGCGCCTCTCATTTTGAGAGGAAGCAGGGTGGTACCGCGAGAACTGGCTCTCGTCCCTGATTGGGATGAGAGTTTTTATTTGCCAGAAACCTTACTCCTTTTGGAGGTCGAATGTTCAAACCGGTCAGTCCAAAGCTCAATATAACCATTCTGGAAGAAGGCGTACTTCGGTTGTGGAAGAGTCACGACGTCTTCCATCGTTCTCTGAAACAACGCGATGGCGGCAGGGAATACGTGTTTTATGAAGGCCCGCCCACAGCCAATGGCAGAGCAGGCGTTCATCACGTGCTGGCGCGCGCTTTTAAGGATGTATTTCCGCGCTACAAGACCATGCGCGGTTTTCACGTCAGCCGGCGCGGCGGGTGGGATACGCATGGTTTACCTGTTGAAATTGAGGTGGAAAAGAAGCTCGGCTTCACCAACAAACAACAGATCGAAGAATATGGCATCGCCAAATTCAATGCATTGTGCCGCGAATCGGCTTTTGCCTACATCCAGGATTGGGAAAAACTGACTGACCGCATTGCCTTTTGGGTGGATCTAAACGATGCCTATGTAACCTTTCGGAACGAATATATCGAGTCGGTCTGGAACATTCTTAAAAATTTCTGGGACCGCAATTTGCTCTATCAGAACTTTAAGGTTGTCCCTTATTGCCCGCGCTGCGGAACACCGCTTTCTGACCACGAGGTGGCGCAGGGATATGACGATGCCGAAGATCCATCCATCTTTGTGCGCCTGCCCTTGGTCGACCAGCCAGACACATCCTTGTTGGTGTGGACGACCACTCCATGGACCCTTCCGGGGAACGTGGCTGTCGCGGCACACCCGGAGGTGGAATACGTAAAAATTGAGCGGCCGATGCCGGACGGCAGCAAGGAATACCTCATCCTGGCCGGAAAACTGGTTGACCAGGTTTTTGGGGATGAACAGGTTCGGGTGGTGGACCGCTTCACTGGCAAACAACTGAAAGGAAAACGCTACCAGCCGTTGTTTACCTATTTGCCGCCCGACAAACCAGCCTATTATGTGGTGAACGCAGATTACGTGACCACCGCAGATGGCACTGGTCTGGTGCATATCGCGCCTGCTTTTGGCGCCGATGACATGACTGTTTCCATGGAAGAGGATCTGCCGATCTTGATGACGGTTGCCCCAGATGGCAGCATCATTTCGGAAGTACGGCCGTGGGCAGGCATGTTTGTCAAGGATGCCGATCCATTCATCATGCAAGACCTGGATGCACGCGGTCTCCTGTTCCGCGCGAGCAAGATCACGCACACTTATCCCTTCTGCTGGCGCTGCGGCACTCCTTTGCTCTATTATGCCCGTCCAACCTGGTATATCCGCACCAGCCAGTTCAAAGACCGCCTGGTGGCTTTGAATGGGAAAATCAACTGGTATCCAGGACATATCAAGAACGGCCGATTTGGCAACTGGTTGGAAAACAACATCGACTGGGCTCTGGGGCGTGAACGCTACTGGGGGACGCCGCTGCCTGTGTGGGAATGCGACCGCTGCCACAATCAGACTTGCGTGGGGTCAATCCAGGAACTGGCAGAAAAAGCCGGACAGGATCTTAAAGACCTCGACCTTCACCGGCCCTTTGTCGATGATGTGGTCTGGACGCATGAATGCGGCGGAACGATGCACCGCGTTCCCGAGTTGATCGATGTCTGGTTCGACTCCGGATCCATGCCCTATGCCCAGTGGCATTATCCCTTCGAGAACCAGGAGAAATTCAAAGAACAATATCCAGCCGACTTTATTTGCGAGGCAGTGGATCAGACCCGCGGTTGGTTCTATTCGTTGCATGCCATCAGTACCTTGCTGAATGACCAGGAATGTTTTAAGAATGTGATCTGCCTGGGATTAATCCAGGATCAAAATGGCCAGAAGATGTCCAAGTCGCGTGGCAACATTGTCAACCCGTGGGATGTGATTAACCAGAATGGCTCCGACGCGATGCGCTGGTATTTCTATACTGCCAGCCCGGCCGGTCAGGAACGCCGTTTCTCTCCTGAATTGGTTGGAGAGGTGGTTCGAACCTTTACACTCACTTTGTGGAATACCTACTCGTTCTTCGTCACCTATGCAAACCTGGATGGCTGGAAACCTGAACTTGGGGTACTACCGGCCTACAGTCCTTTGGATCGCTGGCTGCGTTCATCCCTGCATGCTTTAGTGCGCGATGTGACCACCGCTCTGGAAAATTACGATGTTTTGGGTGCCACACGCCCGATCCAATCCTTCGTGGACGACCTTTCGAATTGGTATCTTCGCCGTTCACGCCGCCGTTTTTGGAAGAGCGAATCGGATATGGACAAGCAGGCAGCTTACGCTACCCTTCATGAAGCATTGGTGACGTTGAGCAAGTTACTGGCACCCACCATGCCCTTTATGGCGGAAGAGCTTTATCAGAATCTGGTTTGTTCGGTAAATCCCTATGTGCCTGACTCTGTGCATCTGGCTGACTGGCCTGAATTCGATCCATTGGCGATCGATGAAGATTTGAACCGCGATATGGCGGTGGTGATGAAACTGGTATCGGTCGGGCATGCCGCGCGCAATAAGGCCAACCGCAAAGTCCGCCAGCCACTGGCTGAGGCAGCTTTCTCAGTAGGCAGCGTTGAAGAACGCAAAGCCATGATGAAATACGCCGACCTGATTGAGGATGAGCTCAATGTAAAACACGTGCGCGCCCTGGATGCCGCCAGCGAGGCGGTGGCATACAGCCTTAATCCTCAGCCGAAACAACTGGGTCAAAAATACAGCAGCCGCTACCCTGCAATCCGGCAGGCGATTTTAGGCATGGATCCGGAAACACCCGCGCGCGCATTGTTGGAAGGACATCCGGTAAGTCTGGAGGTTGAAGGCCAAATGCTGGAAATCCTTCCGGATGAAGTCGAAGTCCGTGCGCAGGCGAAGGCGGGTTTCGCGGTAGCTTCTGAAGGCGCCTATTTGGCTGCCCTGGTTACTGATCTGACGCCCGAACTTGTTAAGGAAGGCTTGGCGCGGGAATTTGTCCGCAGGGTTCAGGATCTGCGCAAACAGGCCGATCTGGATATCGCTGACCGCATCCGCGTTTACTTCCAGGCCACCCCCACCCTGGCGGACGCCGTTACGAGTTTCAAAGAGTACATTACCAGCGAGACTCTGACGGTGGAACTCAAGGAAGCAATTGCGCCGGAAGGATTCGAACAAATGTCGGATGCCTTTGACGGCGAAAAAATGACGGTTGCACTCGTCAAAGCCTGATTTTCAAAGGTCTAAAAAACGCTTCCAACCGGGTAATCGGCTGGGAGCGTTTTTTTAATTGATTCGGCACCGCCAACAACCGTCCTGCCTGCAGCCGTAATTAGGGTAAAATGAAGGGACGTTTTTGAGTGGAGGAACGCTTGAAAAAAGTATTACAAAATTATTTCTCATTGATTCTTATTGCAGGCGTGATTATTTTGGTTGATCAGGTCACCAAGGCGGTAATCCGGCAAAACCTGGCCTTGCAAGAGACATGGATGCCGCTTGCCTGGTTGGCCCCTTACGCCCGCATTGTACATTGGTATAACACCGGCGTGGCCTTCGGTATGTTCCAGAACGGCAATTTAATCTTCGCAATTATCGCGGCCATCGTGTCTGCCGCCATTTTTATTTTTTACCCACGCATTCCGCGTGAAGAACGCATCCTCCGCATTGCAACCAGCATGATGCTGGCTGGCGCAATTGGCAATTTGATTGACCGCATCACCGTTGGACATGTGACCGATTTCATTTCACTCGGATCGTTTGCAGTTTTCAACATTGCCGATATGTCCATCACGTTGGGCGTATGCATCCTGGTCCTGGGCGTATGGCTGAAGGAACGGCGCGAACGGAAACAGACGCCTCTCGAAAATCCGCCGTCGCCTTCGAAGGATGAGGGGAATAGATCGTGAGCGAATTGTCACGGACATTTGATGTATCCAGTGCTGATTCGGGCCGGTTGGATAAATTCCTCGTTACCAAATTGGCGGACTTTTCCCGGTCGCGATTGCAAGCCCTCATCCGGGAGGGCAATGTCATTGTGGATGGCAAAGTGACGACCAAGAACGGCACCCCGCTGGTTGCCGGCCAGAAAGTGGACATTCGCCTTCCTGCAACCGTTCCGGCTAATTTGATACCGGAAGCTATTCCATTGGCGATTGTATTTGAAAACCAGGATTTAATGGTGATCAACAAGCCCGCCGGCATGGTTGTCCATCCTTCTGCTGGTCATTTTTCAGGTACTCTGGTTCACGCTGCACTGGCCCATGCCCCTGAAATGGAAGGCATTGGCGGCGAGCAACGCCCCGGCGTTGTCCACCGCCTGGATAAAGATACCAGCGGCTTGATAATGATTGCCAAAAATGATCAAAGCCACCGCTGGCTGCAGGATCAATTCAGGCTGCGAAAGGTGAAGAAGATTTACCTAGCCCTGGTGGACGGTCATGCGCCGACCCCTAATGGACGGATTGAAGCCTATATAGGGCGGGACCCCGACCACCGCAAGAAAATGGCCATTGTGTCGGAGCAAAAAGGCCGCTCCGCTGTCACTGAATTCTATACAAAAGAAACCTTTCTCCATCATTCATTGATCGAAGCGCACCCGCTCACCGGCCGTACCCATCAAATTCGGCTTCATTTGGCTTTTATCGGTTGTCCAATTGTGGGGGATACGATTTACGGCCACCACACACCGACGCTTGATTTGGACCGGCATTTCCTGCATGCGGCCAGTCTGACAGTCCTCCTGCCAGGCGAACAAAAACCGCGCACTTTCGAAGCGGCTTTACCCCCCGGCCTGGAAGAAGTATTACAAGAATTGCGCTCCAACCACTAATTTCAAAGGGAGACCCGCATGCTGTCTTGGATTGATTTACGTTCCGATACGGTCACCCAACCGACGCCTGAAATGCGCACAAGCATGGCTGCTGCAGATGTGGGCGACGATGTTTATGGGGAAGATCCAACCGTTAACCGCTTGCAGGAAATCTCGGCTGCTCAAATGGGAAAAGAAGCCGGGCTTTTTGTGCCCTCAGGCACCATGGGCAATTTGATCGCCGTGCTGGCACAATGCGGCCGCGGCGATGAAGCGATTATGGGCAATTTAGGCCATACTTTTCTCTTCGAGGGCGGAGGAGTTGCTGCGTTGGGGGGTGTTTTCCCTCACACATTACCAAATCAGCCGGACGGCAGCCTGAAGTTGGATGATATTCGCTCCGCCATCCGCCCGGATGATGTTCACCATCCCGTCAGCAAACTGGTCATTTTGGAGAATACGCACAACCGTTGCGGCGGTGTGACCTTGAGCATGGAATATACCCGCGCAGTAAGCGAGTTGGCACACAGCCATGGTCTGGGATTACACATTGACGGTGCCCGGATTTACAATGCCGCTGCCGCGTTACAAATTTCTCCCGCAGAGCTTGTGGATAGGGCAGACTCGGTTACTTTTTGCTTGAGCAAAGGTTTATGCGCTCCGGTCGGTTCGGTATTATGCGGCTCACAGGAAATGATTACCCGTGCCAGGCGGATCCGTAAGCAGTTGGGCGGCGGGATGCGCCAAGCGGGTATTTTGGCTGCCGCTGGAATTTTTGCCATCGAGCATATGACTCAACGATTGGTTGAGGATCACCGACGGGCACGCCAATTGGCTGATGGGCTGGCTAAATTGCCGGGAATTACCTTTGAACTCGGAATGCCGGCGACCAATATGGTTTTTCCATCGTTGAAGAAAGAAATTTCAATTACAGCGGCCGACCTGGCCAACCAGCTCAAGAAGAAAGGGATCCTGGCCGGGGTGGTTGCTGAACGGCGGCTGCGGATGGTGACCCATTATTGGATCGATGATGCTGCCGTCGAGCGTACTTTGCAAGCCTTTGGTGAATTGCTTTCTTAGTTTAAACTGGAAAAACTATCTTCACTATACTGGATAATTCCGTTTTCTTCGATTGAGCGGCAGTCGGCTTTTGACGGTTCAATCTGATTCCTGCCGCGTTCTTTGGCCTCATAAAGCCTTTGATCAGCCAGGTCAATTAATGCCACAATTTCATTGGCTTCCTCAGGATACACGGAAATGCCCTGACAGATCGTTGGTGCAGGAATGGCAGCCTGGTCCCGGCTAAATAGGGATATTTCGCCAACGGCCCGCCGAATACGGTTGGCTACTTGAATAGCCTGAGCAGCATTCGCGCGCGGCAAAGCAATAATGAATTCCTCGCCGCCCCAACGGCCGATTGAATCGGTGCATTTTATATTCTGCCGGATGGCATCGCAAAGCGCGATTAATACTTGATCGCCAACCAAATGGCCATATTTATCGTTATAGACTTTAAACTTATCGATATCCAGCATGATTAACGAGAGCGGTTGCCCGCTGATGATTACATCCGAAATTTCCGATGCCAGTATATCGATAAAAGCGCCATGATTGATGGTGGATGTAAGCGTATCCTTGCGCGATTGGTCTTCGACAACCGCATGGTGAGCGGCGTTGTCAAGTGCCATGGCAGCCTGTTGTGTTACATTCTGCAATAATTCGAGATCGCTTTGAGAGTATTGGTTGCGTAAATAGGACGCCACTGCAACGACCCCAAAAACCCGGCCGGAGGCTTCCAAGGGCACGCCCATCCAGGAATGGCTGAGTTTAGGCTGTCCAATGGTGGATACTTTAATGCCCAACCTTTCACGGGCTTCGGAGGTAACATTCCTTAAAAGCAGCGGCTTGCCATTGGAAACCACCCAGCCCGCCAGTGAGTTATCGAGGTCGATTTCTGTATTTGTGAAAAAATCGCCATCATCATAGAGCAATTCCAAACGAATGGAATTGCCATTCATCAGACCAAGATAATAAGTGTCTGCATCTAAAGTTGTTTGAATGGCGTTGCTGACCAATGCAATGACCTGGTGCATCTCGAGGGAAGAGGAAAGATCGCGGGCGATTCGGTTAAGAGTCTCGAGGCGTTGCAATTGAATGGATATTGCTTTCTTCATGATGGTAATGGTTTCTGTGACCAGTACCGTAACAATTAATACAAATAGCGTAGTCAGCCAGGTGCTGCTGGTAAATTCTGTGAAACCGGTGCGTTCCAGCAGAATTTGAACAACGGTTGTCAGCAGAACGAAAATATAGGTTGGCCAACGTCCAGCCAGGACAGCACTCGAAACCATCAGGATGGTGATCGCAAGCGGAACGAAACCATTCAGCAGGTAGGGCTGTAACAGGAGAGGAATGGTTATTAATGCGGCATTTAGAAAAACTGAAATGCGGTGTAAATTCTGATTAGCTGGTTCAAGTTTTGGCAGGATGATAAAAAAAGTTAGGATGATGTATAGAATGCCTGCTAATCCGACCCCAATATTAACCTGCCGGTTAAGTAAAGGCAAACCCGGGCGGAGGGCAGCAATAAAGATAAAAACGCACAATGCAAGTCCAACGGAAATCGCCGGGAAAGCCAGGCGCTGTTGGTCTTCCAATGTGAGGTTTAGAGTGGATGGCTTGTTGTTTCGAAGCGAAAGGAAGGGAATTGAATTAATAAGATGAGCAATCGGCTGAGTGATGGAATGAAATTGGTCGATGAGTTGCATGAAACGTAGTCCCCTCAGGTGTAACATGACCCCCATGCCTGACGTGCTATTATCACCCGGAATGACCGTTACAGGTAATTCAAAACAAATTAACAATTGTATATAAATTGGTCTAAGTTATTTTACCAACAAAATGGTCAAAGATAAACGACCCCGCCGTGTTTGTAAGCAATTTATAAGGTTCGCATAGTCTATACATGCATGCGTCATCGTCCGCTCATCTAATGTTATAATTTGGTTGGACTATCGTGGTTTTTGCAAAAATTTTGTCACCGATTAATGAACAAAACCCTTGGAGGAAACATGCCGGGTAAAGAATTCTTTACACTTGCTGAAATCGATCAGGTCGCAGAAGGTGTGCGCAGCCGGACCCGGTATCAACCCAAAGTTGGCCTGATTTTAGGCTCCGGTTTGGGTGATCTGGCGGATGCAGTTGAAGCAGCGGATATTATTCCGTACAGCGAATTACCTTATTGGCCGCTCTCGACTGTTCACGGGCATGTCGGTCGGTTGGTAATCGGCAAATTGGAAAATCAATCGGTCATGGTGATGCAAGGACGGGCGCATTATTACGAAGGTTATTCGATGCAAGAGGTGACCCTGCCGGTGCGGGTGATGCAGCGTTTGGGTGTAAAAGTCATTATTGTGACCAATGCTGCCGGAGCGATTCAACCGGAATTTGCGCCAGGCGATGTAATGTTAATCACGGATCAGCTGAATATGGTTGGAATGGCCGGCTTGAGTCCCCTTCGAGGTCCAAACCTGGACGAATTGGGAGAACGTTTTCCGGATATGAGCCAGGCTTATGATCGAGCTTTGATGGATCAGGCGCGGAAAATTGCCGCACGCGAACAAATCACCCTGCACGAGGGAGTCTACGCCTGCCTGGCAGGTCCCTCCTTTGAAACGCCGGCAGATTTGCGTTTCCTGCGAACCATCGGCGCGGACGCTGTCGGCATGTCAACTGTGCCGGAGGTGATTGTTGCCCGGCATGGCAACACGCGGGTTGTAGGATTCTCGGGCATCAGCAACAAGGCCAACCTGAACGGTTCAACCATTACAACACATGAAGAGGTGCTTCAAGCCGGAAAGATCATTGTTCCAAAGCTTAAGACTCTGATCCTGGGATTACTCGCCAACCTGGATTAATGTCTGGATGGATTTCAAATGAATTGGCCGTTACGGTAATGGATTCGCCGCGGATTTTATGAGGGACTTCTTTCCGGTTCTTGAAACTTATGAGATCTGGATCTATGCTCTTCTAGGGGTGGTGTTGTTGTTTTACCTTAGGAAACTGGCAATTGCTGCGCGGGAATGGCGGGCTGCCCAGTTTGGTTTTGAGAAAGTCGTGGCACAACGGAAATTGAATTTTGCCCTGACCCTGGTGGTGATCTTTGGTTTGTTGATGCTGGCGGAATTTGTCCTGGTTTCTTTCGTAGCACCGGCTATGCCGAATGCCAAAGTTCTGGTCACCCCAACGCTCGACCTTCTATCCACGCCCAGGGCAACCTTGCCTGCTATAACGGCAGTAATCACGCCAACAACAGTTGGAATCGAAGCAACGCCTTTGGTCGTCACAGCGGAAGGCTGTCAACCAGGCATCATTGAATGGGTCTTTCCGAAGCAAGGCGACGTGATTCAGGGGGTGGTAAACGTAAAAGGCACTGTGAATGTCAATAACCTCGGTTTTTACAAATATGAGTACGTACAGGCCGGCAGCACCGATTGGGTGACAATCGCGGCAGGCAATACGACTGTAGTAAATGATTTGCTCCAGGGAACCTGGGATACAACCCAATTGATCCCTGGCGATTACCAACTTCGGTTGGTCGTTGCCGACAATCAAAACAATGCATTTCCTGCCTGTACAGTTTCGATACGCGTTATCGGAAATTAATGGAGAATAAATATGCCAGAAATTGAAATTCGTCCCGTTGTTCCACACGATATAACTTATCTGGCTGAAATGGAACACCAGAGTCAATCGGATTATGTCATGCAAATGGACCGGATCGTGAATGAGGGTGAAATCAGCATCCACTTCCGTGAAATCCGCCTTCCCCGACCGGTTCGAATTGAATACCCCCGCCCGACCCGCTTCCTGATGGACCAATGGAAGATGCGGACGCAGATTCTGGTGGCGGCAATCGCTGACGCACCTGTTGGTTACATTACATTATCTGACCAGCAAGCGCCGTTGACTGCCTGGGTAAACGACCTGGTGGTAAGTCCACTGGTTCGACGAAAGGGCATCGCCACTGCGCTGGTAATGGCTTCGCAGGAATGGGCTATTCAACGCGGACTACGCCGTATGATTTTGGAAATGCAATCCAAAAACCATGCCGCCATCCGGCTGGCAACTAAACTTGGCTTTGAGTTTGGCGGATATAGCGATTACTATTATTCAAATCAAGATATCGCTTTATTCTTTGCATCGTACTTGCGATAGGACACGAGCATGGGCATATCCTGGCAGGAAAGTCTCCAGGTCATCCTAAGAACGACCAGTCAAATACTGACTGCTGGAATCGCGATCACCGCGTTTTCTTTACTGTTGTATGCCTTGACATTTAATTTGCGTGACAGGGTTGCGCGGTCTTTTGCGATGATCATGATTTGCGTGGTGATCGTCTTTACATCTGAAGCCATTGGCAGTACATCGACGCAGACAGCCGTACTTGAATTTTGGGGCCGGGTGGAATGGGTTGGGATTGTACTTCTTCCACCGGCGTACCTGCAGTTTTCGGATGCAGTTCTTGCCACAACTGGGCGGGTAAGCCGGTGGCGCAGGCGCTGGGCAGTTCGATTGACCTACCTGGCATCGTTTGTCTTCCTCGCTGCCTTGCCTTTTCCAGGTTTGTTCGGCAATCTGGTGGTCGACCGCCCTCCGGCACCTTATTTTACAATTTCCATCGTGACGGATGCGTTCACGGTCTTCTACCTGGTTGTCATGGCTTTGTCCTGGTTTACTTTTATGCGGGCATTAAGACGGACGGTGACCCCAACCAGCCGGCGCAGGATGATCTATCTGTTGTTTGGCGCTGCAGCACCTGTTTTGGGCGGTTTCCCTTATCTATTGTACGGTTCCGAATTCGCCGCGCGGCATCCGATTCTATTCTGGTCCGGATCAGTGGTGACAAATCTGCTGGTCGGATCTTTGATCATCGTCATGGCTTACTCAGTGGCCTTTTTTGGCGTTTCATGGCCTGATCGCGTGGTACGGGCCCGTTTGTTCAAATGGATTATGCGAGGCCCGGTAACCGCCAGCTTCACGCTTACCTTTGCCACTCTGGTTAGACGGGCTGGCGAATTATATGGTAACTCAAGCTATACAGCTGCCGTACCGATTGTCATGGTTGCGACTGTTTTATTGTTTGAGCATGTAATCACCGTGTTTGGTCCCATCGCCGAACGTTATTTGTTTTACGGAAACGACCGGGATTCGATGGAATTGCTGCACCTTTTGGAAGACCGCATGTTATCTCGTACGGATTTACGGCAATTCCTTGAGACTGTATTGGCGGCTGTGTGCGATCGTTTACAAGCTCCTGGAGCCTACCTGGCATCGCTTAGCGGCGGAAAAATGGAGTTGGTGGTTACAACCGGAAAAACACGGTTTGAAACCAATGATGTCTCCAATGTGCTCACTGCCTTGATGGCGCACAAGGATGAATTTCCTCTCTTATTTCAGTGGGGGGATGATCTCCTGGTCCCCATCACCAATGGGAGTGATGAGGATGTTGTTCATCTCATTGGATTATTGGGCGTAAGTCAATTTGGCGCAGTCCCAGTGGATGACGAACAAAAGGCGGCACTGGAACGCCTGGCAGACCGTGCCAAACTTGCTTTGCGGGATTGGAATTTGCAGGAACAGGTTTTTCAATCGCTCGAGTCACTTTCGCCTCAGGTTGAATATATTCAACGGTTGCGCGCAGCCGGCAGTTATGATCAAAATAATGTTTTAGATGGAGAAGGTCCAGAGCAAAATGGCGATTTGACTCAATGGGTACGGGATGCGTTAACCCATTATTGGGGCGGTCCGAAGTTAACCGAAACCCCGCTGTCACAATTGCACGTGGTCAAGGATTCCATTGAAAACCATGAAGGCAACGCCGCCAATGGTGTACGGGCCATCCTACGGGTTGCCATTGAACGTACCCGACCTGAGGGAGAACGCCGGTTTACCGGCGAATGGATTCTCTATAATATCCTCGATATGAAATTCCTTGAGGGGAAAAAAGTAAGGGAGATTGCCAGCCGGTTAGCCATGAGCGAAGCTGATCTGTATCGAAAACAAAGGATTGCTGTTGAATCAGTTGCCAAAACCATCCTGGAAATGGAACAGGAGACTGCGAACGAAAATCAAGACCATTAACGTCTATCGGATTTTTTCAATATTGTGTATATTTAATCCATTAATGGTTTATCCGTATCAAACCAATGCATAGGGAGGTGGGTTGATGCTGAATAATACAACAGAGCCAGACCTGGAGGCACAAGATATCCCTGAGCTGGATGAAGGCTGGTGGTCGGCAGTTTTGGCCGATGAGGATGCCTATCAGACTGCAAACAAGGATACTGCTTCCAAGGCCGGCGCTCAACCTGGGCTGGGGAATGTAAATTGGGACAAAGTCCAGGAATGTTACGATCAGGATGAAGTTCTGGAATTATCCGTTCAAGGATTTAATCGGGGTGGTTTGCTCGTCGCTGGGGATGGCGTACAGGGGTTTGTGCCGGTTTCGCATCTGATTGAAATGCCATGCGAAATTGAGGAAGAAGAACGGCGGGAGATCCTTACCGGATATGTTGGCCGAACGATTCACCTGAAAGTGATTGAATGCGAACCATCACAGGAACGGATCGTATTCTCCGAAAGGGCAGCCCTGGCGGGAGAAGGACGGCGCAAACACCTTTTCACCACATTAAAGGAAGGCAGCCTGGTATCGGGTTCCATTACAAACGTAACCGATTTTGGCGTTTTTGTGGATCTGGGCGGGGTGGAAGGCCTGATTCACGTTTCCGAATTATCCTGGGGACGGGTACAACATCCTGCCGATGTTGTCAAGGTCGGCCAATGCATCCAGGTAATGGTCCTTCAAGTATCTGAAGAGACTTCCCGGATTGCCCTGAGCTTAAAGCGGCTGCAGATGAATCCTTGGGAAACTTTGGTTAGATCACATCAACCTGGCGATGTGGTGCAGGCCGAGGTAACTTCCATTATGAAATACGGGATTTTTGCACGCTTGGAGGAAGGCGTTGAAGGGTTGATCCATATTTCATCCATTCCATTTCCTCCCGGGCAAAAAGATTTCAGCCATGTTTTTCATGTTGGACAAATGGTTCAAGTTCGCATTCTACATATCGATGCCGAACGCCGCCGGTTGGGGTTGGGACTAGTGCAGGTTGAATGAGCCGCACGCCTTCCGGTAAACGATCCATTCCACCAAAAAGCACATCTGAATCATCAGATTTGCCCCCAGCGCCTTCCACATTGGAACGGTTAGCCAATTATTGGCTGCATTTTGACCGTTTCGGGTGGGATGTGCTAGGTATTTGCCTGTTGGCTTTGGGTCTCATTTCCTTGCTCGGGTTAATCGGCAGGACCTTTCCAGCCTTTCAAGGTGCAGCACTTTCGCCATGGATTAATTTCCTTTCCCGCTGGTTGGGTTGGGGAAGTTTTGTCGCAGCGTTGGCAATTGCATATGCAGGATATCTGGCATTGCAAAGGAGAGCAGCCAACCCGAAAGGACTCCCCTTAAGCCGGTTGTTGGCTTTGGAAGGTGCTTTTTTCCTTCTGCTGGCAATGCTCGCTCTTTTTGGCGGCAGTCTGTTGGAACGGGCTGAAGCCGGGTTGGACGGCGGAATCATCGGTTGGGGGATTTCTTATCTCATTGGATCCCTGTTGCCGCCGCCGTGGAGCATCCTCCTTCTGGTGGTCATTACAATTCTTCTTTTGGCCTCCGCGCTTGGAATTACAGCATCATTGGGACGTTGGATCGATCAGAAAATGCAGGTTATCGACGAAGAAACCTCATTGACGGTCGATATTATCATGGACAGCGATGATGAGGCTGGAGAATCATCAGCGTTCCCCACAACACGGAAAACCTCCCAGGGCAAGGATTTATCTCCCGCGCTTACCGGTCTCAGCGGAACTGGCCGTGACTCAACCCTTCCGCCAATGAGCCTGCTTTCCAATGAGACTACCGCGCCTCCAGACGAGGCTGTTATTCATGATTCTGCCTTGCAAATCGAGCAGACGCTTGCGGAATTTGGCGTTCCAGCGCGGGTCACCGGGTATCGAGTGGGTCCGACGGTGACTCAATTTGCGGTGGAGCCTGGCTACGTTGAAAAGATCGGCCCGGACGGCAACCTGCAACGCCAGAAAGTACGCGTGTCGCAAATTTCTGCCCTGGCCCGCGACCTGGCATTAGCCCTCTCGGCGTCGCGATTGCGCGTTGAAGCTCCGGTTCCGGGGCGTTCCTATGTGGGCATTGAAGTGCCCAATCCAAATACCTCACTGGTTAAGTTGCGCCCCATGCTCGAAAGTGATGCTTTCCAACAGATGTCCTCGCCGCTGGCATTCGCGCTTGGAAAGGATGTGTCAGGTCAACCTGTTGTTGCCGACCTGGTGCGGATGCCGCACCTGCTGATTGCCGGTACAACAGGTTCCGGCAAATCGGTGTGTATCACGGCCATAACAGCCTGTCTGATCATGAACAACACGCCGCAAAAGTTGCGCATTGCCATGCTTGACCCAAAGATGGTGGAATTAATGCGGTTTAACGGCGTACCGCATTTGTTGGGGAAGGTCGAAACCGATCATGACCGCATGCAAGGCGTGCTCAAGTGGGCGCTAATGGAAATGGACAATCGTTACCGCCTGTTGGAGGATGCGCATGCGCGCGATTTGGTGACCTACAACCGGAAACAGGAACGCAAAAAATTACCAACCTTGCCGCGGATTGTTCTCATCATTGATGAACTGGCAGATTTGATGATGACATCGCCGGAACAAACGGAACACAGCCTGGTTCGTCTGGCGCAATTGGCGCGCGCAACCGGTATTCACCTGGTTGTGGCCACCCAGCGGCCCAGCACCGATGTGGTCACCGGCTTGATCAAGGCTAATTTTCCAGCCCGCATATCCTTTGCCGTTGCCTCGTCGGTCGATTCGCGTGTCATTTTGGATACGGGCGGTGCTGAAACGTTGTTGGGGCACGGCGATATGCTATTCCTCAACCCTGAGGTTGGCTCGCCCCAAAGAGCCCAAGGCGTGTGGGTTACCGATGCTGAAGTGGATAAACTGGTTGCCTACTGGCAAAAAATGGGTACCGATGCCAGCCAGCCGCCCGAACCTGCTCCCTGGGAGGAGCTGATTGCCGTCGAAGGGGATAAATCGGATTCAATGATGGATCAGGCTATTCAACTTGTCAAGCGGACTCAACGCGCCAGTGCTTCATTATTGCAACGGCGGTTGCGCATTGGTTATCCGCGCGCGGCGCGGTTGCTGGATGAACTGGAAGCAGCCGGCGTCGTTGGGCCATCGGTGGGCAGCGGGAAAGACCGCGAGGTTCTATTTCCGCCGGAAGACGGCGAAGAAGATGACGGGGATGAAATGCAGGACTATAATAAGGAAGTTTAATTAACCGGTGCTGGTTTTCCGGGGAATGTATTTGAGTTTATTTGTGATACAGGTGATGTGTGGAAGAAACAGCAAAAAATCGTCCGGCAACCTTTACTGATTTTTTACGTCTCCGCTTCAAGGGCAAATTGGACCCGGTCGCGAAATTCTTAAACAGCCTTGGGCTGATGCCAAACGTGGTTACAATATTTGGCTTGGTTGGAAACGTGGTTGCTGCCGGCTTGCTGGCAATCGGTCAAATCACCTGGGGCGGGGTGATTGTTTTATTGATGGGCCCTGTGGACGCATTGGATGGAACCATGGCGCGATTGCGCGGACAACCATCCCGCTTTGGCGCTTTTGTCGACTCGGTAACTGACCGGTATTCTGAATTAATAATCTTACTGGGTTTGTTGGTGTACTTTTTACGGACGGATAATCCGCTCTTTGCGGGTTTGGTATATTTGGCTGCGGCTGGTTCGGTCCTTGTTTCCTATGTAAAAGCCCGGGCAGAATCCCTGGATTTTGAGGCTAAAACGGGTTTAATGACACGAGTTGAACGCTACCTGGTTTTGGCACCCTGCCTGGTTTTTAATATCCCCGCAGTCGCGGTCGCGATCCTGGCGGTGTTGGCCAATTTCACTGCACTTCAACGGATTTTCGCAGTACGCAAGCAGGCTTACGAACAGCATGCCACGCACAAATAGCGAACCTGGTAATCGAGTAAAATAAATTCCATTCGCATCTATCGCAGGAGTGATCATGATTCCCGATGGTTTTACAATTGCTGGTTTTAAGATTTATTTTTATGCATTAATCATTCTTACTGGCGCTCTTTTGGCTGCCTGGTTAGCATCGCGCCAGGCCAAGAAAAAAGGCGTCAACCCCGAATTAGTCTGGGATATGTTGCCATGGCTGCTGATGGCTGGCATTGTTGGCGCGCGCATTTGGCACATCCTGACGCCGCCTGCCTCTATGGTTGAACAGGGTATCACCACCGCATACTACCTGACTCATCCGCTGGCCATGCTGAATGTTCGCAATGGCGGCTTGGGCATTCCTGGCGGCGTGATCGGCGGGGCCATTGCCCTATTCTTTTACGCACGCAAACATAAAATCGCTTTTGCCACCTGGGCGGATATCGCAGCTCCCGGGTTGGCATTGGCACAAGGGATTGGACGTTGGGGTAATTTCTTTAACCAGGAAGTTTATGGGGCGCCGACAAATTTACCCTGGAAGCTGTTTATTGATTCGGCTCATCGGCTGCCACAATACAAGGATGTGGCTTATTACCATCCGCTGTTCTTATATGAATTCATTTACAATTTAATGAACATGGCTGCCTTGCTTTGGATCGGAAAGCGTTTTGCCAGGCGATTAAAAGAAGGCGATATCTTCCTGGTATACCTGATCATTTATCCGATTGGCCGGTTCATGCTCGAATTTCTAAGGTTGGATCCCTCGCCTGTTGCGGGGATAAATGCCAACCAAACCCTGATGGCAGTCATCGCTTTAGCTGCCGCAGCTCTGTTATTTATTCGCCACCGGTTTAGTCCAGTGCCTGTTCATTTGGACGCAGTCAAAGATTCTGAAACGCCGCCTGAAGAAAAAGAATCCCCAACTGAAGAATAAGTAGTCGAAACCTGCGTGGGGGATGATCAAACCAATATGATTCAAACTCGGAACCTGACCAAGAAATTCAACGACTTTCTGGCGGTCGATAGCATCAACCTCAATGTCGCCGCTGGCCAGGTTTTGACACTCCTGGGGCCAAACGGTGCTGGGAAAACCACCACTGTGCGTATGTTGACATCTGTCCTGCTGCCAACCTCGGGAACTGCAAAGGTGGCTGGATTCGATGTGATTCAACAGGCGGATAAAGTCCGGGCGTCTGTTGGCGTGCTTACAGAGAGTCATGGCCTTTACCGGCGCATGGATGCTCTGGAATACCTCGAGTTTTTTGGTGAATTGTACGGCATGCCGGCTTCAGAACGGCACCGGCGCAGCGAGTACTTGTTGGAAATGTTCGGCCTGGCGGAGTCAAGCCGCCGGCGTCTGGGCGAATATTCCAAAGGCATGCGGCAAAAATTAGCCCTGGTACGGGCAATGATTCATAATCCGCCAGTATTGCTTTTAGATGAGCCCACATCGGCCATGGATCCAGAATCAGCGCGCATGGTGCGCGACGCCATCCTCTCCTTGCGGTCCAATGACCGCACTATCGTGTTGTGTACCCATAACCTGAATGAAGCTGAAGAATTGGCTGATCAAATCGCGATCATTCAACAGGGAAAAATCATTTCATATGGGACGCTGTCTGAATTGAAGAAACAATTCCTAGGCTTGCCTGAGTTTGAGCTCCGTTTTGCCGCGCCGATACAACATCTGCCAGATCTACCAGGTGACGTTGAACCCAGCGGACACGGCGAGGATTGGTTGCGATTCAAGACAGCTGACCCTGGGGCTCAAAATCCTTTGGTCTTGCGGGCAGTAATGGAGCAAAACTATATGGTTGTGGGGTTGCAGGAGATCGGACGCAGCCTTGAATCGGCATATCTTGAAGCCGTCAATCACGCAGTGGACGGAAACCATCATGGTTGAACAATTTCGCCCTGTTTGGATGATTGCAAAAAGAGAGGTCCGCGACCAGTTTCGTGATTGGCGCATTATTTTTCCAATCGTTGGCCTGACGCTCGGCTTTCCATTCTTGATGAATTTTACAGCCCAACAAATGCTAAATTTTGTGCGCGGTTACGGCGCAGATATTGTTGGCGAACGGCTGGTCCCATTTTTAATGATGATTGTTGGTTTCTTTCCGCTTTCGGCTTCTCTGGTAATTGCTTTGGAAACTTTCGTCGGCGAGAAGGAACGCGGCAGCATCGAACCCTTGCTGAATACACCCTTAAAAGACTGGCAGCTTTACGCAGGCAAGCTGCTGGCTGCCATTGTGCCGTCGCTTTTTGGCAGCTTTTTAGGAATGAGCGTTTACCTGACAGGACTAGCCTTGCAGGGCATCGCATTGCCAGAGATTGAATTAACCATTCTAATTCTTCTACTGACAATGGTTCAGGCAGTGGTGATGGTCAGCGGGGCAGTGGTGGTTTCCAGCCAGGCAACTTCTGTTCGGGCTGCCAATCTGCTGTCCAGTTTTATCATCATTCCGGTAGCACTTTTAATCCAGGGCGAGAGTATTCTGATGTTTTGGGGCACTTTTACGACATTGTGGTGGACCGTGTTTGGCTTATCTGTGCTGTCCATTTTGTTGGTGAGGGTCGGACTGGCACACTTTAACCGGGAAGAATTGCTGGGACGAGAAATTGATGTGCTCAATTTTCGCTGGGGTTGGAAGACCTTTCGCAGGGATTTCGCGGGAGGAGCAAAAAGCGCTGCAAATTGGTATTTGAAGGCTGTTCCGGCTGCGGTTCATAAAATGCGCCCGGCAATCCTATTTACGACAATCTTTGCGGTCATTGCGGTACTCATTGGCATTCAGCAATTGCAGCGCTTCCCAGTAAAAATTGCAGGAATGAGTCTGGGTAACCAACTGAGTCAGGTCATGAACCTTCTGCCGGTTTTTTCAGCGGCCCCTGTCATTATCATTTGGTTGCAGAATATCCGTGTTCAGGTGATTGGCCTGATTCTTGGCCTATTTTCGTTTAGCATTCTTGGCTTTATACCCATATTCATTTCCCTGGGGCTCAGCGGATACCTGGTGGCCATGTTGGTTCAAAATGGCGTGCCAGCTTTATCCTTAATCGCCGGTCTTTTCTTGCCGCACAGCGTTTTTGAAATTCCCGCCCTAATTCTTTCAACGGCAGCAGTTTTTCAATTTGGGGTTTTGCTGGCAACTGCCAATGCCGAAAAAACGATTGGCGAAGTGTGGATTTCTGCCTTGGCTGATTGGGCAAAGATCATGGTTGGTTTGGTGCTGCCCTTATTGTTGATTGGTGCAGCGATTGAAGCATGGGTAACGCCGCGGGTCGCGCTACTACTATTGCTTTAATCCGGAGAAATTTGACAAAGAGGTGAGAATGGGAAAGATTGTGATCCTGGGGTCTGCCAATGCAGTGCCGGATGCGCTTCACGCCAACACTCACTTATTGATTCAAGAAGGGGCCAGGGGGATTCTGGTCGATTGTCCGGGAAACCCCCTTGTGAAACTGAAACAGATTGGGCAGTCTCTGGATGGCCTCTCTGACATCATTCTGACTCATTTTCATCCTGACCATGTTTCTGGGGTACCGTTATTATTAATGGATTTGTGGTTGTCCGGCCGTCAACTACCGCTCACAATTCACGGTTTGACTGACACTCTGGATCGCATGGAAGTAATGATGAATTTATTCAATTGGCAAAGTTGGCCGGGGTTTTTCCAGGTGAATTTCCATCGTTTGCCAATTATGGCAAGCGCCGGTGTGCTCATGGATGACGATTTTGTCATAACTGCAAGTCCCGTGCAGCACCTCATTCCGACTGTTGGAATCCGGATCGACTTCCAACAATCCGGCAAGGCCGTGGCTTATTCCAGCGATACCGAACCCTGTCAAAATGTGGCGGATTTAGCGCAAAATGCTGACATTTTGATTCATGAGTCGGCCGGGCGATTAAAAGGCCATTCCTCGCCGGACCAGGCTGGCGATGTTGCTCGAAAGGCAGGCGTAAGAGCACTCTATTTAATTCATTACCCAACGGACACGGATCCGGATCAATGGATGGGGGAAGCCAGCCAGTTCTTTGCCGGGCCAGTTTTTATGGCTGTGGATGATCTTAGCATCGCTCTGGATTGAATAACGCGGTAAATTACCATCCCGATAAAAACGGCATCCATTCTTGATTCTCGCTGAGATGGCGTCCAAATATATACATTGTTGAGGCAGGCGGCTCTTTGGGAAGGTGTAGCAGCCTCATTTTCGCATCTTCAAGGGTGTGACCGCCTTTTAGGTGATTGCAGCTGCTGCAGGCCGTTACCAGATTTGTCCATATTTCCTTGCCACCCAGGTGGCGGGGGATAATATGGTCTACAGTCAACGATGCTGCGCGTTTGCCGCAATATTGGCAGGTATAATTATCGCGGCGGAAAATTTCGCGCCGGGTTAGTTTGACTCGCGGCCGGGGCCGGTAAATCATGTTATCCAATCGGATAACGGATGGGATTGGATAGGCAAGCGAAGCGGAATGGATCTCTCCACGGCCGTTGCTGACCAGTGAAGCCTTGCGGGAGACCATCAGGCCGATCGCCCGTTGTAGATTGCACACATTGATCGGCTCATAATTTGTGTTGAGCACAAGAACCAACGTTGACATTGTTGAAATTATAGCATGAGGATAATCTTAACCTCATCAAGGTCGATTATTATTCTATTTTTAAACGTGGAGAGGGCTTTATGAATGTCTTGATTGCAGGTGGAACAGGGCAAATTGGTCGCTTACTAATCAGCCGGCTGCTGCAGGATGGACACACGGTTTGGGTGCTTAGCCGGAATCCGCAAAAAGCCAATCTGCCCTATGGCGTACAGGTAGTTGGTTGGGATGGACGCAGCCCGGTTGGTTGGGAAAATGTTCTTGCACAAGCGGACGCAGTCATCAATCTCACCGGCGAGAACCTGGGAGCAGCCAGATGGTCCGCTCAACGAAGAATTCTGCTGCGCTCCAGCCGCCTTGAACCGGCGAAAGCCATTGTGGATGCAATTTCCGCCTCAAACCACCGGCCGGCGTTATTGCTGCAATCCTCAGCCATTGGCTATTACGGCATTTACCAAAACCAGGAGGTGGATGAGAATTCGCCTGCTGGCAGCGATTATCTTTCCCAACTGGTGGTGGACTGGGAAGATGCTTCGCGTGGGGTGGAAGAACTGGGCGTGCGCAGGGTAATCGCCAGGCAAGGCATCGTGCTGGATGACCATGAAGGTGCGCTGCCGCGTATGTTGCTGCCATTCCGTCTGTTCGCCGGCGGACCTGTTGGCAGCGGTAAACAATGGATCTCCTGGATTTCCCGCAAGGACATTGCAGACGCAATTCTCTACCTGCTAAAATCAGAAACTGCCAACGGCGTGTATAACTTAACCTCTCCGCAACCCCTCACGAACGCAGAATTTGGTAAAACGATCGCCAAGGTTTTGAAGCGGCCTTATTGGATGCCCGTTCCGGCTTTCGTGCTTCGGATCCTTTTTGGTGAAATGGCAATTGTGGTTCTGGAAGGCCAACGGGGGATTCCCCGCCGGTTAATTGAATCTGGTTTTCGTTTCCAATATGCGGACTTGAAGTCAGCTTTAGAGGAATTATTTATCCATTAATTAGGTTGAAGTGCCGCTTGCAGGACCGTGAAGCCAATTTTCCCGGCAGCTTGTGGATTATCTTCTTCCAGGACCACCACCAATGCCAGAGGCGTTCCCTGCCAATCCGGCAAAGTTCCGGCCAGATACCAGGTGACGGTGGTCTTCTCGCTGCTGCCAATGCCGTAAGCCTCCCAAACCGGGCTGTCACTGCGCGCAAGTTGGCGGGCTGCCTGGACAGTACCGTTTGAACCCATGGCATTTGTCGGCGAGCCAGCGGATAAAATGACCCATCCCTGGGTTGGCGTATCGACAGCATTGGCAAGACGCGGCGCTGGAAGGATGCCACCGGAGCTTATTGTGGCAGCCGCAAGCGCCATCTGAAGCGGGGTAACCTGCCAACCCTGAGGGTTGAGCGGATTCTGGGCCAGTGTCTGCCCCGTCGGCAATGGAGCCGCCTGGGAGACGGGCAGCGGAATTTCAGGCTGAACTGAAAAATGCAGATTATCGTAAAGTTCGATCACCTGAACAGCCGTCATTTGTTTGGATAACGTCAGCATGGCAGCCGGACAGGCGCTGCGAATGACAGACCCCCAGGAAATTGTGGGTGCCGGATTCGCGGCGCACATGGATGAACCAACCGATAACTCCTCGGGTAGATCTGGCATGGCCCCTTTATTAAGGCGGTTGGCCATCAGGAAAGGTCCAAGCGCCGTACCTGGTGGGTAAACGCCCTGGGTGACCCGATTGACGAAAGGTGCGGATGGATCCTGGTTTAACTCGGCCCAATGTTCATCCAGCGTATTTGGGTCAAAACCGGGGTGAGACGACATAGCCAGAATCTCGCCTGTGGAGGAATTGATTAAGATCAATGCCCCCTTTTTATCTGTTAACAACTGGTCTGCTGTCTTTTGAATCTCTCCATCCAGGCTTAATCGAACATTAAGCCCGGTTGGAGGTTGACCGGTTAACAGTTGTGAAGCCCACACCAGAGAAGAAGGCGTGCCGTCAACACCGCGCAGGTAACCGTCCAGGCTGGCTTCAAGACCGCTTTGGCCGTAAAGCGGGTTGTTGTATCCGATGGTCGTCCCCAAATCGGGTTGGAGCAAGCGGCGGGTCAGGCTGCCCGATTCGCCCTCCGTCACGGCCAGCAGAGCATTTTGGCGGTCAAGCAAACTGCCACGCATGGCAAAACGGTCATTGATGGCTGGGCGGGGATTATCGGCTCTGGTTTGAAGGTCGCCTGATTTAATAAATGCCCAATATCCGTTTGCCAGTCCAAGGGCAAGCAAACCAGCCAAAACCAGACCGGAAACAGTGTTGTAGGCTGTTGAATAAAAACTGGGGGTTGGATCTTCCTCTGCCTCATTACTTATTAGCGTGAGCAGCAGCAGCGCCAGGAATGCGGTTACTAGCGACGATCCGCCATAAGAGGTGAACGGCAGCGTTACGCCAGTCAACGGCAGGATCCGCAGGTTTCCGCCAACAATTAATATGGTTTGCATTCCCAGATAGAATGACAAACCTGCAGCGAGAAAGCGCTGGTAAGCGTTGGCGGCATGAATCGAAATTAACAGCCCGCGAATCACCAGCAAACCCACCAGAAGCAAGACCGCTGACGTTCCAACCAACCCCAATTCCTCGCCGAGGGCTGTAAAAATAAAATCTGAAAACGCAACCGGCACGACTCCAGGGTTTCCCAGGCCAGGGCCGCGACCAAAAACACCGCCGGCAGCAATCGAAATCAGCGACTGGACGATTTGAAAGGATTTTCCGGCCGGGTCGGCCCATGGATTCAACCAGGCGGTGACCCGAAGGCGGATGACATCGATTAATAGGTAACCGGTTAGACCGGCGGCCGCCAGCAGAATTGCGCCGATCCAAAGCACCTGTTTACGGCCTGAGGCTAAATAGACCATCAAGGTATATAGAACAATGAACAAAGAAGCGGTTCCCAGGTCACGTTGGGCAACCAGCAGCAATAAGGCTGCACCTGCCAGCACCAGAGTTGGCATGAGAAGTTGCATGAAACTATGTTGGAATGTCCAGCGGTCTGCCATATAGGCAGCAAGGTATACAATCAGGAACAACTTCAAGGTTTCGGAGGGTTGAAAATAGACCCCGCAACAGCCTAGCCACAAGCGCGGACCGACACCGCCAGGGTAGGTTCCAAAGAAGAATGTCAACCCGGTGATGAGTAAAGCCGTTACCGCCCAGAGATACTTGTATTTCCGCAGAAGATTTAGGATCTGCGGGTAGCGCAAGCCGACCATAAATGCCAGGGTAGCCAACGCAAGCCAAATTGTCTGGCGGGCGCCCAGGTTTGTATTTAGCCTCCAGATGGTGAGAAGTCCCAGCCCTGCCAACAGGCCGGCAATGGGAACGATGTAAGGGTCGCGGTCCGGCGCGCGCCGCATCAATACCCGGTGAAGCAAAGAAAACCCAGCCAACCAGACCAGCACGGCTGCCCAATGTTGCCAGCGATATGTAACCTCCCACCTGTGAAGGCGGACGGCAGGTGAAAGAGTCAATGCAACAGCGTAGGCGGTAACTACCAGCGCCGCAAATGAGAATAACCGGCTCTGAATGCGGTCTTTCGGCGAAGGGGAGGCAGGGAAAAAGAAGCTCACGGCTCCATGTATTTGCTTACCAGAAGTTTGGCGCGTTCATAGGATTCCGGGGGAACGCATTCCGGTCGAGTAATGACGGCGTTAGCCAATGCACTGGCACATTGGCAGGTTGAACTTTCTGTCAGGTTTTCAAGCAATTTCTGGATGGCAAGTTGAGCAACTTGCGTATTCTTGGCAAGCGTTTTGACGACCATATCCACGCTGACCGGTTCTTCAGAAACATGCCAGACGTCATAGTCAGTAACATGGGCCATGATGGCGTAGCACATCTCGGCTTCGCGAGCCAAAAATGCCTCCGGACAGGCCGTCATACCGATTAAAGATATTCCCCAGGAACGGAACAAATCCGATTCGGCTTTGGTCGAAAAACGCGGACCTTCAATGGTGATCAATGCTCCGCCTGGATGGACCGTACCGCCGACTTCGCCAACGGCTGCCGAAAGCTGTTTGGAAAGGTCCGCGCAGACCGGCTCTGCGACGCCCACATGGACCACCAGACCATCGGTAAAGAATGTGCACTCGCGTTTACGCGTGAAATCAACCAGTTGATCCGGGATGACAATATTCCCCGGAGCGTAATCCTCCCGCAAAGAACCGCAGGCGCTGATGCTGACGATTTGTTGAATTCCCAATAGTTTGAAGGCGTAAATATTGGCACGGTAATTGACTTCGGTGGGTGATAGAAAATGGCCAATACCGTGCCGGGCGATAAATGCAACTTTTTTTCCAGCAAGGGTCCCCATTACGACTGGGGAGCTCGGTTTTCCAAAAGGAGTGTCAATTTCAATCGTCTCAACTTCTTTGAGGGCGGCAAACTCGTATAATCCTGAACCGCCGATGATTCCTAAAACAGGTTTATTGCTCATGAATCTCTCCATTTGCTTAGGGCTTGCTCAGAACGGTGACAAGAATTTCTGCCTGGCCGCAACGGACAATATCGCCGGAAGTGACTACGACCGCAGAAACGATGCGCTCGTCATTCAAGAATGATCCATTGGTCGAATGCAGGTCCTCGAGCCACCATTGTTTTTTATAATAACTCAGCCGGGCATGGTGCGCTGAAACAGTTTCATCGCTGATTGGAAAAGCACTGGCAGGATCACGCCCGATGATGACTTCCGGTTGGGAAAACTTCACATCAACTGTGCTTTCGTCCTGGTCAAGAGCTAAAACCAAAGCGGGAATTTCGCGGCCGCTGACCAATTGGGTTTGAGCCCTGAAATCACGCCATAAAGTGAAAAGCGCCCAGATCAAAAAAGCATACAAGGCAGCTGCCAGGACGAACCGAAGGAAGAGAACGATAAATCCGCTCATGGCTCAAGATGATATTGGGGAGGTCGATTGTCCAGGTTCATCAGGCCAGGCAGGCGAATCTTCGCCGTAGATCAACGAAATTCCTGCTACCTGAATGACATCACCGGCTTCCAGCTGATGTTCTCGAATCAAACTGCCATTCACTAGCGTTCCTCCGGTTGAATTCAAGTCGAATAAAAAGAACCTTCCGCGATTTGCACGGATCTGCAGGTGTGTGCGGGAGACCCTCGGATCATCGAGAACGAGATCATTATCACTCCGCCGTCCGATGTTAAAGACCAGACGATCGAGCGGTACGGTTTGCGAACCCTGGACAATTAGGTAAGCATTGGCAGGGATGGCATCCACTGGTGCAGTAAGGGCATGCAATTCTGAAGTCACCGGTAAAGCGGCCGTTGAGCCCAGCAGGTCGGCCGAATGGATGGCAGTAATCCGCAAATTGTTAATGGGCATATCCGCAGAGGGGGCAACCTGAATGCTCGGGCGAAGGATGGAGCCGTAACCGGCATCTTGAAGTGCGTCGCTGATGATCTGACTGAGCCAATCCATCCATTGGGGTTGCTGCCAGGCAGCGACATTCTCCGGATTCAGGTAAACCGTGAACTGGTCTGGAGCTGTGCCGTTTCCATCAAGCTGTGCCGGAAGCTGCTCATACAAAACTGTCGCAAGCTGCCTGGCTAATTCCTCCTGGCGGTTGGTGCGCCCGAATAAGCTTGCACTGGCTTCTATGATTGTTTTCAGACGGCGTTCGATTTGTTCCAGCGGCGATCTCATATCTTATAATTATAAAGCGAATATGGAAAATCCAGAAAGTTCAGGTTTTAAAGACGTCGATCATACCGCCGATGTGGCCCTGGAAGTGTGGGCGCCGGACATAAATGGTTTATTCATCCAGGCAGCCATTGGTATGTATCATTTGATGAATATCCAATATGCAGAACAACCCGGCGGGGTGAAGCAATTCAATCTTTCGGCGTCTGACCAGGAGAGTTTGCTGGTTTTGTTTCTTTCGGAGGTGTTATTTGCAGTGGAATCGGAACAGATTGCCTTCGATCCAATTTCCATCAAGGTCTCAGGCAAAATGGCGGAATTGAAAGCCACCCCAAAACCGATCATTTCCCAAGCCCGATCGATAAAAGCTGTCACTTTTCATAACCTTTCCATTAGCCATCATTCCGGACGGTATGCCGTGACGATTGTTTTTGATATCTAAGGGTGAATTCTTACAGCCGCGGAGGTGATGGAATGTTGGTAAAAGACTTTGTTAAAATCAGCGATTTTGAATGGGAGTTGCCTAAATCCTTTCGAGAGGATATGCGCGTGGCGGTCAGGCTGTTCGCCAGCCAGGAATTGCTGAGCGCTGCCCTGGACGACTTATCGCTTGTTCAGGCAGTGAATGTAGCCACGCTTCCCGGGCTGGTCGGCCCGGTGGTGGTGATGCCGGATGTTCATCAGGGTTACGGATTCCCGATTGGAGGCGTGGCTGCTACGGAATTCCCGCATGGAGTCATTTCGCCCGGCGGAATTGGATATGATATCAATTGCGGCGTCCGGTTGCTGAGTTCCCGCATCCGCTTTGAAAGTGCAAGAACTCGCCTGGATGAATTGGCGGCTGCGCTCAATGCCAATTGCCCGAGCGGGATGGGAAAGGCTGGGCCGTACCAGCTCAACGAGGCAGAAATTGATGATGTTTGCCGTCTCGGCGCAAAATGGGCGGTAAAAAAAGGCCTGGGTACGGCGGATGATTTGCGTCGTACGGAAGAAAACGGCTGCGTTGAAGGCGCTGATCCGCGCTGGGTGAGCGAACGCGCCAAGGCGCGCGGCAGCGACCAGTTGGGAACACTCGGGTCTGGCAACCACTTTATCGAGGTGGATGTCGTTGATCGAATCTATGACATCCAGGCGGCGCAAACCATGGAACTCGAGGAGGGCTGCCTGGTGCTCCAGTTTCATTGCGGTTCGCGCGGGTTGGGACACCAGGTCTGCAGCGATTATGTACAGGAATTTCAAACAGCCGTTCGGCGTTATGGAATCCAACTTCCGGACCGTGAACTTGTTTGCGCACCCATGGATTCGCCGGAAGGCCAGCATTACCTGGCTGCCATGCGGTCAGCGGCCAATTATGCATTTAGCAACCGGCAAATTCTGGCAAATCTGGCAAGGCGTGCATTCGAACAAACGTTGGGCGGCCAGGGTAAAGCTGTAACTCTGCGACAGGTTTACGATGTTGCCCATAACATGGGAAAGATCGAGACGCATACCATCCAGGGACGCCAGATCAGCATCTGCGTTCATCGAAAAGGCGCAACCCGCGCCTTCGGACCCGCACAGACCGGGTTGCCAGCTGAATATATGGGGATTGGTCAGCCGGTTCTAGTACCGGGTTCGATGGGCACGGCGTCATGGGTGTTGGTGGGCACGGACGCAAGCATGGAACGATCTTATGGATCCACCTGCCACGGCGCGGGCAGACTCATGAGCCGGAGCAAAGCCAAACGCGAGGTGCGGGGTGAAAGACTACGGGATGAATTGGCGCAGCACGGCATTCACATCCGGGCGGGTTCCATGGCCGGATTGGCCGAAGAAGCCCCCCAGGCTTATAAGGATGTGGATGAGGTCGTGGAGACTGTCTGCGGAGCCAGCATTGCGCGCAAGGTGGCCCGATTGCGTCCAGTGGTGGTTGTAAAAGGATGAAGGTTATTCTTCCAGGGTATCAGAATCCTGCGTTTGTTTGCTTACAACCGCAACCCGGGCACGACATATTTTGATCAAGGCGGCAACCGGCAAACGGATGTTCAACCCGCGCTGTCCGCCGGAAATGTGGATTTGCTCAAACTGGCTGGCTGTTTGATCTAGGATCACCTGGAAACCTTTATTGATTAATGCCAATGGCGAAATGCCGCCTGCCTGCAAGCCGGTCATTGATTCAGCCTCCCGTTGGGTCGTTAAATTCACCTTTTTTTCACCCAAAAAAGCTGCCAATGCTTTTAGATCAACTTCATGATTGCCAGGGATGACTGCCAATACCGGTTTACCGGGTTTGTCCCGTTTTACGACAATCGTCTTGAAAACCATTTCTTCGGCGACGCCCAACCGGCGAGCGGTTTCAATTGCGCCTAATTTTTCCACTGGTAAATCATAGGCAGTAAAAGGAATTTTCAGTGCTTCCAGCATGCGGGTGACATTATTGGTTGGCATTGTTAGCTTTCGCGGAGGTAAATCGGGTTGCTAAATATCCAGCCCCGACGCCTGCCCAAATAACGGAGATAGCATTCCACCCTGTAAACGCCAGGCTGGTTGCTGATGTAAGCACAAATTTCCTGGTTATGCCAGGTTTGCACTACCTTGCCATCCTTCAGCAGCCGGCATTCGGCCTCGCCCGGAAGCCGTATTTGGAAGGTGACACCTTTGCGAAGGCGGACGGTATCACCCATGATTGCCATTTCTTCTCCCTGGGCGATAAAGCGAAAACCCCGGGTAGGGGCTGGGCGGTCATAACCGATAAAGGCATGTCCATCCCGTAAGGCCTGCAGAACCATGCGTCTATCGTTGATCAAATCGCCGGTGAGGGGGGTTGGCGTTAAAAGATGGGTATTGATCGACCCAAAATGAAATTCATAGGGAAAAATGGTCTTGCGGATGGGTCCAAAGGATTTATGCAGGGCGTGGGCATCGGATCCACCCACCGCGACCACGGGATCACCGCCAGCGAGCAATTTATCCCACAAAGCCAGCGTTTCCGGCAATGGACCGCGCGCAATGGTTGCGGGAAAGAGGGCATGGAAAACCGCCTGTAGTGTGGAATGTGATACGCTCTTCAATTCGCTCAACCCATTCCATAATTCAATGCCTGTGAACCCGTGGATGTCCCAGTCTTCCCAGGTGATATCGGTTTCGCCAAAAGACGGAAGCGCATGTTCATTGGGGTGGGCCAGAAATGCCATTCCGCCTGCATTTTTTACCTGGTCCAGCAAAACCTGAGCGTTTGGCGCATAGGTTGCCAGTTCACGGTTGGCTCCGATGACCAACAAATGGTTTTTTTGTGGCAAACGGAACGGATCGTGGATTTCTTCCGCGCACATCAGCAACACTCTGCGATTGCCATCGCGCAGGTAGCCATCCATGCCCTGTACATACACATTGTGGTCTGTGGGGATCACTAGATCCAGACCCGACCGGAGGGCGGCCTGTAGGACTTCCTGATGCGTTCCAGAGCCATCGGAAAAGCGTGTGTGCAAATGCAGATTGGTTATGAGTTCTTCCATATTGATTGACGATTCTGGCTAATGGACGGTATAATCGAGCTTGCTTTTACTTTAGGAGGCTACGCGTGGAGAAATACTTAGACATTGTCCTGATTATAATATCGATCGCATTGATCGCTGCTGTAATTCTGCAAAATAAAGGCGTCGGCCTGGGCGGTTTTGCAGGAAACGATAGCGGTTCCGTTTTTTCTGCCCGAAGAGGCGTTGAGAAAACGATTTTCTATATTACAATCGGTTTGGCGGTTGTATTCTTCATCGTCACGATTGTCACGGTTGCGATTAAATAACGGAGCCTGAAGCGTTTTTTCGCAATTCAGCTGACCCAAAGACGCAATGAATGGGGCGACTTGCCTGAAATTGGGGTAGTCGCCTTTTTTCGTTTTTCAGAGGCCTATGAAAAAAATCCGCTGGCAACTAATCATCATCTTTTTGACTGGTCTGGTTGTGGCAGCTTTGCTACTCATTGAACAACCTGCGCCGCAAACAACAACCTCCGCACCCAAGCCTTCGGAAGGCGGCGCTTATGCTGAAGCGCTCATTGGTTCCTTGCAGCGCCTGAACCCGGTGTTGGATTTTTATAATTCCGTCGATCGGGACGTGGACCGCCTGATCTACAGCCGGCTGATCACATTTGATGACCGCGGTAACCCGGTGGCTGATTTGGCTGATTCATGGGGTTATTCAAAAGACGGGACAATCTATAATTTCTCCCTTAAGGAGGGCGTCCTTTGGCAGGATGGCAAAGCACTTACCAGCGATGATATTCTTTTTACGATTGAATTAATGCGGACCGACTCGCCGGTGATCCCATCCGATCTGCGCGATTTCTGGACCAGCGTTGAGGTGACGGCCGTCAATCCGACCCAAATACAATTCAAGCTGCCAGAACCATTTTCACCCTTTCTGGATTACCTGACATTCGGCATTCTTCCCAGACATCTGCTGGAAGGGGTTAGCTTTGCCGATCTGGTGGATGCACCGTTCAACCTGAAGCCAGTGGGCAGCGGACCTTATCAATTCGACCGAATTATCGCTGAAAATGGCAAGATTACCGGAATCGTGCTTTCGGTAAATAATCAGTATTACGGCAGTAAACCCTTTATTCAACAAATCGTTTTTCGGTATTATCCGGATGATGCAGCTGCGTGGGACGCATATCGGAATGGGAATGTACAGGGAATTGCAGGACTTTCAAAGGCTGTTCTGCCTGAAGTATTGCAGGATCCCGGGCTGTCATTATTTACAAGCCGCCTGCCTGAATTATCGATGGTTTTATTTAACCTAAAGAGTAACGACAAACCCTTCCTCGGCGATGCGGCCGTCCGAAAGGCTCTTTTTACCGGTCTGAACCGGCAACGCATCGTTGACCAAATCCTCGCCGGCCAGGCCATCCTTGCCGATGGGCCGATTTTCCCGGGAACGTGGGCTTACAACGAAACCATCAGCCGGGTCGAATTCGACTCTACCAAAGCGCAAGGAATGCTTAAAGATGCGGGGTTTATCATCAGTTCCGATGATCCGGCTGTGCGCGTCAAAGACGGCGCACAACTCGCCTTTACGTTGATCTATCCGGATACGCCTCAACACGAGGTGATTGCACAAGCCATTCAAAAAGATTGGGAAGATCTCCAGGTCAGAGTGGACCTTGAAGCTGTGCCGTATGACGCACTGCTGAATGAGAGGTTGGCAAACCATGATTACCAGGCTGCCCTGGTTGATTTGGACCTAGCCCGCTCGCCAGACCCCGATCCTTATCCATTCTGGGATCAAGTGCAAGCAAACGGCGGGCAAAATTATACCCAATGGGATAACAAGGTTGCCAGCGATTACCTGGAAACAGCTCGCGTGACGTTGGATATCACTGAACGTGCCCGCCTTTACCGCAACTTTCAAGCGATATTTGCCGATGACCTGCCGGCATTGCCCTTGTATTATCCAGTTTATTCCTACGCGGTTGCAACCCAGGTCCAAGGCATCCGCATTGGCCCGCTTTTTGATAGCTCTGACCGCTTTGCCAATGTTACTTCGTGGTTCTTGCAGGCAAGAATTGCCACCCCGATGCCGGGATTGACCCCGACGCCATAACAGTCGGGCACTTCTGCACCAAGGAGGGGATCTGTGCAGTCGGTGGATGTTGATCGCGCTTTTCTGGAAAGTTCCTTGATTGAATTGCCAGATTTTATTCTGTCGAATGAAATTTACTGGCCTATTGGGATCCAAACGGATCGGAAATTTGCCTCCAATCTCCCGCAGCTATCTCTTGGTAATATCCGGTTGGCGTCTGCGCGATTAGCTGCGGGGACGGATTCTGGTGATGCCGCGCAGCTGATCAGCGACATTGATCTGGTATTCACAAAATGGCGTTCCAATTGGGCAAAGAAGGCAACGGCTGAATATTCAAGCCGTTTGAATCTTTGGAAAGACCGCCTGTCTGAATTGATCAGCGACCCATCCCAGGCGATCTACCGTTATCAAATACGATTGAGAGTCATCCTTGACTTATTAAAAGAGGATCTGCTGGTCGAACCTGCTCAACCCCAAATTGAGTTGCTGGCGGGATTGGACGCTCGATTACGGGCAGCCACCATCAGTTCCGAATTCATCTGGGACTCTGAGATCCAGAATGGTTTCTCCCCAGATCGGTTCTGGTATCTTTACCGAAGCTTGAAATTGCATGCTTGAGGTAACCATGGGAAAGTTTTTCACAGGACTTGGTGATGATGGCAATACGGGGGTATTAGGCGAAGGCCGAATACCCAAGTATGATCTTCGTATCGAAGCGCTCGGGGCAGTTGATGAAGCTTCCGCGGCGCTTGGAATTGCGCGTAGTCAAACAACTCGGGTTGAAACTCAAACAAGAATCCTCTCAATCCAGCGCGAGCTTTATCAATTGATGGCTGAATTGGCCGCCACCCCCGAAAATGCTGAGCGTTTTCATTATATTGACTCAAGATCGGTTACCCGCCTTGAAGAAGAGATAATCCATTTAGGCAAGGATATTGAAATCTCGCGCGAGTTTATTGTACCGGGCGACTCGCCATCAGGGGCGGCGTTGGATTTAGCCAGAGTAATCGTTCGCCGGGCAGAACGGCGCGTCGCCGAAGTTTTGGCAGATGGGATTTTTTCGAATCGTGAACTTCTGCGGTATTTAAACCGCTTGTCTTCTCTCTTATATCTCTTGGAACTTTCTGAAAACGCGGCCTCTGGACGCGCAAATCCTACTTTGGCGAAAGAAAAATGATTGGTACCTTTGTGAATGTCGCTGCGGTAATTATTGGAAGCCTGCTTGGCAATTTAATGGGCAATCGGCTGCCAGAACGAGTCCGAAGTACGGTGGTTTCTGGTTTCGGGTTGTTTACATTGGGATATGGATTGCAAATGTTCATCAAAACCCAGAACGCACTGGTGGTCGTCGGTGCAATCTTAATCGGGTCTTTGTTGGGAGAATGGTGGCAGATCGATCAACACCTTGCTCATCTGGGGGTGTGGTTGGAGGGCAAGTTTAATTCTGGCAGCGATGTTCAATCCTCAAAACGCTTTATCAAAGGGTTTCTTACCGCTTCGCTCATCTTCTGCGTCGGGCCGATGGCTATTCTTGGCTCCATTCAAGATGGGTTGACCGGGGATAGCAGTATTTTGATCGTAAAAGCTATATTGGATGGATTTGCTGCCCTGGCGTTTGCCTCCACTCTGGGGCTGGGCGTTATCTTCTCTGCGGCGTTGTTGTTGGTGTACCAGGGCGGTATAACCTTGCTGGCGGTTCAAATGCAGTCATTCGTTTCCACCGCCATGATCACCGAAATGTCCGCCGCCGGCGGGCTTATCCTGGTCGCCTTGACCATTGGAAGCCTGCTTGAATTGAAACCCATTCGTTCAGCCAATTTTCTGCCAGCCTTAGTTATCGCTCCATTGCTTGTGGTGGCGTTAACCGCATTTGGGCTGTATTAATCTAATAGAAGTACGCAATAACAAAGAGGGCAAACATGTTTGCCCTCTTTGTTATTGCGCATCATATGATCCTTGTGGCTATTTCGCTAACGCCGCGTCGATGGCTTGCGCCAATCCAACATAACCTTCCACAAGTGTTCCGTTGACAATGAAAGACGGTGTCGCCTTGACACCCAGGCTGCGTCCGCGCGCCAGATCATCGAACACCTGTTGTTTATATTTATTTCCTGAAAAACAACTCTTAAAGGCGCTGGTGTCCAATCCAAGAGTTTCGGCAAAGGCTGTCAACCGCTTGCTGGTAAAATCGCCGATATTTTCGCCATTTTGATTGGTAAAAAGGAGATCGTGGAATTCCCAGAACTTATTTTGATCGGCGGCACAATAGGCTGCTTGGGCAGCGTCTTTAGACTCTCCGCTGGTCGTGCTGGGATCCAGGATGGAAAAGGACGAATAAGTGAAATATACCTTGCCTGTTTTCACGTAGTTATCGACAATATTTTTCTCGCCTTCCTCAAAGAAGAGGCGGCAATAAGGACACTGAAAATCGCTAAATTCCTCAACTTTCACAGGAGCATTGGGGTCGCCCATGGAATTGCGATTTACCTGGGGTCGTTCGATAGCAGCTGCCGGACGGATTTGGCCGATTGGTTTATTATTAACCAGGATCAGTACGGCCACAACGGCGATGGCTATGATCGAAATAATGCCGATCCAAATATAGCGCTGGCGTGTTTCATCACGCCGGCGTTTTTCCTTTAATTTGACACGGGTTTCATTTTTTCTTGGCATATATTCCCTCTAGCTTCAAAGATAATGATATTTTGCCATTAATGGTATGAAAAGTAAAGAAAATGAATTTTAATCTTGGTAAACCAGAACCGGGAAATGTTCGCCGGTATGAACAAAACCTAATCGTTGGTAAAGTGCCTGCGATGCCAGGTTATCATGCTGGGTATTAACCGTGGCAGACCGGACCTGTAAACGTTCCAGTTGTTTTAACAAATCGTAGACCAGGGTGTAACCGATCTTCTGTCCCTGCAATTGCGGCAATACTGCCAAACGGGCAAGATGGGCATTGAAGGAAGTTGCGGTACTCATCTGGTAGGCAATGATCTGGTCATTGACCTCGAACAGCGTGGCGAACGCACTCTGTTCGTAAGCATGGTTCAGCGCTGATTGCGATAAACGCCATAATGGTTCAAAAGCCAGGTTGTCAATTCTGGTTATTTCCGGCAGATCGTCCGGGAGTATTGGGCGAATGATGGCGCCGTCCGGTAAATGCGGCTCGGTTGAAAAACCGCCATCCCAGGCAAGGGTGACAATTTGTTGATACTCAGTCCATCCGTGGCGTAGCAGCAGACGCATAAACCAATCGTGTAATGCAATTGCGGCCAGGGTCCTGTTCGGAGTTGTGTTTAGGCTGTCCAACTCGGTTGTAAACAAACGTACCCAGGCATCGTCCGGTGAAATTTGCGAACTGCAGGCAAATAACCGCACCCAGGCGATGCCAGGCGGATCATCCGGGCAGGCAAATGCTGCCTGGACTTTATGGTCTTGATCCAGGATCCAAAACGAACCTTCACCCAACCAGTCAAGGATGGGTTGCCAATCGAGATGGCGATGGACATAGCGTGCCTGGTTTAAGAAAAAGGCCAGGTCGCTGGTATCGTTTTTTTGAGCGGGACGAATGTCTGATGAATCCATTTTAGAAAAAAGCTGCCTACCCATTCAGGCAGGCAACCATTCTCGATTATGGCGGGTGAGGTCAGCGGTTTGCCATGTTCCCGATGATACGTAGCAACCCTTTCAGGATGCGATCCGCCAAGGAGAGGCTTTTTTTCTGGGCCAGACCGTCTTGCATGGTAGCCAGGGCTTCAACCCGCTTGCCCTGTTGCATCTGGATGGATGAAATCCGCTGGAGAACCAGAGCACGCAGGTCCGCTTCGCCAATTTTTTCAAACAAGACCGCCGATTGTTGGTATAGATCTATAGCATGGCCGCGGTCTTTCAAATCTTCCAGCGCAGCGGCCATATTGCCCAACGCCATTGCCTGGCGGCGCTGGTCGCCGACGGAGGCAAAGATGGCATCGGTTCCTTCGGCAGCGGCATAGGCACCTTGAGCATCGCCAGCTTTCAGGAGGGCTACAGATTGATTATTGCGTGCCTCCGCGGCCAACACCTCGTTGTTCGCCGTATCATAGGCAAGCGCTGCATCGTGAAACAGACGGGCAGCCTGCTGGAATTCTTCTGCTTCATAAGCCGTTTGGGCTTCGGCGGTCAAATCCTGGGGTGTGGTAGAAATGGTGTTTTCCATAATCGTTTAGTAAGTGATCTCCAAAATTCCTTCAGCGATGCCACGCAATTTTTCAACCGAGAGTTCGCTCAAGCGCATTGCCAACTCAAGATAAGGCCGATTTACAGGCTGTAAAACGAAGGTTTGGTGCTGTTCTGGGAGATCCATGAATTTCTGGACAGCAATTTGCTGGGAACGCCATGTCCCAATCGTACCGTGGTCGTCGAAGAAAGATTCAACCCGGGCTTCCAAACCATCCGCAATGGTTTCCAATTCCGGCATCGAAATGGGCTCTTGTCCATCCTCGTACGCCTTCAGTTTCTCAGAAGAAATCGACGTAAGGTTGGCCAGTTCGTCCAGGGTGATATTGCGTTCGTTCCGGAGCATTTGAATCCGGGTTCCGATGATGCGATTGCGGATTTGGGCCAATTGATCAATATTCAAAACGCCTTGCGTTGCCGAAGACTCTGAGAGCGCCTCGTTTCCGCGAAAGTGCTCAATAGGCAAATCCAGATAAAAAGCCAGGGCTTCCAATTGCGGCAATGACGGAGCGGCTTCGCCTGATTCAAAGGATTGAAAAGTCTCAGGCGAAACACCAATTGCCGCCGCACAATCTTCTATGCTCCGGCGAGTGGATCTGCGAGCATCCAGGAGGAGGACGCCTAATTTGTGCATACGAAGCGTTATTAATTTCTGATTCTTGTTCATACACACCCTTTTTAAAACGGAGATAGGGTCATTATAAATGATTAATCTCTTAGCGCCTCTTGTTTTGCGAATTGAACATATCACCCAAATTCGCCCCGTATACTTCCGGACCAAGGCGGATCCCTGCGGCCTCGAGGCGTGGGGAGAACAGCGGCCGGATGCCAGTCGGTTTCAACTCGCCAACTGCTTTCCCGTCCTTATCGACGCCGGTCTGTTCAAAACGGAAAATTTCGGTCATTACGACTGTATCGCCTTCCATACCGGAGACTTCGGTAATTGAGGTGACTTTACGGGCACCATCGCGCATACGCGACTGCTGGATGATCAAATCGATGGCGGACGCAATTTGCTGGCGGATGACTTTGACAGGTAAATCCATGCCGGCCATCATGCACATTGTTTCCAAACGCGAAATTGCATCACGAGCGGTGTTGGCATGCAGCGTGGTCAACGAGCCATCGTGACCGGTGTTCATTGCTTGCAGCATATCCAGCGCTTCGCCGCCGCGGACTTCACCGACGATAATGCGATCAGGGCGCATCCGTAAGGCGTTCCTTACCATGTCGCGGATGGAGATTGCATTTCTTCCTTCCGTATTGGCAGGTTTTGCTTCCATGCGCACCACATGATCCTGTAAAAGTTTAAGCTCGGCTGCGTCTTCAATCGTAACAATGCGCTCGTTATCTGGAATAAAACCGGATAGGACGTTTAACAATGTCGTTTTACCGGAACCGGTGCCGCCCGAAATGACGATGTTTAACCTGGCAATAACGCAGGCTTTGATGAATTCGGACATGCCCTGGGTGAGCGATCCGAATTGGATCAACTGCTGAATGGTTAATTTGCCTTTGTCAAATTTGCGGATTGTTATGGTCGGACCGTCAATGGCGACCGGCGGGATGACGGCATTGACGCGGGAACCGTCTGGCAATCGGGCGTCAACCATTGGACTGTCGGCGTCGATGCGGCGGCCCAATGGAAGAATGATTTTTTCAATCAGGCGTAAAACCTGATCGTCATTTTCCAAGGTGATGTTGGTCTTGGTAAGAACGCCCCGGCGCTCAATGTAAATCTTGTTCGGCCCGTTTACCATCACTTCGGTAATTTCCGGATCATCCAATAAGGGCTGCAACGGGCCAAAACCCAGGATGTCATCCAGAATGTCATGGAATAACTGGTCCCGCAGCGTGGTAGGGAGAGCAAGCCGGGTGGATGTATAGGCTTGCTGCATCAATTCATGGACGATCTTTCGACGGTCGCTCGCCAGCGGAGGCTGGTTTTCCAATTCATGGGAAATAAAATTAACAATATATACCTTTAGTTTGGCCAGTTCTGGCCCATGAATGGTGGTGGGCGTTGTCATTTTTCACCCTGGCCTGAATTACTCTCATCTTCCGGGACGATCCAGATGATTTGCGAGATGTTAACCGCCAAAAACTTGCTTTTGTGTACTACCTGGTCTTCGCGGTCGTACACAGTCGCATCCGTTACTGCCACAAAACGCTCCGATTTGTTTAATTCGTCCCGTAAACGGTCATCCGGACGAACATGGACGTTTCCGCAGATTTTGTATTTGCCGGTTTGAATTAAGACTGCCACCGGGTGTTTAAAAATGACGTTGGAAAAAACTTTTGTCCGTTCTTCGTTGTTCGGTTGGGCGTCTTCGCCAATCATCCTGAATCATCCTTATCAAGTTTTGTATTTGGATTTACGCAAGGCCGGCCTTTTCAACAGGCGGCATCAGGTACCCGAGACCAGACCGGGTGACGATATGTTGGGGAGAATGAGGATTATCTTCCAGCTTTTGGCGCAAACGGGCAATGCTGACCCAAAGGATTTCCTTATCCTCGCTGTATTGAGGCCCCCAAATTGCCGTTAATAACTCCTCAGCCGTCAGGACTTGGCCCATGTGTTGCGCAAATTGGATTAATAAGCGGTATTCAGTCGCTGAGAGGTAAACGGGTTTGTTATCCTTCCAGACTTCTGCGCGGGCAAAATCAATTTTTAAATTGCCGTGGGCGAAATACCGGTTTGCGCCAACCTGTTCAGAGGTCTTTGCCCGGCGAAGCACAGCCCGTACGCGAGCGACCAATTCGGTTGCCGAAAAAGGTTTAACCACATAATCATCCGCGCCTACATTCAATCCCCGCACGCGGTCCTGTTCTTCGCCTTTGGCGGTAAGCATGATGATGGGAACCGATGAAAATTGCCGGATTCTTTCGCAGGTGGTCCAACCGTCCAGGCGCGGCATCATGACATCCAGAATCACCATGTCGGGATGTTTACTGGCGACCATTTCAAGCGATTCTTCACCGTTGCTGGCTGTAATGACTTCGTAGCCTTCAGCCTCCAGATTCACCTTTACAAGGTGTTGGTAAAGAACTTCATCGTCAACGACCAGGATCCGTGTATCCAAGGTGTAGCCTCCTCGCCAACCAAATGACTAAATATGTTCACGTAAGAAAACGGTGAATGTGCATCCTGAACCATGGGTAGAATTTACCGATATTTCTCCCTGGTGCGTCTGGATGATCTGCCTGCAGATGAACAAACCCAACCCTGACCCATGCACATTTGGAGCCTGTTCCGGGTTGCGAAAAAACCGATCAAAAATAAAAGGAACATATTGGGATGGAATGCCGGGGCCGTGGTCGATTACCTCGATTTGAACACCCTTTTCAACATTTCGAATGGTAACCCAAACTTCCGATCCGGGGGCATACTTTGCAGCGTTGTTAAGCAGGTTTTGCAATACCTGCGCCAGGCGGACCGGATCGCCTTCGATTAATTTGAGTGGCTGATCGGTTTCAAGGTGGACGATCATGCTGGGATGGTGCAAATGAGTGCGGATAATGACATCGTTGACGAGGGCATCCAAACGTACGACTTGGAAATCCATATTCATCCGCCCGGATTGAAGCCGGGCTGAGTCCAACAGGTCGTCGATTAATTCCTGAAGGCGGTCGGTTTCTTTATCAATGATGTGCAGGAATTCAAGTTGGGTCTGGGCATCCCAGGAGGTATCCGGACGCAGCAGCGTGGTGGTATATCCTTTGATGAAACCTAACGGCGTGCGGATTTCATGCGATAGGGTGGACATGAAATCTTCCTGAAGGCGAAAAATGTGATGCTGGGCTTCCAACTCTTTGAGCCGAGCCAGCCGCAAGCTTTCGTCAATCAACAATGAGATCTCGCCTGTCAGGAATTGTGCAAATTCAATTTCCTCTTCGGTAAAAGGCGGGCTGCCGAACCGGACAAATACAATTGTTCCCAGAATATCCTGTTCGCGGGTCAGCGGCACTGCCAGAATATAAGGTCTTTTCAGACGGTCTGTTGAAGAGGGTTCTTTCGGTTCAAGTAATTTTAATTGGCCGGTATTACAGACCTGAGTGGCGACCGTTTCCCCCCACGAAACATCCGCTTCGGCAAGCTTTCCACGGCCCATTGCGCGGGCATAAGCGGTTTCCAGGTGCTTTGAATCCGGATCGAGTAAATAGATGACCAGGTTATCAAATATAAAGTGAGGGCGAATATACCGCGCGATTTCGTCAACTGCCGACTTCCATTCCTCGGCCTGAACGACGATCTGATTGATCTTGTACAGGTCTGCCAGAGAAAGAAAGGAGGTATGAAGTGCAGGTTTCATTAGGATAAATTATATACTCTTTCCTAATCCACTATTCGCAGCATGAATTCAAAGCAGCTGCTTTTTCCGGGAATTGACTCCACCCGGATCATAGAGCCGTGGGCTTCGATGATCTTCTTGACCAGTGTCAGGCCAAGACCTGTACCACCATATTTCCGGGTTGAGGAACCGTCCAGCTGGTGGAAAGGCTCAAAAATTTCCTGTATACGTTCCTGCGGGATGCCGATGCCGTTATCCCATACACTGACGGTGACAAAATCGTTTTCTTTTTCACTCTTTACACGGATTGAGCCGCCGTCTGGTGTAAATTTAATGGCATTTTCAATGAGTTGGTGAATTGTCCACTGAATTTTTTCACGGTCGGCCTGGACAATTGCCGCTTCTTGATTGCAGTTGAACAGGAGGTCGTGACCATGTTCGCTGGCACTTTGTTGAAAAGCTTCAACCAGGTCGCGGCAAATCTGATTAATATCAACTGTTTTGACATGCAGGTTAATGGTTCCATGTTCGGCCATCGAGAACAAAATCAAGTCTTCAATCAATTTTTCCAGGCGATCGGTGGAACGCTGCATGGTCATCATGCTGCGGTATTGTTCATTGTTTACCGCTCCCAGATCGCCGGATGCCAGCAATTCAAGGTAGCCTCGGATGTGGGTGAGCGGCGTACGCAATTCATGTGAAATATTGGCGACAAAATTCGATTTGAGTTGAGCCAGTTCCGCAAGTTTTACCAGGGCATCCTGGAGTTCAGCCGTACGTTCCTGTACGCGCAATTCGAGTCGGTTGTTTGCTTCTTCAAGCTGTTGGTTTTTTTCCTGCAGGGCAACGCGCAGCTGTAAGATTTGCTCGGTGACCACCTGATCCAGCGAAGCCTGATCAATCATATTCATATCGATCAGGATTTTGCCCAGGAGGGGAGGCGGATCTTTGGGATCATGGCTGCGTTGAATTTCAAGCGCTTTTTCAAGATCGCTTGATGAAATTAAACCTTTTTCCACCAAGGAATCACCCAGGCGGGTTACCAAAATTTCCGGGGTAAGCGAGCGATTGGTAGACATTTCACCCCCTCAGGTGCAAGATCAGTGCCGCCAGACCCACTCTCCTGACACCATCGTTGCGGCAGGTTGGATTGAGTAAATCGATTCTGATACCAGGGTAAACGGATCTTCATCCAGAATAATCAAATCGGCAGAATAACCGGGCATTAATTGACCGTAAACCTGTTCAAGACCGGCGGCATAGGCAGGCCCAGTGGTGTAACCCGCCAACGCTTGTTCCAGCGTTATGCGCTGTTCCGGGTACCATCCCTGCCCACCGGGATATCCAGATGGCCGCATTCGGGTAACCGCGGCATGCATCCCCAAGAATGGATTGGGGGATTCCACCGGCGCGTCTGAGCCAAATGCCAACTTCGTGCCCACATCCAACAGGCTGTGAAAGGCATAAGCATACAGGGAACGGGTACCCCAATGGTGGTCTGCCGTATCCATATCGGATGTGGCATGAATGGGCTGCATCGAGGCGATGATGGCGAATTCTGCCAGGCGATTTAGATCCTCCGGGAGGAGCACCTGGACGTGTTCAATGCGGTGGCGCAAATGCGGTAGGTGGTTATGTTCTTCATAGGCGCGCAATAGAGCAAATCCGTTAATCATTTCATGGTTTGCGCGGTCGCCAATGGCGTGGACAGCCAGACTCAATCCGCTTTTGGCTGCCTGTTGACCAATCTCAAAAATATCATCCTGGTTTAGGAGTAAAACCCCGATATTGCTGCTGTTTTCATAGGGCTGTATCATGGCAGCGGTTTGCGGCCCAAGCGCGCCGTCGGAGAATAATTTAACCGAACCGATGCGAAGAAAATCGCCACCGAAGCCGCTGCACAGCCCGAGCGACACTGTTTCAGCAAGCGATTCGTAAGGAATCCCTTTTACCACATGCAGCCGCAAGCGATTCTGGCTGTCCAAAATCTGCAAAGCCTGAAAACAACGCCGCCGGTCGTAATCATGCACCCCGGTGAGACCCATACTCCAAAGTTCTTTTTGAGCTTGATCGATCGCCTCGGCAGCATCCAGGTCTGAAGGGGAGGGCAGGATGCGTTCAACCAGGTCGACTGCGTTTTCCAGCAGAATTCCAGTCGGTTCGCCAGTCTGATCTCTTTGAATATGGCCGCCGGTAGGGTCTGGAGTAAACCGATCAATGCCAGCCATTTGCAGAGTCAGATGATTTGCCCAGGCCGCATGAAGAGATTTGGCAGTTAGAAAGGCGGGATGGCCGTCTGTTACGGCGTCCAATTCATCAGCAGAACCATAACCGCCCTGCCATTGGTTTTGATCAAATCCGTGTCCGGTGACCCACCTGCCAGCAGCAGTAACGTTGGCGCGTTCCGCTACCCGCCGCAGACATTCCTCCTTGGTACTGGTTTCGCAGTCGACCTTGTTCAGGCTAAAAGCATAGTAATCCAGGTGAATATGCGCGTCGGTCAAACCTGGCCAGACCGTCTGGCCGTGCAGATCCTCGATTTCAGTCGTCCGGTTGGCCAACGCCAGCACATCATCATTGCTGCCCACAGCCAGAATGCGGCTGTTTTCCACGGCCAAGGCGGCCGCAAACGGCTGCATGGCATTCATGGTTCGAATTTTGGCATTATGAAGAATGCGCATGTTATGACCTTGTCAGCGTGGCAATCAGGGCGTTTAGTTCTTCGTCTGAATAATAATGAATTACAACGCTGCCGCCTTTACGTCCGTGCCGGACGGCCACACGCGTTCCAAGCGCATCTTGCAGCCGTTGTTCAATGGCGGTGATTTCAGGATCCGGTGCGCGCGGTTCAACTTTTTTGGACCGCTCTCCCAATAATTTCCGCACCAACTCTTCGGTTTGGCGGACGTTGAGACCATGGCGAAGAATTGATTCAAGCGCTGCATTTTGCGCTTGATCGGAGGGCAGTCCCAGCAATGCGCGCGCGTGCCCCTCCGTAATGGAGCCGTCTGCCAATGCCTGGCGGACTTGGATTGGCAGTTTTAACAAGCGCAAGGTATTGGTGACTGTAACGCGGTTTTTTCCAACCTGGTCAGCGATGGCCTCGTGGGATAAATGAAAATCATCAGCCAGTTGGCGGTATGCTTCTGCGGTTTCAAGCGGGGTCAAGTCGGCACGCTGTACATTTTCAATCAGGGCTAATTCAAGGCGCTGTTGATCGGTTGCCTGGCGCACGAGAACCGGGACAAATTCCAACCCGGCCAGCCGTGCTGCCCGCAAACGGCGTTCGCCGGCAACAAGGATGTAGCCATCAGTAACGGCATCATAAGTTACCAACAACGGTTGCAGAATGCCATGTTCCTTGATCGATGCAGCCAATTCCTCCAAGGCATCCGTCTGCATGGTGCTACGGGGTTGCAGCGGGTTGGGAGTGATTTTTTCGATGGGTACTTCGAAGGTGGATATGCCTTCGCCCGGAGCGGAAGAGCCGACCGGAATTAATGCATCCAAACCTTTCCCCAAACCGCCTTTGCGTGCCATTGACATCATCCTTCTTCACTGAGCACAGGAATATGTATCCCATCTTGTTGCAGCACTTCACGCGCCAGCGCAGAATAGGATCGAGCCGCAGTCGACTCGGGCGCGTAAATGGAAATGGGCTGACCATAGGAGGGGGCTTCAGCAAGACGTATGCTGCGCGGAATGATCGTCTGGAAAACCCGATCCGGGAAATACTTTCTTACCTCGCTGACGACATCCAAAGCAAGGCGGGTCCGGCCATCGTACATTGTCAGAATCACGCCGCGCACCTGTAGATTTGGAAACAAAGATGCACGAACGCGCGAAAGCGTTTGGGTTAACTGCCCCAATCCTTCGAGCGCCAGATATTCACACTGTACCGGGATCAGCACGCCGTTCCTTCCGGCGACCAGGCCGTTGACGGTAAGAATGCTGAGTGAAGGGGGGCAATCGATCAGAATATAGTCGTAGCGGTCCATGACCGGTGCCAGCGCATCCTTGAGCCGGTGTTCGCGGTTGGAAACCTCGATCAGTTCTACTTCTGCGCCGGCCAAGGCAGGAGAGGCTGGCAAAACGGATATTTTTAATTTGGGGTTGTGTAGTATTTGCGGTCCAACAGGGTTATCGCCAATCAAAACTTCATAGGTACCGTTTTTGACTGTCTTCTTGTCGATTCCAAGCGAAGATGTGGCATTCGCCTGGGGATCCAGGTCGACCAACAGGACGCGCTGCCCGTAATAACCCAGGTAGGCACCCAGGTTAATGGCGCAGGTGGTTTTTCCGACGCCGCCTTTTTGATTCACCAGTGTGTAGATGCGTGCCATTCTTAGACCTTGGAGATTATTTCCAGCAGCGCCGTCTGGACTTCATCGGCGGTCGGCGTGCCAGCCAGACCGGGACGGGTGACAGAATGGGCTGCCAGTTGCGTGGCAAAACGGGCTGCCTCCCACGGGTCGCGGGTTTGCGAGAGGCGAATAAAAAAGGCAGCGGCGAAGACGTCTCCCGCACCGGTCGGATCCTCTTCAACCACGGCGGGGGGTTTGAAATAACGCAGATCGCCATTCCAGTAGAGGCGCGCTCCGCGGACGCCTTCAGTGACAACCATGACCGGGATCGATGCCAGCATTTCTTCAATGCGGCTTTCATCTCCCTGGACATCTTCAATGCTGAGTACCGCCGCATCCGCATTTTCCAGCACAAAACGGGCTTCGGGCCAATCGGTGGGATGGATTTGCTGGTCAGAATTCCAGGTCCGCAGCCATCCCTGCGGTGTCAGGCAGACTAGAGAATCGGAGAAGGCGCGCGCCAGGCGCGGATCCACTTCCTGTGCAACCGGTCCGAGGTGGACGATTGGCGTGTTGCGCCAGGTCACTGGCACCATGGAAAAATCCAGTTCGGCAGCCACATGATGAATGAATTGGATGCGGCCGTTGGGGGTCTGGATATTTTCGAAAGTGGTTGAATGATCTGCCTGGCGCATCGAGATGGAAACTCCCTTGAGGTCAGCCAGATTGATGTCGCTGGCGCAGGAGGTGACTATGCCAACCCGCAAACCGATCGCAAGGGCTGTGCGGGCGGCATAAGAAGCCGTGCCGCCGAGGACGGAGCCGTTTGCTGTCAAATCCTGGGTAAGATGGCCAATGATTAAATAATCCACCGGCTCGATCGGTGCAAGGTTGAGCATGGCCCAATTATACCTGACTATTGGCCTGGCTCTTCTGCCGGACTTTCTTCGATTACTTCTTCATTTTCTATTTTGGCGTGTTCAACTTCCTCTTCGACAACCGGTTGCGAATCGACTTCTTCCGCAGCCAAGGAGGTGGTTGGCAAGGACTGAAGTGCATCATCCATCGTAATGTTCTCCCGGCGCGCCCCGGGTGCTGGCGTAGCGCAGTAAGGACAAAGATTCCAGGGGAGTTCTATCAAGCGGCCGCATTGGTGGCAGCGTTTCTTCAGCCGGGTGTGGCAATGCGGGCAAGCCATCCAATCCGGCTCGATATGGCGCGAGCAGCCAGGACAGACCGGAATTTCTTCAATGGTTTGCAGCAATGCTTCTTCTTCCAAAGTGCGCTGGTATTCTTCTTCCAATGTCCGGGCTGGGCGCAGGATCAGGTAAACCAGAACCCCGGGCAAAAAAAGCACAGCCACCACCAGCACCGCCAAAACGCGTGCCAATGGATCGCGCGCGCGTGAACGAATATCGCGGAAGGTCCAGATAACCAGGCTTAACCACAATGCGGCGATGAACGCGGCGCCGAAGGCTGTGCCAAAAAGGGTGAAATTACTGAGGGTTACGGGATCGAACGTCATGGAATTTCTCCAACGCCGAATTATAGCATGGAGATGGAATTCGCGGATTTCGATCTGGTATTGAGCTTGCGTGAAGTACAAAGCTCAACTATATTTTTAATCGAAACCATGTAAACAAGGCGGGGAAAAATGATCCATGAACAGGCGGGTGGTTACCGGATTTTGGATCTTGAGAGCAACGACCGGCCGCGCGAGCGGCTTGAATTGCTCGGCGCAGAGGCGTTAAACAATGCCGAACTGCTGGCCATTTTGTTGCGGGTGGGCATACCGGGCGAGAACGCAGTCCAATTAGGCCAGCGCCTGCTACAGGAATTTAACGGTTTGATTGGTTTACAGCGCGCTTCGTTTGTCGATGTGTGCGCAGTCAAAGGACTGGGCCTTGCCAAGGCCGCCCAGATCAAGGCTGCCATCGAATTGGGCCGGCGCCTGGCAGCCCAATCGGTGGAAGACCGGCCGGCGGTGCATTCACCGGCTGACGCGGCGGAACTGGTGCGCTATGAAATGGCGGCGCTGCCGCAGGAGCAGTTGTGGGTGCTGGTGCTCGACACGCGCAACCGCGTGCTGGGCATTGAAAAGGTGTATAAAGGATCGCTGAACTCCTCCATGGTGCGCATAGGCGAACTATTTCGCCCGGCCATTCAACGCAACGCCGCGTCTATCATCGTGGTGCATAACCACCCCAGCGGCGATCCGACCCCCAGTCCTGAGGATGTGGCCATGACGCGCGGCATCCTCGAAGCCGGCAAGTTGATGGATGTTGAACTTCTCGACCACCTGGTGATCGGTCAGGGTCGCTACATTTCCATGAAGGAGAAGGGGCTGGGTTTTGCTTAACAGGCCCATTTATTGACAAAACCTCCGCCTCATAGTAAACTAACCCCCGCACAACACTCGGCGAGGTAGCTCAACGGTGGAGCAGTGGACTCATAAGCCATTGGTTGTGGGTTCAAATCCCACCCTCGCCACAAAAAAACGATCCGGATTACGGGATCGTTTTTTTTATGTGGTTAGGATTACAGCCTTTACTCGTTACTTTACTTGAATCTGGCCATACGAAGCCACCTGGTTGCCGTCGAGGTCCTCAACAATATAACCGAGGATGTAATCGCCGGCAGCGGCATAAAGTTGCTTCCAGCTTAATCCGGTTTCGCTGAAGGTCAGCGTTTTGCCGTCCTGGTAGGATGTTGCTGTAACGTTACCCTTGCTATCAAGGTCGAGCCATTTTTCTGAAATGGTGAAGGTATCTCCAACGGAGGGCACAATCTCGCGCGGTGCACTGGCAGAATCGCTGCCTGTGAAGCTGGCAACTTTTTGAAGCTGCCCGTTGGCAAAATACAGGCGTGCCGTGCGGGTGTCGCCGCTGTCAGCAAATGTATAAGTGCCATCCACTGCATATACTGCTTCTTCGGCGGAAGCACCGTAGCTTATCGGCGTCAACAGCGCTTCGGCGGTGGTTGTGCCATCGCTGATGGCATAAACAATTGGTTCCCAGGCAAACTGCATGTTGAAACCGCCGGCATCCCATACAGGGTAATAAACGCCGTTGATCTGTTGGGTATCGGAGCTGGAGAGATAATCGGAATCGGCGACATAAATTGAGTTGGCAGTTGAGTCATAGTAGCCCAACAGGAATTTGATGTAGCCGATATTCTCGCCGGAAATTTCAGCGCTCATATCGATGGAATCACCTGGCGCCACAGCGGTTTTTGAAAAGGTTATATCCGAGATCTGGATGCCCCCGGATGCCGGAGCCCGGACCGCCGTGCTGGGAATGACTGCGCTGCGCGTCGATTGCTGGAAGGTTTCGCCGGAATAGTGGTAGGAAAGAAAGTCATCCCACAGCGATTCAGTGGCAAAACGATTGGCCACGCCGGTGTAAGACTGCGCACCAGCGACGGGTGACTGGTATAGACTGGAATTGGGGAAATAAATCGAAATTCCGGTGGCCCCTGGTTTTTGCGACCCGTGCCGCTCTGCAATGATGGCAGATTGGATGGCGCCGATCAAGGCATTTGATGCTTCGCCCACATCCCGTTTACCGGCGGAGCGGGCAACCAGTTCTGAAAAGTTGCCAAGATCGATGAAGGAGGCCGGCACCTGCGTGCCGAAAATGGACGTGAACGATTGGGCGTAGGAACGCGCCTGTGCCACATAGCGTTGGTCTGCGGATTGAAGGGTGAAAGCCAGGTTGTTCAGCGCATCATTGACCGCGGGAATGCTGGATAAATCGACGGCAGTCAGGGTAATATCGCGGCTTAACTGGCGTGATACCTGATCTGCCGAAGGAACGCTAGCTGCACCAAAAAGGCTGTTGATGGTAGAGCCGCGCCCAACAAAGCTGGCGCGTGCCTGGTCATCGACAATCCGCTCATCGTCTGTAATGTAGCTGTCGACAATAAATTTACTCAGGCTCGCTCCGTCAATGCTGGGGTTATTTGATAATTCCGTCAGGAACGCGGTATAGGCCCAGCCCAAGGAAGGTTCTGTTTCCTCCGATACCACGGCATAACGGCCGTGTGGTTCAAGAGCGGTGAGCACTTCAATCTGGCTCATCAAACAGGCATCCAACCCGATCATCTCAAATTTATCGATACCAGTCTGGCTGCGAATATCGGTCAGCGCCTGATCGAGTTGATAAAGATACATTGCGTTTCCAATGGCGCTGGTGATGGGCATATTTGAATTGCCGCGGGAGGTCGACGTTGGATCGGTAAATCCGCCCGGCCAACCCATGCCATGATCGGAAAGAATGAGGGCATATTTGTCGGCTGGATAATTTTTGACTGCCCAGGTGACGAAGTCCACCAGCGTCTGGCCGTTGGACATATTGACTTCGCCCAGGTCAGCTATTTCCTTGGAATGAATCTGGTCCAGGTTGTCATCCTGAGTTACATAGAACCGTTTGGTTGATGTCCAATTGCCATCGCCCTGGTATGCACCCGCAAAACGGTCAATTTGGGCAACGATTTGAACATTGCTGGAAGAACCGACCCTTTCGGCTTCATTCAAATCGAAATAAATATCCTGTTCCAGAACTTTATCGTCAGCATCCTGGTAAAGCATTACGGTCCATTTATCGCCGCTGGTGGCGGCTGAAGGCGGGCGGGTGGGACGCTTGGTAGGGGTCGCAAGTGCTGTTTGCGGCATCGCCTGGGTTGGTTCGATAAATTCAGTTGTTGGCAGGTCCTGCTGGTCGGTAGTGCCCGTACCGCCGTTCAGCATCCCGGGAAGAATAAAAATGGCAAACAGAATGATGAGGATGATGATAACGAGGGGGGATTTAAATAACCCCGATGGCAGCGGGCTGCCAGAGCTGCCGCCTGAATATCCACCTCCGCCGGATGAACCTCCACCGTAAGAACCTCCACTGCCTGATGATGACTGCGTGGTGGAAGGACGGCTGGGTTGTTCACGTTGGGGTGCGTCCGCCCGCCCGCTGGGTCCACCGCCCGAACCAGCCGGCCGACGGCGGTCAACGCGGACTGTGGGTTTATTATCATTCATTGTCATTTTGCGACCTTTCAGGATGCCATTGGAAAGTTATGGAGATTAATCCGATATGGGGTATTTCTTAGGGGGATTTGTTCTGATTATACAATATCGCGCAGGATTCGGCAGGGTGAGCGGGCCGAACCATCCGCCTGTTGAAAAACAGTTAGAAAATTGCCACGCCTCGTTGCGAAACGATCCAAGCCCAATTGGTGATCGTTCACAGCGAATAAAAAAGAGGAGGACACATTTCTGTCCTCCTCCTGGTGAGGTTTCTACTTGTAGATCGAGCCAGCCTTAACGGTGTAGATTGCCATTAACCTAAAACGGCCGCCAGGTCTTTTAATACCGCTTGCTCCGCGGAATCCACGACGGATTTTGCGCCAATGCCAAGGAACCCGCCTGTTTTGGTTTCTGCTGTCTGGCGGGCCATGTCCAGTAGAAACCGCTTATAGCCATCTCCTCCAGGGACGCTTGAAACAATTCCGGCAGCGTCCGAAATGATTTTCTTTAATTCGTCCCGGACGCTTGCTGGATCTTTCTTTTCAAACTCAACGGTATTTTCCCTGGCCTCCTGGTAGTCCATTCCTTTCATAAGCAGGAGTAAATCGTCCACCAAAGGACCATAACCGCTGCCGCCGGCTTTTTCGGATAATTCCGCCGCAAATTTACTGGCGGAAAACACCTCCTTTAAGGTCTCAAAGGCTCCGCCGCTGGCCATGGAAACGATTGTAGAGGCCGCTCCCGGAGCGCTCACCAACGTTTTCAATTGTTCAGGGGTGAACTGATCTTTGATGCTCATTTTGGACTCCTTTTCAATTTGCCTGATTATTGAGGGGTACCTGCGCCATTGGCTGCCATTTCGCCGAATCCACAGCATTATTCGCCAACCTTTTGGTGCAATTTGGTTATAACACGAACTGTCGGGGTGAAAATGATCAAATTATGCTAAGCCACTATTTGGTGTTCCGGCATATGGAAATTGAGCATCCTTATGGGGTAAAATTCCAAGGTCCGCCCACCCGGTTTTGACTGCCGTGAATGGAAAAGTTGACAACCATACGTCGTATCATGGAGATCGAGGAAAAAATGACTACATTGCATGGGTTTTTATTGGTTCGGGAAGAACAAATTGACGAGATCAATTCCAGGGCGCGTTTGTACCGGCATGAGCGTACTGGTGCAAGATTGCTTTCGCTGGAAAATGATGATGAAAATAAGGTTTTTGGCATCACGTTTCGTACCCCGCCGGCCGATTCGACCGGCGTTGCCCACATCATGGAACACTCTGTCTTGTGCGGTTCGCGCAAGTATCCGGTCAAGGAGCCTTTTGTCGAATTGATGAAAGGCTCTCTGAATACCTTTTTGAATGCTTTTACCTTCCCCGATAAAACCTGTTATCCGGTTGCCAGCCAGAATGTTCAGGATTTCTACAACCTGATTGATGTTTATCTGGATGCGGTTTTGTATCCCAATCTTTCCCGGCATACCTTTGAGCAGGAAGGCTGGCATTTCGAACTTGATTCAATCGATAGTCCTTTGGTCTTCAAAGGCGTTGTATATAACGAGATGAAAGGGGCTTATTCAACGCCCGATGAGGTGTTGTCGCAACAAAGCCAGGCGGTCATTTTTCCGGATAATACCTATCATCAGGATTCGGGAGGCGATCCGCAGGCAATTCCGAATTTGAGTTATGAGGGTTTTCAAGCATTCCATAACCGGTATTATCACCCTTCAAATGCATTTATTTATTTCTACGGCGACGACGATCCTGAAAACCGCCTTAAGATCCTAGATGACTACTTAAAAGATTTTGATTTTGCAGCGGTGAATTCGAGTGTGCCTGCACAGGCTCATTTTTCTGAACCGCGCCGCGCAGCTTTTGGTTATGAAGTCACGCCAGAAGATGACTCACCGAAAGCCTTGCTTACCCTCAACTGGCTGCTGCCGGATGGCGCCGACCCAATCGAAAAATATGCTTTTGCCATACTGAATGAAATCCTGATTGGCACGCCTGCATCGCCGTTGCGAAAAGCCCTCATAGATTCAGGTTTGGGCGAAGATTTGACCGGGCGTGGGGTTGAAACCGGCATGGCGCAGATGTTTCTTTCGGTGGGCATGAAAGGCATCCAACAGGGTGATTTGGACAAAGTTGAGAGTCTGATCCTTGATACCTTGAAAAAGCTGGTTCAGGATGGCATCGCTCCAGAGGCAATTGCCGCCGCCATGAACACGGTGGAATTTAGTCTGCGTGAAAATAATACCGGATCCTTTCCGCGCGGGCTCGGCATTATGCTACGAGCCCTGGAATCATGGTTGTATGACCGCGATCCAGCCGCGCTGCTTAAGTTTGAACAACCTTTAAGTGAGATAAAGGAAAAAATAAAGAACGGTCAATATTTTGAGCAGCTCATTGACCGGCACCTTTTGAATAATCCGCACCGTGCGACCGTATCCTTATTGCCGGATGCCAATCTGGCACAGCAAAGGGAGTCAGCGGAATTGGCCCGTTTGAAGGCTGCCCGCGAAGAAATGACAGAGGTTCAACTGGCAGGCCTTGTTGAAAACACCATCACACTAAAACTTCGCCAGCAAACGCCGGATGCGCCTGAAGCGTTGGCCACCATTCCCGTTCTGCGACTTGAAGACCTGGAAACCAATATTCGCAGCATTCCAACTCAGGAGTATAAAGTAAGCGCCGTCCGTACCTTCCATCATAATTTGTCCACCAGCGGAATATTTTACCTTGATCTTGGTTTTGATTTGCACGTGCTGCCACAAGGACTATTGCCTTATATACCGCTCTTCGCGCGGGCGTTGCTGGAAACTGGCACGGCACAACAGGATTTTGTAACGCTTGTTCAGCGAATTGGAACAAATACGGGTGGAATCCATCATACACTTTTCCATTCGACCGTTCCCTCGAGCGGAAAATCCACCAATTGGCTATTTTTACGTGGAAAAGCCATGGTACCGCAGAGGGGCGAACTCTTTGGGATTTTGAGGGATGTCCTTACCTCGGCTCGCCTGGATGACCGCGAGCGCTTGCGACAGATGGTACTGGAGGATAAAGCCGGGTTTGAATCCATGCTGACCGAAGCCGGGCACCGCTTTGTCAACATGCGCATCAAAGCCGGATTGAACGAGGCTGATTGGGCAGCCGAGCAGATAAGCGGCATCAGCCAACTGATTTTCCTGCGCCATTTGATCGGCGACCTGGAGAATAATTGGCCACTTGTCCTGACTGCATTTGAGCAAATCCGCGACCTCCTGGTGCAACAGGGCAGCATGATTGCCAACGTTACCCTCGATGGCAAGAACTGGCAGATTGTTGAACCAGATTTACAGGCATTCCTGGCTGGTTTCCCGGCATCAGCATCCGCACCAGAATCCTGGCAGCTTACACCTTTTGAGCAGCCAGAGGCGATTACACTGCCCAGCCAGGTGAATTTTGTCGGAAAAGGCGCGAATTTATATCAGACCGGTTACAGCTTTCAGGGTTCATTCCTGGTGATGCTGCAATATCTGCGCAGCACCTGGTTATGGGAACGCGTTCGTGTGCAGGGCGGTGCTTATGGCGGAATGGCTGCATTTGACCGGTTTTCCGGCGTGTTCAGCCTGCTTTCTTACCGCGATCCAAATCTTGATAAGACGCTATCCATTTACGATCAAACACCGGAATTCCTTCGTACATTGCAGTTGGATGAAGCAGAGTTGAGTAAAGCGATTATTGGAACCATCGGCGAATTGGACGCCTACCAACTACCCGATGCCAAAGGATATACGGCATTATCCCGCTGGCTTTTGGGAGTAAGCGATCCAGAACGGCAGCGAATCCGCGATGAAGTATTACACGCCAAGAAGGCCGACTTTCTGGCAATTGCCAACGTGTTGGACGAATATATCAGCCGGGGTGCGGTAGTTGCAATGGGTTCGCCGCAGGCCGTCGATGCGAGCCAGGTGAAGTGGGAGAAAGTCCTGCGTATTCTCTAAATAATTAGCCGAATCCCAAACAACCGGCAGGTATTTACCCTGCCGGTTGTTATTTTTATTTGAATTATTAATCCGCCGCTATTGGGGAGGTATTTTCGACTGAGAATGGATCAAAAGCTTCGGTCATCTGGTGGCGGAACTGCTTGGTATAGAGTTGATAATACTTTCCGCGCTCCCGCAGCAGTTCGCTATGAGTGCCAATTTCGGCAATGCGGCCGTCTTCAATCACAAGGATTCGATTGGCCCGTTTGATGGTGGAGAGACGGTGTGCGATGACAAAACTCGTCCGCCCCTTCATTAAGGTCTCCATGCCGCGCTGGATGAGCGCTTCAGTGAGCGTATCGACTGAACTGGTGGCTTCGTCCATCACAAATATCTCAGGACCGGACAGCACCGCGCGCGCCAGGCTGATCAGTTGCTTTTGTCCAACCGAGAGGGAATTGCCGCCCTCACCGGCGTTTTCGTTATAGCCTTTTTCAAAACGCATAATGAATTCATGCGCTCCGGCCAGGCGGGCAGCTTCTTCAACCTCTTCGTCCGTGGCATTCAGCCGTCCGTAACGGATGTTGTCGCGAATCGTGCCGGAGAAAAGATGCGGCGTCTGTAATACAATGCCGATACGCGATTGGATGGCATGCAAGGAGAGTTCTTCGTAATCGCGTCCTCCGATAAAGATATGTCCCTGTTTGGGTTCATAAAAACGGCACAACAGGTTGACAATGGTGGTTTTGCCGCCGCCAGTCGGTCCGACCAACGCAATGGTTTCGCCCGGTTTGACGTGCAAATTGAAGTCGCTCAATATCGGCTTTTCGTCTTCGTACCAGAAATCGACGTGCTCAAAACGGATATCGCCCCGGATGGTCCCCGGTTCAATGGCATTTTCGCGGTCGGCAACCTCCGGTTTGGCGTCCACCAGTGAAAAAATCCGTTCAGCCGAGGCGATGGCGTGCTGCATTTCGGCGAAAACGCGCGCCAAATCCTGGATTGGCCACATGATGAAGGTGACGTAGCTGACAAACGCCTGGATGCCGCCGATGGTAATGCCGCCATAGCTGGCCTGCAGGCCACCAACCCAGACGATCCCTCCGAGAGCCAGCGCAGCGATCAACTGTACGGTTGGAAGAAACAGCGCACTTAACCACGCCGCCCGGTAGGAAGCACGGTACATGTTTCCAGTGATCGTACTGAACTCGTCCAGATTCCCGGCTTCTCGGCCTAGGGCTTTTACAACCCGCACGCCGGTGATGTTTTCGTTAATTGCTCCGGTGATTTTGGAGTTGTTCTTGCGTACCTCGCGGAATTCCTTCAGGATGCGTTTACGGAATTGGTAGGCAACGTATAACAGGATTGGAAGCATGCCCAGGACGATTAAAGCCAGTTTCCAACTGATGATGAGCATGAACACCATCGAAGTCAGGATGTTCATCATACCCCAGGTCGAATCAACCAACCCCCACGTTACCAGATCAGCCACGCGATCCGAGTCTGAGGTAACACGCGACATGATCCAACCGACCGGCGTCCGGCTGTAATAGGACAGCGACAGACGCTGCAAGTGATTGAACATTTTCTGGCGCAAATCATAACGGATCCGTTCACCCAAAACCCCGGCCAGGTAAACGAAACCAAAGACGCCGCAGGCTTGCACGATGATCAATAGTCCATAGATGACGAGAATATTGACCAGCATCCCACTGTTCTTTGCGACGATGCCGTCATCGATGATTCGTTTGCCCAAGTATGTAAAAAACGAATCCAGCGATGATACGATGGTAATAGTTATTAGAAACCCTATCACCCATTTCCAGTGCGGGCGTGCCAAACCGATAATTCGGCGGAAGGTTTGTCCGCTGAATTTGGTTTGAAACTCCTCTTCTTCAAAATAATTATCCGACACTGGCGATCTCCTTTTCCAACTCGGTCTCGATGCGGGTCTGGATGTCATAAATCTTGCGATAGATACCATCCACACGCATTAAATCCGCGTGCTGTCCGCGTTGGACAATCCGGCCGCCGTCCATTACCAGTACCAGATCGGCATCCATAATGCTCTGGATGCGGTGTGCAATGATAAAGGTAGTGCGGTTGACCATTAGATTTTGCAAAGCTTCCCGAATTTCGGCTTCGGTTTCGGTATCGACCGATGAAGTCGAATCATCCAAAATGAGGATGCGGGGGTTCTTGAGCAAGGTACGCGCGATGGCGACACGCTGTTTCTGTCCGCCAGAGAGGGTGACGCCTTTTTCGCCAACCAGCGTTTGATACCCATCTGGAAAACTGGTGAGGACATCGTGGATCGCGGCGGCACGGGCTGCGCTTTCGACTTCGCTGTCGCTTACATCCCGGCCAACCCCATAGGCAATATTCTCGCGGATGCTGCGGGAAAACAGAAAGGGTTCCTGTTCTACGATGCCGATTTGTTGGCGCAAAAACCGCCGCGGATATCTCTTCAACTCCGTTCCGTCCAACAAAATCCTTCCGCTGGTATATTCATAAAACCGGGGCAAAAGGTTCATCAGGGTCGTTTTACCGGATCCCGTTGACCCCAGGAGGGCGATCACCTGCCCTGGTTTTACTTCAAAGGAAATATCCGCCAATACTGGAATGCCGCTTTCGTATTCAAAGCCGACCCGGTCGAAGACTATCCGGCCTTCTATGCCCTCATTAGGCTCAACATCGCCGTCATCGAGGGGCTCCCGATCCTGTTTGATGATTTCCATAACGCGGCCATAAGACACCAGACCCGTGGAGGTCTGAACGATCAGGCGGCCAAGGTTGCGCAGCGGGTAAATGATCCACACGATCAATCCGGCATAAGCGATGTAGGTGCCAACGGATATTTCACCGTTAATGGCCATGGTTGCGCCAATCAAGTAGCCAGCCAGAATTTGCAGACCGCAAAGGATATCGGAGGACGGCCAGAAGAGCGCATGCATTTTCGTCAGGAATTTGCCGCGTTGATATTTTTCCCAGTTATCCTTTTCGAATTTATCCATTTCATAGTATTGGCGGGCAAAGGCTTTTACCACGCGTACACCGGTCAGATTTTCCTGCAACGTGGTCGAAAGCGTGGCTTCCTGTTCCTGGTAGGCTTTGTATGCCTTGGACACTCTCCTGAAAAAGAAGATCGATGTTGCAACCACAAAAGGGATGACAATAATGGATAGCAGCGTCAGCCTGACATTCAACTGCAACAGAGCGATGAAATTAATGGTAAACAAGAGTACGATGCGCCCGATGCCAATCGCCTGTTCAGCATAAAATCTGCGCAGCGCGTCAACATCCGAGGTGGAACGCTGTATCATCTCGCCGGTCTGCGTCTTGTCATGGTAGGTAAACGACAGGCGTTGAATGTGGTCGAATAGGAAATTGCGCAGCCGGCGGGTAATCCCTTCAGCCGATTTGGCTGCCATTCGGGCGCTGAGAAAAGTAAAGCTGCCTTCCACCAATGCCAGGCCAACGAATCCGAGCGCAATCATCCACAAGGGGAAGACTTTTGCGCCTTCCCGCGGATTGAAATAGGAGTCCACAAAATAACGCAGCAAGAGGTAGGTTGTAGTTTTTGTCAGAGCTGCAATGCCCAGAAACAACGTGGCAGCCAGGTATTGCCAGTGGAATCCGGTCATCATCCGCCACAAGCCGCGAAAACGATTCGGCATGACGGTTTTCTTTAGGTCATATTGGAGTGAAGCTGTAGAGACGGCCAAAGGTACCTCCGGGTTGACAGTTTGAGGGCAAACCCAAGGAGCTGGAAAAAATGAAAGTGAAACCAGAAAGGTTTCTTGGACAACTGGTTCTACCCAAAGGTGAAAGAACCAGATTAACAGTTAGTTAGACTTACGCAATAAACCGGATCATCTTGCCGCCCTCTCATGGTTATCGAGAACTGGTCAAATTAGAGCGGACCGACTTGAGAATATCGCCATCAGCCACGAGTTGAAAAGGAAAGAGCGCCAGGCGCAGTTTTGTTTTTCACGAGCACAATTATAAATCCATTATGACTCTTTCAAACAGCCGGTGTTGACGGGTCGCGAAAAAAATGAACAAGGGTTTTGACGGGTAGATAAATTATCGCGCCGCTAATCGCTCCGAACATAGCAAACAATGGAACCATGACCGCGATGAGTACCCAACCTGTTGCCCAAACCGGGATATTGATCCCGATCATCTTCAGCAGGATGTTTGAACTGGCAGCGGAAAAAAACCATCCAAGAATGCTGAGGATGAGGCCGAACCCGGCATAAAAAACTGCAGTCCAGCCGATAGATTGTCCTAGCGTTGGTAATGATTTGGCGTACTTCATCTCGGTTCCTCCAGGTGACCGATAACCCGGTAAATGCTAGTTACAGAATAATCCTCCTGGTAAATGACCGCAACACTCACAGGAGTGATCATTATTTGGCTGATGGTCGGGTATTCATACCGGTCATTCGGCCAGGAGGATCTCAGCTTAATCTTAAGCCTTGTTTGGAATAATGCTTGTCTTTCCTGATTGCACATTTCCTTCGAGAAGCATATAATCAAATCACCATATACTGTCGGAAGGAGGAATTCTATGGCAAGCGTAACATTCGATCACGTCAACAAGAGATTTGGGGACTTCGTTGCCCTCAACGACCTGAACATAGCGATCCGGGATAAGGAATTCCTGGTTCTCGTTGGACCATCAGGTTGCGGTAAAACCACCGCTTTGCGGTGCCTGGCTGGCCTTGAGGAAGTTACCTCGGGCGAAGTCAAAATTGCCGACCAGGTGGTGAACGATGTTCCCCCCAAAGATCGCGACATTGCCATGGTGTTCCAGTCCTACGCACTCTATCCACACATGACGGTTTACGATAACATGGCTTTCGGTCTCAAGCTTCGAAAGGTACCGAAAGACCAGATCAAAAAACGTGTGGAAAGTGCTGCGGGGGTGCTGGGCATCGAAGCACTGCTGAAACGTAGACCGCGCGAATTATCAGGCGGCCAGCGGCAGCGTGTCGCGGTCGGCCGCGCCATTGTGCGCGAACCGAAAGTATTCTTGTTCGATGAACCGTTATCGAACCTGGATGCTAAACTGCGCGTGCAAACCCGTGCAGAAATCAGCAAGCTGCATCAAAACCTGCAAACAACCTTCATCTATGTGACTCACGACCAGACGGAAGCCATGACCATGGCCAGCCGCATCGCCGTGATGAACAAGGGTATTTTGCAGCAATTGGATACGCCGCAAACGCTGTATGACAAACCGGCGAACCTGTTCGTGGCTGGTTTCATTGGATCGCCTGCCATGAACTTCTTCCCGGCCACGCTGCGGAAGGACGGGGCCGATCTGTATGTTGACTCCAGCGATTTCTCCGTAAAAGTACCAGAGAATCGCACCAGCATCTACATGCCGTACGCAGGCAAGCAGGTTATTTTCGGCATCCGCCCGGAAGATATTCACAACCCGGCTTTTGTCCCCTCCGGAATTCACGCCGCCCCTGTGGACGCGAAAGTGGATGTGACTGAATTGATGGGTAACGAAATCTTCCTGTACCTGGTGACCGGCAAAAACAGCTATGTCGCCCGGGTCGATCCGCGTACCCGCTTCAGCATTGGCAACAACGTCCAGGTGGCGTTCAACATGGATAACTTCCATATCTTTGACGCCTCCTCGAACCCTGATAATCCACCAGCTATCCGCTAACAGCTTTTGAACCGACTGACAGCGCAAGGAAACTCTTGCGCTGTCTTTTTTTACCTGTTTTCCCAAGGAAGCCCATTTTCAGGTAGAATAAGGCCAACTTCTGATCAAACGTTTCTCATTTTGCGAGGGCATGATGTATAAACTGGTTCTACTCCGGCACGGCGAGAGTTCATGGAATTTGGAAAACCGATTCACTGGCTGGACAGATGTCGATCTGTCAGAGACAGGCATGAAGGAAGCCCATCAGGGCGGGCAGCTTTTACGCAAGGAAGGGTATATTTTCGATTTTGCCTACACCTCGGTGCTCAAGCGGGCAATTCGCACTTTGTGGATCGCCCTTGATGAAATGGATCTGATGTGGATCCCGGTGGAAAGAGCCTGGCAGTTGAATGAACGGCATTACGGCGCGCTGCAGGGATTGAATAAGGCCGAAACAGCTGAGAAATACGGCAAGGAACAGGTCATGCTCTGGCGCCGCAGTTATTCCACTCCACCGCCTGCATTGGATTGGAATGATGAACGCCATCCGCGTTTCGATCCGCGCTACGCCAAATTAAGCAAGGAAGAATTGCCGTCATGCGAATCGTTGGAGTTAACCCTGAAACGGGTTATGCCCTATTGGCATTCGACCATTGTCCCGCGCATTAAGAGCGGCCAAAAAGTACTGATCACGGCTCACGGCAACAGCCTGCGCGCCATGGTGAAGCACCTCTCCAACATATCAGACGACGAGATTGTCGAATTGAATATTCCAACGGGCGTACCGCTGGTTTATGAACTGGATGACAATTGCCAGGAAATTCAGCATTATTACCTGGGCGATGCGGCTGAAGTAGCAGCCAAAGCTGCTGCCGTTGCCAAGCAAACAGAAAAGAAGTGATGTAATTGCACTAATAAAAAAACAGCTGGTTTACCAGCTGTTTTTTTGGTTTAAGAATTACTGGTTTCTGCGGGAGAAGAATCTTCCAAGCAAAAGGAAAAGAATAGCGCCGAAGACGGTAAGTATCCCCATGCCAATAAAGGCATCCTGCCATAATCGGATCGGGAACAAGCGGATCAGCGAATCGGAATACAGAAATAACCAGCTGTCGCCCTGAAAAAAAAGGCGGTGAAAACTTGTGAAGAGCGCGTCAAAGCTGACGACGATGGCAATAAAAATTGCTGCAATTAACCCGAGCGTCAACCATGCTCCCCGTGCGAATGCCAATCCAAGGCTCTTGAGCCATTTACCACGCCAGGCCCAGATGAGGATGATCACCAGGGCAGCAAAAACGCCAGTCCAGACCCGAATCATCAACTGAACAAGCGCCTTGACATCGGCCATATGGCCCAGTTCGCGGTCATTGTAAAGCGGACTGCCGTCCGGTAAGCGTTGATCGGCAAGGAATGAAATTCCCTGGTTATTGAACATGTACTCCATTGAGATACCGCCCCACTTGAGCCGGTCCTGCAAAGAGAAACCAAACGAATCTTCAGGAAAACCTGGAGCGCGGTATTCGACTTGCAGAAAAAGTGGTTGAAATAGAACCCGGATGGCAGTCATCAAGAGGAAGAGCGGAATTGCGACCGTCACGAGGAGTGACACCATTTTTTGCAGGGTTTTCATTGCTGTAAACCTTTCATTTCACCGGTCATAAAGAAATTCATCACCAAATCGTTTGTCAGCCACTCTATTGAGGTGAGATCATCCGTGTAGACGGTTGTGGAAATTGGTGTTGGCTGCAAATTGGTGATGGTAATTGCCATGGTATCCAGGAGGAGGGTTGGCGTATCGGTTCGTTGCGATAACGCCAGGAAATTGTTCCGCAGATTTTCCGCCCGGGTTGGCTGGCGGGTGGCAAACACAATGGAATTGAATGAATTGGGCAGGTCCATCACATACACAGAGGGGAAGACGCTTTGAATGGTACCTACCAGCGCATCGATCAGACGGCGGTCAGATTCTGCCCTGCCCACGTTGATGGCCATCGCGCCGGTATCCGTTAAATGGTCATAAACCGTCTGAAAGAATTCCTGCGTGGTCATGTGCCAGGGGATATACGGTGGGCGGTAAGCGTCCACTGAGATAATGTCATAAGTTTTCCGGCTGTTGGCCAGGGCATAGCGCCCATCCTGGATAATGACGTTGAGATTTGGCTCGTTCATGTCAAAAAACTTGCGCCCTGCGCTGACAATTTTCGGATCGATTTCGATGCCGTCAATTTGGATATCCGGGAAAACCTGGCTGGCCTGTCGGGCTGTGGTTCCAGCCGCCAGCCCAACGATGGCCATGCTGCGAACTTCAGTTAATTCATAGGGTGAAGTGTTAAAAAAAGGTGCAACCAGCACCTGCTCCCAAGGTCCAAAATAGTTGAGCTGGGTGGGGTGGTACATCGAATGCATGCCCTGGCCCTCATTCAGACGCAGGATGGTGTAGCCATTTTGTTCCAGCACTTGAATGTAGTTGTAGGCTGATTCCGTTTCATAAATCATGCCGGTGGAAGTTTTATCCGTGCCGCGCAAGCCATAAACCGCGAGCAGAGCGATAACTGCCGGCATCCAGAGGTACCATACTGCCTTGCGCCATCCGCTGACCGACAAAAGACCCATCCATGCCGTCAAAATCAGGATCAAGCTGAAAGCGAGGAATGTCCGATACGTTCCGATTAATGGGATGAGCACCAAACCGGGCAGAAAGGTTCCGATAAACGAACCCAGGGTCGAAATGGCGTAAATCCGGCCGGAAATGCTGCCAGCCTGGCGGGAATCCTGCAGGGAGAGCCGGATGGCGAATGGAGAGGCAGTGCCCAGGAGCGTGACCGGAATGCTAAACAAAATCAACACGGCCACGAAAGCGCCAATCATCGCCCCCAGCTGCAGCCCGTCAAAGGCGTTTGCCGCAACGCGCAAGATGGGGCGGGAGATGAGTGGAATTAATCCAATGCTCAAACCAGCCCATAAAAGAATCTGGTAAAAAGTGGAAGCCTTTGGCGAGCGGTCAGCCCAGGCGCCCCCCAGGAAATAGCCCGCGGTGAGATAAATGAGGATTAATCCGATGATGGTCGCCCAAATAAGGTTGCTGGCGCCAAAATAATTGCCCAACAGGCGGGAGGCAGCCATTTCAACCGCCAAGCTGACCATGCCGGAGATGAAGACTGTGATGGAGATCCCTTTTTGCATAAGCGTGATTATACCTGAAGGCGTTCCTTCCAAAGCATCAGGGAGGCCGCGGAGTATAATTCTTTTGAAACCTGTTTTGGGTTTCGGGAATCCGGAGGACCTATGCTGGTTGTCAGTGTTGAACAAATGCACGCAATCGAAAAAGAGGCTGACCAGCGCGGCGTCAGTTATGCCGAAATGATGGAACGCGCTGGCCGCGGCGTGGCCGAAGTCATTTTATCGGAATACAGTGACGATGATTGGCGGGTTGTTACAGCCCTGGTCGGATCTGGAAATAACGGCGGCGATGCGCTGGTTGCATTGGAAGCGTTGGCTCAGGCGGGCTGGCAGGCACAGGCATTTCTTGTCCGTCCACGCGGGAAAGATGATGATTTGGTGCAAAGGGCGGTTACAGCTGGCGTGCAGGTGTTGCAGGCCGGGCAGGAGGGGAATCTGCGCGAATTGCAAGCCTGGCTGGAAACCTCCAATGTTCTATTGGACGGAGTACTGGGAACTGGCGTTCAATTGCCTCTCAAGAATGAAATGGCATCTGTCCTTAAGCTGGTGAACGAATCCGAATCTATTCCGCATGTCATTGCCATCGACTGTCCTTCCGGCGTGGATTGCAACACTGGAGCGGCCGCGGATGACGCAATCACCGCGGAGATCACGCTATGCATGCAGGCAGTCAAACAGGGGTTGCTGCGATTTCCAGCGTTTGAGCTGGTTGGCGAACTGCGTGTAGTCGATTTAGGCTTGCCAAGTGACCTGGTTTCGTCGGATGAAATTGATTTATTTATGGTTGATGGCGACTTGGTGGCCGGGTTTCTTCCTGAACGGCCCATCACGGCCCATAAGGGGACTTTTGGCACCCTGATGATTGCTGCCGGCTCGACTTATTACACCGGGGCAGCTTTGTTATCTGCCCGCGCTGCCTACCGGATTGGGACTGGACTGGTGCGCCTGGCTGTGCCAGCTTCCATTCATTCCGCCCTGGCAGGTCAGATCCCGGAGGCTACCTGGCTCTTACTGCCAAACGAAATGGGAATGATATCTGAAAATGCTGCGGATTTGTTGATAAAAAACCTTGAGCGAGTCTCCGCTTTGGTGGTTGGACCTGGCCTCGGAATTGAGGATACGACAGCTGGTTTCATTGAAAAAATGCTTAACGGTGATATTGCCACTCATCCATCCGCTTCTTTTGGTTTTCTGTCGGCGCCGGTTGGCGGAAAACCTGACCACAAAGCCAATTTACCGCCAATGGTGGTTGACGCAGACGGGCTGCGCCTGATGGCGCGGATGAAGAACTGGCCGACGCTCTTACCATCTGGATCGATCCTGACACCGCACCCTGGCGAAATGAGCGCTTTAACCGGTTTGGATGTGGATCAGATACAAGCCAACCGTCTGGAGGTTGCCCGGAGATTTGCCGGTGAATGGAATTCGGTTGTCATTCTCAAAGGAGCCTTGACGGTTATTGCGGCACCCGATGGACGCGCATTTATCATTCCCGTCGCCACCTCAGCTTTGGCTAAGGCTAGCAGCGGCGATGTGCTGGCAGGCATGGTGGGTGGATTATTGGCACAGGGCAGGCCGGCGTTGGAAGCTGCCATCGCAGGAGCCTGGATTCATGCACAGGCCGGATTGGAAGCCGCCGAACATTTGGGATGCACTGCTTCGGTGTGCGCAAGCGACGTAATCGAGTCAATACCGCCAGTCTTATGGGCTCTGCAATTTGAATAAAAAAAGACGGTGAGTATTACTCACCGTCTTGGTTGTTTTATTCTTGGATGGATCTATCCGTCAGTCGGCGGAACCAGCGGCTCTTCGCTTTTGGTGGAAAGGGTGCTGATTATTTTGGATTTCTGTCCCTCATAAACAGTTTTACCCTTTTCAGTCAATTCGGCGGCGCGTTTTTTGGCGTCGCCAAGGACGGTTTCTGCACGCTTTACCGCATCATTGGCTGAAACCTGAGCTTGTTCGTAGGTCTCATTAATTGTTTTGGAAGCGGTATCGCCCAATTCAATGGCTCGTTCCTTGATATAAGTACGGGTTTCTTCTCCAGACTGGGGTGCCAGCAGGAGCGCTGTGACTGCGCCTGAAACTGCGCCCACAATGAAGCCAATTACAAACGCGCCAAAATCATCTCGTTCAGCCATGGGACCTTTCTCCTTTCATTACAATCGTTGATAAGATTTAGGCCCGGATTACCGCCGACCGGGGCGGAGGACATCCAGGAGTTTCTTAATTCCGGCCAGGTATTCATTAAGCTTGATGACCGGCTCGGTGACATTGTTACTTAGAAAAGCTGCCGTACCGCGCAGGGTGCTGACAGTTTCATTTGTCGACTTGATGATGGGTTTGATATCGTTTTGCAGCAGATTAATCAACACAGCCAATTGAATAATGAGGATGACCAGTGCCACGCCCAGAACGAGGGATTCAAGTGCCATGAAAATGATGAATATATCGCGGATTTCACTGGTCGTGGCGGCATCAGCCCGAAACAACATGACCAACCCAAAAATTAGCGCTCCGAGTATTACAACTACTGCAGCAATAATTCCAATTAATAAACCCCGCTTTCGCGAGGGTTTTTCCGGTGCAGGCAAAGGCTGTGCCATTTGCCGGGATGATTCTTCCTGCATCTTGATAACGGTATCTTCTGCCATTGTTGCAATGATTATATCATACCCGTACCCTCGTTGGAATCATTAAATCATTGATTTTATTTGTCACTTCGGTAATAATTTCATCAGGGAAAGCACTTCGCAGCAAATTATCGTTCGCGTGAGGGAAACACATGGATGTCAAAGAAAGTAAATACTTCATCGACTACCGTACCTTTATTGGAAGCAATGAGGAAAAAATTTACAAGGCCACCCTGGCGCAAAGTGATAACATGTTGGTGGGATTGAATCGCTTGCAGCCGGGTCAGACTCAACCCGTTCATATGCACATCGGCGAAGATAAATTCTACCTGGTGTTGGAGGGCAGCGGTTATTTCCAGGTGGGCGATCTGTATCAAAACGCAACAGCCGGGACGCTAGTTTGGGCGCCGGCTTCATTGCAGCATAGCGTTGTTAACAGCGGAACAGACGACCTGGTTTTATTGGTGGTGATAGCGCCTGCTCCGGGTCATTAAATCTACATCAGGGTCATTCGAAAAAATTGCATTTTCCGGCCGCCCCTCGTTCGGCCAAGCTTGCGGGAACGAGGATGGTGTGACGACTTTTCAATTAATTTCTGGGATAAACCTCTGTTCGATTGGTGTCAACGGGGGGAGTCAATTGCACGTTATTGCGGAACATGTTAAACTTACAGATTGCCATGTTCCGATTGATTCTTTCACTGCTTTTCACCGGTTGGTTCGCGCTGCTGCCACAAAACACAGCCGGACCAACATTGAACCAACCCGTGCCAGGTCAGGCTGTGCAGGGCGTGATCATTTTTTCCGGTTCCACTCAGGTCGAAGGTTTTGACTCGGCACAGATTGAATTTCGGTATGAAGACGATCCGTTGCAAACCTGGTTTCTCATCCAGGATAAAATTCCTGCCCTTGAAAATGGTGTTTTGGCGAGCTGGGACACGACCACGATTACCGATGGCTCTTACCATCTGCGATTAAGTGTTCGGAAAACGGATGGCACTTCAGTTTTCGCCGAGGTCGCTGGCGTGCGTGTACGGAATTATTCCATCATTGAAACCAGTATGCCCGCCCTTCCCCTGGCTGAAACACGCCAAGCCAGCCCATCGCCCACCACGACCCAGGTAATCGGATTAAGTACGCCTACCCCGCAGCCGCCTAACCCTGTCACCGTCACGGCAGTAGATCTACGCGACAGCGCCGGCTGGGGCTTGTTTTTAGTACTGGGCGCGTTCCTTCTTTTTGGCATTTACCTTGGGCTGAGCCGCCTGAGACGGAGATAGAAATCGTGGATAAATCAGAACCCCAACCCGCATTGGCGCCTGAATTTCCATTTCTTATCGTAGGTTTGGGAAACCCGGGACGCGAATACCGCGGCAACCGCCACAATGTTGGCTTCATGGCCATTGACCGTCTTTGCGAGGCATTTGGCATCAAAATTGGCAAAGTTCAAATGAAAGCGCTGATTGGAAACGGTTTGTGGGAAGGGCGAAAGATTATCGTCGCGAAACCGCAAACGTACATGAACCTTTCAGGCAATGCCATCAATTCGCTGCTGCGATATTACAAGGTTCCGCTAACCCAGATGATTGTCGCACATGATGATCTCGATTTACCTGTCGGCACGATGCGTTTGCGTCCGGGCGGCGGTTCAGCCGGCCAAAAAGGGATTGCTTCAACGATTGATCAGGTGGGTACAAAGAATTTTCCGCGGCTGCGAATTGGCATTGGAAGGCCGCCTGGCCAAATGGATGCTGCCAGTTATGTTCTCCAGGATTTTCCCAGAGCAGACCAGGAGATTTTGCAGGCAACCCTCGATCGGGCCGTGGATGCCTTGAAAATCTTTATTCTTCAGGGTCTGGATGCCGCCATGAACCAATTCAACGGATCGATTCAATAAGAAGGTGATCGTTTGCTGGACGTCCTGCGAAATCTTCCTGCTTATCAGGCTTTGCTTCATGAGATAAAGGCTGGGAACTTGCCGCCTGCTCAGGGCCTAATGCGAGCTGCCAGGCTGCCAGTGTGCGCTGCGTTCCATTATGATTTAAACCAACCGATTGTGTTGGTGACCGACCGTCCACAGCATGCCCTTACTTTATTGGACGAGTTGGACTTCTGGGCCAAGGATGCTCCGCGTTTTTACTTCACTGAACCAACCCCTCTTTTTTATGAACAGGCCGCCTGGGGCAACAATACGCGCCGCGACCGTTTGCAAGCATTAACCTCGCTGGCAATTTATCACCTGCCGGGAGTGCCTAAACCTGAAATCGCTCCGATCGTGATTACCACGGTTCGGGCAATCATGACGCGTACCTTGCCCCGGCGTGATTTCATTAAAAACAGCCGGACGATTAAGCTTCACCAATCGCTGCCCCCGACCGATCTTGTGAAGGTCTGGTTGGGAATTGGCTATCAACCCGCCGATACCGTTCTGGAACCCGGCCAATTTTCGCGCCGGGGCGGCATTTTGGACGTCTGGCCGCCTGCGGAACCGTTGCCTGTACGGCTGGAATTCTTTGGAGATGAAGTTGATCTACTCCGCCGGTTTGATCCAGCCAGCCAGCGCACGGTCGCCCGATTGGATCAATTGCTGGTTACCCCGGCGCGCGAATTATTGCCCGGACGGGCTGAGGGATTGCTGCAACCAGGCCAGGAAGTGGACGAGTTCTATATCCCCCAGGTACATCCGGCTGTAGCCAGTTTATTCGATTATCTACCGCGGAATACATTGACGCTGGTTGACGATGTGAGTTTACTGCAATCGATGGCGGTAGAAATCGAGGAACAAGCCGTACGCCTTCGCCGCGAAAGTATTGCTGAAGGCACCCTTTCCGCAGATTACCCAATACCTTACCTGAGTTGGTCGGAATTGCTGGACAGTTTGACCGGACATACCTGGCTGGAATTGGGCCATGGTAGCGAGGTGGAATTGTCTGAGTTGGCCAATGCCTTCAAACCAGGACCGCGTTTTGGCGGACGGTTACGGCAGATGGTTGAATACATCGAGGACCTTTGCAGCCGGGGCGAATCGAGCTTGGTAATTTCGCGCCAGGTTTCCCGCTTGCAGGAACTGTGGGGAGAGCGCCAGGGTGAAATATGTAAAAATACATCTCCCGAGTTTATTGAAGGCGCATTAACCGAAGGTTGGACGTTGACCTCGCCAACGGGCAGTCCGGCTCATTTGCTGACCGATGCCGAAATATTCGGTTGGGAGCGCCCTCAGCCGCGAGTCCGCGCCCGTATGCAGGCCGAGGCTCCCGAAGCGGTTTATACCGATCTCAAACCGGGCGATTGGGTCGTGCATATCGATTACGGCATTGGCCGTTTTGCGGGTCTGGTGCACCGCACGCTGGAGGGTGTGGAGCGCGAATTTCTATGTGTTGAATATGACGGAGGCGATCAATTGTATGTGCCGGTCCATCAAGCAGACCGGCTCAGCCGTTATATCGGTCCGGATGGCGAACCGCCTTCGCCGACTCGTCTTGGCACACAGGAATGGGTCAATGCCAAGCAAAAAGTCCGTGAAGAAGTCCTTCAGGTTGCGCGCGATTTATTGGATTTATATGCCAACCGCCAGGTGGCCAAGGGTTTTGCGTTCAGTCAGGATACTCCCTGGCAAAAGGAACTCGAAGCCAGTTTTCCGTATGTTGAGACCGAAGATCAGGATAAAGCCATCCGGGCTGTAAAGAAAGATATGGAAAATGACCGCCCGATGGACCGCCTGCTCTGCGGGGATGTAGGTTATGGCAAGACCGAAGTCGCATTACGGGCGGCATTTAAGGCCGTGATGGATGGCAAACAGGTGGCTATCCTGGTGCCAACCACCGTTCTGGCGCAGCA